>NZ_AJYK02000038.1 GCF_000286955.2 Vibrio rumoiensis 1S-45
TTAAAAGAAACTGCACCTCACCTTCATTTTATTGATCCTTTAAAATTGAGTTTATATGTCCCAAGAACTAAGTCCCAAAAAACTAAGTAAAGACATTAGCAGTTTATTTGATGCTTATGAAGTTAGCGATCCTAAGTATAAAGAGCTGTCTGAGAAAGAGCGTTATTATAAAACTAAACAAAAATGGCAAGCACTAAAAAGCTCGTCAAGCCAGACTAATGCAGCGGATGAAAATAACGACGACCTAAAAAAAGTCCAAACCATTATTGATAATGTAAAAGGTTCTTAGCGATGAAGCGCATTGTGATTACGGGCATTCGAGGTGGTGTTGGGGCAACAACCGTTGCTGCTAATTTAACTATGGCATTTCATTCGATTGATCAACAAGCCCACGCGATTGATGCGAATCCAGCGAATTTGATGCGGTTACATTTTTGTATGGAACCAAGTAATACTGACGGCTGGATAGTGCGTAAGCTCGATGGAGAAACCTGGCAGCAAGCGGGTTATCAAAATAGTCGACAAATTGCATTCGTGCCTTTTGGTCAGGTGAGTGATGATCAATATCAATTAGCGCTTGCCGATTTACAGCAACATCCTAGAACTTTGGTGGAAAGTTTTACTTTGCCAAATGCTTCTATGAAAGTGAAAGAGAATTGGCAAATCATATTATTGCCAGAAGTATCGTCTTTGGATTCCTTTCATTTTCCATTGTTAGAAGAGGCGGATTTGGTGGTTTGCGTCACTCGAACCGACATTCAAAGCTACCTTTCTTTACAACAAGGTCGTCATTACCAAAATCTGCTGAAAATGTGCCAACCTAGGTTATTAATTAATGGTTTTCAGCCTGCTAGTCCTATCAGCCGAGATATGCAGCTTGTTATGCAGAATGAATACGAACGTACGCTTATTCCAGTGTTGATGCATGATGATACCGCAATCGCAGAATCGGTAGCGAATTTAGCGTCTGTACTGGAAGGTGCACCCTACAGTCAGGCAGCTCAAGATTATCACTCGCTTGCTTTTTGGTGTTTGTCGCATTTAAATCAAGCTCAATCGGTAAGCTCTAATGTTTAGCTGGTTATCCTTATTTTTCCAGCCTTATCTGTTCCGGCAGTTTCGCGAACAACTTAATTTTTATGCAGGAGAGTACCCTGCATCTAAATTTGGTAAGCTTATTCTTTCCCTTTGGTTTGTCTTTTCTTTTATTGTTTTTAAACCGAGTGTTTTTGGCGTTAAGAGTTGGAAAATACCGTATTTCTTATTCCCTAATATTGATTTAGCGCGACCTGGCTTTTTGGATCCCATTCGCTTTCTAATCCAAGCGGTGTGGGTGGTTTTGGTGCAACAAAATCGATCCGATAAAAAGCCAATTTCAGTGTTAGCTATAATTGTGTGGCTGCTGTCTAAAATTAAAGATGTGTTCTACTTACCACTGAATCTGTTTATGAAGTGGACGCATTGGTTAGAGAAAAAGGCCGAAGACATGGCTTATGCTACGTCGGTAAAAGTGAATCATGGCGCCTCTATTAAAGGCAAAATGGGCTTTACCGTTAATGTGGTGTTAGTTGCGTTCACTGTTGCTTTGGCTGTTTTTTGTTTTACCGTTCCATTTAGCTTAATGGCTCAAGCATTTTTCATTGCAGTGCTTTGGGCAATGTCCATGATGTTCAGAAAAATTGTGGGTCGTTTTGCTACCATGTTGATGATCGTTTTATCGGTTACGGTCTCTTGCCGTTATCTATGGTGGCGAATGACCTCAACGTTGAATTATGACGATCCTCTCGCCTTATTTTTAGGTGTAATTTTGTTAATTGCTGAGAGTTATTCTTGGTTGGTTTTGATGCTAGGCTATTTCCAAAACATTTGGCCGTTAAATCGTAAACCTGTGGCAATGCCAGACAATGAAGAAGAATGGCCAACCATTGATTTAATGATCCCAACTTATAATGAAGATTTAGATGTCGTTCGCGCTACGGTTTATGCTGCGCTTGGGGTCGATTGGCCGAGTGATAAAATTAATATCTTTATTTTAGATGATGGTAAGCGCGATAGCTTTCGTGATTTTGCCAAAGAGGCTGGCGTCGGTTATATCCGCAGGCCACTGAATAATCACGCGAAGGCAGGTAATATAAACTATGCCTTGAAGCAAACTTCTGGTGAGTTTGTTGCTATCTTCGATTGTGACCATATTCCAACTCGTGCTTTTTTCCAGATCAGTATGGGCTGGTTCATTAAAGATCCGAAATTGGCGATGATTCAAACTCCGCACCATTTCTTTTCTCCTGATCCATTTGAGAGAAACTTATCAAACTTTAGGGATGTGCCAAACGAAGGTAATTTGTTCTATGGCTTGATCCAAGATGGTAATGACTTGTGGGACAGTACTTTTTTCTGTGGTTCTTGTGCGGTTATTCGCCGAGAACCATTAGAAGCGGTGGGGGGTATTGCGGTTGAAACGGTGACCGAAGATGCACACACGTCATTGCGTATGCATCGTTTAGGCTACCGTTCAGCTTATCTTCGTAAACCGTTATCAGCCGGCTTAGCGACGGAAACTTTATCTGCTCATATCGGTCAGCGTATTCGTTGGGCGAGGGGGATGGCGCAAATATTTAGGGTTGATAACCCATTTACCGGCAAAGGACTAAAGTGGCAACAACGGTTATGTTATGCCAATGCCATGTTGCACTTTTTGTCGGGAATTCCGCGCATTATTTATTTGCTTGCTCCTTTAGCATTCCTACTTCTGCACACCTATATTATTTTTGCTCCTGCACTGGCGATCATTTTATACGTATTACCTCACATGGTGCATTCGAGTATGACTAACTCGCGTATGCAAGGTAGTTACCGTCATTCCTTCTGGGGTGAAGTATATGAAACAGTACTATCTTGGTACATCGCAAGACCAACGACGGTGGCGTTATTTGCACCTCATAAAGGTACGTTTAATGTGACGGCAAAGGGCGGGTTAATTGAAGAAGAGCACTATGATTGGGGGATCTCGACACCTTATCTTGCTCTGGTCTTCTTAAACGTATTAGGCGTTGCATTTGGTGTTTACCGTTTATTTTATGGGCCAAGTGACGAAATTGGCAGTGTTGTGGTCAACCTGTTTTGGGTGTTTTATAACTTGTTGATTTTAGGTGGTGCGGTTGCGGTAGCGGAAGAAGCTAAGCAAGTACGTAAAAATCACCGAGTCAGTGTCAGTATCCCGATGAGCCTAAGGTTGAAATCGGGGCATATGATTTGCTGTGAGATGAAAGATTTCTCATTGGGCGGTGTTCGTGTTGAGCTTCCTGAATCAGCCAATATTGAATTTGGTCATCAATTAGGTGTGGTATTGCAACGAGGAGGGCAGTCGTATGTCTTCCCGATGCAGGTCGTCTATAGTCAAGATAAAGTCATTGGTTTGAAATTAATGGATTTAGATACTCAACAACAAATTGATTATGTTCAATGTACCTTTGCCCGAGCCGATACTTGGGCGCAATGGCAAAGTGATTACAAAACCGATAAACCATTATTAAGTATGTACCGAGTCTTGCAAATCGGTGCAGAAGGGTACCGTCGAATTTTATTTAATGGGCCAATTTATATTCGTGCGTTTAGCAAAGCGGTAGCCGAAGTTTGGCGCGTGATTTATTCATTAAAACCACAAAATGCACAATTAAAGAGCGAATAATATGTGGATGAACAATAAAGTTAAAATGCTTGCCTATGCGGTAAGTTTAGGGTGTGGCAGCGTTATATTTTCAAGCAGTGTGTTGGCGGCGGATCCATCCGCACCTTCACCAGATGCTCCTGCCACGACACTCGCTTCTGCTAAGGCGACTATGCCAACTGCAACGACTTCTGCGGCAACGAGCAGTGCGCCAATGGGCGATCAAACTGCTGCGGATCAGGCTGGGTCTGATCAAGCTGAGATGGCAACCCCTAAGATTTCCCCTGAAGTGCAAGAAAGAACCTTAAAGTTCAATCAACTTGGTTACCCAAGCTCGATTCGCATGCAAGGCAGTGAAAGCCAAGTTTATGTTGGATTTGGCTCACGGTTAGATGAAATCATCTCACAAGCGACACTATCGTTCGATTTTATTCCATCTCCGGCTTTGTTGTCGGTCGTTTCGCACATGAAAGTGTATTTCAATAATGAATTGATGGGCGTGGTGTCGATCACCGATGGTACGCAAGGAAAACGTGTAAAAGCGGTCATTCCTTTAGACCCACGTTTATTTAGCAATTATAACCAAATGCGTTTTGAGCTGATTGGTAATGCAAGTGAAACGTGTGGTAATCCCAATGATGCGAGTATTTGGGCAGAGATAAGCCAAGAAAGTAAAGTCACGCTGAAAGTTCAAAAAACACAGCTGAATAATGATTTGAGTTTACTACCGGCTCCATTTTTTGATGATCGTGATACCAATCCTTTAAATCTACCTATTGTGATGGGGAAAAACGTCGATCTGAATGAAGTGAAGGCGGCGGGTATTGCCTCGTCATACTTTGGCTCGTTAGCACAATGGCGTACCACGAGCTTTCCTGTGATCCGAGATAAAGCACCGGATTCAAATGCGATTGTATTCGTGACCAATGATAATAAGCCTGAATTCTTAAAAGACTATCCCGATGCAGATGGCCCTTATTTGCAAGTGATCTCTCACCCAACGAAGCCTTATGTGAAGTTATTGGTTATAAGTGGACGTGACAGCAAAGATCTCACCCAAGCGGTGAAAGGTTTAGCATTTGGTCAACATTTATTAACAGGCCCTATTGCTAAAATTACCCGCATGGCACAAATTGAGCCACGCAAACCTTATGATGCACCGAATTGGATCAGTACCTCTCGTCCAGTTGCATTATCCGAAATGGTGAAAGATCAAAGTAGCTTACAAGTCGAAGGGCAAACTCCACCGCCAATGTCGGTCAGTTTCCGATTACCACCGGACTTGTTTACTTGGCAAAGCCGCGGTATCCCGTTTGATCTGTCATACCGTTATTCACCACCGCAAACGGATACTTCTGGTTCACGTATGAGCTTGAGTATTAATAACCAATTTGTTCAAGCGTTTAACTTAAACACGAAAGGTGAATCTAATCACTCGACGCGTTTACGTGTCCCTCTACTGGATGATGGGGTATTAGGAGACGGTGATAAAGTTCGTATTCCTGCATTTAAAGTTGGCAGTCGTAATGATTTAAAATTTGAATTTGGTTTTTCTTCTTCCGTTGCGGGCTCATCGGTTTGTCAAACGACACAACCCAGTAAGCAATACGCGACGATAGATGGTAACTCTAAAATCGATTTTTCTGGCTTCCCGCATTACATTGAAATGCCCAATATGCGCGCGTTTGCCAATTCTGGTTTCCCATTCACACGAATGGCGGATTTATCAGAAACGGTTGCCGTATTACCGGCTAAACCAACTCGCGGTGAAATTGAAACCTTCGTCGATATGATGGGTAAATTTGGGGCAGATACTGGTTATCCGGCAATGAATGTTGAAGTTTCAAGTGATTGGTCGAAAGCTAAGTTGGCAAATAAAGATATTTTAGCCATTGGAGTCATGCCTGATCTAAAAGATGTTTCAAAAGATCATACCCCGAATATGTTACTTAAAGATGGTCTTCGTTATAGCCAACTGCCAAGTAAAAATGAAAAGCAACAAGGTAAGAACTGGGTTAATCCTTCTACGGATGCGCCACAACCTGCTGATCTGGTGGAAGTGGCTGCGACCGGTAATTTTGCAGCCATAACGAGTCACCAATCACCATTTAATCCACATCGCACGGTAGTGAATATACTGGGTGATTCGCCGCAATCTTTAGGCTTGGTCAATAAAGCCTTGAATGATTCTGGCAAAGTAGATGCCATGTTTGGTTCGGTGGTGAGTATTCGAGACAACAGTGTGGCGAGCTTTAATGTCGGTGATCATTATTATGTGGGTAGCTTACCTATTTGGCAGTTGATCATGTATCACTTCTCACAACATCCAGAATTGATGGCATTAGCGTCACTTTTCTTAGTGGTACTTGTGACGATTGCGCTATGGCGTATCTTACGCCGCATTGCGAGCCGTCGTATTGAAATTAAGGAAGAAGACTAATGAAATACTCAAGCGTTTTATTAGCTAGCTTGTTGCTCGCCCCAATAGCGGTACAAGCAGAATCTGAGAGCCAAGATAAATCAGTGTCACAAGCTGCTTCTTCACAACAAGCTCAACTTGTATCTCAAAGCTCAAAACAAGCGCGTATGGTCGCTTCTGCCAAGCAATGCCAATGGCCGATGTGGCAAAGCTTTAAGAAGAATTATGTTCAAAATGGCCGCGTGATTGATAGCAGTGACCCACGTAGTATTACTACGTCGGAAGGGCAATCTTATGGTTTGTTCTTTGCATTGATTGCCAATGATCAGAAAGCGTTTGAGCAAATGTTGAATTGGACAGAGAAAAACTTGTCGGGTGGCGATCTTACTGCTCGCTTGCCTGCTTGGTTATGGGGTACTTTGCCTTCTGATGAGCAAGGGGTGTTGGATACCAATACTGCTTCTGATTCTGATTTGTGGATTGCTTATAGCTTGGTAGAAGCAGGGCGGTTATGGAATAACTATTATTATCAAACGCTTGGTCATTCTTTAGCTGCACGTATTTTAAAGGAAGAAACTGCGCATGTGGATAATTATGGAACGGTATTACTGCCGGGACGTACCGGTTTTGTACTCGGTGACAACCATGTTCGCTTAAACCCAAGTTATGTTCCGTTACAGTTGCTAGTTCGTATGCAAGATTTGTATCCGGACTACCAATGGAAAGATCTCATTACAAGCAGCAACAAATTGTTATTGGAAAGCATGCCAGAGGGCTTTAGTCCTGACTGGGTTGAAATGACACCAATGGGTATTCAAACCGATGATGCCACGCAAGGCGTTGGTAGCTATAACGCAATCCGAACTTATTTATGGGTAGGGATGTTGCCAGAAAACAGCCCATATAAGAAAGCATTAATCTCAACAATGCAGCCATTAGTGGATGTGTTAAAGAAAACAAATGCCATGCCAGAAACATTCGATACGATTGCGGGGAGTTACAAAGGCAATGCGGGAGTTGGACTTACCGCTGCAGTGATCCCTTTGCTCCAAGCTTCAGGTCAAACTGAATTAGCACAACAATTTGCCAGTAGAACCAAAGACAATTTATCGAGCATTGAAAAAGGCAGTTATTACCAGAGCGTTTTAACATTATTTGCTCAAGGTTGGCACAATGGTCGTTATCAGTTTGATGCGACAGGAAAAGTGACACCGGATTGGGTTGCTTCATGTCAAAAATAGTCAACATGTTCAAAAAACCGACAGGCAGCTTGATGTTGCCTGTTCGTGAGTTATTCCCCATCCGTTCGATACTTGCCACGAGTATTGCTCTATCTTGCATGGGGCATGTTGAAAATGTGCAGGCGTTAGATTCGATGCCCGCTTCAGTTATTACGTACCAAACTTTTCAGTTTTCAACCGATTTGTCAGCAGTGAACTCTAAAGAGTGGCTCGTCAATCAATTGGTTTATGCGCAATTATTGCACCGTGCGGATATCACGGATGCGACCTTACAGCGGTTATTTGCTATTTCGCCTAATAACTTACAAGGCTTGAAGTACCAAGCCTTGTATTTGTCTGCAAGTAAGCATATTGATAAAGCGCAAGAACTACTCAAAAAAATGCAATCTCAAGCACCGGACGCTCGGGAGACAAAACAGCTAGCGTCCTATTTATCAATATATTCGACCAATCGTAGCGATTATCAACAAGCCCAATTAATGTCGCGTTCTGGGCGGAATGTAGAAGCATTAAAAATCTACGACAAAATTTTCCCGGATGGAATGCCAACGCCATCGATGAAACTAGAATATTTATTATTAGAAGATAAAGATTCTGATAATTGGCAAAAAGTTCAAGACGGTTTGGTTCAGCTGAACAAAGATTACCCAGGAGTGCCTGACTTTCAATTAGCTTGGGCGACTCATACCCTGAATGATGATCCTTCGGATGCTGCTGGCCTAGAAATGGTTCAACAGTTGACCTTGAACCCTACAACCAGTGGTACCGCAGCACAGTTATGGCTATCGAGTTTAAATGATAATTACATTACCAAAGATGTCGTTAAACAATATGCCATTTTGTCTGGCTACATGCCGGGAAATCAAGAATTTGTGAATGCGTATGCGGATGCGAAAAAGCGCCTAATCAAAGAAACTGAATTACGTAAAGATCCAACTTATATGGCGAAGTTGGACGGCCTAGCTTTAGTGGATGCTGATCGCTATGTCGCTGCCGAACCAAAATTAGTGACCGCTTTATCCACTCGACCACATGATACTGAAATCTTAGGCGGCTTGGGTTTTGTGTACATGAAAACTGGCCGACAAACACTGGCAGTCGAATACTTTAAGAAAGCAAAACAATACGATCCAGATAAACGTTACACCGATAAATGGAATTCATTAATCGCAGCATCGGCTTATTGGGCAAACCTTGATGAAGGTGATCGCTTCATGAAAAAAGGGCAATATGCTCAAGCCAAAAAACAATACCAAGCTTCGGTTACTTTAAAACCAGAAAACCCTTATGCGTATAACTCGTTAGCAGAATTGGCCTTGGCTCAAAAACAGTATTCTCAAGCGGATAAGCATTACCTGATGGCGCTCAAACAAGAGCCATTAAATGAAACCGCATTACGTGGTCGTATGGATATTCGAGTTGAGCAAAAAGGCGATATGGCCGCTTATAAATTTGCTCAGGGTTATACGCCCGCACAGCGTAGGATCGTACAAGATAAAATCTCCGGATTATACAGCGCAGCATTGTTGGCGGATGTACACCAAGCGCTAGCCGTTGGTGATAACTATGTTGCAACCATTAAATTAAATGAGTTACTTAAAAACCCGCCAACTTCGCCATGGGATAGAGCCGATATTGCCGATGCGTTGCAAACAACCGGCGATCCGGTTCGTGCCAATCAATTGATGAAACAATGGTCGCAAAATAAAGATCCTGAGACTCAATTTGCCTATGCTTTGTATTTGTCTCGCCATGGGCAAACAGACCAAGCTATTAATGTATTACAAGGCATACCAGCAAAACAGCGCAGCCAATCAGTTCAAAATAATTTGGTGCGTTTAAAAGTCGATTTAGCGTTTGAACAATTATCTGCCTTAATGCAAACCGATCCTGATGCAGCTAAGGGCAAAATTGATCAAATGTTGGCAGAATATCAAGGCCAGCCGCAAGCGGAAGTTCGTCTTATAGAGATGGAGTATAAGCTTGGGTTTGAAGGTGATTCGCGTGAAGATGCGAGTAAATTGACGCCACAACCTACTTGGCCTTATCAAACGCAGTTGGATTATGGCAATTTGTTGTTTAGCCTGAAAAGCTACGATGAATTTGATCATTGGAAAAATAAATTAGGTGAGCCAAGCGGAACGGTAGATGAGGTCGCGGATTATCGCCAACAACGCGATATGCTGTTTGCTCAATATGCCATGTTCAATCAAGATTACGGCACAGCAGAAGGCTTATATCTACCAATTGCAACAGGCAATAGTGATGATGCTGTGACCGCTCAGTTCGCGCTAATTGAAGCTTACCGTGCGGATGGTAATAAGGCAGCCGCTCAAGAGATGACACAGCGCGCTTATCAAAATCGTCAGAACTTAAATGGTTATCAAACTTCAGAGTTATCAGGGTTATTGAATGAGCAAGGTCAAACCGAGCAAGCGTTAGAATTAAGTCGTCAGACTTTGACTAAAAGTGATGCTGGCGCGTCTGATCTGCGCACTAGCATGAATGTGGCAATGGATAATCATGATTATAAATTGGCAAAATCACTTGGCTATCGCGCTTTATTAAGCGATCAAATGGCGAATCAAGATCAAGCGGTATCTGAACCTCAACAAAAAGATTTGCGCCAGCTGTACGATGAAGCTGGAGATAATTGGTTAACGCGTGGCGTTAAGTCTGATATTGATACCATTAACAATCGAAATGATGGTTACATTGAGTTTGGTATTGATTACAGCGGACGCGATAACGAAAATACGGCGGTACAAATCCCAGTTGAAATCAGTATTCCGATGCCTGAATACGATGGGCATTTATTGATCCGTACCGATATGGTGTCCCTCGATTCTGGTGATCTTGCTTATTTTAATAAAGATACTGGTTCGGATAGCGATACCACTTTCAATTCTAAATCTAAAGGTGTTGAATTCGGCGTCGGTTGGCAAGCCAAAACTTGGTCGGCTGATATCGGCACAACGCCAATAGGATTTGATTCTCAAACTTGGGTTGGCGGATTGAATCTTTCTGGTGATTTAGGTGACTTTGGTTGGAAAAGCACCTTCTCCCGACGCTCTGAAACCAGCAGTACTCTGTCATTTGGTGGTATGGAAGTGCCAACGCTAACACCAAAAGATGGTGAAAATCGCTTGAAAGAGGATAGCACCCATGCCGGTGAGCACTGGGGTAATGTGATGAGTACTGGCGTGAAGCTGGGTGGCAGTTACGATGTTGGTGGGCCTGTCGGGTATTGGTCTAGCCTACAATATCATTTTATGGATGGTCAAAATGTTGAAGATAATACGCGTTTAGGTTTGCTAGGTGGTACGTATTGGAAAATTATCAGTGACACCGATAAGCATTTAAGTCTTGGCTTGAATGGAATGTATTTGCACTATGATAAAAACTTAAGTGAATACGCTTACGGCTATGGCGGTTATTATAGCCCACAACAATATTTTTCGTTGTCGCTGCCTGTGAACTGGTATCAACGCTTAGGCAATGATTTCTCATACATATTGAGAGGCTCCGTTTCGAACTCTTGGTCTCAAGAAGATCCGTTATATGGAGCAGCAGGTGAAAAAGAGAGTGGTGGTGGCTTTGGTTACTCGCTAGAGGCCGCGATGGAGAAACGTGTGAGTAAACGCTGGTATATTGGCTTAGCGGTTGATATTCAACGTTCGGACTTCTATGAACCTAATCATGGTTTATTGTATGCTCGTTATACTTTCACCGATCGTTGGCAGCCAGTTGAAATGCCAGTAAACCCACTGACGTTATACGCTGATTTTGATTAATTAAGGATGATTCATGCAACAAGAGGTGATGTATTTTTCGCAAGATAAGCGAGTGAGTTTAACTTGCTATATTCAGCCCAAGCATCATGAACTTCCGAATCAAAATGCTTTGCCAGCGGTGATTATTTTACCTGGTGGTGGTTACAGTATGCTATCGGAAAGGGAATCGGATCCGATAGCCTTTTCCTTTTTAGCCAAAGGGTATAACGTGTTTATTCTGCGCTATTCGATCCAAGAGTATGCGACGTTTCCTTTGCCAATGATTGATGCTTTTCAAGCTATTAAACATGTACGCCAACAGCATGAACACTATAATGTTCACCCAGATAAAATCGCGCTTTTAGGTTTTTCTGCGGGTGGGCATCTGGCGGCCAGTGTGGGAACATTGTGGAACAGAGAAGAGTTTCAAATATTAGCTAAAGTGCAAGGTGAAGAACATAAGCCTAATGCTTTAGTGTTGGCGTATCCAGTGATAACCACCGAATGGATGAAGCTTAACATTGAGCAGAATTTAAAGAAGATTCTAAGCGAAAAATTTGATGATGCAGAAATGATTAAAACCATTACCTGCAGTGAAAATGTGGGTTCTCATACACCACCAACTTTTCTATTTCATACCACTCAAGATAAATCAGTTCCGGCTTCTGATAGCCTTAAATTTGCTGCGGCATTAGACGCACAAGACGTGCCGTACGAGCTGCATATTTTCCAGAATGGTCCACATGGCATCTCACTTGCTAATGCATTAACGGATGATGGGACTGGGCTTAAAATTGAGAGGGAAGTTCAACCGTGGCTAAGTTTGTGCTCAGCTTGGCTCGATCGAACTTTTTCTCATAATCGTTAGCTTTTATTGCCGTGAACCTGCTTGTCTAAATCAGAGCTGTATATTACTGTTTTGTTTCGACCGGTTTGTTTTGCATGATACAAGGCGTGATCGGCATTAGAAATGGCATCACTAATTTTATCGGTGCCTGATTTTCCTTCGTAAACTCCAGCACTAATTGTGAAGCGAGTCGGGATGTGTGCTATTTCTGATACGCGATGACGGATCAATTCTGCAATTAAGAAGGCTTGTTGTTGGCTCATCTCTTTCAAAAGCAATACAAACTCTTCTCCACCATGACGAGAAGCAATCACACTCTCGGATTCAAATTTCTTCAGAACTTGTGCGGTTTCTAAAATAGCTTGATCACCAATTTGGTGTCCGTAGGTATCATTAATCGACTTAAATTTATCGATGTCAAAAATAATCACAGAGTACGTTAAGTTATCTTTGAGATCTTGATAGCGTGCATGTTCCATAAAGCAACGGCGATTATTCAGCCCAGTGAGAAAATCTTTCTGCTCAATCATGATCAAGCGACGATGACGAGAATTCAATACTAGAATTAATACGCCGATAACCAAAAGCAAGCTAATCACGGCCATTGATAGCCCACTCCACAACTGATCCGTCGGTTTCGTTAACTCATGTTGGGAAATACCTGAGGCAATAATCCAATCAAGATATGGGTAATACTTATAGGCAACGGTTTTCATGACCGTTTTACCATTCACTGTTAGAGGATAAGTGAAAGTTCCTTCCGGCTTTGCCTTAGCTTGAGCCATAAAGGTATCAGTGCTATCGCCAATCAGAGTTCGAATTGATTTCCCCTCATTGGTTGGGTGAAGAATTAATTTCCCGTGGCTGTCAACAACGTAGATATAACCCGTTTTACCAAAGTTATAACGTGTTAGTTTTTGCTTGAGTCGATTTTTATCAATAATGTCGATCATTTCATCTTTATAAACTGAAATATTGATCACAGCACCTGAATCGAGCTTCATTGAATAGGCAACCTTTAAACGGGGTTCTTTTTCGCCCGGGTTTTGCCATTTATACTCGAGAAATGTTTGTTCGTGGCTGAGCTGCTGGCGAATAAAGCTGTGCTCAGAAAGATCATTACCATGTAAATAAGGGTGGGAGAGTAGATTGCCGGAGCTGTCTAAAATGGTGATGTAGCCACTTTTACCAACGCGTGTGACCTTTACGAATTGATCTAAAAAACGTTCTACATTGGATTGATTTAGTTTCATTTGATCGCTGATTTCAATCATTTCTTTGATAGAAAACGCAATGCCGCGAAGGTAATTTTTTAGGGATTCATTAACAGTGGTATCGATGATGTCATAACTGGCTTCGACGGTTTTGGTAAAAATTGCATCGGTGGTTTCCGTGAGGCGTTTTTCTACATTGTAGAACTGACTGATGGTATAGCCGATTGTACTTGCGATCACGATGGCAATGAGTATTGACGTTAGGATCGAAAATGGCTTTTGATTCATGATGAGAAGAATCCAATGCTAATGAATATGTGAGAAATATGGCGCGCATCATATCATGTTTATTTGCACTTATTGATTGAAGGACCATAAAGTACATAAAAGGAATGGTTAATGAACTTATGAATCTTAAATAATTAAGACTCATTTCAATATAAATAAAGAGTATAGTCTTAATCCGTTGAACGTGTTGAATTTGTTGAAAAATTCAGTTGGTCATCTGGGTTTACGATGTGTAAATGAACGTCGCGTTGTGGGAATGGAATATTGATGCCTTCTGCGTCAAATCGCATTTTCACTTCGCGAGTGCAATCACGTTTTACATCCATATAATCGTCGGTTCTTACCCATGGCCTTACGATAAAGTTCACTGAAGAGTCACCAAGTGTATCTAGTTTGATCATTGGTGCAGGTGCTTTTAATACGCGCCTATCTTCCGATAAAATTTGCTCAAAAATAGCTTCAGCTTTAGGGATGGAATCTTTATAACTAATCCCAAAGACCATATCGACACGACGAACTTTTTCATAAGTACGGTTGATGATGACTTCTGTCCAAATTTTAGAGTTTGGCACTAGTAATACTTCATTGTCAAAAGTTCGAATGGTGGTGTTCACTAGGCTTACATGGCTCACGGTACCTTCGACACTGCCCGCATTCACCCAGTCGCCCTCATCGAATGGGCGATAGATCAATAGCATCATGCCCGATGCAAAATTAGATAGCGTATCTTGTAAGGCAAAACCAATAATAATACCTGCCACACCTAAGCCTGCGATGACCGGGGTTAAATCTAACCCGATTTGTGCCAATGCGATTAATAATGCAATGCAGAAAATGATTTTTACCGACATGGATAAAATAAATTGCTGCATTAAATTACTGAGTTTTAAGTGTGGTGCTTTGACGGCTTTTTTCAATAAGGCTTGTACCGTTTTAGATACAACTCGTGCGATACCCATGATCAAAACAAACATAAATAGGTTAAACAGCATATTTGGGCTGTTGGTTATAAACCATTTTTTGAGTTGTTCTCCCCAACCTACAGCAGAAGATTGAATGACTTTCCAACTTAATAAATCATGAGTGATGTCACCGGTTGCGACAAAAAGTTGGTGTTTAAGTGCTACGACATCCAAATCCAGTTCTTCAGCGGTATCAACCATGATCGACAGTGATTTACTGTAATTATCAATATTGCGTTGCAGGTAACTCAGTTCAACATCAAAAGCAGCTTTCTGATCGGCAGGTAAAGTTTCGACTTGCGCTTGCAATGCACTTTTACGATTCAATGAATAGTTGAGGGATGCTGCGGTAAATTGCGCCAACTGTTTAAGTGTCGTTTTTAATTGATCAATATTTGCTGTTTGGTCTTCACCTAGCTTGTCTAACCATTGGTAGTTTTGGTATTGGTCATCATACAATTTTGCTTGAGCAATGCGCATTTCATTGAGTGGAATCTGCAATAAGATATGTTGATCTTTTGCACTATTATCAATGTTATCTTGAATTTGATCGATGCGTTTTTCAACATAGCTTAGATAAATATTATCGGATTTAACTTGAGTATGGACTTGCTGAATTAAGAACTCATTATCATGGTCTTTATCGTCCATTGCATTGGCAATCGTATTTCTTAATCTATTGTTATTATTGTAAATTTCTAATTGAACGATAGATAAACGATCGCCTTTTAACACTTTGGTTTGCTCGGTTAATGCTTCAATGTGTTGCGTCAATTCAGTCAGTGTCTTTTGGGAAGCACTCTCAGTGTCTGCAGCCCATGTAGGCAATGATAAAGAGAGGAGTAATAGCAAAAATGTCGGTAAGTAAGGTCGCATAATCATCTTAAAGTAAGCCTAAACCAAGTGAGTATTATTACTTACTGTAGAGTAAACGCAACCTTGTTTATCAATACCGATAGCATTCAGACTCTCCCTACATTGAGCGGTGTTCTTTATTGACTTCCATAGGGATTTTTCTTCAGAGGAGATTAAATTCAATTTCTTTGTTTTAACGACAAAATTTTCTCATTGGACTCAAGGTTTTATTTATAAGTTAATGCGCGTGAATTAGCGCATTGCTATGACATTGAAATGGCCTAGAGCGCTGATTTACTTATTTATTTTATTCACTAACGAATAGCGAGATACCGATGTGGAAAATTCTTTGAACTTAGAGCAAATCCGAGCTAACTACAACGTACGTCACTGGAGCCAAGGCTTCTATGGCATTAATGATGCCGGTGAAATGACCGTTTCTCCGCGTGCTGGAGAAGAACATCTTCAAGTACCATTAAGTACGATAGTGAAGCAGATTGAAGCGCAAAATTTAACCTTGCCAGCCTTAGTTCGTTTTCCACAGATTTTGCACCAACGTGTACATAATGTATGTGATGCGTTTAACCAAGCGATTGCAGAATACAATTACACCAACCGCTACCTATTGGTTTACCCAATTAAAGTAAACCAACAAAAAGAAGTGGTGGATGAAATTCTAGCAAGCCAAAAAGAGCTTGAGCAAAAGCAACTGGGTTTGGAAGCAGGCAGTAAGCCTGAACTTCTCGCAGTATTGGCATTGGCGCAACAAGCAAGTTCGGTGATTGTGTGTAATGGTTACAAAGACCGTGAATACATTCGTCTTGCGTTAATTGGTGAAAAACTCGGCCACAAAGTTTTTATCGTATTAGAAAAATTGTCTGAGTTGGATTTAGTGCTATCTGAAGCTAAATCGCTTGGCATTACACCTCGCATGGGCTTGCGTATTCGTCTGGCTTCTCAAGGCGCAGGTAAATGGCAATCGAGCGGTGGTGAAAAATCGAAATTTGGTTTGTCAGCCAACCAAGTGTTAACCGTGATTAACCGTTTAAAAGCGGAAGACCAATTGGAAACGCTACAACTGGTGCATTTTCACTTAGGTTCACAAATGGCCAACATTCGTGATGTGCGTAATGGTGTGAGTGAAGCGGCACGTTTTTACTGTGAATTACGCGACATCGGCGCGCAATTAGATTACATGGATGTCGGTGGTGGCTTGGCGGTGGATTACGATGGTACTCGTAGTCAATCACACAGCTCAATGAACTACGGTTTGGCAGAATACGCACGTAATATTGTATCGACGATTGGTGACATTTGTCAGTTATACAACCAGCCAGAACCGACGATTATTTCAGAATCTGGTCGTTCATTAACCGCGCATCATGCGGTATTGATCACCAACGTCATTGGCACAGAAAGCTACAAGCCAGAAGTGATTGTGGCACCAGAAGAAGATGCGCCAACGCTACTGCATAACATGTGGCGTAACTGGGAAATTTTATCGCAAGGTACTGATGACCGTGCATTGATTGAGATTTATAACGACACCCAAAGTGATTTAGCAGAAGCGCATAATCAATTTGCGACAGGTGTGATTAACTTGCATCACCGCGCTTGGGCAGAGCAAGTGTGCTTACGTATTTGCCATGAATTGAGCTTGCAGTTGAACAATAAGAACCGTTTCCATCGTCCAATTATGGATGAGTTGAACGAACGTTTAGCGGATAAATTTTTCGTGAACTTCTCATTGTTCCAATCGCTACCGGATGCATGGGGTATTGATCAGGTATTCCCTGTGATGCCATTAACCAACTTGAACCAAGTTGAACAAACGCGCGCCGTGATGCTTGATATTACTTGTGATTCGGATGGTGTGATCGATCAATATGTGGATGGACAAGGCATTGAAACCACCTTGCCAGTGCCACGCTGGGACAAAGATACCCCATACTTAATGGGCTTTTTCTTAGTCGGTGCATACCAAGAGATTTTAGGCGACATGCACAATCTATTTGGTGATAGCCATTCGGTTGTGGTGAACGTGAATGATAAAGGTGAGTCAGAAATCGTGTCGATTAACGAAGGTGACACGGTAGAAGACATGCTGCGTTATGTACACATTGATGTGGATGATATTCGCCGTAATTACCGCGAATTAGTATCAAGCCGTGTAGAGGCGTCAGAGCAAGACGGTATTTTGTCTGAGCTTGAGCAAGGTCTGTCTGGTTACACTTATTTAGAAGACATCTAATATCCTTCGTACTTTGGCTATTAACTAAGGAGGTGGAAGATGATGAATCTACGCCTCCTAATATTGTGTAGAGAAAGGATTAGTAATGAACAAATTTGATGATCTGTTCAACAAACCAGATTATTCATTGTATTCAAACTCAATGAGCTTTGTGCGTCGTCCTATGGTGCAAAATCCAGTAGAAGCGGACGCTGATGTTGTGGTATTGGGTGTGCCGTTTGATATGGCAACATCGGGCCGCTCTGGCGCACGTATGGGCCCAGATGCTATCCGTCGAGCCTCGGTGAATTTGGCATGGGAGAGTAAGAAGTTTCCTTGGAACTTTAACTTGTTCAAGCATACCAATGTGGTCGATGCGGGCGATTTGGTTTTCGATTGTGGTGATGCTGAAGACTTAACACAGCGTTTGGAAGCGGCAGCGACAGAAATTATTACCAGCGGTAAAACATTGCTCAGTTTGGGGGGTGATCATTTCATCACCTTGCCTTTGCTGCGTGCTCATGCCAAACAGTATGGTGAAATGGCATTGATTCATTTTGATGCTCATACCGATACTTACAGCAACGGCAGTCGATACGATCACGGCACCATGTTTTATCATGCGCCGAAAGAAGGGCTGATTTCTCGTGACCATTCAGTGCAAATTGGTATTCGTACTGAATATAAACAAGACGGGCATGGTTTTAATGTTATCAATGCGATGGAAGCGAATGATTTATCGGCGGCTGAAATTGTTGAAAAGGTGAAAAAAATCGTTGGTGATAAGCCGGTGTATTTAACTTTTGATATCGATTGCCTCGATCCTGCGTTTGCCCCGGGAACGGGTACCCCTGTGTGCGGCGGTATGACATCGGATAAAATTTTAAAGATCCTTCGCAACTTGCAAGGCATTAACCTTGTGGGGATGGATGTGGTTGAAGTATCACCTGCGTATGACCAAAGCGACATTACCGCTTTGGCCGGCGCTACCATTGCGCTGGATTTGTTGTATCTTTGGACACAACAGCGCTTAGAAAAATAATCGACCAGACGACGCAATGACTATGAAACGCACAACCTTAATCCGTTGTGCGTTTTTTATTATAAAAATCACGGTTAAGCGTTTGCTTTCATCTTCGCAGATATCTACACTTTGCCTGTATTTTTCCAGACAATAAAAACAATATTATGAAATTAGAAACCGTTGATTACCTTGCTGCAGATGCTGCCGAGCAATTCGTTAAATCATTACGCGAAACGGGCTTTGGCGTATTAAAAAATCACCCCATTCCAAAAGAATTAGTCGAATCCATTTATGAGAATTGGCAGCAATTCTTTTTATCTGAACAAAAACACGATTTTCACTTTAATGTAGAAACCCAAGATGGCTACTTTCCGCCTTCGGTATCCGAAACGGCAAAAGGCCACAGCGTAAAAGACATTAAAGAATACTTTCATGTTTACCCTTGGGGACAGATCCCAGAGCAATTAAAAGCGCAGATTTTAGATTACTACCAACGCGCTGATGCTTTTGCTCAAGAGTTATTAAGCTGGGTAGAGCAACACGCCCCACAAGAAGTGCAAGCCAAGTTCTCAATTGCCTTGTCTGAGATGATCAAAGACAGCGAAAAAACCTTGTTGCGTATTCTTCACTACCCACCAATGACGGGTAACGAAGAGCCAGGTGCGATCCGCGCTGCTGCCCATGAAGACATCAATTTATTGACGATTCTTCCTGCAGCCAATGAGCCGGGCTTACAAGTGAAAACATTGGAAGGTGATTGGTTAGATGTGCCTTGTGATTTTGGCAATCTCATCATCAATATTGGTGACATGTTGCAAGAGGCTTCTGGCGGATATTTCCCATCCACGACGCACCGTGTGATTAACCCAACGGGTGAACGCCAAGAAAAATCACGTATTTCATTACCACTCTTTTTGCATGCTAAGCCGGATGTGGTGTTATCAGAACGCTATACTGCGCACAGCTATCTGATGGAACGTTTACGTGAGTTAGGCGTGATCTAGAATCTCCACCGACAGCATTATGATTAATCTTCAATTTGATAATCGCGAAAATTACACCGCACATATTGTTTTATTGGCAATGGATGAAATGACGGCAGTGACTCGTGGTGAAAATCGAGGACGTGCGTTGCACCATGATTTTGTCGCACTGACTAAAGATCAAAAATCTGGCAGTGGTCAATGGGAGTTTGAATTTTCACAATGGCCAGATAATACCGATGCAGTGGCGGTGTGGTTAACAAAAGAAGGGGAGTTTGAGCCAGTCTAAACGGTCGCGGGAGTTATTCGTCGCTTATAGTGAATATTTTCTTTGGTAGCGCTTTGCCATGCTGGTGTTACCAAGTAAACCGCCTTGGTGAATATACAACAAAGTTTGGTTTGAATGGCTTTCACGCCATTGAGCTAAATATGGCGCTAAGCATTGCCACATATAAGGGTCATACAACAAATCAAATTCGACTTGAGTTTGTTGGGTAAGTGATTGCCACATTTGATAATCCGCAGCATACAGTTTTCCAAATTGATGCTTGGATTTCTCTAAACTGGTAAGGATGTGTGGATGTTCTGCTTCACCTAAGCTTTCAAATTGCTTAATTAAGTAGTCTTTTCCACCCACACAAGCGCAGGTTAATACATGGATATTGTGCAGAGCTAAGTGCTTGTGTAAATAAAGCGCCGTAGTGCCAGTACCAGAAGGTAGCGCAACGGTAAGAGCCTTAATATTTTCTTCTTGAACCCAACATAATATTTCTTCAGCAAGTTGCTTGATCCCAAACTCTGCAATCGGGCTGCGCCCACCTTCTGGCACAAATATACATTGTTCATTGGGCTTGCGAATGCGTTCAATATAATCGTGGGGAGAAAGCTCCGTCTCTAACTGACTGATATCAATAATTTGCGCGCCTAATTCTAGGGCTGCTTGATAATTTCCGATCGGGTTTTGCTTTAGCCAATTTGGAATGTGCGAAACATAAAACTCCAGCGTCCAGCTTTTAAGTTTAGCCAGTGCCGCTAGGCTGTATAACGAATTGGCTTGCGGGGAACCATAGCCAATTAGAGTGGTGACATTAGGGGAATCCGTTTCAAGTAGAGCCATGAATTTTCGGGCTTTGTTACCAGAAAATTCAGGGTGGAGCAGGTCATCCCGTTTTAGATAAAAAGGATGACCGTTAAAGTTATGCTCTGTGATGGGGCTATCGGCTAATTTCACGAGGCCTTATATTAACGTGCTCGGCTGCCTGCGGGTTTGCCTTTTGGCTTACCTTTAAAGCCACTTGGTTTATTTTGAGTAGTAGCTTTACCTTGGCCAGCTGGTTTACGATTCGCACCGGCAGGTTTTTTGTTACCTGTCGACTGACCCGTGCCTTTCGATTTGCCATTACCCTGAGGACGTTCCCCCCCTAGACCCGGTTGACCTTTCGCACCTGTGTGTTTGGTCGCAAAGCGATTAGCGCCGTGGCGACCAGACTTACGACGTTGTGCAGGTGTTAAGTTATCGACGGCATCTTCAGCAGGAACTAAACAGTTCGGCTTATCACCAATTAAGTGTTTTTTGCCCATGTTAATCAAGGCTTCACGGATCATTGGCCAGTTAGCTGGATCATGATAACGAAGTAAACCCTTGTGTAAGCGGCGTTGACGTTCACCTTTTGGCACCGTGACATCTTCACGTTGTTTGTACTTAACACGTTTAAGTGGGTTGGTTTCTGAATAATACATCGAGGTTGCATTACACATTGGCGATGGGTAGAAGTTCTGCACCTGATCGCACTCGTAGTTATTACTCTTTAACCATAACGCTAAGTTCAGCATGTCTTCATCTTCTGTGCCAGGGTGAGCTGAGATAAAGTAAGGAATTAAGTATTGTTTTTTACCTGCTTCCGCACTGTATTTTTCAAACATTTGCTTGAAGGTATCATACGTGCCCATACCCGGTTTCATCATCTTATTTAATGGTGCATTTTCGGTATGTTCAGGTGCGATTTTTAAATAACCACCAACGTGGTGAGTCACTAACTCTTTCACGTACTCTGGAGATTGAATGGCAAGATCGTAACGAACTCCTGAAGCAATCATCACTTTCTTAATGCCTGGCACTTTACGTGCCGCACGGTAAAGATCGATGGTGTGCTGGTGGTCGGTATCTAACTTGTTGCAAATACCTGGGAAGACACAAGAAGGTCGACGACAGTTGGCTTCTGCTTTTGGATCAGAACAGCCTAAACGATACATGTTAGCTGTTGGGCCGCCAAGATCGGAAATTGTGCCAGTAAAGCCCGGTACTTTGTCGCGAATTTCTTCTAACTCGTTCAAAATGGATTCTTGAGAACGGTTTTGAATGATACGCCCTTCATGCTCGGTAATGGAACAGAAAGAACAGCCGCCAAAACAACCACGCATGATGTTGACCGACGTTTTGATCATGTCATACGCCGGAATTTTTGCTTTGCCATACATTGGGTGCGGTACACGCGCATAAGGCAGACCAAACACAAAATCCATTTCTTCGGTTGAAAGTGGAATAGGGGCTTGGTTCACCCAAAGTTCACGATCGCCATGTTTTTGTAGCAAAGCACGGCCAGAATATGGGTTGGTTTCTAAATGCATGATACGGCTAGCGTGCGCGTACAAAATACGGTCGTTTTTCAGTTTTTCAAAAGGCGGTAAACGAACGGCAGTATTTTTGGAATCGTGACGAGGCTTGCGATCAAGCTTAATCGGTTGAGGTTGGATCTCAATCACTTGTGCTTGTGCGTTTTGAGCGTCTTCAGCTTGTTGATCTTTTGATTGCGTGTCGCAGTTACTTTCTACTTCATAAGGGTTAATCGGTACAAACACCGCTTTACTTGGCTTTTCAATTCGTGAAGAGTCAATAATCGTATAACCTTCTGGTGCTGCTGGTAGATTCACCGCAGTACCACGAATGTTGGTCATTTCACTGATGGGCTCTTGGTTGGCAAGGCGATGCGCCACTTCAACCAAAGCACGCTCAGCGTTACCAAAAAGAAGAATATCGGCCTTGGCATCAAAGATAACCGAGCGACGAACTTTGTCTGACCAATAGTCATAATGCGCAATACGACGCAAGCTGGCTTCAATGCCGCCTAATACAATGGGTGTTTCTTTATACGCTTCACGGCAGCGCTGAGAATAAACAAGGACAGCACGGTCAGGGCGCTTACCACCTTCATTGTTTGGTGTGTAAGCATCATCATGGCGTAGTTTTTTATCCGAGGTATAGCGGTTGATCATGGAATCCATGTTACCGGCCGTAATACCCAAAAAATAAATTAGGTTTCCCCAGCGCCATGAAGTCGTTTTTATTTTCCCATTTTGGTTGAGCAAGAATGCCCACACGGAAACCTTGAGCTTCTAATAAACGCCCAATGATCGCCATACCAAAGCTTGGGTGATCAACATATGCATCACCGGTGACGATGATAATGTCACAGCTGTCCCATCCAAGGGCTTCCATTTCCTTACGGTTAGTCGGTAAGAAAGGAGCAGGGCCAAAACATTCAGCCCAATATTTTGGATATTGGTCGATAGGCGTTGGCTTTGATGAAAGTGGGATGTCGCTGTACATAAATTAACCTCTAATTTGGGATGCCAAAGTATACAGACTTCGAGCCAAATCGACTAGGATAAAAAGTAAAGTTTTTTTATAGCTATTCTCTTATTTTTCTAGGGTTCAAAGGCATGTACCTTGGTGACTTATCTGACTTTAGTATTGTTAGATTAGAAATGATGGATCTCTATCCACTTATCTTGTGGAGTAAGATAATAACTTAAGGGTTTAGCAGATTAACATCATCAATTAAGCAAGATTTTTATCTTCACTTTTGGTAGAGTTTGCGCCACTTTTTCTGTTCAATGAATGATACGGCCTCATGTTTTTCTATTTGCTTAATGTTATTCCACCAATGTTACTTGGTGCTCAATGTGTGTTATTGCTGATTTTACTGAAAGGCGATATTTGCCCAGGCCAACGGGGTCGAATTCATAAACAGTTGCCTATTATCGCAGCATTATGGTTGGCCATAAGCCCGCTTTTTTGGCCATTAGCATCCGTTGGGTTAATTATTTTAGCTTTCTTCTCGCAAGTTAAGGTAAGTAAAACCCGCGATTCAGGACCAATCTGGCTACTTCAAGTGGCTTTAGGTTTTGCTATTGCATTTAATGTATTGCATATTTTTGCATCAGAGCGCCCCCAAGGGTTATTTATTCTTGCTAGCACCATGTTTTTAGGAGCAGGGGCGAGCCATGTTTTATTGCTGCGTGCTCGAACCCGTTTGCAAGCCTTTCATCGCTTACTTCCAGTTGCTGGTATCGTAGCGGCAATGTTGGTGAGTTTGGCTATTTTGTGGCAAACCCAAATGTATAGCTTAAATTATCTGCACAGCATCATTTGGCATTTGGTGGGGTGTTTTGCCTTAATTCTTGCCGGTATTGTTGGATCAACGTGGCATATCTTTACCAATACAACGATCAGTAAACTGCAATTAAACAGTGGGTTTGTGATGAGTTTTGCGGCAGTGACCGGATTTGCCGCATTGTTGTATTAACCCTTCTTACTTTCCGCCTTACTGCAACTTCAATTATCTTGAGTATATTTGTTATTCTCTTTTTTATTCTTAAATCACAGAAATGAAGACAAATGGCATCTACGCTTAATGAGTACCAATCTTCGTTATTTCGGATCATTTAATTATTGGAATCATCATTTAAGCGGCAGATAAGAGGTTCATCATGGATTTAAGTAATGTAAAGAACTTAGACAATGCAATCTTGCTTGGCATTGTGAATGAAAAACTACGTTTAGAATGCGATAGTTTTGATGAGTTAGTCAGCATGTATGAAATGGATGTTGAAGCCTTAGTTGGTAAGTTGGATGTACTGGGATATCAGTACGATCCGTTGACCAATCAGTTTAAGGCAAGGTGAATAATAGGTACGAGATTCGAGTCCCTAGTTTCGAGTTCCTAGTTTCAAGGGAAATGCATTTCGGTTTTTAATCGACAGCAACACTGATTTCAACTGTGTTGCTGTGAGGATGTAACGCCATGTATTCAATAGAGGGACTCTTAATCTAGAAACTACCTTAAACCATCTTTATCCCATCTAAATGGCTTTGGCATTGCTGCTTGGCAGTGCTGAAGAAGGCTTGTAAATAACGCTTATCTTTTTCTGAATGTCTCGTCGCGGCAAATAATCGACGCCATAATCCTTCCCCTAATTGCTTACTGACAATCAAACCTTGTCGTGAAAATTCACTGATCGCCCAATTTGGCAGAGCTGCGACGCCTAAGCCTGCTGACACCATTTGTACCAACATTAATGTATTGTCGGCTTGCTTCCATTTAGCAGGTTCAACACCGGCGGGTTGTAAGAAATGCTTCACTACATCAAGACGTTGTTTTTGTACCGGATAAGAAAGCATAGTGAGTGAAGCTAAATCTTTGGGTTCAATAAATGCTTTGTCGGCTAATGGATGATTGGTGGCGATGATTAAGCGCATTTCAAAATCGAATAGGGACTCATAATGGACTTCAGAACGCGGTTGAATGTCGGAGGTAATAACCAAGTCGAGTTCACCTGCAACTAAGGCTGGCAAAGGCTCAAAACCAAAGCCTGATGAGAAGTCTAAGGTCACGCTTGGCCAAGCAATTTGGTATTCCTTGAGCGCGGGCATTAACCATTGAAAACAAGAATGGCATTCAATAGCCATGTGCAAACGGCCATTCACATCTTCTTTTAAACTGGCAATATCATTTTCTGCGCGAGCAATTTTCGGTAACACATCATCGGCCACCTTTA
The DNA here is from genome assembly GCF_000286955.2 of Vibrio rumoiensis 1S-45. Classification (GTDB taxonomy): domain Bacteria; phylum Pseudomonadota; class Gammaproteobacteria; order Enterobacterales; family Vibrionaceae; genus Vibrio; species Vibrio rumoiensis_A. Next base: position 25,342 of record NZ_AJYK02000038.1, read on the forward strand.
ATAAAATTGCCCCTTCAGGTGTGAATTTGATTGGGCGGGTTTTACGTAAAAATAATTTCCCGCCCATGCGAGATTCTAAATCTTTAAGCTGATGGGAAAGGGCCGATTGAGTTAAATGTAAGGTCGTTGCGGTAGCGGTTAACGAGCCGGTGTCACGCAGTACTGATAATGTCCGTAAATGCTTTATTTCTATCATTACCCATCGATTCCTTTCTTTAGATTTCTTCATAAACTACGCCTGAAAGCAGCTTTTGTAAACGTCTAGATGTCTATTTGATACGTTTATAAAGCAATTTATTGAATAAAATTCATAATCACTGCGAATGAATAGAGTTTGTTCATGTGGATGGAAAAGACGATTTTTTAGCTTTTAGATAGCTTTTAACGGCGACTCATTTTAGGCAGGGACACCAGCATGACGACTCATTCAATCCATAATATTGGCAACCAAACTACTACGCATATTATTGGCTATCCACGTATTGAAGAAAAACGTGAATTGAAATTTGCTTGAAACTGCGCTGAAGAAAATTCCATTGGACCGTTTATGGGTCAACCCAGCTAAATTAAGCTGGCTTTTTACTTTCCTAATTTGGTATCTCAATTTGTTACACAAAGCACATTGAAATAGGCATCGGGTGATTGCTTTCGCTTAGTAATTTGATTCTGTACTCGCGTGATGGTTTCATCTGAGTGTAGCCAAAACTGCGATTTAACTGCGTATCTCATAACTAAATCGGTATTAGAAAGTAAGGCGTTGTAATCACCTGCAGTGGCGATATGTGCTTTAGATTGCACACAAACATTCATGGCTTGTTGATAGTTAAAGCTGCCTAAGTTGGTTTGGTTATAACGAGTTACTTTACCTTGATAATCCCTACCATAAATAGGCAATAAAACCGTTTCACCTCTTAATGAAAAAATAGGCTTCATTATTGGCATTTCTTGTAGTGTAGCTGGTGGTACAGGTATGTCTTTCGTGACGGTTTTATTGGTCACTGCTGCTGTATTGGCAGAACCTTTTTTCATAATGTATTTTATAAAAGAATCTTTATAGCCAAGCTGTTTAAGTTGAGCTTTTGCTTGAATTGCATCTTCTAGCGTTAGTGGGCCAACCAACATACGGTATCCATAATTGAAGGTTTGCACCGCATTAGGATAGTGAGTTGCATTGTGGATCTTTGCTTTGTGGCTTAAATAGGCTTGGTATTTATCTGAATATAAATATTGAACGAAGTATAACGACACAGATTGTAAGCGTTGCGCTTCTGCGTTGTATGGGAATAGTTGGCAGTCAGCACCGATATTAAAATCATTGCTCACCAAGCTTGGGCTAATTTGGCAAGCCGAAACAGGAACAGAAAAAAGAAAGAATAAGAATATAAAAATTTTAATCATTATCGGCACTGAGTTCCTAGTCGCTGCCAAAGACACCACGTAAATTACAGCAGTAGCCATAATCTACGTGGTGTTATACCAAAGCCATTTGAAGTAATAACGAAATGGTTCAAGGTGTAGCACTATATAGTGAGTAGCTTAATTAACCCAATCACGTAGTGTGTAGGTGAGAGTGTGCTCTTTGCTGGATAGTTTTAATGTTTCTTTAGTCAGATCGATATTACTCCAGGCTGATAATGTACTTGCTACAATACGTTCAGTTTTCATCGCATCTCCTGGGCATAATTTCATTGTCATTCCCATTTTATTAATGCGAAATTGCCCTGTGTCTTTATTGATTTCTGCTTGACCATGGAACCCATTACAACCAGCATTACCATTAGATTGCATATTCTCACTGATTTCTAGATCTGGTACAGAACCCATAGCATTTTTTACAACTTCCTTGCCATCGATCTCACTTAAAACCCAGTGATGGTGTTGAAGATCCACTGGTTTTACAAAGTCAGTTTTGCTATTCGAAGAGCAGGCAGCCAATAAAATCGGTAGGCTAAGGCAAGTGATAAGCTTTTTCATAATATTCTCCAAACGGTGTAGGCTATATTTTATATAGTTAATATTGATATTACGGTGAGAGCATAACAGATAATGATATAAAACATTAGATTTAGTATGGTCAAAAGGTTCCAAGTTTTTTTCATTTCTATTGTAATATCATAGCAATGGCTGAATAAGAGTCATGGTTAATTATCCATTTCAATATTTAGTTAGGGAGAGCAGGTATGGAACAACTAGAATTCTTTTCTGTACCTAGCCCATGTGTTGGTGTGTGTACGGTGGATAATAAAGGTTACTGCCAAGGTTGCATGCGTAAACGTGAAGAGCGTTTTAATTGGCTTGCCTTCACACCCGCGCAACAACGCCATATCATCAAACTGTGTAAGCAACGTTATTATCGAAAACGTCTTGCACAGCGTGGAGAGATCCCGATTCAACAAATTGAAGAAGATGAACTACCGCCACAAGGGAGTTTGTTTTAAACAAGAAGAAAAACGGCGTGTATATTCAAATGAAATATCACGCCGTTCCTTTTTAACTTTCGAATTAACAGAGGTGGGTTACTGCTGAAAGCTTTGGGAGTCAAAGCCAAGCAACAGTAGGCAAGGCTTTGTCTTATTCAAAATCGCTTTTACACGTATCAATGGCCCCATACAAATCATCATGACTTAGGCGTTTCTTATCGAGTTTTTGTTTAGTTTCGGCTCCAAGTGCTTGAAGCTTTTTACGGTTATCTGCCGTTTGTCTTAAACCAGCATGCCTCAAACAGCTATTGAGCTCATGATCTTCACTAAAGTTAACGTACTTACTATCTAAAGATGCCATAAGAAACTCCTTCTTTGACGGGGTTGGGATAGAATTTTAAAACGCTAATTTGTATATCTTTTATGCAGTATAGAAGCTTTGTGAAAATCTGCTTGATTAGAATAAGAAATTTTATTTAGTGATGATGATGTCAATTCCTAAGCTTCAAAAACGGCGAAAGCCCGATGTTGGTAGCATCGGGCTTTCTATGTTTCTTGCTATTTCTAGCATGAGTCTCGAGTGGTAAATTCGATTCTCATTTTACCTTTATGCAAAAGGTGGATTCATCGAATCGTAAGATTGGTGATCTTAGATACGGATGAAGTCCATGTGCTCAACTTTTGGCTTGAACGCGTGACGTTGAACGTCTTGTGGCTTAACTTTTACTTCTTTGCCATCAACTACTAGAGTGATTGCTTCGTAAAACTCAGGCTTATCCATTTGGTTGATCACGTCAGAGTGAACCAATGCGATAGATACTGGCTCTGCTTCACCACCGTAGATGATTGCAGGGAATTGGCCAGATAGACGTAGGCGGCGGCTCGCACCCTTACCTAGTTCAGTACGTACTACTGCTTCAAATTTCATAGTATTTACTCTCAAATTAGTAAATTAAAAGATGTTTAACCACATAGCGACCTAGTGATTAAGCGTTGTTTCATGCGGTAAAAAAATTAAGGCACGAAACGAGCGCGGATACTAACATTCAAATAGGTTATGAGCAATACAAAAGCGAGCATTTAACACAATCAAATACTCTCTCTTAGCTCCACTTGAAAACCAAGATCTATGGTGGGTTGAGAGATAGGCTTTCCAGCTAAGCGTTGTAAGATTTGTTCTGCCGAGATTGAGCCTATTTGTTCTCGTGGGGTAATCACAGTCGCAAGGCGTGGCACCATGATGTTGGATAAATCATGCCCATGAAATCCGGCAATACCAATTTGTTCAGGGACTTTGATTCCAAGGCGTTGGCATTCATAAATTGCACCAACCGCCAGATCGTCATTGGTACAGAATATGCCATTTGCATCAGGGTATTCTTCAAGCATTTTGTGTAATAAATCTGCTCCCAATGTAAACGAAGAGGCGCTACTGGTTTGTAAGCTGATAGGCGCTAATCCGTGTTCTTTCATTGCATCTTCATAACCGGCGAGCTTTAACTTTGTCCGAGCGTCCAGCCGAGCAGCAAAATAAACGGTTTTGTCGTGCCCTTGTTCGAGCATGGCCAGTGTCATGGCTTTTGCGGCTGCGTGATTATCAAAACCGACCGATTGTTCAAATGTAGGTGACACCGTATCCATAATTTCGATGGTTGGAATACCTGCAGTTTGAAGCATTTTTCGGGTGCGTTCGGTATGATGATTTTCAGATAAAATGATCGCGTCGACATTGTAAGACAGTAGCATTTCGATATTTTGTTCTTCTAATAACGAACTATAACCATAGTGCGCCAGCATAATTTGATAACCAGCAGGCTCGGTCACTTTTTCAATACCGCGGATCACTTCGGCAAAAACTTGGTTGGTTAAAGAGGGTACTAATACCCCAATAGCGCGGCTTTTAGCGTTAGAAAGAATGTCGGGAGCACGATTGGGAATATACCCAAGTTCTTCAACCGCTAAGGTGATTTTTTGACGTAAAGCAAAAGAAACGTTATCTGGGTTTCTTAAGCATCGGCTAACCGTCATTTTGGTGACGCCAACCAAATTGGCAATATCTTGTAGTGTTGGACGTTTGTTTTTCGTTGCCATACTGGTCATCACTGAAAGTTATTGAAAATGGAATATAAAAAATAAAGAAAGATCATGCAAAGTGATCTTTCATACATTTACTTTTTGATTTCGGTTCTTGGGTGGTGACTCCATTCTACATGATACTTTTGCGACTCAGGTTGATCGATTCGAGAATAAGTGTGCGAACCAAAGTAATCTCGCTGGGCTTGCAAAAGATTAGCGGGAAGTGTGGCGCATCGCATGGAATCAAAATAACTGAGAGCTGACCCGATACCCGGAATGGCAACCCCATATAAGCTGGCATTGGCCACGCATCGACGCCAATTGAGCTGACGGCTTTTGATTTCATGGCCAAAATGTTGATCAAAAAGCAGGTTGTCTAATTGAGGATCGGCTTCAAACGCTTTGGTGATGCTTTGTAAGAATACCGCTCGAATAATACAGCCCGCTCGCCATCCTTTTGCGATTTCTGCAAAGTTAAGCTGCCAGTCTTGTTGTTCGGAAGTGGTTTTCATTAGGTCGAAGCCTTGTGCATACACACATAATTTTGCGCAGTATAAGGCGTCGTGTAGTTCTGCAATGGTGGTGCTGAGTGCTTCTGTCTTGTGTGTTTCGGTGATTACAGCGAGTTTTTGTTCACCCAATTGTCGACGTTCTTTCAAGCTACTTAGCGATCGAGCATAAACCGATTGAGCAATACTTGGGGCAGGGCAACCAACTTCAAGACTGTTGATGGCAGTCCAAACACCAGTGCCTTTTTGGCCTGCTTTATCTAAGATCATCTCAACCAGTGGTTGATCACTTTGAAAATCTTTTTGTTTTAAAATATCGGCGCTGATTTCCATTAAGTAGCTGTTTAGTACACCTTGATTCCACTCGCTGAAAATATCACCGATGTGTTCGGCTTTTAATCCAATCACTTGATGTAAGTATTGATACACTTCGCAAATTAACTGCATATCAGCGTATTCAATGCCGTTATGCACCATTTTGACATAATGACCGGAACCGCTTGGTCCGGTGAATGTTGCGCAAGCTTCACCATCTTGTAGTGGTTCGACAGGAAGGCCATGCTGATTAACTTTAGCGGCAATGGCATTCCACATTGGTTTGACATATTCCCACGCGTGTTCGTCACCACTTGCCATCAGCGCAGGGCCGAAACGTGCGCCTTGTTCACCACCAGAAACCGCGGTGCTGAAAAAGTTCAGCTTACCTTGATAATGTTTGTCTCGTGCGATGGTGTCGGTCCATAAGCTGTTTCCAGTATCAATCACAATATCTTGCGGATTTAACCCTGCATTGAGCAAATCGGTAATCACGCTATCGACGATATCACCGGCAGGAACCGACAGCGCGATCACTCGCGGTGAAGGTAGATGAGCCAATATTTGCTCTAAGGAATCACAAGCAACAAATTGCCCTTTACTGATGATCTGTGCTTCTTGTGTGGTTTGTTGAATATTGCTGCTGTTTAAATCGAACCCTGCGACATGAAAACCGTTATCGATTAAGTTCAGGGTTAAACTTTTGCCCATAACGCCAAGACCGATCATGGCAATATGACAATGTGGGGCAGTTGAGGTCGTTGTCATGTGAATTCCTTGCAATTATGAGTGTGTATTAAGTTGTTGGTGGATGGTGGTGATAACGCTTTCAATGGAAGGCGTAATATCCACGAATATGGCTTCGTTTTGATTGGGTTCAACCAAGGTGGCGAATTGGCTTTCTAACATGCTTTTACCATTGAACCAGTGATTGTCACGTTTCTGATGGCGATTCCAAATGGTGTCAAAGTCACCTTGTAAATACACAATGATCATCTCGTGATTATTACTTCTTAAGATGTCACGGTATTCGGGTTTTAATGCTGAGCAAGCAATGACGGCTTGATCGTTGTCGAGAAATAATTGGTTCAGTGTATGTAACCAACCAATGCGGTCTTGATCGGTGAGTGGTATGCCTTGGCGCATTTTGTCGACATTAGTTTGTGGGTGAAAATCGTCACCATCAAAAAAGGGAAAGCCGAGTTGTTGTGCTAATAAACTTCCAATATGGCTTTTACCACAGCCAGATACACCCATGACCAGTATCTTTTTAGCACTGGCGGTCTTTTCATGTTCCATAACGTTATGCCTTACCAAAAGCCCTACCATTGAATAGGGCGTCAATTGAAATCAATAAGCTTTATGCCAATCGTCGTTGTGACTGCGATTGGAACTATTGCCACCAAAGTGCAAGCTGAGGGAAAATAATCACAAGGGTTAATGCGACGATTTGTAAGCCAATGAAAGGCAGTAGCGAGGTGAATATTTCACCAAGGCTGATATCTTTTGGAGCGACTGATTTTAGATAAAATGCAGCAGGGCCAAAGGGTGGTGATAAGAACGATACTTGCATATTTAAACAGAACACCACACCAAACCAAATTGGATCAAAACCAAGGTTAATGATGATAGGGACAAAGATTGGCATGGTAAGTAAGGCAACCCCTACCCAGTCTAAGAACATGCCAAGAACGAGCAGAATAACCATCATAATCAGTAGTGTTCCCATAGGGTGACCGCCACTGAGAGCCAAAATAGTGTCTTCTACAAAATCAATTCCACCCATTAGGTTATACACACCCACTAAAGCGGTTGCGCCAATGCCTATCCAGATGATCATGCCGCAAGTACGCATGGTCGCGATGGCGCTTTCTTGCAACATTTTCCAATTCATTTCTTGACGAATAACGGCGCTGATCATAATACCGACAACACCAAGTGCTGACGCTTCAGTAACAGAAGCAATACCTGAATAGATACTGCCTAGTACGGTTGCGACCGACAGCAGAGGGAAGAAGAGCGCTTTAAAATAGTTAGGTTTGGTGCGGGCATCTTCTTCTAGCTCTTCTTGGCTTGGAAGAGGAGCAAGTGAAGGGTTTAAGAAGCAGCGAATTAAAACATAAGCAATGTATAACAAAGCAAGGATAAGCGCGGGTACGAAAGAGGCTTTGAATAAATCACCAATCGAGACACTGGCCGTTAAACCATAAATAATCAACACGATACTTGGCGGCAACATGGTGCCTAATGCACCACCCGCACATGTTGTACCGATAGCCAGTTTACGGTCGTAACCAAGGCGAAGCATTTGTGGAAGCGCTAAAATACCAAGCAATACAGTTTCGCCACCAATCACGCCAGACATAGAAGCAAGTAAAACGGCTACCAGTAGCGTTTGAACCGCCACACCGCCACGTACTTTTCTGCCGACAGATTTCATAGCATCAAATAAATCACGAGCAATCCCAGAGCGATCAAGTAAGGCTGCCATTAACACGAACATGGGCACGGCAAGGAAAATATAGCCGTCAACAAAGCTGTACATACGGCTTGTGACTAGGGGAAGGGCATCAACGCCAAACCACCCAAGGGTAAAAAATAAGGCGACGAAACCAGTTACAAACGCCAGTTGCATTCCGGTGAGTAGCAAGCCGATCATCATGAGAAGCATGAGCAAGCTGCCATAGCCAATGCCAATAGAAGATAAATCAAACATCTTTGTGATTCCTTAATCCTTTGATCTCATGGATGATGTGTAGAATGAATTGCACGAAAAGAACGCAGAAAACAATGAAAATCAGGGCTTTTAAAAGTGCAGGATAAGGTGGATTAAAATAGGAGCCTGAAGTTTCTAAACGGAAGTCTCCCCAAGGCGTAAACCAAGAGCTTTCTACCATGGTGAAAGATGCCCATGCCATCATGCTGGCAAAGGCAAGCCCAACAATATGGTGAAACATATTGAGATAACGACGTGTTCGTTGAGAAACTGCATCGTAGATCAACACTACGCGTACATGTTTGTCGGTGGCGAACGCATAGATGCCACCCACTACGAATAAGCTTCCCCCAATGAACGATGCCGTTTCATGAACCCAAGTGGTTGGCGCGTCAAATACATAGCGCATGAGCACTTCATAAAAAGAAATAAAGACGGTGAAAATGAACAATAAACTTAAAAAATGACTGATTTTAATAATGCAGGCATCCAGTTTGTTTTTTGGTGCATCTTCAACTTCTGGAGGCGTAGGGAGATCTTTCATAAAACAACCTATTTGAAACACAATCGATGAAAGGGCTGATTTAACAGCCCAATATTTGGTATTACAGTAAACCGTTAGCTTCTAGGTATTGGGTTACAGAGTCATAGACTTTTTGAGCATTTGGAGAACGTTCCGCAAAAACTTTCCATTGTGTTTTGGCAATTGCGCGGAATTTCTTACGCTCTTCATCATTCCAATTGTGAATCGTGATCTTTGGATCCGCTTCTGCTTTTGCGACGGCGGCTTGGTCGGCAATACGCAGTTCTGTCGTCATATCAATAGCAAAATCACGCACAGAAACCGTTAAGATTTCTTGTTGAGCTGGGGTCATTTTGTCCCATTTCTTCTGGCTGATAGAAATGTCGATCAAAGGCAAAGAGTGGAAGCCAGGTTGAACAGGGTGAGGTGCGATATCATTCATGCCGGCTTTTTGATTGGTTGAGAATACCGTGTAATCTGCCGCATCAATAACGCCTTTACTTAAACCGGTAAACACTTCTGAACCCGGTAAGTTCACAGGCGTTGCACCAGCGGCGGCAAACACTTGTTGAACCAAACCTTCTGGTGCACGAATTTTCAACCCTTTTAGATCGGCTACACCATCCAGTGGTACTTTCGATACTAAAGATTCAACCCCTGTGGTTGAACCACCGATGAACTTCACACCGTAAGGTTTATAAAGTTCGGTCATTAGCTCATAGCCACCGCCGTAATTAATGTATTGCAGTAATTGACCTGTATTTGACCAAGCACCAACCATGTTACCGATTAAGCCGAAAGCCGGATCTTTACCTGAAAAGTATTCGGTTGCGGTGACTTGACCATCTAAAATTCCTTGTCGAATGGCATCCAGCGTTTCGGTGTTTTTGACCACACTTCCCGCAGGCAGTAAGGAGATTTTAATTTGACCGTCGGTCATGGTTTCAACACGTTCAGCCCATTTTTGTTGAACTTGAAAGTTTTTATCCCCTGAAGGATCAGAAGATTGAATTTTGAGGTTAAAGTCTGCGGCTAAAACAGAAGTGGAAAATATTCCAGCAAAAGCGGCAGTCAGCAGGGTAAGGTTAAATTTCATGCGATGTCCTTTTTAGTTGCACGTTGGTTGCACAGTAAGTGCGTAGAGTTCCGATCTTATTAGAGTTATGTTACCGGTAACTTGTGGTGATTATGTTACCGGTAACTATAGGTGCAAGCTATTAAGTTGATCACAAAATAGAACTTATGAATAAAAGGGCATGATAAGTAAAAAGAGAGTGATTAGGTGCGAATAAATCTAAGTGAGTAGAGGTAAGTAAACCGTCGTGTAAATGAACGTTTGGGTAAAATAAACAAAACGGTATGCCGATGTAATGTGAATAGTTTCTGTTATCCACAACGCAAGTTAATTTAATTCATCAGGAAAAATTTTGTCGCGCACTTTCCAAAATCGACCTGATTTTCTCGCAATCACAAATAGAGGAAGCCGAAAGCGATGTTGGTGATTGACGACTTTGGTTGGCGAGCTTTCTTCAAACGGATTGTGCTTGTCTGCAAGGTGAGGACGTACGAATTGCTCGGCAAAGTTTTGCTTTTGTTTTTTTGTCGTTAAAGACCAAAATTCATGGACTAAAGCATGGGGATTATCATCATTGGTTTCACCGGAGTAGGTGATCTTCAATTGCGACTTTCCATCTTGGGTTTTGTGAACAGCAAGCTGCATGTCTTTGCATTCAAACACCAAGGCATCTTTTAAATTTAGGGCATCACGCAGTTTTTTATAGGATCCACTAAGGTGGCGTCGCATTGGTGGCAAATACGCGCCGCAATGTCGTTGTCTGCACCGCATTCCGAGCAATATTTAGCCTTAAAGCGATAACCGCAATGTTCACGTTCGCCAGTTGGCTTGTCGTTTTCATCCGTGACTTCAAAATAGCCTTGGCAGCGGCGTCCGTAATGCTCAATTAAAATATCATTATTATCTAACTTTCCCCAAAAGGTGTTATTAAAGCCACACGCAGGGCACGGTACTGTGACGCTGTCACTATTTGGATCAGGTTTAACTTCACCGATTTCGGGTTGGTAGAGATCGTAATTGTTACCGGCGTAATCGAGAACCAAACATTCATTTTTATTCGGAGCTAAACGCAAGCCTCGTCCAATAATTTGTTGATACAAACTTACCGATTCTGTTGGGCGTAAGATGGCAATCAAATCAACGTGAGGGGCATCAAAGCCGGTGGTTAATACTGAAACATTAACGAGATATTTTATCTGCTTATGTTTAAACGCATTAATGATGCGATCACGTTCAAATTGATGAGTATCACCAATCACTAAGGCCGATTGGTGTCCGGGTAATAAAGTGAGGATCTCTTGGGCGTGACGTACGGTGGCAGCAAAAATCATGATGCCTTGTTTATCTTTCGATAGCTCAATGATTTGCGCTACGATTTGTGGGGTAGCGCGTTTGGATTGCTCGATGACGAGATCTAATTCCGACTCTTTATAGCGACCGGCAAGCGCCGGTTTTAAATGAGAGAAGTCGTAGCTTAATACGGGAGCATCGATCAGGTTCGCTGGGGTGAGAAACCCTTCATCGAGTAGATATTGAATGGGTAATTCAAAAATACAATCGCGGAAAAAACGAGGATCTTGAGAGCGTACTTGGCCGCTTTTTCCTCGTACTTGGTACTGATAAATCCAGCCCATTCCTAAGCGATAAGGCGTGGCGGTTAAGCCCAAAATTTTGATGCCAGGGTTGACGCTTTGCAGGTGAGAAATCACTTTGCGATAACTGCTTTTCGGGTTGTCGGGTACGCGGTGGCATTCGTCGATCACCAGTAAAGAAAATTGATTCGCAAAGGCATCAAGGTTACGTACAACCGATTGTACCGAAGCGAAGACGACTTGTTCTTCGGTTTCTTTGCGCCCTAATCCTGCTGAAAAAATCGAACCTTTTAATGGACGATCTTCTGTGGAATAGCTTTCATATTTCGCATGGTTTTGTTCAACCAACTCTTTGACGTGGGTAAGCATTAATACGCGGCCTTTAGCAAGACGCGCTAGCTCTGCGATCACTAGGCTTTTACCTGCGCCAGTGGGTAAGACTATGATGGCAGGCTCGCTGTTACTGCGAAAGTAATGAATAACGGCTTTTACAGAGTCAGCTTGGTAAGGGCGAAGTTTGAACATGATAAATAAACGGATGACGAAGAAAATGAGAGAATAATCGGCTTGAGTGGGAAATACTAGTTACGTTTTGTGAATTTCGGGCACTTCGTTTCTCGGCTTTGTTGTAATTGATTCGAAAATAGAAAACCCACCGCGATGGGTGGGTTTTTGATAGGGCGTTTTAAGTCAAACTTAGAATGCGTAGTTTAACTGCACCGACCCGATGTAAGCAGGGCCTGACGAGTCGAACGTTAGCCCTGATTCTTCAAAGCTACCAGATTTTCCATCAATGTAAGCAAAACCAGCATCAAGAGATAGATCTTCTGTCCATAGGTAAGTCATACCAGCGGTATACCAGTAACGGTCTGTATCTGGGATACTTAATGTTGCTTGACCAGCTTGTTCATCATAAGCAAAACCTGCACGCAGGATTACACTATCCGTTGGTTGATATGTCGTACCAATAGACCAACGTTGATTATCTTCATATTTTTCTTGTTTAGAGAAACAAGTTCCAGATCCGTAAGGGTTGGTTGGCGCAGCACATGAGGAGCCTTTAGCGGTTAATTCTGAGAACTTACTATAGTTGGTCCACTGCCAACTATAGTGAACAGCCCATTGGTTATTTAGCTGATGGAAACCCGAGATGATTGCGATGTCTGGAAGTTCAATATCTAGATCTGCGTCTGTCGTGCCACCACCATTGATGATACCTACGCCATCGGTAAAGTCGCCATCTTCAAATTTTAGCTTTACAGCTGACTTATATGAAACAGAGAAACGGTTGTTCTTATTCAGTTCATATAATGCACCGATATTCCAACCATACCCAAAGGTGTCACCTTCCATTTTAATTAAAGTATCGGTAGGGTTTCCTGGTAAACCAGCTCCGCCCATGGTTGAAGGTAAAACTGCGGCGCCTTTAGTTCTTTTGAGTTCAGCTTGTGCATAGACAATATCAAAGCCTGCACCAATGCTGAATTGTTCATTAATACGATAGGCGATATTTGGGTTTAATTTAAAAGTGGTTAAAGAGGTGTAACCCGCAGAGCTGCCCGCTAAAAAATCATCAGGATAGTCGGTTGAAACACCATAATCAGTGTACATACCAACACCCCAAGCCCATTTATCATTAATAGGATTCACATAGTAAATGGCTGGAACAAGGTGAGAAGGCGCAACATCATCCGCCGAACTTGACATGCCGGGTATACTTGGCGCCCCTTGAGTTTCAACATCAATTTCAGGCTCAATCCAGGAAAGCGCACCAGAAAATTGTTTTTTATCGAAAAGCATCATTGATGCGGCGTTGGCTGACATTTCACTTGCGTTGTCACCGACGGCACCAGCACCAGAGAATGCTCGCCCTAGACCTGATGCAGAATGTTCTACCACTTGGAACCCGGCAGCGTGTACTTGAGAAGCAAGTGCAATTGAAATTGCTAAAAATGAATATTGTGTTTTTTTCATGGTGATTCCTTACACATTATTTATATTTCTAATCGTGCACCGGAAATATTCCCGAATGCTTGTTAATAGTTTTATTACCTAAT
>NZ_AJYK02000039.1 GCF_000286955.2 Vibrio rumoiensis 1S-45
TTTTTTCCGTCTATTAAATTGTTATATGATTTGAGGAGTAAACCTTGAGCGAATGGGATGCGGTGGCAGATCTAGTTAATTTCAACCTGGAAATTTCTGTAAGTGACCTTTTAGCCTTTGTGCCAGTTGAATCTAAAATATTGGATTTTGGTTGTGGCTATGGTCGCGTAACACATCAAATCTCAGAGCTAGGTTACAGTAAAATAATTGGTATTGACTCCTCTAAAGAAATGATAAGTAGAGGATTGAGTGAATATCCAGAACTTGATTTACGTTATCTATCGGGTGATGTTTTACCGTTCGCGGATAGTGAATTTGATTCGATAATTACATGTGCTGTGTTTACATGTATAGCTGAACAAAACTCTCGTGAAAAAGTGCTCAGTGAATTGCGGCGAGTGCTCAAACCTAATGGCGTAATTTACTTAGCCGAGTTTTGTTCAGAATTCAGCCTTCGTTTCATGTCAGGTACAGGTGTTTCAATGTGGCATAGTAAACAAATAGAGCTTGAAGCTTTGCTAACGGGTTTTAATATTGAGACCTCAATATTAGTTGAAACCTCAACTATGTCTGGTCATGAAAGTAAGGCTAGTCATATCATCGCCAGAAAAATCATATAACAAATAAGGATAGGTGT
>NZ_AJYK02000040.1 GCF_000286955.2 Vibrio rumoiensis 1S-45
TGCGGAGTGGTAGTTCAATTGATTACTTCTGTTTAGATGCAGCAGGCCTGTGACGCGGCAAGAAAGGTATTAGGAAGTTCCGTCCACTCCGCTACTCTTATTTGAGAAACCTGATCCGAAAGAGTCAGGTTTTTTCTCTAATAAATTAAAAAGTATAAAGAAGGTGTAGGAGAGGAATATATTTATTCTTTCGAGTTTGTTTGATACCAATCAAGCTTAAGAACTAACAAGTGTTTGTATTGAGATGCTTTCCCCTATAAAATTTGTTGCGTGATGCAAATCACGGGTGATGGGGTTCCACCTTTAACCGCTCAAAGTCTTTTTGAGATGATGGCTCCTGCTAGGTGGGGTAGATCTATCTGCAGGTTTCCAATTGCTCTAAATATATCTATCCTATATAAACTTTATTTGTTCAGGTAGTTATATGTCTCATCCTCTTAAAAGCAACCCCAAGCTATTTATTCAAGTTATCCGTTGGGTAGCTATCATTCTCCCTGTTGCATCTGCTATAGGCGCTCTTAATGCCTTTTTCTTATGGATCCTTGCTGAAGCTACATCAACACGTGAATCAAATACGTGGTTGATTTACTTACTGCCTTTTGCCGGATTAATTATTGTTTATCTTTATAATAAACTAGGCAAAAATTCAGATGGTGGCAATAACCTCATCATGGACGAGATACATAAACCCGGAGCAGGAATACCCACTCGCATGGGGCCGTTGGTGCTTATTACAACGGTAATTACTCATTTATTTGGTGGCTCAGCTGGCCGAGAAGGAACGGCTGTGCAAATTGGAGGGGCTACTTCTAATTATTTCGCCAAACTATTCAAATTATCTCAGTCAGATACTCGGTTACTATTAATCTCAGGGATTGCCGCTGGTTTTGGTGCTATTTTTGGTACACCTCTGACGGGAGCTATCTTTGCATTAGAAGTGCTTGCGATTGGGCGCTTAAAATACGATGCAATCATTCCAGCCTTATTTGCAGCGATTATTGCGGATACCGTTTGTACTGCGTTAGGAGCCCATCATACTCATTACCGTATTGATTTTTTAGAGAGCTATAAACTTCTTGATCATGTAGTAAAAGTTGATCCTTTATTGTTATTAAAAATTGTTGTTGCAGGTGTGGGGTTTGGTTTGGCAGGTTACCTATTTGGTGAGCTAACTCATTCATTAAAGGACTTCTTTAAGCTTACCTTGAAAAATCCGTACCTAATTGTTTTTATTGGCGGTATTTTAGTGATCATTTTAACTAAAATGATTGGTAACTATGATTACACTGGTTTAGGTGTATACAGCAGTCGAGATGGTGGGGTCAGTATTTTATCTGCCTTTCATGAAGGTGGGGCAGAATGGTATAGCTGGTTATTCAAGCTTGTCTTAACTGCTTTGACATTATCTGTTGGATTCAAAGGTGGAGAAGTCACACCTTTATTTTTTATCGGCGCGACTTTAGGTAATACAATGGCATGGGTTATGGGAGCACCTCCTGAGCTATTTGCAGCGCTTGGTTTTATTGCTGTATTTGCGGCAGCGACTAATACACCATTAGCGTGCACTATTATGGGAGTCGAGCTGTTTGGTTCAGAATACATCCTTTATTTTGCCATCGCTTGTTATACCGCATATTACTTTAGTGGGCACACTGGAATTTATAGCTCCCAACGAGTTGCTGTTCCTAAAGTTTTTGATCTAAATAGCGAAGAGAAGTTTGACGGAAAGATTGGTGAATTACGTGAAACGCATTCTAGTCTGTTTGCTAGCTTAGTTAAAAAGATTAAGAAACAATAGATTTCACCAGTCTTTTTCTTGGCAACATAACATTGTTGAATAATAAACCTTGCTGAACAATTAAGATATTCATATACTTTTCTGACTTGTCGGAGTGCCATAAGGCTGAGACCGCATCTGCGGGATCCGTTGAACCTGATCAGGCTAATACCTGCGAAGGGAACGAGAGAAGAGTAATTTCTCATATTACCCCTCTATAAATGTAACTGTGTAGCCACAGATCTACATTCTTGTGCATCAAATCCGTCAAGCATTTACTCCCTTGGGAGCTCTAACTCAACAGTTAAAGGAAAATGCTATGTCGTCAAGTCGTAAACAAAATCGAATGGAAGCAAAGAAATTTATTGATTCTCTTTCTGTTCAACCATACCCAAATTCTGAAAAAGTATATATCGAAGGAAGTCGCCCTGATCTAAAGGTGCCAATGCGCCAAATATCGCTCGCAGATAGCCTTATAGGTGGATCAAAAGAGAATCCTATCTTAGAGCCGAATGAACCAATTCAAGTCTATGATACCTCTGGTGTGTACACTGATCCTAGTTATGAAATTAACCTTTATGAGGGCCTACCAAAACTTCGTAATCAATGGATTGAAGAAAGATCCGATACTGAGTTCCTTCGTTCAGTTAGTTCGACTTATACCAAGCAACGATTAGAAGACGATACGTTGGATGATCTTCGTTATGATAATTTACCTCAAGTAAGAAAAGCCAAAGAAGGTTGTTGTGTAACACAATTACACTATGCTCGAAAAGGTATAGTGACACCTGAAATGGAATTTATCGCCATACGTGAAAATATGGGCAGGCAAAAATTTGCTGATGAGCAACTCAATCAACAGCATCAAGGCCAAAATTTTGGGGCGCATCTACCTAAAGAAATTACCCCAGAATTTGTCCGTCGGGAGGTTGCCGAAGGTCGCGCTATTATCCCTTCCAATATCAATCACCCAGAATCTGAACCTATGATCATTGGTCGTAATTTTCTGATTAAAGTGAATGCGAATATTGGTAATTCTTCAGTCTCATCTTCGATAGAAGAAGAAGTCGAAAAATTAGTATGGTCTACGCGTTGGGGTGGCGATACCGTAATGGATTTATCTACAGGACGAAACATTCATGAAACGCGTGAATGGATTTTGCGTAATAGTCCTGTTCCCATTGGCACGGTTCCAATGTATCAAGCTTTAGAAAAAGTGAATGGTGTTGCTGAAGCGCTTACCTGGGAGGTTATGCGCGATACCTTGATTGAGCAAGCTGAACAAGGTGTTGATTATTTCACTATTCACGCTGGGGTATTACTTCGCTATGTTCCGATGACGGCGAAACGTGTAACTGGCATTGTTTCACGCGGTGGTTCTATCATTGCGAAGTGGTGTCTTGCTCATCACCAAGAAAGTTTTCTTTATACACACTTTAGAGAGATTTGTGAGATTTGCGCTAAGTATGATGTCGCGCTATCACTGGGGGATGGTTTACGTCCTGGCTCAATTGCGGACGCCAACGATGAAGCTCAATTTTCTGAATTAAGAACATTAGGTGAGCTAACCAAAGTGGCGTGGGAATATGATGTCCAAGTAATGATTGAAGGCCCTGGTCACGTTCCAATGCACATGATTAAAGCCAATATGGATGAGCAGCTTAAACATTGCCATGAAGCGCCATTTTATACCTTAGGTCCATTAACCACCGATATTGCACCGGGTTATGATCATATTACCTCTGGAATTGGTGCGGCCATGATAGGTTGGTTTGGTTGCGCTATGCTTTGCTATGTGACGCCAAAAGAACACTTAGGTTTACCAAACAAAGAAGATGTTAAAACAGGGTTGATTACTTACAAGCTTGCGGCTCATGCCGGTGATTTGGCCAAAGGGCACCCAGGCGCTCAAATTCGAGATAATGCTTTATCTAAAGCACGTTTTGAATTCCGTTGGCATGACCAATTCAATCTTTCTTTAGATCCAGAAACTGCTTTAGCATTCCATGATGAAACCCTTCCACAAGAGTCCGGTAAAGTCGCACATTTTTGTTCTATGTGTGGTCCGAAGTTTTGTTCAATGAAAATCTCTCAAGAAGTCAGAGAGTATGCAAAAGATACAGAACAAGTCGCGGCAGACCAAGCAATAGAGATCAAAATGCTGCACGATCCACTTGAAGGGATGAAGCAGAAGTCAGCAGAATTCTTAGCATCAGGTTCGGAGTTGTACCACCCTGCAGCAACGGCCAAAAATGTTGGACGTGAACCAGAGGAAGTGTGATGGTTTCTTTGAAAGTACCAATGAGTCATCGTTCTTTGGTTCAGCCTTTAAAGCGTTGCTTAGCTGCTGCTAGTGAGCAAGGTTTTGATACGTCGCTATGTGATGTTCACATTGTGGATGGCAATTGTATTGAGATTTATTCATCTTACGGTGTTAAACGTATTTATCTTAACGATGAAGAAGAGAGTATTGAACCCACAGAAATAAATATCACAGACTCATTTTCATTACGCTATTGCGACGATTCGCAAGCTGCGACTAATCATAAGAAGCTTCAAACTCAGGTTGTCATTGGTGAATGCCGAGATGGCAGTGAATTTGATCACTGGCAATGTAATGGAATGAAATTTCAACTGTGCTCTTCGGAGTGTATTTGGAATCGTGATAGTGTCGAACGGCATTTATCGTGGGTAGTTGTTGCGCTTTGTTTAGATTTTGCATTTGAAGATGCAATGGTGCTAGCACGCGCTTCACTTCATTCATCTTACGATGTTTCACGTGAAACATGGCCAATAGATGTTGATGCTTTTCCTGAGGTTCAAATGTTTGAATTGGAAGATAAGCAAACAACTCTAATTGACAACCATTCAGCTTTTACTTCTATGGATAAAACAAGTTTAGGTTTGTATCTCGTAGTAGACGATGTGAAATGGATTGAAAGGCTATTAAATTACGGCCTTAAAACCGTGCAGTTGCGGATAAAAGATCCAAACCAATCTGATCTTGAAAATCAGATCACTAAAGCCATTGAGTTGGGCAACCAATTTCATGCGCAGGTTTTTATCAATGATTATTGGCAACTAGCGATCAAACATCGTGCTTATGGAGTTCATTTAGGGCAAGAAGATCTGGCGATTGCAGATCTCAATTTAATTAAGAAATCAGGTTTACGGTTAGGGGTTTCTACACATGGCTATTTTGAAATTATCCGCGCGAAAGATTTGAATCCTTCCTATATAGCTTTAGGTCATATATTTCCTACGACAACCAAAGAAATGCCATCACAACCCCAAGGTGTCACCAAATTAAGGCTCTATCAAAAATTGATTGGTGACGCTTATCCAACGGTGGCGATTGGGGGTATTGATTTGTCTACTGCGCAAGCGGTTTGGAGTGCAGGAGTAAGTAGCCTTGCCGTGGTTCGTGCTATTACACAAGCAGATGATATACAATTAGCGATAGATTCTTTCTATCAAATTATGGCATTGAAACCATCAACGCCGCTCACAACTGTACATGAAAATGTGCAATGAGTGATTCTGTGAATAGTAATAGCATATAAGGCCCCTTTATGAACGATCAACAGTTTCAACGTTACCAAAGACAAATCATGGTCCCTGAAGTAGGGGAAACCGGCCAAGATAAATTGATTGGTAGCAAGGTGTTGTTGATCGGCTGTGGCGGACTCGGTTCTGCGGCAGCGCTTTATTTAGCGGGAGCAGGAATTGGTTCAATGGTGGTAGCCGATGGTGACACCGTTGAATCCTCTAACCTGCAAAGACAAATTATTTATCGTGAAGCTGATCTTGGTAAAAACAAAGCCCTTGCGACTGCAGAGCATTTAAAGCATCTGAATCCACATATTAAAGTGCGAAGTGTGCAGACCTTTTTAGAGGAAGGCCAACTTAACTTAGAAATTATGATGGCAGATGTAGTTTTGGATTGCAGCGATAACTTTCCAACCAGACAAGCGATCAATAAAGCCTGTCATAGTGCGAATACACCATTAATTTCAGGTTCAGCAATTGGTTGGGTTGGGCAACTTATGACCTTTGATTTTACCAAAAGTCATAGTCCTTGTTATCGATGTGCGGTTCCATATCAAGACAATAGTGCTGGTTTGAAATGTTCTGAATCGGGTGTGATTGGTCCGATTGTTGGTCTGTTAGGAAATTTACAAGCAGTTGAAGCGATAAAATTGATTACTGGGAATGGCAACTTGAAGCCATTTACACTTAATTTATTTGATGGGCAAACCCTCTCTTGGCAATGTTTTAATATCGCAAGAGATGCTGCCTGTCCGGTTTGTGGTGATTGATAGCAACACAAGCCAAGAAAGAATCGATAGGAGCCACCATGCAAGTCACGGTGAATGATAAAATTGTTACGCTTGAACAAGTATTGGTTTTAGAAAAGTTATTCCAACATTTATCCATTGATGCTGCTGGAGCGGCAATAGCTATTAATGACGTTGTGGTACCAAAGACGATTTGGTCAACTACCTTACTTAAGAATGGGGATGATATTTCCATTTTTAAAATGATTGCAGGAGGGTGAGAAGATGACTAATGATCACATCTCACCACCATTGGTTGGACATGATGCTTTAATAATTGCAGGAAAAGCATTTTCATCTCGGTTATTTACCGGTACAGGTAAATTCTCAGGCTCGGAAGTCATGGCAAGATCTATACAAGCTTCCAGTTCTGAGTTGGTTACTATGGCTCTAAAACGAGTTGATATTAATAACCAAGACGATGATATTCTTAAACCACTTATCGATTTAAATATCAATTTATTGCCCAATACCTCAGGCGCAAAAACGGCAAAAGAAGCTATATTCGCAGCCAATCTTGCAAGAGAAGCTCTGGGTACAAATTGGGTTAAATTGGAAATTCATCCTGATCCAAAGTATTTAATGCCAGACCCCATTGAAACGCTTAAAGCGGCAACCACACTAGTCGAGCAAGGCTTTATTGTTTTACCGTATTGCCATGCTGATCCTGTTTTATGTAAACGCTTAGAAGAAGTTGGTTGCGCGGCTGTCATGCCATTAGGTGCACCTATTGGATCAAATAAAGGCTTAGTTAGCGTTGATTTTCTCAAAATCATCATCGATCAAGCGAGAGTGCCAGTAGTGGTGGATGCTGGTATTGGGGCACCATCTCATGCGTGTTTAGCGATGGAAATGGGCGCAGATGCCGTTCTTGTGAATACGGCCATGGCAACGGCTCATGATCCTATCTCGATGGCTAAAGCGTTTAAGATGGCTGTTGAATCTGGGCGTCAAGCCTATTTGGCAGGCCTCGCGCAACAGCAAGCTACGGCAGTGGCGACCAGTCCACTCACCAGCTTTTTAAGCTAGAGGTGAGCATGAGTTTTAGCGATGTTTTTAAAACGTTAGATTGGGATAGTGTTTCGCTTTCTATTTACAGTAAAACGACAGCGGATGTCGAGCGAGCATTATCCAAGAAAAAGTTGGATTTGGAAGATTTTAAAGCTTTAATTTCTCCCTCGGCAGAAAGCTATATTGAGCAAATGGCACAACAGTCATATGCACTAACGCGTCAACGGTTTGGCTTTAACATTAATTTTTATATTCCATTATACCTGTCCAATCTATGTGCTAATGCTTGCACTTATTGTGGCTTTTCGATGGAAAATAAAATAAAACGAAAAACATTAAATAGTACTGAGATTGATGATGAAATATCCGCAATCAAGGCGATGAATTTTGACAGTGTGCTTTTGGTGACAGGAGAGCATGAAACCAAAGTTGGAATGAATTACTTTCGACAAGTATTACCTCAGATAAAATCGCAATTTTCATACTTAGCGATGGAAGTTCAGCCGCTTGATCAACATGAATACCAAGAGCTCAAAACCTTGGGGTTAGATGCTGTCATGGTGTATCAAGAAACCTATCATCCAAGCACTTATGCCAAGCACCATCTGCGAGGTAATAAACAAGACTTTTACTACCGGCTTGAAACACCAGATAGATTGGCGAAAGCAGGCATTGATAAAATTGGCTTAGGGGCATTAATTGGCCTTGAAGAATGGCGGGCTGATTGTTTCTTTACGGCTGCTCATTTGCAGTATCTTGAAAGACATTATTGGCAAACCCGATATTCGATTTCATTTCCTCGTTTACGCCCATGTGAAGGTGCACTTCAGCCAAAATCAGTGATGACAGATAAGCAATTAGTGCAATTGATCTGCGCGTATCGTTTGTTTAACCATGAAGTAGAGTTATCGATATCAACGCGTGAACAAGCTAGTTTTAGAGATAATATTTTGCCATTAGGGGTCACCCACATATCGGCAGCGTCTAAAACGCAGCCAGGTGGATACGCGAATGTAGAGGTTGAACTCGAGCAGTTCAGTATTAGTGATGAGCGAAGTGCTTTTGATGTAGCGCAAGCGGTTAAAAATAAAGGTTACGAAGTAGTATGGACGGATTGGCATCAAGCGTATTCAGGCAGTAGTACAGCGTAATTTTAATTATGTTTCACGTGAAACAAAAGCCAAAAAGAGTCCATGTATAGGAGGATTCTTTCTGGCTTTTTGTTTAAACATGTTATTCAGTACGATTAAGGGACTGAGAGAATTGATCTTATAAAGAGGCAGTAGCTTGTTTAAGCCAGCTTTTAACTTCACCATCTACCAGTGGGCTGACATCATCCCATACTTTTTGGTGGTAGTGATTAAGCCAATGAATTTCAAATGAAGTGAGTAATGATTTCTCAATGGCTCGTACATCAATAGGGCAACGAGTTAAAGATTCAAAAGCTAAAACATTAAAATCACCTTGAGTTGTTTGTTCCGTAACTAGCTCAAGGTTCTCTATTCTAATTCCAAATTCATCCGCGCGGTAATATCCAGGTTCATTTGAAATAACCATTCCAGCTTGTAGAGCTACTCCATTATAGGCAGGAGAGATACGTTGAGGGCCTTCATGAACACTAAGGAAGTGACCAACGCCATGGCCTGTACCATGATCGTAGTTATAGCCTTGAGACCATAAGAACTGACGAGCAAGAATGTCTAACTGACTCCCCGTTGTTCCTTTTGGAAAACGCGCGGTCGCTAAAGCGATATGTCCTTTAAGTACTAAAGTAAATTGATGCTTCATAAATTCAGAAGGCTGCCCGATAGCAATAGTACGAGTAATATCGGTTGTGCCATCTGGGTATTGACCACCTGAATCAACTAAATATAAGGAGTTGAGCTGTAGCGTACCAAATACTGGCTGATCGGCATGATTGTAATGGCACATAGCCGCATTACTACCTGCAGCCGAAATCGTATCAAAGCTTAAATCAGCGAGGCTACTATCTTCTTTTCGGCAGTCATGGAGTTTATTGGAAAGCTCGTTTTCATCATGTAAGCGACCTTGCGCCACTTCGGAATCTAACCATGATAAAAACTTCACCATAGCAGCACCGTCTCGAATGTGGCAAGATTTCATGCCAGTAGATTCAACCGAGTTTTTAACGGCTTTAGCTAATAAACACGGATCATTAGAATGAATGATGTGAGCGTTTGCTGTATTGAGAGTTTGACTAAACCAAGCATTACTAGTGTTTGGATCGACCAAAATAGATCGACCTGAGAATGTCTTTAATGACGCACTCAAATCTTGAGTTGGGTTTATTCGAACATTGACCCCAACATGTTGTTCAAAGTTGTTGGGAATACGAGAAGGTTTTATAAACAAATCCACACTTGAATCACTGTGTAAAATTGCATGACACAAAATAGCAGGTAAGCGTGGAACATCCAAACCTCTAATGTTCAGCAGCCAGCATATAGAATCGATTTGAGTTAAAAGTGCCGCATCTGCATTATTCTGTGAAATCAGAGAAGCGATGTGTAAGCGTTTTTCTTTACTCGACTGTCCGACAAGATCGATAGGCATTAAGCGAATTTCTGATTCAATAGCAGCTGGGCGATCCAACCAAAGTTGATCTATCGGGTTTTCACTAATCGACACAAGCTCTATTTGAGCATTTAATTTTTGCTTCGCAGAATCAAACCAAGTAGCAGAATGCATATTAAGATCGATAGCCAGTTTGCTTCCAATTGCTAAATTTTCTAATGCCCACTGTAAAGGTGGTTCCTGAATTAAATGATGATAACTGAATACGTCACTAGGTACCTGCTTGGTAACTTGAACGGTATAGCGGCCATCAACAAACATGGCGGCAGAATCTTGAGTAACAATAGCAGCACCCGCAGAACCTGCAAAACCGGTGATCCATGATAAACGTTCATTATGTTCAGGAATGTACTCACCCAGAAATTCATCTTCATGAGGAATAATAATAGCGTCATAATCGTGGTTTTTTAACCAAGTACGTAGCTGTTCGATACGATCTGAAATTACATTATGCATCTGGATTATCCTTGTCTTTCTGCGGTTACGATCTATGTCGTAATAAATAGCTGCACACCTTAATTTGTGAACAGCCTTGTTCGCTTATTTTATAAGGGAATAAGTCGTTTCATCTGTTTACGATACTACCATTATGGATAGAAACTGTAATGAAAACAGAAATAAAAACTTGATGTAGAGCTTAAAGCAGTGTGTATAAAACACTCATTTGAAAAACTGTGTAAAGTTATAGACTCAAGTAGCGGTAAGATGCGATATTCTATGCCTTCTTATCAAAAAGAATAAAGCAGCCTTCAGATAGAATGGCGACTTTATCAAAGTTAAGATTTAACATTGACCGGACGAATTATAATTTGCTAAAGAGAAAATCGGGCGTATATTTAACCAATGCGATCGCCTTTCTCGATTTAATGAAAACTACTGGAATACTACTTTTTATATGTCATTAACTACTTATGAAATGGCTCGAATTTTAGAGCAGATGGATGAGAGTCCTGAAAAAATTATGTTTGGTAAATTGCTTATCGAATTAGGTAATCAAAGCGAAGAGCGTATACGCAGTGCTGCTAAACAAGTCCCTCTAGAATTACTTAGAGATATTATTTATCAGTTTCAGGTTATCGCTGATTTGCGTAAAGGTGAGCATATTCAGAAATTAGCTCAAGATCTAAAAGCAGAAGGGTTGTCTGTTGAAGATCTTAAGCGTTATATAGAAAGTAAAAAATAAACTGATAAATATATTGATAACCTATTAAACGTTTTTACCGGAATTAGTAATATATATTATTTCTTGGTAAATTTTATTTGCTGCACAGCTAAACCTAATAAAATAAAAATCAAACCGATAATGGTGGATGGGTAGATTGTTTCACCAATAATTTGTGCAAGCAGCATTAAAGAAATAAAAGGCGACAAAAAGATTAAGTTACTGACTCGTGCAGTATTTTTTGTATTCTTTAATGCTGTTAACCAAAGAACGAATGTAATTCCCATTTCAAATAAGCCGACATAAACAACAGCTAACCACCCGGTGGTATCTATCTCACCCCAACTCAATCCTTCATACCAGACTAAAGCTGCAGAAAACGGTAGCGACACGATAAAGCCAAGCAAAACAGCAATAATAGGGTTGGCTTTATTTCTCGCATTTAATATCCAATAACCCGCCCATAGTAAAGTCGATAAAAGTGCTAAGGCTACGCCCAATGGACTATCAAACTGTAGAGCCAATATATCGCCTTTTGTCGCGATAATTAATACGCCTAAGTAGCCTAAAGCGCAGGCAACCCAATCTTGTTTTCGAATTTTTTGCCCAAGAAAGATCGCCGCCATTAATGTCAAGGTGATCGCCCAACTGTAATTTAATGGTTGTGCTTGGGAGGCAGGAAGTAAGTCGTAAGCTTTAAATAAGATTAAATAATACGCCAATGGATTGATCAGACCTAATAAAAGGAAATAACCAGGGTCGCTTAAAAATGTAGTGCGAATTTGTGAGAGTGTACCGTTGTAAGCACAGATGATCATAAGCGTACAAACCGAAACGAGGCTTGCGATAAAAAGCATTTGAATTGGACTGAGTTGAGCAAGGGTTAACTTAAAAGCGGTTGCCACGGTAGACCATAATAAAACGGCAATTAGGCCATATATTAAGGCTTTTCGTTCGGTATTATGGGTATTGCTCATCAATAGTGATCCTTTGCGAAAGCAAGTAATTAGAACTGTGAACTGGACATTTATCCAGTATTGAATATGATCTGTATAAACGAATAGAAATAGTAAGGGCGTTTATGCAGTGGCTTGGTAATAGTAGCGATATGATTGTACTTTTCCTAATAGCAATCATCGTAATTTTGGTGGCGATCAATCTGTGGTTAAGAAGTCGATATTTACACCAAATAGAATTATTGAATCAACAATATCAGTCCCATCAGCAAGCGCAAGCGCTGCGTATTCAGCAATTACAAAACCAGCTTGAACAAGGTCAGAAAGAACTGGAAGAACTTGACTTAGAAAGAGATAAGTCAGAGTTCGAAGCGAGAAAATCGTATGGTCAATTAATGGCTGCGAACGAAAGATTAATTTTTCTAGATACATTGCAAAAAGATATTAGAGATCTTCAGCAACAAAATGAGCAACTACGAACAACTAATCATGAGTTAAACGCTGTTATGAGAGAGCAGCATGCTAAGCATGAAGAAGAGAAGCGTTCCTCTCAAGATAAACTTGAGTTATTAAAAAATGCCGAACAACGACTAAAAGTGGAATTTGAAAGCTTAGCAAATCAGCTTTTCGAAACTAAAGTGAAAAGCGTCGATGAGCAAAATAAGCAGAGTTTAGACAGCTTACTATCCCCCCTAAAAGAACAGTTGAGTGGCTTTAAACAACAAGTAACGGATAACTTTCATAACGAAGCAAAAGAGCGCCATACCTTAGTGCATGAGATTAAACAGCTGCAAAAGCTCAATGAGCAAATGGCGCAAGATGCGGTCAATTTAACTCAGGCTTTAAAAGGTGATAATAAGCAGCAAGGGAATTGGGGGGAAGTAGTACTCGCTCAAGTACTACAAGATTCAGGATTACGGGAAGGGCATGAATATTTAACTCAAGTGAGCCTAAATCATCAAAATAATGGCAAGCGTTATCAACCGGATGTCATTGTTAATTTGCCAGAAAACAAACAAGTTATTATTGATTCAAAAATGACATTAGTGGCTTTTGAGCGTTATTTTAATGCTGAAAATGATCACCAAAAAGCAAAAGCATTAAACGAGCATTTGGTTTCGGTGCGCAGCCATATTAAGTTGCTCAGCCAAAAAGATTATCATCAATTAAAAGGGATCACATCTTTAGATTATGTCTTAATGTTCATTCCAATCGAGCCAGCGTTTCAATTAGCGATCGAAAAAGATCCGAGCTTAGTTCGGGATGCATTAGAGCAAAACATTATTGTGGTCAGCCCGACGACTTTGCTGGTGGCATTACGAACGATCAATAATTTGTGGCGAAATGAAAGACAGAATCAAAATGCTAAATTGATTGCTGAGCGCGCTAGTAAGCTATATGACAAAATGCGTTTGTTCGTCGATGATATGGAAGCGGTTGGACAAGCATTGAATCGAGCACAAGGAAGCTACCAAGGTGCGATGAATAAATTGTCTACTGGCCGCGGTAACTTAATTCGCCAAGCTGAAGGATTTAAAGAGTTAGGTGTTGAGGTGAAAAAAGGCATCAGCCAGGAAATCACTGAAATTGCGCAAAATGACTCCGACAAGCACAGACAAGCGATTGAGGATAAAGTAAACTAACCGCAATTAGAATTAGCTCACATCTGTGCCTAAGTTGGAGTAATGGTAAACATGACGGATAAGCACGTACAATCAGATAACGCAAATACGCAGCAAGATGACACAACGCATTTTGGTTTTACAACGGTAGCCAAAGAGCAAAAAGTGGCAAAAGTGGCCGAGGTATTTCACTCAGTCGCTGCGAAATACGACATTATGAACGATCTCATGTCTGGTGGCGTTCATCGTCTTTGGAAGCGATTTACTATTGATTGCAGTGGTGCTCGTCCGGGGCAACGAATTCTTGATTTGGCTGGTGGTACCGGGGATCTGACTGCAAAATTCTCACGTATTGTTGGCGATAATGGCCATGTGGTTCTGGCTGATATTAACAATTCAATGTTGAATGTTGGCCGAGATAAATTGCGCGATTTAGGGGTGGTTGGCAACGTGCATTATGTGCAAGCGAACGCCGAAGAATTACCATTTCCAGATAATTATTTCGACTGTATTACCATCAGTTTTGGTTTAAGAAACGTCACCGACAAAGACAAAGCATTGCGTTCAATGTTTCGTGTTTTAAAACCGGGTGGACGTTTATTGGTACTTGAATTCTCTAAGCCTAAAGTGGAAGCGTTATCAAAAGTTTATGATTTGTATTCTTTCCACCTTCTACCAAAAATTGGTGAAGTCGTGGCTAATGATGCCGATAGTTATCGATACCTTGCGGAATCCATCCGTATGCATCCAGATCAAGAAACCTTAAAAGGTATGATGGAAGAAGCAGGCTTTGAGCAAACTAAATATTTCAACTTAACGGGTGGCATTGTTGCCTTGCACCGTGGATACAAGTTTTAAGCGTTGGTTATATTAAGGATTGCTTATGCCATTTGAACCGTTAGTGACTGGGGTAATCGAAGCCTCATTAAATCGCCTAATTAATGATGATCCGCAATATATACAACAAGTGGTGCGTCTAAAAGGCAAAGTGATCCATATTCATTTACAAGAATTAAATCGCCAGCTGATTTTTGTTTTTAGTCACCAAGTGGATGTACTCAGCCAGTATGAAGGGCAACCTGATTGCTATTTGAGTCTTAAGCTTTCTGTTTTGCCACAATTGAAAGAACAAGCCAATATTACCCAATTGATTAAACAAGATAAGTTGGTCTTAGAAGGGGATATTCAACTGGCACAGAAATTCTCTCAATTGATTTCAGATATAAAACCGGATCCAGAAGAGTGGTTATCCCGAATAACGGGTGATGTACTCGCTCATACTCTGGTGCAAGGGGCTAAGAATCACACCGATTGGTTAAAAACAGGCTTACAAAGTCAGCAGAGAAAATTAGGCACAGTGTTAACCCAAGAATGGCAAGTTGCCCCAAACGGCTTAGAAGTCGCTTCATTCTGCGATCAAGTGGATGATGTGGTCAGTCAGTGTGGTCGTATAGAGCAAAGAATTAATCGCTTGGTATCTAATTCATGACATTAACCGAAATCCGCCGTTTATATCGAATCATTAAGATTCAATTAGAATATGGTTTAGATGAGCTTTTGCCTGAACATGATCTAGCAAAGTTGCCTCGTCGAGCATTAAAGCTGGCCTTTTGGGTGCGTCGTAAACATAACGATAAAGATGTTGGACAAAGGCTACGTTTAGCGTTGCAAGATCTTGGGCCAGTGTGGATTAAGTTTGGACAGATGATGTCAACTCGGCGTGATCTTTTCCCTGATTATATTGCTGATCCACTGGCATTACTCCAAGACAAAGTGAGTCCATTTGACGGGCAACGGGCAAAGCAGCAAATTGAAAAGTCACTTGGTGGTCCTATTGAACAATGGTTTGATGAGTTTGATATTGAACCATTAGCATCAGCCTCTATTGCTCAAGTACACACCGCCAAAGTCAAAGAAACCGGTCAAGAAATTGTTCTTAAGGTGATTCGTCCTGATATCAAGCCCGTTATCCAAGCTGACTTGAAATTAATGTATCGCATGGCAAGGCTGGTGGCGAAATTTATGCCAGATGCGCGTCGCTTAAAGCCTGTAGAAGTGGTTGAAGAATACGAAAGAACCTTGCTAAGTGAGTTAGATTTACGTTGCGAAGCCGCGAACGCATTGCAATTAAGACGAAATTTTATCGACAGTGAAGACTTGTATGTTCCTGATGTCTTAATGGATTTTAGCAGTGAACATTTAATGGTCTCTGAGCGTATCTATGGGATCCAAGTGTCTGATATTGAATCGCTTGCTAGCAATGGCGTGAATATGAAATTGCTAGCAGAAAAAGGCGTAACAGTCTTTTTTACACAAGTGTTTCGAGACAGTTTTTTCCATGCGGATATGCATCCAGGGAATGTATTTGTTTCTTGGAATACACCGGAAAATCCATTATGGATTGGCCTAGATTGCGGGATTGTTGGAACGCTGAATAATGAAGATAAGCGTTACCTAGCAGAAAATTTCTTAGCTTTTTTCAACCGAGATTACCGCCGCGTAGCACAATTACATGTTGATTCAGGTTGGGTTCCTGCCGATACCAATATTATTGATTTCGAGTCGGCTATTCGCACGGTTTGTGAACCTATTTTTGCCAAGCCTTTGTGTGAGATTTCATTTGGGCATGTATTGTTAAATTTATTTAATACCGCGCGCCGTTTTAATATGGAAGTACAGCCACAACTGGTATTGCTGCAAAAGACGTTATTGTATGTCGAAGGCTTAGGCCGCCAGCTTTATCCACAACTGGATTTATGGGAAACCGCTAAACCATTCCTAGAAAAATGGATGATGGAGCAAGTGGGGCCGAAAGCGGTATTTAACGCAGTAAAAGACAAGGCGCCACTATGGGCTGAAAAACTCCCAGAGCTACCAGAATTATTGTACGACACTTTAAAACGTGGGCGTGATTTAGATCAAAATGTAGCACGTTACTTTGCCCTATATTCGGCAAACAAAAGAAAACAAACCACAGGTAAGTTTTTATTTGGCATTGGCGCAACATTAATCGTATGCTCAGCGGTATTGCAGTTAAGTCATTCAGATTGGCGGTTAGGCTTATCTGGCGGTTTGGTGATTGCAGGTTTAATCGCTTGGCTTGCTAGTTGGCGCGCTTATCGTAATTAAAACGTAAACATCGCATAATAGTATGTGTTTCTTTTTATATCAGACCCGAGGAAAACAACATGGGCGGAATTAGTATTTGGCAACTTTTGATCATTGCTGTCATCGTAGTATTGTTATTTGGTACTAAAAAACTACGCGGTATTGGCGGTGATTTAGGTTCAGCGGTGAAAGGTTTTAAGAAAGCCATGAGCGATGAAGATAAGCCAGCGCAATCTACAGATAAAGATGCCGATTTTAATACTCAATCTATCGACCAAGCTAAAGTGGACGCAAGTGCCGAAACTGAAGCAAAGAAAGAAAAAGAGCAGGGTTAATCGGTGTTTGATATCGGTTTTTGGGAGCTAGTATTAATCTCGGTGGTTGCCTTGGTTGTACTTGGCCCTGAGCGCCTTCCTGTTGCGATCCGTAGCGTGACTAAGTTCGTGCGCACTGCTAAAAGCATGGCTAATAGTGTCAAAGATGAATTGTCTCAAGAGCTTAAAATTCAAGAGCTGCAAGATAATCTTCGCAAAGCTGAACAAATGGGGATGAAAGACTTGTCTCCGGAGCTACAGTCTTCCATTGAAGAGCTAAAAAAAGCAGCGCAAGATGTTCAGCGACCTTATGCAAAAGCAAAAGATGCCAATATCGAACGCTCTCCAGACGTTAATTCACCTCCCGAAAAGGAAGCTCCATCACAAAGTGTTTCCGATAATACGGAGGCTGAACCAAGCGAATCTAAAGGAATACAAGATAAAAACTCGTAAATATTGTTCATCTCCCCATACGCCTCACTCTCATACTAGTAAGAGTAAGGCGTTTTATCATTGAGGTTTTACATGTCGACTCAAGAAGAAGCTCAACCTTTAATTAGCCATTTGATTGAGCTTAGAAACCGAATCTTGAAAGCTTTGGCATCCGTGTTGGTGGTCTTTATTGGGTTGGTTTGGTTCTCTAGCCAAATTTATGAATTTGTTTCTGCACCGTTGATCGACCGTTTACCCGAAGGGGCAACGATGATCGCGACTGATGTAGCATCACCATTTTTCACCCCATTAAAGCTCACCTTAGTGGCTTCGGTATTTGTCGCGGTTCCTCTGGTGCTCTATCAAATATGGGCATTTGTCGCTCCCGGTCTTTATAAGCATGAACGACGTTTAATTATCCCTTTACTGATCTCAAGTTCATTATTGTTTTACTGTGGCGTGGCGTTTGCTTACTTTGTGGTATTCCCACTTGTCTTTAGTTTTTTTACGGCGATTTCTTTAGGTGGGGTTGAGTTTGCTACTGATATATCCAGCTATTTAGATTTTGTGCTTTCATTGTTTATGGCCTTTGGTATTGCTTTTGAAGTGCCAGTTGCGATTATTTTATTGTGTTGGACAGGCGCGACGGATACCAAGTCATTATCAGAAAAACGACCTTATATTATTGTCATTGCTTTTGTGGTCGGTATGCTATTAACACCGCCAGATTTGGTGTCTCAAACGTTATTAGCAATACCAATGTGTATCTTGTTTGAGATAGGCTTGTTCTTCTCACGCTTTTATACCAAACCGCGTCAAAATGAAGATGAACAAGCCGAAGAATAGTTGAATGGTGTATTAAGCAATTACAATTTCAAATTATTAAGCGCAGCTCATATCAGCTGCGCTTTTTTGTTTCATGTGAAACATGGGGAGTGGAAAGAGGTTAATCTTCCAAATTGAATAACGCGTGGGTATTACGGTCGGTTAGCTGCGTGACATCTTCGATATTCATTTCTCGCAAATCGGCAATACGTTGCGCGACCAACTGCATGAATGATGGCTCATTACGCTTACCTCGATGAGGTGTTGGTGCCAAATAAGGGCAGTCGGTTTCTAAGATCACGTAGTTCAAATCGAGTTGTGGTATGACTTTGTCCATTCCACCATTCTTAAATGTGGAAACACCACCAATACCTAAATGAAATCCGAGTGTATTGATGGCTTGTGCTTGTTGTATGCTGCCACCAAAGCAATGAAAGACACCAGTTAGAGTGCCATCCTGTTCGCTTGCTAAAATATTTAGCGTTTGATCGATGGAATCGCGAGTGTGGATGACAACGGGTAATTTTAGCTCTTTAGCCCATTGCAACTGAGTTCTAAAAGCATATTCTTGTTCTGCTTGAAACGTTTTATCCCAGTACAAATCAATACCAATTTCACCCACTGCAATGAAATCATGCTTCTCAAACCAGCCACGTATGATTTCTAAGTCCTGCGTAATATTGCCATTCACATAGCAAGGGTGTAAGCCCATCATGGAATGGCAAACTGCTGGGTAGGCTGCTTCGGTTGCCAGCATAGGTTCAATTGAATTGAGATCAATATTCGGAAGTAGAATTTTGTTGATGCCGATATCCAATGCTCGTTGAACGACTTCGTTACGATCCTCATCAAATTCTTTTGCGTAAATGTGGGCATGGCTATCAATCATAAAATACTCATCGGTTATTGAAGTAGAGATGGGAGTATATACTCAAGTGGCTTAAGGATAAATGATAGGTCATTTAGCTGTTGGTTGATTTTAGCGTAAGCTTTGGTATACCTGAGGGCGTAAAATCTTTACTTCCAAGGTATAGCGACAGTGATATGATGGGAGCTGAATATAAAATAGTGATCAAATTTTCGGTAAGGAGAGTTAAGGTGTCAGTATCCATTCAAGGTCAATTCCCAGGTCGCCGTCTACGTCGTCTTCGTAAGCATGATTTTAGTCGTCGTTTAGTCGCTGAAAATTCAGTGAGTGTGAATGATTTGATTTACCCAATGTTTGTATTGATGGGAAAGAATCGCCGTGAAGCGGTTGAATCTATGCCTGGTGTTGAGCGCTTATCTATCGACTTATTATTAGAGGAAGCGGAGTATCTATCGAAATTAGGTGTTCCTGCTATCGCATTATTTCCTGTCGTCAATCAAGATGTAAAATCTTTATGTGCAACAGAAGCGTATAATCCGGAAGGCTTGGTACAAAGAGCCGTTCGTGCTCTGAAAGAACATGTCCCAAATATTGGTGTGATCACTGATGTGGCATTAGACCCATACACCACACATGGTCAAGATGGCATCATTGATAAAGATGGTTATGTGTTAAATGAAGAAACGACAGATGTGCTAGTTAAGCAAGCATTGTCTCATGCTGAAGCGGGAGCCGATGTTGTTGCACCCTCTGATATGATGGATGGGCGTATTGGTAAAATCCGTGAAGCCTTAGAAAAAGCAGGTCATATTCATACTCAGATCATGGCTTATTCAGCTAAATACGCCTCTAACTATTATGGCCCATTCCGTGATGCAGTCGGCTCTTCATCGAACCTTAAAGGTGGTAATAAGAAAAACTACCAAATGGATCCTGCTAATAGTGATGAAGCTTTGCACGAAGTGGCAATGGATATCAATGAAGGGGCTGATATGGTGATGGTGAAGCCAGGTATGCCTTACTTAGATATTGTGCGCCGAGTGAAAACTGAGCTGCAAGTTCCAACGTTTGCTTATCAAGTCTCGGGTGAGTATGCGATGCATAAAGCGGCTATTCAAAATGGTTGGTTAAAAGAAAAAGAAACCGTGATGGAATCTTTGCTTTGCTTTAAGCGCGCTGGCGCCGATGGTATTTTAACTTATTTTGCGAAAGATGTGGCTGAGTGGTTAGCACAAGATGCAATATCAGCCGATGTGGTTGAAGATTAAATGTAGACCCATACCTATAATAATGATCGGTTGACGATTGGTACTAAGGTAAAGATACAAAAACGGGAGCCTAGAGGTTCCCGTTTTTTGTTTGGATAGATTTGTTCAAATGGATAATAGGGGCGGCAACAAGTTATTCAGCAATAACCAGTGGCCAACCAATATCACTTTGTCTATTCGCTTCAATTTCTAACTCGGCTTGAGTTAACGGATTTTTCTGTAGCCAAGTTGGGTCTATGGTAAGTGTTAGGATATCGCCTTCAGAGTGAATTGAGAATTCCGGCTGAAGAATTGCTTCTCGTCTATGAGTCAGTAGCACTGATAGTCTTAATAATCGAAGTAAGCGCTTACTACTTTGACTTGAGAGCGCGTGTTGCTCTGGCAGAGATGTGAGTTGTTCACGATAACGACGAGTTAACTCGGCTAAAAAATGTTTTTGCGCGCGGGTAAAACCGGGTAAATCGAGGTGTTGTAATAAATAGGCACCGTGTTCACCACCTTTTTTAAAGTCGATGCTAAGTCCTATTTCATGCAGTTCGGCTGCGGATTGAAGTAAGAAAGCCGCTTGAGTCTCTGGTACCCAACTTAGCCCTCCACATTGCTCAAGTAGTTCGAGAGCAACATTGGCGACTTGTTCTGCGTAGAGAGTATCAACCTGATAACGTTTTTGTACGCTACTCACTGTACGTTGACGGATATTTGATTGACGCATTTCGCCAATCATTTCATAAGCTAAGCCTTCACGTAGTGCTCCGCCAGCGAGAGTCATGGACTCAATATTTAAACTTTCAAATATCGCAATTAATATCGATAAGCCACTTGGGAATACTAATGCTCTTTCAAGGGTTAAACCATCAATTTCGAGTTCTTCAAGATGAGAGGCCATCATGGCTTGTTTCTTAAGACGTTTGAGCTTACTCAAGGTAATGATTTCATCCATTCCTTGTGCCAGCATTATCTCTTGTAGGGCCTGTACAGTACCACTTGCCCCAACACAGACATCCCAACCCAATTGCGAGTACTTGGTTAATATGGGCTCTAATGTTGCTTTGGCGGCAAGAATGGCTGTATCAAAATTACTTTGAGTGAGTTGCCTGTCATGGAAATAGTTATCTAACCAGGTGACACACCCCATAGAGAGGCTCACTAAGGCTTGGGCTTCAAACTCTTTGCCTATAATGAGCTCTGTGCTTGCGCCACCAATATCAACCACTAAACGTCGGCCTAAACCACCAGAGGTGTGGGCAACGCCTTTGTAGATGGTGGCAGCTTCTTCTTCACCACTAATGACTTCAATTGAGTGGCCTAGGATTTGGTTCGCTTTACTTAAAAACGTCTCCACATTGGTCGCAGAACGTAAGGCAGCAGTACCAACAATTCGTATATTCGTTGGCGGAATATCTTGCAGACGCTCTGCAAATAAGCTTAAACAGTCCCATCCTCGTTGCATGGCTTCTTGGCTTAGTTGGTTATTTTTATCTAAGCCATTAGCTAAACGTACTTTACGCTTAATTTTTGCCATGGTTTGAACACTACCATCAACATGTCGAACGATCAGCATGTGGAAGCTGTTCGACCCCAAATCAATGGCGGCATATAAAGGAGATGAAACTGTATTACTCATAAGCCAATGACACCTTAATTTAACTATTACGTGGCTGACGTGGGCGACGATTGTTGTTACGAGAGCCATTGTTACGGTTTGAACCACGTGCGCCAGTATTGGTTCGGCGATTTGTTTGTGGTGGACGCTGTAATCGTATTGCTGGTGGTAAATCTGTCAATAGTGAATCGGCATCATATTCCGACATTGGAATCGAGTGCTCAATGTATTCTTCAATTGCAGGGAGATTGACAGCATAGTCTTCACAAGCAAAGCTAATCGATGAGCCACTGGCTCCAGCACGACCTGTACGACCAATTCGGTGTACGTAATCTTCTGCGTCATCGGGTAAATCGAAGTTGAATACATGTGTTACCGCTGGGATGTGTAATCCACGGGCTGCGACATCAGTTGCCACTAAGAAATCGACATCACCACGAGTGAACTCATCTAAAATACGTTCACGTTTTTTCTGTGGAACATCACCAGTAAGTAGGCCAGCACGGTGTCCATCCGCCGCTAAGCTTCCCCATACAGCTTCACATTTGTGTTTCGTGTTGGCGAAAATAATCGCACGTTCTGGCCACTCTTCTTCAATCAATGTTTGAAGCAGTGCCATTTTGTGTTCATTGGATGGGTAGAACAATTCTTCCTTGATGTTGTTCCCGGTTTTTTGTTGGTCTTCAACGAGAACATGCTCAGGGTTGTGCATATGTTCAAACGCTAATTCTTGTACACGATACGATAACGTCGCAGAAAAAAGCATGTTAAGACGATCGCTCGGCTCCGGCATGCGACGGAATAAGAAACGAATATCTTTAATGAAACCAAGATCAAACATGCGATCGGCTTCATCAAGTACTACAGCTTGAATGCTGTTTAAACTAAATACTTTTTGTTTGTAAAAGTCGATGATACGGCCACATGTGCCAATCAAAATATCAACACCGTCTTGCAACTTAGTTAATTGCTTATCGTAGCTTTCACCACCATAAGCAAGGCCAGCTTTTAAGCCTGTTGATTCAATTAAACCTTCCGCATCGTTGTAAATTTGGATCGCGAGCTCACGCGTCGGAGCCATAATAATGGCACGAGGGTGACTTTTTTGTCGTCCTTCTGGTTCTGCTGTTTTTAGCAGATGGTTAAAAGTAGCAGTTAAAAACGCAAGCGTTTTACCAGTCCCGGTTTGGGCCTGGCCTGCAATGTCTTGGCCGGTGAGCAGTACCGGCAACGCCAAGGCTTGGATAGGGGTACAATACTCGAACCCTTTTTTCTCCAATCCTTCAATGACTTGGGGTAATAAATCCAAATCGGCGAATTTTTGCTCTGTGATATGTGTCTTCTTCATTGCTATAGAATATCAGCTTAAGCTTGCAATACGAAAGTAAATCCATTCCAATAGGCAATCTAATTGCTGGTTATCATCCAACCAGATCATAAATATATACATTGGAGTGGAAGATGAGTGACAAGATTATGCAGCTTTCTGATGAAGGTTTCGAAAATGATGTAATCAAAGCTGCTGGTCCAGTTCTAGTAGATTTCTGGGCAGAATGGTGTGGTCCTTGTAAAATGATTGCCCCAATTCTTGATGAAATCGCTGAAGAATACGAAGGCAAGCTCACTATCGGTAAATTAAATATCGATCAAAATGCAGGAACCCCACCAAAGTTTGGTATTCGTGGTATTCCAACATTACTTTTATTTAAAGACGGTGGCGTTGCAGCGACTAAAGTAGGGGCTTTATCTAAGACCCAACTGAAAGAGTTTTTAGATGCAAACTTATAAGAGCTACAATTAATTTTGTAACTATAAACCGCATATAACTTACCTATATGCGGTTTTGTATTTTTATAAAGGTAGACTCGTCTTTATTTTAGTGATAATTTATCGCACGTTAATTAGACAAATATTCATTTCTTGGCCGTTCCTTAAGGTCAAACCTATCTTATAAACAACCAACAGAATCCTATTTTGACAAAAAAAGCATCCACCACTATGAACCTAACAGAACTGAAAAACAGACCTGTATCTGAGCTTGTTGCGCTTGGAGAAAGCTTGGGTTTGGAAAACTTAGCCCGTTTAAGAAAGCAAGATATTATCTTTTCCATCCTAAAGGCACATGCTAAAGGTGGTGAAGACATTTTTGGCGATGGGGTTTTAGAAATTCTTCAAGATGGCTTTGGCTTCTTACGCTCGGCAGATTGTTCTTACCTTGCTGGCCCAGATGATATTTATGTCTCACCAAGTCAAATTCGCCGTTTTAACTTACGCACCGGTGATTCGGTTGCTGGGAAGATTCGACCACCTAAAGATGGTGAACGTTATTTTGCCCTTCTTAAAGTCAACACGGTTAACTTTGATCGCCCAGACAACGCCCGCAACAAAATCCTTTTTGAAAACTTAACGCCTCTACATGCCAATGAGCGCATGGTGATGGAGCGCGGTAATGGTTCTACCGAAGATATTACAGCTCGAGTTCTTGATTTAGCTTCTCCTATCGGTAAAGGTCAACGTGGTTTGATTGTTGCTCCGCCAAAAGCGGGTAAAACCATGTTGCTACAAAATATTGCGCAAAGTATTGCTCACAACCACCCTGAGTGTGAGTTGATGGTATTGCTTATTGATGAGCGCCCAGAAGAAGTAACGGAAATGCAACGCCTAGTAAAAGGCGAAGTGATTGCATCTACTTTTGATGAGCCTGCATCTCGCCACGTACAAGTGGCTGAAATGGTAATTGAAAAAGCCAAGCGTCTTGTTGAGCATAAAAAAGACGTGGTGATCTTACTTGATTCGATTACTCGCCTTGCTCGTGCATACAATACCGTTGTTCCATCATCAGGTAAGATCTTAACCGGTGGTGTGGATGCGAACGCATTACATCGTCCTAAGCGATTCTTTGGTGCTGCACGTAATGTTGAAGAAGGCGGTAGCTTGACTATTATTGCTACTGCTTTGGTTGATACCGGTTCTAAAATGGATGAAGTTATCTACGAAGAATTTAAAGGTACAGGTAACATGGAATTGCACCTAAACCGTAAAATTGCGGAAAAACGTGTCTTCCCTGCTATCGATTTCAACCGCTCTGGTACTCGCCGTGAAGAGTTATTAACCAAAACTGACGAGTTAC
The DNA here is from genome assembly GCF_000286955.2 of Vibrio rumoiensis 1S-45. Taxonomy (GTDB): domain Bacteria; phylum Pseudomonadota; class Gammaproteobacteria; order Enterobacterales; family Vibrionaceae; genus Vibrio; species Vibrio rumoiensis_A. Next base: position 25,009 of record NZ_AJYK02000040.1, read on the forward strand.
AAAAAATGTGGATCTTACGCAAGATCGTTCACCCAATGAGTGAAACGGATGCAATGGAATTCCTTATTGATAAGTTAGCGATGACGAAGACGAATAACGAATTCTTTGATGCAATGCGTCGACAATAATTCCAGTTATATTTTCGTAGCTTAAGTTAATGATAATCACCGCTCACATTGAGCGGTGATTTTTATTGTCTTAGAGAAAAATTGGTTGCACTATAAACGGCAACACAAAAGGAAGAAAATATGCGACAAGGATTGTTAGCAGTTACTTTACTTCTGAATGCTGTTTTGTGGGTTCCTTTAGGGCATGCGATTGAAATAACACAGGAAGAGGTTACTTCATGGCTAAACAACTCCCAAGTACATCAGTCAGTTGACAATATCTATCAAGATGTTTTGCTTGATAAGGCTCGCGTAGTAGAAAAAGCGCTGGCACAAATCCCCTTGCCTAAACAAGAAGTTGTTCGTTACCTTTTACTTAGAAAAATAGAAATGGAGCGCTTGGTGTTAACACCGAGAATGTCTATTTTTATCAAATCACAGCAACAACACTCCCCAGTTTATAGTGTCTCTGATAATGGTGATGGTTATACGGCGATCATGCCTGCTTTTAATAGTTCTCTGATTGCTAACCGTTTAATATCAAATTGGAAGCAAGATCAAACGACGATTGATTTTATTATTGCGGTTGAAAGTCAGGATTTAGATCTGCCTAATTGGTTAAAAGGAAATTCACAATTAACCAAAGAGCATGAAGCATTATTACTGAAAGAGGCTGATAGTCTCTCTCCGCAAGCATTAGATTATTTGGTGAATCAATTAGTGGGCACTTCGTTAATAAAATGGGTGCCTTCTACTGCGGTAGTGATTAAATTGGCTCAACTTACTGAAGATCAACGTATGTATAATTTGCTTTGGAAAATGAAAGGTAATGAAGACAGCCAAAATGAAGTGAGGCGGTTAGCTTCAGTTGGAAATGCATTTTCAGTAAAGCAATTGATAGAAGCCTCTCAGAATCCAGCACTTAAAAATACAGCCATTGGTGAATTAGTTAATATTCAGCCAATGAGTCTCGAAGCAAAAGACTTTCTTGTCGATAAACTGAATCATGTTGATGATGGAGTTTTGGTCGCACAAGCTCTATCTGATAGCCCTCATCGTGATTGGTTGGTGAATTTATTAGAGTCTGGTGGTGTTAAAAAGTCCCAAAGTTTAATGCAAGCTCTCGTCACACACGAATAATTAGCTTATTTGAAGCGCTAATAGTCATTGTTTTTGTATAAATTCACATTCAAATGAGAATCATTGTCGATTTATTATTGAGGTTCATGCATATTACTTTGGTTGCGTATATAATAGTCGCCTTTGAAAATGGCCAGTAGATATTTATGAGCTTTAAAGATTTACGTGATTTTGTTGACCACTTAGAAACGAAAGGACTGCTTAAACGCATTTCTCATCCCGTCGATCCGCACTATGAAATGACGGAAATCAGTGATCGTACCTTACGTGCTGGTGGTCCTGCATTATTATTTGAAAACCCAATTGGTTACCACATGCCTGTACTTACTAATTTATTTGGTACGACAGAGCGTGTTGCCATCGGCATGGGGCGTCAAGATGTTTCTGAGTTACGTGAAGTCGGTAAGTTACTGGCCTATCTGAAAGAGCCCGAGCCACCAAAAGGCTTTAAAGATGCGATTGATAAACTTCCGGTATTTAAACAAGTTTTAAATATGCCAGCCAAAAGACTTCGTTCAGCTCCTTGCCAAAAAATTGTACTTGAAGGTGATGAAGTTGATTTAGATAAGATCCCTGTGATGAGTTGTTGGCCTGGTGATGTTGCACCGTTATTGACTTGGGGCTTAACGGTAACGCGAGGTCCAAATAAGAAACGTCAGAATTTAGGGATCTACCGACAACAAAAAATTGGTAAAAATAAAGTCATTATGCGCTGGCTTGCTCACCGAGGTGGTGCATTGGATTTACGGGACTGGATGGAAACTCACCCTGGTAAGCCTTTTCCTGTTTCTGTTGCCTTTGGCGCCGATCCAGCCACTATTTTAGGTGCCGTAACACCGGTACCAGACACGTTATCAGAATATGCTTTTGCTGGTTTGTTACGTGGTAGTAAAACCGAAGTGGTGAAATCGATTAGCAACGATCTCGATATTCCAGCCAGTGCCGAAATTGTACTGGAAGGGTATATCGATCCATCTGAGTTTGCCGATGAAGGCCCTTATGGCGATCATACGGGCTACTTTAATGAAGTCGAAAAGCACCATGTGTTTACCATCACTCATATAACAATGCGCAAAGATGCCATCTATCATAGTACCTATACTGGCCGTCCACCGGATGAACCTGCCGTATTAGGCGTTGCGTTGAATGAGGTGTTTGTGCCTATTCTGCAAAAACAATTTCCTGAAATTATCGATTTTTATCTACCGCCAGAAGGATGCTCATATCGAATGGCGGTTGTGACGATGAAGAAGCAATATCCGGGTCATGCCAAAAGGGTCATGATGGGGGTGTGGTCTTTCTTACGCCAATTTATGTACACCAAGTTTGTGATTGTTTGCGATGAAGACGTGAATGCTCGTGATTGGGGCTGCGTGACTCAAGCGATGAGTAAGCACATGGATCCTGCACGAGATACGTTATTGATTGATAATACGCCAATTGATTCTTTAGATTTTGCTTCTCCTGTGGTTGGGCTTGGTTCTAAAATGGGCTTGGATGTTACTAAAAAATGGCCAGCAGAATTAGAAGCCATCGGTTTGAAAGAAAACCCATTGCATTCTTCAGCATTGACTCAACAACAAATTGAAGAATTTCAAAGTCACTTTCCTGAAATTAGTGATTGTCATTTTCCACTTGGCGTGGACTCTTCTTATATTGCGATTTTTAAAATGCGTAAGCAGGAAGTTGGTCATGGAAAACGCTTAATGTTAGAAGCATGGGATTTTTTAAAGCAATCTGCTGATATTCATTTTTTGATTTTGTGCGATGAAGACGTTGATATCAGAGACTGGAACGATATTATCTGGGCTGTGACAACTCGAATGGATCCAAGCCGAGATACCTTCATAGTTGAATTAGACAGCTCCGACAAAACAGGTTCAAAAATGGGCTTAGATGCAACCAATAAGTGGCTAGGTGAAACCCAAAGAGAGTGGGGGACACCGATTAAAAAAGATCCAAAAATAGTGTCTGCTATTGATGATATTTGGGAGCAGCTCAATATTTTAGCTGAACCTCATTAGAGTGATCTATCGGGTAACACTTTTACCGGATCATATTGAATTTGACGCAGATTCAAAACAAACACTTTTAGATGCGGCTTTGGAAAGTGGGATTAACTTACCAAACCGATGCCGAGTGGGTGTCTGTACAGCCTGCGTTTGTAAAAAAATCGAAGGGGTTGTTTATTACGATCTTGAACCTGTACTTACCGAAAAAGAACAGCAACAAGGTTGGATATTCCCCTGCAAAGCTTATCCAAGAAGTCACTTAGTCTTGTCTTTAGACGAGTGAGCAAGAGGAAATCATGACCATCGAATGTAAAGTAAAATCAATTGAACCATTAGCGAGTAATACATTCCGCATTCTATTGCATCCGGAAACACCTGTAGAGTTTAAAGCAGGTCAGTATCTAATGGTGGTAATGGGAGAAAAGGATAAGCGTCCATTTTCAATTGCGAGTAGTCCTTGTCGCCACTTAGGAGAATTAGAGCTTCATATTGGTGCTGCTGAACATAATGCTTATGCGATTGAAGTCGTTGAAGCTATGAATCATGCTTACGCCAACAATGGCTCCATTACAATAGATGCTCCACATGGAACGGCATGCTTACAAGAAGATAGACAAGAGTCATTACTATTAATTGCTGGTGGAACGGGTTTTAGTTATGTTCGCTCAATTTTAGATCATTGCATTAGCCAGAACATAACTAACCCTATTTATCTTTATTGGGGAGCAAAAGACAGTAGTCAACTCTATGCAATGCAAGAACTAAATGAAATAGCTATAGCACATAGTAATGTACATTTTATTCCTGTTATTGAACATTTAGAGGATGAATGGGCAGGAAAAATAGGAAATGTGCTAGAAGCAGTCGATCAAGACTTCGCTACATTAGAGAATTTTGATGTGTATATAGCCGGTCGCTTTGAAATGGCAGGAGCAGCAAGGCAACAATTTGTAGATCGTAAAGGGGCGAAGAAAGATCGTATGTTTGCGGATGCATATGCATTTATCTAATTAAAAGTCCTAATATAGAGTGCTAAATAAACAAAAAAGGAGCGATTAGCTCCTTTTTTAATCGAACGATAAATAAATGCAAAAAATCATAAAAAAGATCTTGCTAAGCCATAAGATCTCCCTATAATGCGCCCTCACTGA
>NZ_AJYK02000041.1 GCF_000286955.2 Vibrio rumoiensis 1S-45
CTCAGTACCTAAAACTAACCGAAAGCTGGAGCCATATCTCAGATTCATGCATAGCTAGATTTCTAACTAAAAATCCAGTTATTCTAATTTCAAGCTATGCAGGATTAGCAACATGTAGCATGAGGAAGTATATGGAAAAAGAAAGTCATTGTAGTCGTTGCAAAGTTAATGGCTAACGAATTTTAGGGCATAAATGAGTTCCCCTCACTGTCACCCCGCACATGAGCCTAAGC
>NZ_AJYK02000042.1 GCF_000286955.2 Vibrio rumoiensis 1S-45
CGGATTATTTCCGCATTTTATGCTTAGTGAGTATGAGACAAATCGTACTTTATGGATAAATTTAGTTATCTAGCTTGCTGTTCCAAAAAGTGACTGAGATGATAGACGGAAAGACTATACGGATTTTTCCGTCTATTAAATTGTTAGGCGTCATACATGCGATACAAGGAAAGTATATGAATCTAAATCAAGTAACTTTGGCTGTTGATGATATCAATTTGGCTGTAGATTTTTACAAAACATTAGGGCTTATTCAAATTGTCAGCGATGAGCATTATGCTCGTTTCTCTTTTCCCGGTGGAGACTCTACATTTTCAATCTACTTAGACCCAGATAAACGTGGGTTAGAATGTAGAGGTGTTGTTTATTTTGAACATGAAGAACTCGATCAGCTGGTAGAAAACCTGAAAGGTAAAGGTATAGAGTTCGATCAGGAACCCATCGATCAACCGTTCCTTTGGAAAGAAGCTGTACTAAGTGACCCATCAGGAAACAAAATTAAGTTGTATTGGGCAGGTGAAAATCGATTAAACCCGCCGTGGAAAATTGAAGAACGCACCTAACAAATAAGGATAGGTTTCGCGCAGCCGACACC
>NZ_AJYK02000043.1 GCF_000286955.2 Vibrio rumoiensis 1S-45
AATATCAATGAAACATCTGACAGACTCAATTAACTTACTATTAAGAAGTGCGATGAAATCAGCTTTCCCCCCTTCTCTTATTAACAGTTAACTCAATAATATTCAGAGAGAAATAGAGTAAGAAATAGCAACAACACTGTGATAATATCCAGTTGTTATTTTATGAGAACTGAACATGCTTTCCACTAATATTCAAAAAGCCATCAAGCTAAGTTATCAAAACCTTTCAGCTCAGCTTGATGGATTTATTCCACGCAGGGCGCAAAATTATTTGGTCGCGGAAATCGCCAAAACATTATCGGGGACTTATCACAAATCTAACCGGATTATTGTTGCCGAAGCTGGAACAGGAATAGGTAAGTCTCTGGCTTATTTAATGGCATCGGTTCCATTTGCGCAGTTCTCTCAAAAGAAAATAATCATCTCCACTGCTACTGTCGCCTTACAAGAGCAGTTAATACATAAAGACATGCCTTTATATCGTCGCCTTGTTGAAACGCCTTTTTCCTTTATTTTAGCTAAAGGTCGACAGCGGTATTGCTGCTTAGAAAAGTTATCGCTAGCTTGTGGAAAACAAACAGAGCAAGACGGACAACAACTCGCTATGTTCGAATCCAAGCCACAAAAAAAAGATATCGAACAGCTTCAAGCGTTATACACCGCGTTTTCTGATAACAAATGGAATGGTGATAGAGACAGTTGGGCAGAAACCATTCCAGATGACATTTGGAAGGTTATCGTCAGTGATAAGCACAGCTGTAATAATTCCATGCCAACTCATCGTGATTGCCCATTTCAAAAAGCGCGCGCTGATCTAGATAAAGCCGATGTAATCATTGCCAATCATAGCTTAGTGATGGCAGATGCTGACCTTGGTGGCGGAGTAATTTTACCGGAACCTGAACAAAGCATTTATATCTTTGATGAAGCTCATCATTTACCAAATGTTGCAAGAGAGCACGCCTCGGCTACAGCTAGTTTAAAAGGGACGGCAACCTGGCTTGAAAGCTTGAATAAATCCGTTGTTAAAATTGCTAATCTTACTGATATAAAGCGCAGCTCTCGTTTTCGTAATGAATTACAAGATTCTATTCAGCAACTGGTGCCAGCTTTAACGCAACTGAGTAAACAATTTAATGCTGGTGAATTTAAAGAAAACATTTACCGCTTTGAGCATGGAGAACTCCCTTCATGGCTAGAAGAAGAATCTAAATCTTTAAAGATTTTAAGCAAAAAAGCCCATCAATCTATGGCAAAAATTACTGACTTAATCAGCGAAAGAGTTAAAGATGGTGAATTATCCGCGCGCTTGGCAGAACCTGCCTTAGCCGAAGCAGGTTTTTATTTACAGCGATTAGAAAATCTAGCTAAGGTATGGCATTTAATGGCCGAACCCAATCACGACAAAGGTGCACCACTGGCGCGTTGGATTGAAATAAGCACAGATCGTGAAGATGATTTCACCATCAACGTGTCCCCTTTAGAAGTGGGCTGGCAATTAGATCGACAATTATGGAGCCGCTGCGCTGGTGCCGTTTTAGTTTCCGCGACCATGCGTGCATTAAACTCATTTCAATTCTTCGCCATTCAAGCGGGTATCAGCCAAAAAGTTGAGGATGCGACGCAATTTCTCGCTTTAGCTTCTCCGTTCGATTATGCAAACAATGCCGAACTCATGGTGCCAAAATTACAATATGAGCCTCAACATCCGAATTTTACGGCCTATTTATCTGAGATTTTACCGACCTATCTACAAGATAAAAAAGCCAATTTAGTACTGTTTTCTTCTTATTGGCAAATGAATCAAGTTGCACAAGCATTAGAAGCGATAGCAGTAAAGAATAAGTGGAATTTACAAGTTCAAGGTAAAAAGTCTCGAAGTGAAATTCTGAATAAGCACCGAGCCTATTGCCAATTTGGCCAAACTAGCGTGATCTTTGGTACTGGTAGTTTTTCTGAAGGGTTGGATCTTCCCGGTAAACTATTAGAAAACTTAATTATTACTAAAATTCCATTTGGTGTACCAACCTCCCCTGTGGAACAAGCGCACTCTGAATATATCGTTGAGCGTGGTGGTAATCCATTTATGCAAATTTCAGTACCTGAAGCCAGTAAAAAGCTCATCCAATCAGTTGGTCGGCTACTGCGTAAAGAACAAGATTCTGGTAGAGTTGTCATTCTTGATCGTCGGATCGTGACAAAACGCTATGGCAAAGCACTTTTGGATGCTTTACCACCGTTTGCTCGTAAAGTTGAATATTAATATCTTTCTATCGCTTATCTCAAAAAATTGCGAATGTCGTAGAAATAACCAAGAAGAATGACTATGGAAATGCTTGACCCAACGATGCTACTTATTCTTGGCATTGTTGCGTTTGCGGCAGGCTTTATTGATGCGGTAGCAGGAGGCGGCGGAATGCTAACCGTCCCTGCTCTACTTTCTCTTGGTTTGCCTCCGCACTTAGCTTTAGGGACCAACAAGCTATCGGCTACATTTGCCTCTTCAACCGCCGCTTTTACTTACTATCAAAAACGCTTATTTACCCCAAATTTTTGGTATCGTTCCTTTGTTGCGACACTAATTGGTGCAATCAGTGGCACGCTCGTCATTAATGTTATCAGCACGGCTTGGCTAGAAAAAATCCTGCCATTAATCATTTTAGCCACCGCGATTTACACAATATTTAGTAAAGCGCCAAAAGACAGCCATAATGCTCTGCCTCCTGCAAATAAGAAAGTCCACAAGAAGCAGATATTGCAGGGTTTGAGTTTAGGGTTTTATGATGGCGCGATTGGGCCCGGAACTGGCGCATTTTGGACAGTGAGTAACATGGCACTTTACCGAATGAACATCTTGCTTGCTTCTGGCGTGTCTAAAGCGATGAACTTTACTAGTAATTTCACCTCATTGGTTACCTTTGCTATTCTTGGTCACATCAACTGGACATTAGGCCTAACGATGGGTCTATGCTTAATGGCTGGTGCTTACGTGGGTGCGCATTCTGCGATTCGTTTTGGTGCGGCTTTTATACGACCAGTATTTGTGATCGTCGTCAGTGTATTGGCGATCAAACTCGCCTATCAAGCTTGGTTTTAATGACTTCGTTTCAATAAAGAGATAACAATGAGTAAATTTAGCGACCTAGCCAATAAACTTGAAGAGTTATCGAAACAAGCGGCTCAACGTGATCGCATCAAAGGGGAGCATCACCAAGCCTTATTTGATGAGCATTTATTCAAATGCCGATCTCGCTTGCTTGTTCCTTGTGTCAGCGAAACAAAATCCACTTTTGAGAGCATTATTAGAGAGCAACAAGCAGACCGGTTGACTCAATTACGGGCTGAACACTTAACTCAGCTGTTACTCTCCCAATTAGCTGCAATACAACGTGAATTAGCCACTCAAAATATTCGGCATAATGAAATAAAGCACAGCAGCCATTATCGTAAACCGATTAGTGAGCTTTATCAGGATTTATCACAACACCAAGAGTGGGAAATACGCTTACGTGATCTCGTTTTTCAAAAAACGAATCAAGTGAACACTTGTAGTAGTTACGAACGAGCTCAAGCTCAAAAAGATTTATTACTGGCTGAACAACGATTAGAGCGCTGCTCAGCCGCTAAATTAAAGATTGAAAAACAAATTACATTCAGAGAAAGGCAAAATCCTAGTAATGACTACAACTAAAACCGCTTCACCTCAATCTTTAGATTCTGCACCCGAAGAAGTGCAACTTGCGGTTGATTTGATCTATCTATTGGAATCAAACGAAATTGCACCTGAAGTGGCCTTAAAAGCTCTAGAAATTGTCCAGCAAGACTTAAACCGCACAATCGCTGCGAAACAGTAATCCCAGATGCACTAATCAAAAAAAGGCTTGATGATCGCTCACCAAGCCTTGGAACTTATATGGTATGAATTACCGACTAAATCATTATTGATTGCGCAGCGCTTCAATACGCTTATCAAGTGGTGGATGGCTCATTAACAGCTCCATCATCGTACGCTTACCATTAATGCCGAATGCCATCATCGAGCCTTCAAGCTGAGGCTCATGGCTCACTTTAAGGCGTTCAAGTGCCGCTATCATCTTATGCTTACCAACAAGCTGAGCTGCACCTGAGTCGGCATGGAATTCGCGATGACGGCTATACCACATCGTAATAAAGCTCGCCAAGAAGCCGAATACCATTTCTAGAACCATTGAGATTAAGAAGTAACTCATCATGCTTCCGCCACGACCTTCATCACTGTTGTTCGAGCTGACTACATTCGCAATGGCTCGTGAAATGAAAATAACAAATGTATTCACTACACCTTGCATTAATGTCATGGTCACCATATCACCATTTGAGATATGACTAATTTCATGCGCTAATACCGCTTCAGCTTCATCACGAGTCATGTTGTGCAACAAACCAGTGGACACTGCAACTAACGAATCATCGCGTTTAGCACCGGTTGCAAAGGCATTAATATCTGGCGAATCGTAAATCGCAACAGTAGGCATGCCAATACCCACTTGTTGAGCTTGACGAGTAACGGTTTGAATCAACCAATGTTCCGTTTCGTTACGTGGGCTTTCGATAACTTGCCCACCCACAGAGCGTAACGCCATTTTTTTCGATAACAATAAAGAAATAAATGAACCACCAAACCCGAATAAGGCTGCCATCACGAGTAGTCCTGACAGACTCCCTGGCTGCATTCCTGTTACGGCATATACAATATTTAAAACAACACTTAGCACCAATACAACCGCTAAGTTTGTCGCTAAAAATAACATCACTCGCTTCATTCTTTCTTTCTCCGTAGAAGCCATCAACAACATAACCTAATTGATTATGTTCATACTTTTGCGTTAAACGTTCTTTAACAACAGTATAGACTCAAGTTTATTCAAGATGCAGTTTTCACGAAAATACCACTTCTTGGCAATTACTGAGTATCATCTGCGATTTTCAGTGCAAGGTTAAGGGATCAATTGAAACATTTGATGTCCACCCTATCTTTACCTTTCATTCACCATAACGTGAACAACAAAAATTTATATTCATCATAGTCATTAACCATTAAAAGATTAATGCTATACGAATAGTTAACACTATTAAGCCATTAGTTCAATTATCAAACCTCTGATTTTACTAAAACTTACAAATGCTCTCCTCATTAAATCGATTGTGCTTATACTTTAGTCTTATTGCTGAATTTTCCACAAAGGATTAAGGTAGTTCCTATATAACAACCTAAAGGATATTGGTATGGCGGATAAAGAAAATTACCAAATGGCGATAGATTTACTGTCTTGTCATCTTGGTCTATCGGAAGAAGAAGCGAAGGAACGCTTAGGTCTTGCTGAGAAGAAGTCAGAACAAGCGACAAAACATATTCCAGAGCCTAACTTATCGCGTTAATGACATAAAAATTGATATAAAAAAAGCTGCCAGTTCGATGTGAATGGCAGCTTTTTTGTATCTATCTTAGAGTCACTTCAACTCATGCTATTACTTTGGTCGCAGCATCGTTCTATTTTAACAAAGGCGAAACATCAAGATAACGATAAGCTTGTTGGCGTTTAGAAGAAAGAAGGTAAGGAATTTCTCCAAGCTTTGGCGCCGGGATTTTAGCTTCAAGCATTTCAATGATGTCACTATAATGCTCAGTACCAGGGTTGATTCTATTGGCAACCCAGCCAACAAGGGTTAAGCCATCATTTTGAATAGCTTCAACCGTTAACATTGCATGACTTAAACAGCCTAACTTCACCCCCACGATAAGCACAACAGGTAATTTTTCTTGTTGAACCCAACGAGATAAACATTCACTTTTCGAAACAGGGACTCTCCAACCACCAGCGCCTTCAACTAACACAAAATCTGCATGGTGTCGGTGTTCCGCTAACGCAGAAGATAGCACATCAAATTCAATGTTCACGCCTTCTTTATTGGCAGCGATATGTGGCGAAGCTGGCAAGGCTAAGGCATAAGGATTCACAACATGATAATCAAGTTTAACCGTTGAAGCGTCTTGCAAACAAAGTGCATCGTTATTCACCATACCAGACTCAGTGGGCTCACAACCGGCTGCAACGGGTTTAAAGCCAGAAGTTTTAATACCCTGCTGTGCTAGTGCAAATAAAATCGCTTGTGAGGCAACGGTTTTACCTACATCCGTATCGGTTCCAGCAACGAATATTGAATTAATCATTTGATAATACTCCCAATACAAACTTCATAAGTTGCAGGTAATTGACCTTGATGGTTTTTAAATTGTTGATAGGCGATTTCAACTGCATTCAAATCACTACGCTTCGTTAATCGATCAGAACGACCAGAAATATGAGTAGCACCAATACCTTTTAAATCTTTCATTAAGCTAAGCGCCGATTGATACCACACGGTAATGGACATACAGTCTGCGCGATGCAATTGCCCACCAGCTTGAGCTAACGCAATATTGATTGCTTCTAAGTGGTGAAATTGATTAACGTGTTGATGCAAATCAACTTGCCGCCATGAGTCCTTTAGTTCAAACAATGAACCTTCAAGTAAGGTAGAAAAAAATATTCTCCCTGATGGTTTTACAATCGCCATTAAGGATGACATTAATGCTGGAAGATGATCGCACCACTGAATCGCTAAGCTCGAAAACACAAAGTCAAACTGTTCACCTTCAAACGGTAATTTTTCAGCATCACCTTGCACATATTCGACATTCAGATGCTTGCAACGTAATTGACACTGCTGCAACATCGCCTCGGAAAGATCAAATGCAGTGACCTGCGCACCACGTAATGCAAGCAACTGGCTAAAATACCCCGTGCCACAACCGAGATCTAAGACTTTGCAAGCAGATAAATCTTTTGGCAACAAAGCGATTAATCGGTGCCCGACATCTCTTTGAAAAGCAGCGTGCTTATCGTATGTTTTCGCGGCTTTACCAAACGCTTGTGCAATAGCAGTTTTATTCGCTGAAGAAGAATTCTTCTCTATAAAACAAGGAGGTTGAATATCATGAGCGTATTCAACATCAAAAAGGCTAAATGATGACATCGTTATCCTTCATGATTTCTAAAATCCATCACATTTTTAGAAATGGCACTGGTGAGTTTCTTTACTTGAATCAGTGAGTGATTAGCGCTTAACGTTATTCTGAGCCTTGCCTTATTCTGGGGAACGGTCGGTGGTCGAATCGCACTCACCCATAAACCATCCGCTTTTAATGCTTCGGACAAACTCATCGCTGATTGGCTATCCCCACAAATGAAAGGCTTTATTGGTGTATCCGTTTCGACATACCCCAAACAATGTTTCAAACCATGTTGATATTCCGCGTTCAATTCTGCTAACTTTTCACGTCGCCAAAATTGAGTTTGTATCATTGAGATGGAGTGGGATAATGCATGCGCTTGAGCTGGCGGCATCGCCGTTGAATAAACAAAATGACGAGCAAATTGAGAAAGATAATTAGCCGTTTCGTGATCGCATAAAATCGCTGCACCTGAAATACCGGCCGCCTTTCCAAACGTCACGATGAGGATTTGTGGCTTGATCCCAGCAGAATGACAACTGCCTTGACCTGTATCACCTAACACGCCAAACCCATGTGCATCGTCGACTGCAAACCAAGCTTTATTTTTTTTGCATAGTTCAGACATGGCTTTTAGATCAGGACGGTCACCATCCATACTAAAAACGCCTTCTGTCACCACTAAAGTCGATTGCCCATTTGTTTGTTCTTTCATGCCGTTTTGTAATTTGTTCGATAAATCACTTAGGTCGTTATGCTTAAAACGCAACATTGTTGCTGGGGACAACATACCGGCTTCGATGAGTGATGCATGATTCAACTTATCTTGGAACACGGCATCCCCTTTTTCTAATAAGCTAAATATCAACGCTTGATTCGCACTAAAGCCTGAATTAAATAGAACCGCGCTAGGATAACCCAACCATTCGCAAAGCTGCTTTTCCAACTTAGCATGTGCAGGGCTATAACCGGTTACCATTGGTGACGCACCACTTCCACAACCATAAATATCAAGCCCGGTTTGCCATGCTTGAATCAAAGAAGCATCTTGAGCTAACCCCAAGTAATCATTACTTGAAAAGTTAATACACCGTTGAGCTTTCCGACTCATAACAGCTTGTGATTCACGCTCAGAAATATCAACGGTTCGCTCCAAACCTAACGCTTTTCTGTGCTCAAGCGCTTTATGGATTCGCTGCTGAAACATCATTTAGCCCCGCTAACGGCAACCATCAAGCATTCAAATTTAACTGATTGCTTCATAGAATAAATCATCTTTACTTGGTCTTGCTGCGACTCTTTCTACAACTCGATCAAGTAAATCATTTTCTTGGATTTCATCAGGTTTCTGATGTACTTCTTGGCGGTTAATACCTAATTTTTTGAACAGTTGTAAATCGGTATCTTCGTCAGGATTGGGTGTCGTTAATAACTTACAGCCATAGAAAATAGAATTTGCACCCGCCATAAAGCACAAAGCTTGCATCTGTTCGTTCATGTTTTCACGACCAGCCGACAAACGCACTGCAGAATGAGGCATCATAATTCTAGCAATGGCAATAAGACGAATAAAATCAAAAGGTTCAACATCATCAACGTTTTCCATTGGTGTCCCTTTCACCTTCACCAACATATTAATCGGGACACTTTCTGGTTGAGTAGGTAGATTGGCAAGCTCCACCAATAGTCCAGCGCGATCACTAACACTTTCACCCATGCCAATAATGCCACCCGAGCAAATCTTCATTCCAGCTTCACGTACGTGAGAAAGGGTATCTAATCGATCTTGGTAGGTACGTGTGGTAATGATTTTTCCGTAAAACTCAGGGGATGTGTCCAAGTTATGGTTGTAATAATCAAGACCAGCATCCGAAAGCTGTTGAGCTTGATCGGGCGTTAACATACCAAGCGTCATGCAGGTTTCGAGACCGAGATCTTTTACGCCTTTAATCATTTCGGTTAAATATGGCATATCACGCGCTTTAGGGTTTTTCCAAGCCGCACCCATACAAAAACGAGTCGATCCAGAATTCTTAGCTTTATTCGCCGCATCAAGTACGCGCTCTACTTCCATTAAGCGTTCTTTTTCTACATCGGTACGATAATGCGCACTTTGAGGGCAATACTTGCAATCTTCAGGGCATGCACCTGTTTTAATCGAAAGCAACGTACTCACTTGGACATGATTCGTTTGCTGATGTTGACGATGAACAAGTTGGGCTTCAAATATCAAGTCCATAAATGGTTTTTCTAATAATTCATGTACTTGCTGCACAGTCCAGTGTTGGCTCACTTCCACGGTCGATCCTTCTCTATTGGTTTTTAGCTTGGCTAGTCTACCCACAGAAGATAGACTGTCAATAACATTGATTCATTACGGTTTACAATAGATTAATTAACGAGCAATATTATGGATTTACAATTTGACCGGGAACATATCTGGCACCCATACACATCGACACTCAGCCCATTACCTTGTTTTCCAGTAAAAAGCGCCGAAGGTGTGCGCATTCATCTTGAAACAGGAGAAGTCTTAATTGATGGGATGTCATCATGGTGGTCTGCGATTCATGGTTACCGTCACCCTGCGTTAGATCAGGCTGCCCATTCACAAATTGACGCAATGTCACACGTTATGTTTGGTGGCTTAACACATGATCCCGCCATCTCATTGTGCAAAAATATTTTGTCACTCGCACCGAAGAATATGAATCATGTTTTCTTAGCCGATTCGGGATCTGTTGCCGTTGAGGTCAGTTTGAAAATGGCGCTTCAATACTGGTACGCAAAACACAGTCAAGATACTTCACAATCGATACGCTCTAAGTTTCTCACTTTAGAACATGGGTATCATGGCGATACTTTTGCTGCAATGTCCGTCACCGACCCTAATAATTCGATGCATAAAATGTACAAAGGTTTTTTACCTGAGCATATTTTTGCCAAATCTCCTGAGTGCTATCAAATTCAAAACGGCCATTGGCCAGAATTTAATCCTGACGATATTCTCGACTTTGAAACCAAAATCACTGAGCACCAACATGAAATTGCTGCGGTTATTTTAGAGCCCATAGTACAAGGCGCGGGTGGTATGCGCCTCTATCACCCAGAGTTTCTTGTTCGCGTGAGGCAATTATGTGATCAATTTGGAGTGCTGTTGATTCTTGATGAAATTGCGACTGGATTTGGGCGAACCGGAAAATTGTTCGCGTGTGAACATGCCAATATTCAACCCGATATATTATGCGTAGGAAAGGCGCTGACCAGCGGCTATATGAGCCTTGCAGCAACCGTCACAACAAAAGCTGTCGCTAACATGGTATGCAGCAGTGAAGCGGGTTGTTTTATGCATGGGCCAACCTTCATGGCTAACCCATTAGCTTGTGCCATCGCAACGGCGAGTTTAAATTTAATCAAACAAAATCATTGGCAGCAACAAGTGGCATCAATCGAAGCCACATTCGAACAAAAACTTCCAATGTTACGCAAGTATCCCTTGGTAAAGGATGTACGCTGGCTAGGGGGAATTGGCGTTATCGAAACTCATGTTCCTGTTAATATGGAAGTCATTCAACAGCACTTTGTTGACCAAGGTGTTTGGATTCGACCTTTTGGCCGATTGATTTATTTGATGCCGCCCTATATTTCGAATCAATGCGATATCATTCAATTGATATCTGCGGTTGAATCAGCACTCAACTCACCAATGTGTTTTATCGCCAACTAAGGTCAAGCTGTAAATTTAAGTAAGAATAGTAAGGCGCACCTAGGTAATACCATTGTTATGGGCTCGTCTGAAAAATATTCAATTTGCAAGATGCAAGTAAAATTGACGACTTTGCCTGCACGGTCTTATTAACTTTGTGCTAGAATTCTAACGATATTCTACTCGATGAATTTAAAGGTTTTTCAATATGTTTAAATGGTTAATTGTTGCTTTGCTCTCTTGTTCATTTTCTGCTTTAGCAGCTGATGCCGTACAACCAGTAAGCAAAGTTACACCTCAAGAAATTGATGTTTCCACTCACACTAAAAGCGGAGACCTTGTTTTAGGTGAGAAAGAATGGATTTACGTCAATGATTTAGATCGTAATATTCTTGCCCGTATTGATACCGGGGCAACCACATCGTCGATCAGTGCGATCAACATCCACACGTACAAGAAAGATGGAAAGAATTTTGTGGATTTCAATTTAGCGCATAAAAATTGGAAATCAGATACCATCACTTTACCGGTAAAACGCTGGGTTGAAGTAAAACAGGCATCTACAGATAAGCCTTCAGAATCAAGACCTGTTGTTGAGCTAGGCGTACAAGTTGGCAGTTACAAATCAAATACTGAATTTACTTTAGTAGACCGCTCGCAATTAGAATACCCTGTACTTATTGGTCGTACTTTTATTGATAATGTTGCCGTCGTTGATGTTTCCCACAAATATGTTCAACCACGTGTGAAAGTAAAAAAAGCATCTGACGATACAGCAAGTTCTAACGACAGCGATAAATAGACAAGTAAACTAAGCTCTAAGTTTAAAACTTAAGCCTATAGAAAAACAAAAATACCCCATTCAAACTAATGAATGGGGTATTTTTTATAATGTCACTTGTTGCAAAAAGTGCTAGCCACCAATATGCGTTAAGCCATTCATGTATGGACGTAATACATGTGGGATTTCAATCTTACCGTCAGCTTGCTGATAGTTTTCAAGAATCGCCACCATAGTACGACCAACCGCCAAACCAGAACCATTCAACGTATGTAGTAACTCAGGCTTTTTCTCACCTTTACGGCGGAAACGTGCTTGCATACGACGAGCTTGGAAATCCCAACAGTTTGAACAAGAAGAAATCTCGCGGTACGTCTCTTGCGCGGGTACCCATACTTCTAAATCATAAGTTTTAGCTGCGCCAAAGCCCATATCGCCAGTACAAAGAATCACTTTACGATACGGCAGCTCAAGTAACTGAAGAACTTTTTCTGCATGGCCAGTTAACTCTTCTAATGCAGCCATTGAATCTTCTGGCTTCACGATTTGTACCAGTTCAACTTTATCGAATTGGTGCATACGGATCAAACCACGAGTATCACGACCGTATGAACCCGCTTCTGAACGGAAACACGGTGTGTGCGCTGTCATCTTAATTGGCAAATCTGCTTCATCAGTGATGGTATCACGCATTAAGTTTGTAACTGGAACTTCTGCTGTTGGGATCAATGACAAGGTCTTTAATGGCTCATCACTCACTTGTTCCGTCAAAGGGCTCGTATGGAATAAGTCTTCACTAAATTTAGGAAGTTGACCTGTACCGTATAGGCTGTCTGCATTCACTAAATAAGGCACATACATTTCTGTGTAGCCATGTTGATCGGTATGAAGATCTAGCATGAACTGTGCAATGGCACGATGCAAACGAGCAAATTGACCTTTCATAACGATAAAACGCGAACCCGTTACTTTTACTGCACTCGCAAAATCAAGACCATCACCCATCTCACCTAAATCAACATGATCTTTTAATTCAAAATCATATTGCTTTGGTTCACCCCAACGAGCAACTTCAACATTGTCATCTTCATCTTTACCGTTAGGTACTGCATCATCTGGCAAGTTTGGAATTGACGATGTGATGTCATCTAATTGAATCTGTAACTCAGTTAATGCGACTTTTGCGGCATCAAGATCAGCACCTAGCGTTCCGACTTCCGCCATGATTCGCTCAGCTTCTTCGTGATCCCCTTTCGCTTTAGCCTGACCAATGGACTTGGAACGGGAATTACGTAGTGCTTGTAATTCTTCAGTCTTCACTTGTAAAGACTTGCGTTGTTCTTCAAGGTTACGGATGGTTTCCACATCCAAAGTAAATCCACGGCGGGCTAATTTTGCAGCTGTTTCATCCAGCTCTGTACGAAATAGTTTAGAATCAAGCATTGCTAATCCTGTTGGTCTAAGAGTGATTAAAGCGATGAATTACCACTTTAAAAGGAATTTGTTTATATAGCTAAAACGATACCCAAAAAGCACTACTTTTGATAGCGCTTTTGTGTGCTTTTTACATCTAATTCAGCCAAATATTTTAGCTTTTCGTTGATTTTACCCTCTAAGCCACGATTGCTTGGCTGATAATAGCGGGTTTGCGCCATTTCAGGGGGGAAATAATTCTCTCCCGCAGCATAAGCACCTGGTTCATCATGGGCATATCGATATTCTGCGCCATAACCCAGATCTTTCATCAACCCAGTTGGGGCATTACGTAAATGCAGAGGGACATCATATTCTGGCTGATTATGAGCATCTGCCAAGGCTTGCTTCCAAGCGGTATACACAGCATTACTTTTAGGTGCACAAGCAAGATAGACGACCGCTTGAGCAATGGCTCTTTCTCCTTCTGCAGGGCCAATTCGGGTAAAACAATCCCATGCCGAAACGGCCACTTGCATCGCTCTTGGATCAGCATTGCCAATATCTTCTGAAGCAATAGCGAGTAAGCGGCGAACAATATAAAGTGGATCACAACCGGCGGCGATCATTCGCGCAGACCAATACAAGGCTGCGTCCGGATCAGAGCCTCGAATCGATTTGTGCACTGCAGAGATTAAGTCGTACCACATATCACCTTTGTTATCGAAACGGGCGACTTTCTCACCAGCCACTTCCGCTAACAAAGCCAACGTAATTACCTTACGACCATTAGTGTTCTCTTCAGCTAAATCATAAAGTAGTTCAAGGTAATTGAGTGACATACGCGCATCGCCATTCACTAAATCAACTAGACGCTCTAACACATTCTCTTCGAAGTCAGCTGGCGTTTTACCTAAGCCACGTTCCGAATCATGAATCGCCTGTTCAAGCACATCCATAATATCTCGATGTTCAAGTGAGGTTAGCTTGTAAACACGAGCACGAGATAACAATGCGTTATTCAATTCAAAGGAAGGGTTTTCAGTGGTAGCGCCAATAAAAGTAACCGTCCCATCTTCTATATGAGGCAAGAAAGCATCTTGTTGGCTCTTATTAAAGCGATGGACTTCATCAACAAATAGAATTGTTTTTCTACCGGAACGTTTATGTTCTCTGGCTTTATCGATAGCCAGACGAATGTCTTTAACGCCAGATGTGACTGCAGAAATTCGTTCAACTTCTGCATTGGCATAATTTGCCGCAACTTCTGCTAACGTTGTTTTTCCTGTTCCCGGTGGTCCCCATAGGATCATCGAATGCAGATGGCCGGCTTCTAATGCACGACGCAGCGGTTTATTTGGGCCAAGAATGTGTTGCTGCCCACAATAGTGCTCAATAGACACTGGCCGCATCCGAGCGGCCAGTGGTCTAAAATCTTCATCTGACGAAAAGTCTAAGCTGAAATTGCTCATCTTTATCTCACCTGATTATTGGCGTTGATCATCCACCTCAACACCTTTTGGCACTTTAAAGGTAAATAATGATGCATCAGGCTTTTGCATTTTAAAGTTCGTAAAGGCAAAACGACTTTGTTGACCATCTTGCTCAATCACATTAAATGCTTGAACAACACCTTTGTCATTAATTTTGATTTGGAAAGTACCAATTGTTGTATCGGTTGCCGTAGGCTTCAGAGTAAACGTATCATCTGATTGAGTAACATTATAGTTTGCCCAATCGCTCGCACGGTTACGTGTTAGCAATACAAAGGGAGTTTGCGCCGTCGCTTGCTCTTGGTTAAGAATGGTCACTTGCTCCACAAATGGGCTGTAATACCAAACACTTTTTCCATCAGAAACGAGTAAGGTTTCATCTGGTGCTGACGTTTTCCAGCGAAATAAACTTGGTCGAGAAATTTGTGCTGAACCTTTACCATCAAGCAATACTTCACCTTCAGGGCTAGTCACCTTTTGTGTAAAATCCGCACTAAAGCCTTCATTATGATTTAAACGAGTATTCAATTCTTCTTTCGGCCCAGCGAAAACACTCGCACTGGCAAAGAGCAAAACAAGTAAGCATTTCTTCATTTTATTCCTCTACTCTTATAGTCAAACTAATCAAACTGTTTTATTGGCGGTGGTGCAATGACTTCTCGGTTACCATTATGACCTGGTGAGCTGACTACGCCTTGTGCCTCAAGTTGCTCCACAATGCGAGCCGCTCGGTTATAGCCTATTTTAAAGCGACGCTGAACACCTGATACGGAGCCACGGCGTGATTCTGTCACAAATTCTACCACTTGATCGTAAAGAGGATCGGCATCTTCCTCTCCTTCTAATTGTTCACCCGGTAATAAACTTTCTGCTGTTGGCTCACCATGAACGATTTCATCAATATAAACAGGCTTGCCACGCGCTTTCCAATCGTTAACAACCGCATGTACATCATCATCAGAAGCAAATGCACCGTGAACACGAACCGTATGGTTAGAACCCGGTGGTAAGTACAACATGTCACCCATACCCAATAGAGACTCAGCGCCACCTTGATCAAGAATGGTACGTGAATCCGTTTTGGTTGATACGGTAAAGGCTACACGAGTCGGGATATTGGCTTTAATCAAACCCGTAATCACATCAACCGATGGACGTTGAGTCGCTAATACCAAGTGAATACCTGCTGCACGCGCTTTTTGCGCCAAACGAGCAATCAACTCTTCAACTTTCTTACCGACGACCATGATCAAATCAGCAAATTCATCCACAATCACAACGATTGAAGGCAGTTTTTCTAGCAGTGGCGGCATTTCATCCATGCTATCGCCAGGTTGCCATAATGGGTCATGAATGGGGTGACCAGCTTCAGCCGCCATTTTCAATTTTTCGTTGTAGCCTTTCAGGTTACGAACCCCAACGGCTGACAATAATTTATAACGACGCTCCATTTCACCAACACACCAACGCAATGCATTAGAGGCATCTTTCATATCGGTCACAACTTCTGAAAGCAAATGTGGTATGCCTTCATAAATCGAAAGCTCCAACATTTTTGGATCGATCATAATAAAGCGCACATCTTCTGGTGTCGCTTTATACAAGATACTTAAGATCATCACGTTCACGCCAACCGATTTACCAGAGCCGGTTGTACCTGCCACTAACACGTGAGGCATTTTAGCCAAATCGGCCACAACCGCTTCACCGGCAATATCTTGACCTAAAACCACAGCCGTTGGTGATTTATTATTTTGGAATTGTTCAGAGCTGATCACATCAGATAAATACACGGTTTCTCGGCTCATGTTTGGCAATTCAAGTCCAACATAAGGTTTACCTGGGATCACTTCGACTACACGAACGGCCATCGCAGATAATGAACGAGCTAAATCCATTGAAAGACCAGAAATACGGCTCACTTTCACGCCCGGTGCAAGATCAAGTTCAAATCGTGTGATAACAGGGCCAGGGAAAATGTCCACAACGCGTGCTTCAATTTTGTAATCCGCTAATTTTGATTCAACAAGTCGAGCAATCTGCTCTAATGCATCACGGTCAATGTGGCTTTCACGTTTTTCTGGATGATACAGTAATTCTAACGTTGGCATTGGCGCAGTCGGTACCGGCAAATTAGCATCGTTTTGAATTAAAAATGGGTTTTGTGAAGCCATCGCATTCGCTTGTGCGGTTGAAACCAAATTCTGAAAAGCTGCAGCGTCAGGATCCGCTGGCGCTTGAATTTCAGTCATCGTTTCATTATGAACGTTTACAGCTTCATTAATCGCAGGCGAAGCCTGAGGAATAGAATTAGCTTGTAACGTTTGTTCTGAACCGGAATGTTGAACCGAATGCGAGTTTTCACTAGGAGGATTAACACTCGGAACGTCTGCCTTCATCACTTCTGGAATATGAGCTTCTGACTTCTCGAAATTTCCTTGCACAGCATTTTCAGAATCTTGATTTACAGCGGAAGTTTGTGCAGTAGACACGGTGGCATTCGAGGATGCTTGTACCCATGGCGCTTCAATATCAGAAGTTGGTGCTGTTTCTGTCTCTTCAACTGAAACATCATCCAAATTACCGACGGATGGCGATTTCTGTTCTTCTTCATCAATATGAATATTTTCGAATGATGATGCTTGAGTAGGCGCAGCAGTTTGAGTTTTTATTTCATGGTTTGCATGATTGGTACTATGCGTGGGTGTTGTGTCAACCTTAGCTTTTGTTGTGATTGGTGAAACTGAACTCGCCTCTTGCACAACAAAGTCACCTTCCGACTCTGCTTGCTGATCTAGCTCAGCAATTGTCGCATTTGGATTCTGGTACCTATCTTTAGTCGCATTAAATTCAGGGTTTGAAGAGACGTGGCGATCCACAGTATTGAGAACAGGTTCATTACGATGAATATGAGACGCTGAAGGCGCAGAAAATAATGGATCATCGATCTCATCACTTGCAATCGAGATCGATTCTGCTTCAACCTCTCTCTTCGATTCTTTACGCGGAAAATGAATATTGAAACGTGGCGCTTTTCTTTCGCTGCTGCCACCCTCACTCACTTGGTTTTCATTTACCTTAACGTTTTGTTTTGTTTCTGTAATATCGAGTTCCACATCATCAAAAGCCCTACTCTTCGCGTGAGGCTGTAAAGAAAGCTCTTGGTGATCAATCCCTTGAATATCAAGGTTATTCAATTCTGTATGATTATACTGCGTTGCAGACAGGGTAACATTGTCCGATTGCCTTGTACGGTTGAATAAACGTTGAATCACACGCAATGCCGCTTGACCAATATTCTCAACAATCGTTAACCATGAAATACCAGTAAGTAGAGTGAAACCCGCCCCCCAAAGGAACATGAAGACTAAAGTTGACCCTAAAATATTTAGAGCAGGAGTCGCAACCGATGTAAGCACATCCCCTACCACGCCACCAGATGAAAAGTACCAAATATCATCAAAGTTAATATCGGCTAAACCACAGCTTGTTAATAACATGATGACCAGGCCTAGAAGACGAGTTCCCCATAAAAGAAGATCGATCGTTTCACCTTCATCTCTCGAACGAAAAAACGCCCAGCTTGCGCCAAGAATAATAAAAGGTAATGGGTAAGCAAAAACACCAAATGAGAAGAATAATGTATCGGCAAGCCAAGATCCTAGATAGCCACCAGCATTATGCACAGTGCCACTCCAAGAGGTTTGAGACCAAGAAGGATCAGCAGGGTTAAATGAAAATAAAGCGACCATCATCAAAATCGCAACGAGCAAGCCTAGAATGAGCCCACATTCTTTCAGGCGTTGTGAGCCATTAAGACGTGGCCTTAATTTCGATTCTTTTGCTTTAATGATGGTAATAGTTTTCGCTTTACTTTGTTTAAAAATGCTTTTGCTGGACGTAAACAAAATTTTCCCCTATTCCGAGCGGTTAAAGAAAGTCATTTCCTATATTGTTGCCGACAAAACCACTCGATTAACTGTTTAATCTTAGCAAGTTGACAACAAAAATCGAAAATTTGGCTCGGTGGTCCTAAAATACGACGAGCGGCCTAAGCCGCTCGGTAGACAACACTCGATAACAATAACCGAAACAGGTAAAAAAACCTATACCCAAACGGTGTCAAGAAGCAGATTTGAACGCATCTTGACATCCTATGGACAGTTTTTGCTTATCGAGTTTGAATCACTAGTTGATTTGACTGTTTAACTTCTTCCATTACAACGTAAGTACGCGTGTCATTAACACCCGGAAGACGTAATAATGTGTCTCCTAATAGTTTACGGTAAGCACCCATATCAGACACACGAGTTTTAAGTAAGTAATCGAAGTCACCGGACACTAAATGACATTCTTGAATATCATCTAATTTTTGTACCGCCGAATTAAATTGCTCAAAAACATCCGGTGCACCACGGTTCAGTGTGATCTCCACAAAAACCAAAAGTGAGGCATCCAAATATTGAGGATTCAATAGTGCGGTATAACCTGTAATATAGCCTTGACGCTCAAGACGACGTACACGTTCTAAACATGGAGTTGGTGATAAACCAACACGCTTTGATAGCTCCACATTTGAAATACGACCATCTTTTTGTAATTCATTAAGAATGTTACGGTCAATCCTGTCTAAATCCTTTGACGGTTTTTTATAATTATCAGTCATTCATTTTCACCTTATTTACTTCCCTGCAAAAATATATTCTACATTCTCTTTGTATTCAGAATCAAATATTACCAAAACACGACTACACTTTACATTCACCCAACGAATGAACCCAAGATAGGCATAACAACCAAGTATAAAACAGGGGTTAGAATGAAAATTGGCGTACCGAAAGAAATCAAAAATCACGAATATCGTGTTGGAATGACTCCAGCCAGTGTAAGAGAACTCTATGCTTACGGACACCATGTTTACGTTGAAACGCTCGCCGGAATCGGCATCGGTTTTAATGATGATGATTACGTTGCAGCTGGCGCATCCATTCTTCCCTCTGCAGCAGACGTTTATGCTGTTGCAGATATGATTGTTAAGGTTAAGGAACCTCAATCCATTGAACGTGCAATGCTCAAGAAAGGGCAAATATTATTCACATATTTACACCTAGCACCCGATCTTCCACAAACCGAAGCACTAATCGAAAGCAAAGCCGTCTGTATAGCCTATGAGACTGTAACAGATAATATGGGTCGTCTGCCACTATTAGCGCCAATGTCGGAGGTTGCCGGTAGAATGTCTATCCAAGCAGGTGCCCAAACGCTAGAAAAATCTCATGGTGGTAGTGGGTTACTTTTATCAGGTGTACCGGGCGTTGCCCCTGCAAATGTATTAATTCTAGGTGGTGGCGTAGTGGGTTCCAATGCCGCCAGAATGGCCATTGGGTTACGCGCAAATGTCACTATTTTAGATAAAAACATCGACACACTTCGCAAACTTGATGAAGAATTTCAAGGCAAAGCACAGGTGGTGTATTCCACAAAAGAAGCACTTGATCAACTTGTCACACAGGCAGATTTGGTTATTGGCGCTGTACTTATTCCAGGTGCCGCTGCACCAAAACTCATTACAAAACAGCACCTAACCTCGATGAAAGCAGGTTCTGCTATTGTTGATGTTGCCATCGATCAAGGGGGATGTTTCGAAACATCAAAACCCACCACCCATGCGGAGCCAACTTATATTATTGATAACATCGTTCATTACTGTGTCGCGAACATGCCCGGTGCCGTCGCCAGAACCTCAACTTTCGCCTTAAATAACGCTACTTTGCCATATATTATAAAGCTCGCTAATAAAGGCTATAAACAAGCATTATTAGATGATGTCGGCTTCTTGAAAGGGCTCAATGTCATTGATGGGAAAATAACAATAAAAGAAGTGGCTGAAGGTTTTGGGTTACAATATGTAAATCCTAAAGAAGCATTAAGTTCGTAGGTTAGCTTTGAGTGGGCAATACAGCTTGGATCAGAATATTACGTGGCGTGATTTCCCGGGTACAAAAAGTGCTCACCGACACGCTATAGCCTTGTTGTTGTAAACGCAGTGCTTTATCACACACTAACCACATCTCTAGTGGTCGACGAAATACTTGTTGTATGAGGCTTATACGTTCCATTTGCATAAAACGCTGACGCCCTTTTGCTTCCCAAGAGGTTAAATCATTCATTGGGAATATTAATGCTTTTTGCTGTTGCGACCAGTGGCAAAAATGCTCAAATCCCAATCCTAATTCCGATTTTTTAATACTCGGTAATGGGGTGTACTCACAATGCCCCATCTTTTCACGTAATAATGAATCCAATGCTAATCGATAGGTCATTTCAAGCTCACGGTGTTGTTTCACTCTCTGTCCACCGGTAACGGTTTCTTGCAAAGGAATTCTGAGCTCATTCTTACTAAGTTGTAATTTGGATTGCTGACCATGAGTTGATAAAGCTTGATAATGATCACCTTCAATTAAGTGATAGCAGCATGGAGAAAGTGTTAAAGCCGGTAAATGCTGTTGGCATACATGCTCGATTAAGTGAGCGTGTAAGTCGCCACAGGCATGCAGCGCTACCGCATGTTGTTGCTGATTAAAAACAGAAGTGCTACTTGCCGACAAAGCATCGCCTTGCACAAAAGTCATTTTAAGTTTGCGCTGATTTGCCAATACTTGTCCTGAATCACATAAACCTTGTTGCCACTCAAAACTGGTGACTGGTAAGTGAGATTGTTGTGCAAGCACTTGACCTAGAAAGCCTTTACCAGAGCACCATTCAAGCCATTTTGTCCCTTTATTTTCCTTCAGCGCAGCTGAACCCATCGCGCAAATTTGTTGCCACTTACGACCCGGGATACCCACACTTAAAGCTTCGACACCATGAAGTGGGCTCTCACGTAAGTTCTCCAGTTCGCAAGCTTGCCACAGGGTGCTTAACTGAGGAATAAAAATGGATAATTCAGGAAGCAAACTCGCCGTATTTTGCTTAAACTCGATAATGTCATCATCGGTCAATTGAGCAAGAAACTGACACAAATCAGGTGCGATTTCTTGCCAAGGAAGAGAAGAATGAAAGCTTAATTGAAAAGGATCAATCCGCCACAAAGCTTGAGTTTGCAACAAAGATTGATCCAGAATGTTAAAACGCTCTGCCAGTGAAAACATCATTTAACGAACAGGCAACTCAATATCCTTGAACATGGCTTCAATTTCTTGATTGTTTTTTAATCCTATCGCCTTTTCAACCACTGGACGAGTAAGATGAGGGGCAAATCGTTCCATGAAATCATACATATATGTACGTAAGAAGGTGCCACGTTTAAAACCAATACTGGTGGTGCTCGCCCCAAAAATATGACTTGCATCTATCGCAACAAGATCGGCATCCTGTTCTTTATCTATTGCCATGCTCGCAAACACACCAACACCAATACCTAAACGAACGTAGGTTTTAATCACATCAGCATCGGTCGCTGTAAACACAATTTTAGGCTTTAATCCCGCTTCATTAAATGCAGTATCTAATTCAGATCGCCCAGTAAAACCAAATACGTACGTCACCAATGAATACTTAGCAAGCTCTTCAATAGTAATTTTTCCTAACTGAGCTAAAGGATGATCTTTACGCACGACAATTGAACGATTCCAATGATAACAAGGCAACATAATGGCATCTTGGTATAAATGCAGGGCTTCTGTCGCAATTGCAAAGTTCGCCGTACCTTTAGATACGGCTTCCGACATTTGGCTCGGTGTGCCTTGGTGCATATGCAAAGAGACTTTAGGGTAACGAGCAGTAAAGCCTTTAATCACATCGGGTAGCGCATAACGAGCTTGAGTATGGGTTGTAGATATATTCAACGTTCCCATTTCAGGGTTTGTATGCTCACCGGCAACGGCCTTAATGCTTTCAACTCGTGACAATATTTGTTGTGAAATTCTGACAATTTCTTGTCCAGCAGGCGTGACTGTCGTTAAATGCTTACCACTACGCTCAAAAATTTGAATACCAAGCTCATCTTCTAATAATCGGACTTGCTTACTGATACCCGGTTGAGAGGTATAAAGATTTTCCGCTGTAGCAGAAACATTCAAGTTATTATTAACCACTTCAACGATGTATCTTAACTGCTGTAGTTTCATGCTCGTTCCCTCTCGATAGACACAACAACTCCCCAAACCACTCAATGCATGTGTTTTTGGCTTATACCCAAGTAACCTCAAAATACGGTATTCAGCGAGAATAAAGTTACTTGGGTATATAAGTATTAGTTATAACGCTTATAGCGCCTTTTTGATAGTGGAAAATGAAGAAGCCCTTTAGAAATAATCTTGAAAATGTTGAATATATTGGGTTGGGGTCACACCACGGTGCTTTTTAAACATACGATTGAAACTTTCAATATTGCGATACCCTAATCGCTCGGCTATTTCCTCAACAGGCACTGATTTCGCTATTAAGTTCACCGCAAGGTTACTCATCACATAACCACAAATTATCGTAAAATTCAGGTTCATTTTATGTAAACGTCTTTGAAATTGCTGTTCCGACAATTCCAGTAAAGCTGCGACTCGATTTAAGGTTGGCAAACCATAATGACAGCTGTAATTGACGATCTCATAAATAACTTTCATCTCATCATCCGATTGAGGCATATTCAGAAATTCATCCAAATCATGAGAGCTCATTGCCAATTTTTGCTTTGGTTGAACATCCGTTTGTATGGTGGCTAAACGAGTATCAGAATGAAACCATAATTCCGTTTGGTGATGATTCCAGCCAATATCACAACCAAAATAGTCTTTATAAATTTGCTGATTAACTCGTGAGCCTGAGAGCATGACTCGCATGGGCGAAAACTGATCACCTAAATAGCGACGCATCACCTTCAACATAAATGACGCTATCCGTACGCTATCATGAATTTTGACATCACGTTCAATAAACGGATTATGGTAAGTCCATTTAATAATCGAGCCGGTTTGCGAGCCTGCCATAAAGGCACCTGATTGCAAACAACTCGAACCATAATTTATTCGGCGAATGGTTGTTGCGAGATCATGACCAGAGAAAATCCATCGACCAATCGCCCCTAGCCCACTTTCATTAATTCCTACCATGACTTTCACTACAAAATCGGGGTCATTGGTGAGTTGTTCTAATTCTTTCAATAAAACATTCAGCTCTGACAATGGGATCAACGTCATCGGATTAATAAATATCGACTCAGGTAAGCTTAATTGTTCGGTCTTAATTTGATAATTCTGGCACACGTGTTGATACAAATTAACAAAAGCAATGGCCCGAATAAAATGTATTCCTTTCATACCACCCCACAGATTGAATCAATATAAACATTAATTTGAAATAATCTGTCATATTTTTATCCAAAATTCAAACCACACGCACAATACAGACAACTTAAATAGTGAGGGTTTGATATGAGTTTAATGAGTATGCCATTTGTCGGCACTAGCGTTGACACCGTTTTGCATGTTGTCGCGACGGTTGTATTAGTTGCCACTATTGGCGCAGCGTTATTCGGCTTTTGGAAGTTTCATGAACTCCCAATCAATAAAGCGCATAGCAAGGGCCACCATCAAATTGGCTTAATCACGGTACTCACTTGGATTGGTTTTATTTGGCATTGGGTGTGGGTGCTTGCCGTCATTCTCGCCTTTGTTGATATGGAAAAAGCCATTATTAGCTTACGCGACACCTGGAAAGGCACACCACAAACCGATCACGAAAAAGAGGAAGCATAATGTTAGAAGGTTTAGCCGTTTGGGCTCTCTTTATTTACTTATTACGTCTAGTTGGCATGCCTTGGAATAAAGCCACTAAAAGTTTTGCGTATTTTGGTGGTACGGGCTGGTTAATGTTTGTATGGATTGGTTTAATCAATTACGCGCCAATGGATTTATCCGGCGGGTCTGTGGTGCAATCCCCACACATTCAATTACGCCCAAACATGCCTAATATCACAGGTAAAGTGGAGCACATTTATGTAAAGCCTAACCAGAAAGTAAAAGAAGGCCAACTTATTTATGATATTGAAAGTACGCCTTATAAAATCGCTCTGGAACAAGCCAAAGCTGCGTTTGATCATGCCAAAATAGCGATCACGACTGCAGAGCAAGAAGTCTCGATAGCTCAATCTCATTATCAATCTATGCTGCATGATATTACGACATCACACAGTGAGATCTCTTCAGCGAAAGCTGATTATCATCTGCAGCAAAAGATGCTTTCTCGCTATCAGAAGCAAAACAGCGTGGCAAAGAGTTCGATTACTGAAAGTGAAATCGATAAACAAATCAGCCTAGTAGAAATAGCGAAACAAAAAGTCAGCACATTAGAGTTTCAATTGGCCAAAAAAACCGTCGATGCAGAACGAGCTAAATTGCAGATCAGTCAATCTGAGTTAACGGTCGCCAGTCGACAAGCGGAATTAAATGATAAAAAGCAAAATATGGAAAAAGCGAAATGGGATCTAGCCAGTACGCAGGTAAAAGCCCCTGCAGATGGTTTTGTCACCAACTTTATTCTTCGTGAAGGCCAATTAGTATCTCGAATCTCTCGGCTACAAATGTACACCGAAGAGAAATACGTATTGATGAGAGTAAATCATCAAGCGATTCGTAATATTAAAGTAGGACAAGCGGCAGAGTTTTCCTCTTCGGTTTACCCAGGTAAAGTGTTTGCAGCAGAAGTGGAAGGTATTGTCGAAGCTACAGGTGAAGCACAAAGCAACTTACTGGGCCTTGATCAATCGATAACAGCAACGACAGGCAAAAATTTACAAAATAAGCATCACTTTGTTCGTTTGAAAATTATAGAAACCGAAGATTACGATCTCCCCGTTGGCGCAGTAGGTCTCGCATGGATTAGTGGTGAAAAACCTGCGGCTTTCTTAGGGTTCCTTGACGGTATACGAGGGATTATCATTCGAATGAAATCTCAACTGTACTTCTTCCATTCCATTTAATCTCTTATACCTCCAATCGATGACACATCACCGATTGGAGGCTTACTTACCAAAATCGTGTTCAGGTTTTGTTTAAGAATTGGTCTATCACCAAGTTAATACGCATAGATCAAAAAACTTCCCGCTTTCCATGATAAAATCACCAGCATTATTCAAATCAACCGAAATAACCACGATGTATCAATCGCTCTTAGCCCCAATCAACTCATTCTTAAAGTGCCCAACGCCTGATGCTTGGATTGAAAAAGCCACACAGCCAGAACAATTGGTGACTTTATTAATAGACCATTGTAACTGCGAGCTTAAAGCTGCCCAAACCGCCATGTTTATGGTGCGAAAATACGCCGTAGACAAAGAAAGCGGACAAACCTTAATAGAATGGGCGAAACCTTACGAAGACTACGTCTACAAATGCATACGTGATGCCAACTTTCCTGAAAAAAGCATCATGCAATCGTCAAGCTTAACGGTCAAAAATGGATTCGCACATGGCCAAGATTTGGTTGATAAGATGGTGCGGTTAATCAAAGAAGAGTTCCATCACTTTGAACAAGTATTAGAAATCATGGAAAGCCGTGGTATCCCATACCAAAATATGACAGCCGGCACGTACGCGAAAGGTTTAATGAAGATGGTGCGAACTTTCGAGCCTGCGGCCTTGATCGACAAGTTGATCATCGGTGCGTATATCGAAGCTCGATCTTGTGAGCGTTTTGCTAAATTAGCACCGTTTTTAGATGATGAATTAAACAAGTTTTACGTTTCATTGCTACGTTCAGAGGCGCGCCATTACCAAGATTACCTCGCTTTAGCGGAGGCGATTGCTGGGGAAGATATTTCTGAACGTGTTCGTTTGATCGGTGAAAAAGAAGCACAGTTAATTGAACGTGAAGAAGCCGATTTTAGATTCCACAGCGGTGTGCCGCCTAAAAGCTAAATAGCCTAAATTAGAATAATTTACGATCAAAAAAACCAACTGCATCACACAGTTGGTTTTTGTTTATCCGTCAGAAACCTAGATTACGATTCTTTTTTCGGTTTCTTACGTTTGTCAGTCACTTCCCACTTTCCATTCACGTAAAGCGCCGTCCAACCCGAAGGTTTTCCATCGACTTCTGAACGAACATAATGCTCTTTCGATTTACGACTAAAACGAACCAAAGCAGGAACACCATCTGGGTCTGCCACTGGTGCACTGGCTAAATACTGGAATTTTTCAGAAATACGATCTTTGTATTCCGCCATTTCAGCAACCAATGGTGCACGAGTTTCACGCGATTTAGGGAAGTTACTTGCCGCCATAAAGAGACCAGAAGCCCCATCACGTAACACAAAGTAAGCATCCGAATTTGAACACGGTAATTCAGGGAAATGAACAGGATCTTCTTTTGGAGGTGCCACATCACCATTACGCAGAATTTTACGTGTGTTCTTACATTCTTCGTTCGTGCAACCCATATATTTTCCGAAACGGCCATTTTTCAGCACCATATCAGAACCACATTTATCACACTCAACCAATGGGCCGTCATAGCCTTTCGGTTTGAATTCACCGAACTCAACCACATAACCATCACAGTTCGGGTTATTACCACAAACGTGCATTTTACGTTTATCATCAACTAGATACGCATCCATCGCGGTTTCACAGATAGGACAACGTTTCTTAGCACGAAGGGCAGCCGTTTCAACGTCTTCTTCTAAAACGTTCACCACACCTTCTTCATCACCGAGGTTAATGGTGGTTTTACAACGCTCCTTTGGTGGAAGCGCATAGCCAGAACAACCCAGGAATACACCGGTTGAAGCGGTACGAATCCCCATTGGACGCGAACATGTGGGGCATTCGATATCGGTTTCAACAATCTTATTTGGAGTCATACCACCTTCGGTTTCATCCAAATCGGCTTGATCTAAATCGGCCGTAAAATCATTAAAGAACTCATCTAATACTTGTGTCCAAGTCAGTTGACCTTCAGCAATCTTATCGAGCTTTTCTTCCATACGAGCCGTAAAGTCGTAGTTCATTAGGTCATTAAAACTACCGTCTAAACGGTCAGTCACAATCTCACCCATTTTCTCTGCATAAAAACGACGCTGATCGACTTTTACATAACCACGGTCTTGAATGGTGGAAATGATAGAAGCGTAGGTTGAAGGGCGACCAATGCCTTTTTTCTCAAGCTCTTTAACCAAAGCAGCTTCGGTAAAGCGTGCCGGTGGCTTCGTAAAGTGCTGCTTAGGATCGAGTTGCTTCAACTCAAGGGTCTCACCCACTGCCACAGCCGGTAAAATTTGATCTTCGTTCTTACCCATTGGGCGCTGAACACGTGTCCAACCATCAAATTTCAAGATCCGACCTTTCGCTTTCAAGGTGAAATCTTCAGCTTTAACACTGACGGTGGTGGAATCGTATTTTGCAGGCGTCATCTGACAAGCAACAAATTGATTCCAAATTAATGAGTACAATTTATGAGCATCGGCTTCCATTCCTTGCAAGTCTTCGGTTTTCACGTCAACACTTGAAGGTCGGATCGCTTCGTGCGCTTCTTGAGCACCTTGCTTGCTTCCGTAAGTTAGCGGGCTAGATGGTAAATAAGCATCACCAAACTCAGATTGAATGAATTCACGACAAGCCTCTACAGCCTCTTTACTCAAGTTAGTTGAGTCAGTACGCATATAAGTGATGTAACCGCCCTCATAGAGCCTCTGAGCGAGCATCATGGTCTTTTTCACACCGTAGCCTAAGCGGGTACTTGCCGCTTGTTGCAGTGTTGACGTAATAAATGGCGCTGAAGGCTTACTTGATGTTGGGCGATCTTCGCGCTTACACACTTCATAAGTGGCTTTTTCAAGTATCGATAATGCCGCTTTTGTTTCTGCTTCATTAACCGGTTTAAATGCCACGCCATTTTTTTGCGCAACTAATAAACGAAAATCTGTTTTGTCTTGAGTTTTAGTGTCCGCATGCACATCCCAAAATTCTTCTGGGATGAATGCGTTAATTTCACGCTCACGCTCCACCAGCAATTTCACGGCAACCGACTGAACACGACCCGCTGATAAACCACGCGCCACTTTCTTCCAAAGCAGTGGCGACACCATGAAACCCACCACACGGTCTAGAAAACGACGGGTCTGCTGAGCATTCACACCATCAAGGTTTAGTTCTCCTGGCGTTTCGAATGCTTGTTGAATGGCATTTTTGGTAATTTCATTAAACACCACACGCTTATATCGCGAATCATCACCACCGATGATCTCACGAAGGTGCCACGCGATGGCTTCTCCTTCGCGGTCCAAATCGGTTGCGAGATAAATGCAGTCTGCATCTTTGGCAAGTTTTTGAAGTTCAGCAACGACCTTCTCTTTACCAGGTAAAATTTGGTAATTCGCTTCCCAATGATTAAATGGGTTAATGCCCATCTTTTTAATGAGAGCCGCTTTATCTTTCTCTTTCTTAATACGAGCTTTTTCTTCAGGGCTCATACCTTTGGTTGAAATAGGAGTTGCTTTTTTGCCACTGCTTTGACCCGCAGTAGGTAAGTCACGTACATGACCAACACTTGATTTCACAACAAAATCTTTACCAAGATATTTATTGATCGTCTTAGCTTTGGCTGGTGACTCTACAATAACAAGAGATTTGCCCATAACTGATTCTAAACATCCTCATCAGGCCGCGTTTATTAGTCTACGCGCGCTGTTATAATTGATTGCTTCTTTTTTTACTATCGAGTGAGTTTTAAATAAGATCAACCTGTTTTTTCATTTTTCAGTGTGACTGCATGACTAATCGCCAAATTTCATGCCAACTTTAATTTGTGCCAAATCCAGTCTGCATATAATGAAAAGTGCAATTTCAGCATGTGATTTTATCATAAAGTTTTTCGTTAACTTTACTGAAGCAACACTCTACAATTCATCACTCAAAAGCGATTTTCACTAAAAGTGTCGTTACGCTAAATGCTTAAGATTATCGTTTCACTAACGATTCAAACCTAAAATAGGCTCTAATCATGAACAACAAAATCGCCATTTCTGAACTCGAATTATTAATGATTGCCAACCAAATCATTCAAGATCATGCAGACTATATTGAAGGCATGCGTGCGACCTCTGTGACCGAAAAAGACGAGGTTCTGATCTTTAAAGGTGAGTTCTTTTTAGATGAACAAGGATTACCAACAGAAAAAACTACCGCTGTTTTTAATATGTTTAAGTATTTAGCTTTGCATCTTTCTAAAGAATTTTGTTTAGCGCAACCTTAATTGAATTTGTGCTTGGAATAACGAGAAGCTAAAGAGCAAACGTGGGTTTAAGTAGCTAAGACCCACGCAAGCCAATAAAATTGCAATCATCAAAAAATAAAATTGCCCTAGTGAGTTAACTCTAGGGCAATTTTTGAATATATCATGCAATAATTATTCGCTTATTTACGCAGATAGATCGACCAAAACCATAAACCAACAAATAAGCTACCACCGATAATATTTCCTATCGTTACGGGTATCAGGTTGTGAGTAATAAAGTCAATCATATTTAAATCCGCAAATTGACTGGCGGTTGTTCCTGTCATTTGCCAGAACTCTGCTGGAGCAAAGTTTTTAATCCCAATGGCTAGAGGTATTTGAAACATATTTGCGATGCTATGTTCGAAACCCGATGCTACAAACATGGCAACAGGAAGAATTAGAATAAGCATTTTATCGGTTAACGTACGCCCAGCGTAAGACATCCAAACAGCGATACAAACCAATAGGTTAGCCATGATGCCAAGTGCAACTGCTGAAATAAAAGTATGGTGCATTTTATGTTGAGCAATATGCATGGCATTAATACCTATTTCACCATTGTCACTCATGTATTGTTGAGCCACCAACATAATACCTACCAGTAACAAACACCCAACGAAGTTACCAAAATATACTTGAATCCAGTTTTTCATTAACTGCCCCCAAGTGATCATACCGCTGGCTTTTGCGACGACAACTAAGGTAGAACTGGTAAAAAGCTCACTTCCTGTCACCACCACGAGAATAAGACCAAGACTGAATGCTAAGCCACCAACAAAGTGAGCAAGACCGGGTGCGATAGATTCCGTACCACTTGTCACTGTGGTGTAAAAAATGAACGCAATACCAATATGCATACCAGCGGTAATTGCCAGCATAAAGGTTTTAAAAAAGGGTTTATTTACTTTATAAGCACCCGCTTCGGCGGCTTTTTTGGCCATTTCAGGCGGCATTAACGATTCGAATTGATTATTGTCCATTTTCACTCTCGTAACAATTAGGTACAAACTAAAAGAAGATGGCTGATTATTGCCCTTTAATGTGATCTAATTCAAGCTTACACGCTGTATGCAAAACACACAGCAAAGATTCTCTAATCCATGAATAAGCGGATAAAACACAATAAAAAGCCACGAACAGTGATTAAAAATGGCACAAAAATCAAATAAATCGAGAAATTTCAGATAAAAATAAAGCCCACCGAAGTGAGCTTAATTAAACAAAGATTGATATAAATCAGTTCTTCTCATCTACCTATTAATGAGTAGACTTACACAATCGGCCGTTGACCGCGTGAAACTAATTTTAACAATACGCTATCGGCAGTTTTTGCCGCCGTACCAGATATCTTATCTGATAGCTTTTTCTTACGTACGTAATGTAATGCAAGCACAGCTTTTTCTTTGGTCGCTTCAACAATTAAATCATCTGATGTTTTAATTTCATCAACCAAGCCTAAGTCAAGCGCTTGAGAACCAAACCAATGCTCACCCGTTGCCACTTTTTCAAGATCCAATTCTGGACGATGGTCACGAATAAAGTCTTTGAACAATACGTGCGTTTCTTCTAGTTCAAGCTTAAATTTATCGCGCGCTTTATCAGTATTTTCGCCAAACATCGTCAATGTTCGCTTATATTCACCAGCTGTCATTTGCTCAAATTCGATATCATTTTTCTTTAACAGCTTATTGAAATTAGGGATTTGAGCGATAACACCAATGGAGCCAACAATGGCAAATGGCGCCGACACAATTTTATTTGCCACACAAGCCATCATATAACCACCACTTGCTGCGACTTTATCAACGGCAATGGTAAGCGGTATATTGGCCGCTTTTAAACGATCAAGTTGTGACGACGCTAAACCATAACCATGCACCATACCACCACCAGATTCTAAGCGAACCAGCACTTCATCCCCTTCTTTAGCAACCGATAAGATAGCCGTGACTTCTTCACGCAATGAAGACACTTCTTTGGCATCAATACTGCCATTAAAATCGAGAACAAATAGATGTGGTTTACGGTTATCTTGTAATTCACCGGACTTAGCCGCTTTTTTCGCTTGCTTTGCGTCTTGCTTATCTTGTTCTTTTTGCGCTTTCGCTTCAGATTTATGACGCGCTTTCAAAAACGCCTCATCATGCAAATGTTCTTCTAATTGAGCCACGGTATCTTTGTGCTTTTCTGATAAATCCGTGATCTGTAGCTCCCCTTTTGCTCCATTGCCTTTGCCGCCTATAATCTTAACACCAACGATCAAAGCAATTACTGCAACAACAAAGGTCACTACTTTGGCTAGAAATAGCCCATAATCCAACAAAAATTCCAATATCATTCCCTCAAAACTCGTGGTTTAGTGTATGGTAAGCGCGTAAAAATAATGCCAACCACTTATTACTCGAAATAGCGGTACATTATGGCATAAACTAATAAGCGACATAAAGTTAGATAAGGATTGGATATTGTGAATTATTCTGTTTCTCCTACCGCTCTTGCTGGAAAAGTCATTTTGGTGACCGGTGCTGGTGATGGTATTGGCAAAGTGGCAGCCCTTGAATATGCTCAAAAAGGTGCAACGGTTATTCTTCTTGGACGAACAGTTTCTAAATTAGAAGCGACTTATGACGAGATTGAAAAAAATGGCGGCCCCCAAGCAGCAATCATCCCTCTTGATATGAAAGGGGCTACAAAACAGAATTATTTAGATATGGCCGATACAATTGGTGATCAATTTGGCAAGCTTGATGGGATTTTGCATAATGCGAGCTTACTGGGTTCAATCACGCCTTTTGAGCAAATTGAAGAAGCCGCATTTGATGATGTGATGCAAGTGAACGTTAAAGCCCAATTACTAATGACGCAAGCCTTACTGCGCTTAGTGCACAAATCGGATGATGGCCGCATCGTCTTTACCTCATCAACGGTTGGGCATATTGGTAGAGCTTACTGGGCAAGTTACTCCATCTCTAAATTTGCTACCGAAGGAATGATGCAGATTCTTGCTGACGAGTTAAGTGATACTTCTGTGCGTGTAAACGCGATTAACCCTGGCGCAACTCGTACTAAGATGCGCGCTTCAGCCTACCCAGCTGAAGATACAGAGCTACTCAAAACTCCCGCTGATATTATGCCATTGTATGTCTATTTAATGGCACCAGAAGGGAAAGAAGTGCATGGTCAATGCATAGATGCACAACCTAAAAAATAAGTGCCATTAGCCTCATCAGTCAAAAAGCCAGCATTGCAATTGCTGGCTTTTACATTACCTACCTAAGTGATTCCAGATACCGCTAGATTACCCTTCACTCACTTTCAATAATAAAGAACCATCGTAAAGCGCTTGTTTTATCAGTGCAGCCCCTGGCATAGTGGTTTGAGTAAAAAATTTACATTCCACTAAGGGCACATTCTTATGAAAGATCGGTAAGCTGTATTGCTGTAGTGATTTTTCAATCGCAGGGTATAGCAGCGACTTTGCATGATTGAGCGCCCCACCGAGTAATATT
Source organism: Vibrio rumoiensis 1S-45 (assembly GCF_000286955.2). Lineage (GTDB taxonomy): Bacteria > Pseudomonadota > Gammaproteobacteria > Enterobacterales > Vibrionaceae > Vibrio > Vibrio rumoiensis_A. The sequence continues at coordinate 33,206 of NZ_AJYK02000043.1, forward strand.
TTCTCTGGGCTGAAAATATTCACCATAATGGCAATACCTTTACCAAGATCTTTACCAAGCTGCTCAATCGTATTTTTTGCAAGTTCATCACCTTTCAAGGCGGCTTCACAAATTCGTTCCATCGAAACATCACTCACTGGGATCATCGATTTCTGACCCTGTCGTAATGCTTGTTCTACCTTTCGACAAACCGCTTCCGATGAAGCAACCGTGTCTAAACACCCATGCTTACCGCATTCACATAGCATGCCATCAGGATCAACTTGAATGTGGCCAAGTTCGCCAATATTACCATTGCGGCTATAGGCTAATCGCCCGTTCAGAATCACTCCAGCCGCCACACCTTGATGGTTGCTAATTAATAGTGAGTTATCCACCTCTTGAGACTGCCCAAACAGCATTTCTGCCAAGGCCCATGCACAAGTATCATTAGCAATAAAAACTGGCACGCCGGTCTTTTCATAAATCGCAGGGCCTAACGCTAGATTCTCAATATTAAAATAAGGCATTTGCAGTACGATGCCTTCCGCGAAATTCACCAAGGCTGGTAATGTGACCGCAATACTGGTCATCCTTTCGACCACATGAGCATGGCTCGCAAAGAATTGTTCAATTTCCGTCAATATACGCTGTTGTAAAGCGACTTGGTCAGTCTCTTCTATTTCAACTTTATAATCGGCAACAACATTTCCACCGAGTTCATGAAGGGCAATAATTAAATACCCCTTACCTAAGCGAATAGAAAGAAACTGCCAACCAGCATTGTCAGTTTGTAGCCCCACGGCAGGTCGGCCTCGTGAAATGGACTCTTGCACGACCGTTTCATGGATCAAGTGCCCTTCCATCAATTCACGAGAGATTTTTGTAATACTCGCAGGTGCAAGACCACTCAATTTAGAGAGATCGATACGCGATATTGGACCAAATTGATCGATAAGTTTATATACACGACCTGTATTGACTTGCTTGATTTGATCAATGTGACCAGGTTGAGCCATGTACATTACTTACTCCTTTTTAGAATCAGGCTTTAATTTTTTTACACTGCAAACTAATTGTGAAGCTCAGCAGTTAAGGAGCGTGATAGGTATCACGATTAAAAGCTAATTTGTTCATATTCTAGTTCTTTTTCATCAAATTGATGCATGCTAAACCATAGTCTCAAAAATAAAAGTCTCAAAGCGATAACCAAAATCAATCTATTTGGAGTCACATATCTCGCAGTCATACAATGAAATAACAAAGCAAAACATGATAATTTAAACCAAGATATATATTTCCAAGTGCAGAATCCACTTAGGTATATAAACACTCAACAACGATGGAGTTTTTCATGTTGAAACGACTTAGACGTACAAAAATTGTCACCACCTTAGGTCCCGCTACAGACCAAGGTAATGTCCTTGAAGAAATCATCAAAGCTGGGGCAAATGTTGTCAGAATGAACTTTTCGCACGGTTCTGCAGAAGATCATATTATCCGAGCAGAAAAGGTTCGTAACATTGCCGCAAGATTAGGTATTCATGTCGCTATCTTGGGGGATTTACAAGGCCCTAAAATCCGAGTTTCAACATTTAAAGATGGCAAAATTCATCTCAATATTGGCGACAAGTTCACATTAGACAGTGATTTAGAAAAAGGCCAAGGCGACCAATTAGCGGTTGGCTTAGATTATAAAGAACTCCCTAAAGATGTCGGAACTGGCGATGTTTTATTGTTAGATGATGGTCGTGTTCAGCTCAAAGTAACCAGTGTTGAAGGCAATAAAGTCCATACCGAAGTAACGGTTGCAGGGCCGCTCTCCAACAACAAAGGCATCAACAAAAAAGGTGGCGGTCTTTCCGCTGACGCATTAACAGAAAAAGACAAACAAGATATTCTCACCGCGGCGAAAATCAAAGTCGATTACCTAGCGATATCATTCCCTCGCAATGGTGAAGACATGCATTACGCACGTCGACTTGCTCGTGATGCCGGATTAGAGGCAAAATTAGTTGCGAAAGTCGAGCGCGCTGAAACGGTCGTTAACCAAGAAAGCATGGATGATATTATTTTAGCTTCCGATGTGGTGATGGTTGCCCGTGGCGATTTAGGCGTTGAAATTGGTGATGCTGAACTGGTAGGCGTTCAAAAACAATTAATACGTCGCGCACGCAGCTTAGATAGAAACGTCATTACCGCTACACAAATGATGGAATCAATGATCACGAGCCCAATGCCAACTCGAGCAGAGGTCATGGATGTTGCCAATGCGGTTTTAGATGGCACTGATGCCGTGATGCTATCTGCTGAAACAGCAGCAGGCTCCTTTCCAATTGAAACCGTGAGATCAATGGCTGAAGTCTGTGTTGGCGCAGAGAAAATGCCATCGATTAATGTGTCTAACTATCGCCTTGATCGTAAATTCCAATCAGCAGAAGAAACCATTGCTATGGCAACCATGTATTCCGCTAACCACATGGAAGGCATTACCGCGGTGATATCCATGACAGAATCGGGTAGAACGCCATTAATGATGTCTCGCTTGAGTTCGGGACTACCTATTTTTGCCTTATCTCGTAATGAAAGTACGTTGAATCGTGCAGCTCTCTACCGAGGGGTGACACCGGTTTTCTTTGAACACGATGCTGGTTCTGGATTGCCGTGCGCACTTGCAGCGATTCAAACCTTAAAAGACAAACATTTCTTGAACAAAGGCGATAAAGTGATCATCACACAAGGTGATGTCATGGATTTGATTGGTTCCACTAACTGTATGCGAATAATCGAAGTCGAATAAAATCTATAAACTACGTTTAGAAATAAAAATGAGGAGCCATTTGGCTCCTCATTTAGTTATTCGCTTAGTGCGTTTCATATTCGTTTGAATAAGAAGTCCTATACGCCACCATAGCCACTTGAATTTATTGGTATTAAATGGCCCTAGTTATCCAAATCTTAGGTTAACTATTTTGCTGACGCTGAATACTATCGTAAGACTGCTCTAACACTTCCCAAAATTGCTTTTCAAAACCTTTTTGGCGGCCTGAAGTCAATTCTGAAAAATAGGATTGGTACATCTTCCAGGCCCAAGCATCTGCATCTACATTATCTGGCGCATTCTTTTTATAGCTTTGGAATCGCTTTAATAGCGTTTCTGGCGACAACTCATTTAAAAGATATTGCAATGCCATGGTCGTCGATTGATGCATTCTTTCGCTGTGACTCTCGATGGATTTAAGACTGTTCGAGATCGCTTGAGGAGGATCTAAATGAAATAAGCTTTTTTCTTCACCAAACATTAATTGTTCAGTTTCATCAATACTAAGCCCCATTTGCAATGGATTATCTTGGATAGGCTGAAAACTGCGATTGAGTAAATGAAAATAGCTGTCTTGTCTGTTATGAATTGACAATAACCCTTCAATGCTTGATTTTAATGACTCAGATTCTGCTTGATTCTTCCTTGATACATCCGCATTTGGCGACATGTTTTGCTCCTTGTGCGCAGAGGGCTCAATCTCTACGTGTGTAGCCTCTGGTTGTGATACTGGGGCATCCGTAAATGATGGCAAATCAATATCCAGTTGAGGTATATAAGTTTGTGAGGGCTCTTGAACATCTTGTCCAACCGCTTCACTCACACTACGGTAAGATTGCTCCATTTCAACTTCAACCACCTTTAAATGTGCTTTCAGTTGGTAAGATCCAATTCTAAATACATCTCCATTTTGAACGGCAATCGATCTATTTTGTTCAAATTGAGGTTGTTGATCATTCACCCCAATCCCACCTTGAAGATCAATAAGGTGATACTGGCCGTTCTGATATTTCACTTGGCAATAAGGTGTAATCAGGGCGTTATTTGGATCGGGCAATAACCAATGGCATGAATCATCATTACCAATATACCCCCCCTCTTGCTTAAATTGATGAGAGGCTGCGCCTCCTGTTTTCAATAAGCGCGTATTCATTACCACAAAAGTAAGAAAAGTGTGCTCTTCCATAGTCACTCCATTTACAACAGCTTATGATGCTAAAGTCACGTTTACTCTGATTGGTATTCATCACCCTCGATGAGGGGAGAATAAAAGGTTCAGGTGTAAACCTGATTAAAGTGGATATTGAGGGAAAAGCGAGAGCGGGAAAAGTTATAACAAGGAATATGCGACACACTTAACTAACCTAATTGAATGAACCTCACCACTTTCCATAATATACTTACTTGAGTATAAACCTCAGTTTCAGTTAATTAAGAAAGTGGCTTAGATTTCAATTACATTTTAGTGTATGCGCCTTGGTGAATTACGTCGGGGTTGGAACTGAGCGATGAAAATTGAGCAATAAAGTTACGCCCGGCTTGAATACCCATTTGGTAATCAAACTCTAAATCTTCAGCTTTACTTAAAAGCGGAGAAGAACGCAGCGGCTCTTCTGGAGCAATTTGTAGAATAAAGCAATCATCCGGTGGTTTAAGCATAAAGTTGTGGGTTAAGGTAAAGGTCTGATGGTGAATCATCAGCATGTCCATGATCCCCGCATCAAATTGATCCCCTAACAAGTGGCATAAGCGATACACATCGCCACTTCCAAACAACCAACGCCCGCCATTTAATAATGGCTTTAATTTATCCGTTTCGATTGATTGTGATTTAGCAATACGCTCTTGAAGAAAGCCATTCAAATCCACCCGCCAACCTGCCGTTCGGTTAGCAATACTATTTTGAATCGCTTCAAAATGTTGATCAAGCCCGACTTTACTCAGAAATGAAGGTTCATTGGTCGGCTCTGGTTCTATTTCTGCGTTTAAATCCACCGGTTCAGTTCGAATAACGGTAATAAGTCTTGCGCCTTTTCTCCAGGCTTCTTGCGCAGGAATAGCCGCTGAAACACCACCATCAACATAGCGCTTTTGGTTAATTTCAATTTCATGTCTGTAGAGAGCTGGAATCGCACAAGTTGCTTTCAAGACATCAATCCATTCATTCACCATAATCGGCAAATATTCATCATGTAGATCATCAATATTAGTGACAGCAGCAAAAGCTTGTCGATCACCAAGAACAAAACGGCCTACATCAACATCCAGAAGATAAGGAGGCTCAGAAAGCTGCTCAAACACCCAATCTAAATCAAGGCGTTTTTTGCGGCGAATATGAGTAAAAAGACGAAAGAATTCTGGGCGAGTGGTGAGGTCGGTAATAAATGCCTTACCGAGACCTTTTTGGCGGCAAAGAAAAGAGGTGATGTTCAGCGCTCCGGCCGAAGTACCGTAAAATACATCGAAAGGATCAATTGATGCTTCCAACAAGCTATCAAGTACTCCAGCAGTAAATATACCCTTTTGCCCTCCACCTTGGGCAACCAAAGCATGCTTTCCATTGGAATACTTGCTGAGGACTGTGGGATCAACAGAAACACCTAGATCAGTAATCACACCACTGTTTTTCACACACTCCTCCTAAATATCTTTTAATTAATGTGTAAGCACAATAAGTGCATAAGCACCTATAAAGCTTAATTCGCCACAGATAACCATTAACGCAATTTTAAAATCGTAATTCATAATAAAACTCTAGAAAGTAAAAACAACAAGATATTAGCATGACTGGCCAGTTTAGGCTTGAGAAACACTAAAACAAAATGAACAAGAACTAACTCGCTAACTTAACAGCCTAATTCAACCAGATAATTCAGCACAAAGTATCGTGTCATGTCATAAATTTGTACATTAAAACATCATACAGACCGCATTAATTAACAGCATTAACATCACCATTAATCGAAACAAAATAGCTGTAAACACTGGAAAATGACATCAATCCAGTTAGATATAACACAATTTTAGATATATCAAGCCTTATTGATTAACTTAACAATTACCTGACATCAACACACTCTATTGCGTTATTTATCTTCAATATGTACTCTCAGAGTATGCATAGGTGAAGATACTACCTTATGCCAACACACATTCATAAAATTAGAATAATAAGCTGGAACTTAATGATATAAGTAGAATATTAGGCCATTGGCATGGTTAATATCTCCTATGATTAAGTATCCACATAATCAGTTACAGAGGATTTGTACATGAAAAGAGAACAATGGGGCTCCCGTGCGGGGTTTGTTCTAGCAGCCGTAGGATCGGCGATAGGATTAGGTAATATTTGGCGTTTTCCATACATGGCGTATGAAAACGGCGGTGGTGCTTTCTTTATTCCTTACCTTTTTGCCATGCTCACTGCTGGTATACCTTTTATGATTTTAGAATTTACCATGGGGCACAAATTCCGTGGTTCAGCACCTAAAACACTCGCCAAAATTAACAGTAAATTTGAATGGCTTGGTTGGTTCCAAGTCATGATCGCTGCGGTGATCGGTGTTTACTATGTTGCCATTATTGGTTGGGCTATTTCGTACACCGGTTTAGCAGTAACTCAAGGTTGGGGTAGCGATCCAAATGCTTACTTCTTTGGGGAGTATCTACAACTTGGCGGTGATAATTCTCCAAGCAAACTAGGCAGCATTCAATGGCATATTGCCATTCCAATGGTAGTCGCATGGGCAATCACTTTTGGTGCCATTTTTAGTGGTGTTAAAGGCGGGATTGAACGTGCAGGTAAAATCATGATGCCAATCCTGTTCATCATGGTATTAGCTCTTATTGGTCGCATGGTTTTCTTACCAGGTGCGGTTGATGGCCTTAACTATCTGTTCCAACCTGATTTCAGTAAACTAACTGATCCATCAGTGTGGTCTGCGGCGTACGGTCAAATGTTCTTTACGCTATCAGTTGGTTTCGCCATCATGCTGGCATATTCAAGCTACCTACCTGAAAAGTCGGATATCAGTAACAATGCATTGATGACGGTTCTTATCAACTGTGGCTTCTCAATCCTTGCCGGTGTCCTTATCTTCTCAGTATTGGGTTATATGGCGCAAGAACAAGCTAAACCATTAACAGACGTTGTATCGGCTGGTGTTGGCCTTGCATTTGTTACCATTCCTGCGGCGATAAACCTACTTCCAGCACCTTATATATTAGGTCCGCTATTCTTCCTAGCACTAGTGGTTGCTGGTCTTAGCTCACATATCTCCATCATGGAAGCGGTAACCTCTGCCTTTATTGATAAGTTGAAGTGGTCTCGTAAGAAAGCGGCAAGCATTGTTTGTGGTGTAGGTTTATTGGTATCACTTTCTTTTGCTACCAATGGCGGCCTATTGCTGCTTGACTTAGTAGATTACTTTATTAACAACATCGCCCTACTTTCAAGCTGCTTAATTGAATTAGTGCTAGTTGGTTGGTTATTTAAAATTGCCGATATTCGTAAACATGCGAATGATCTTTCTGACTTTAGCATTGGTATTTGGTTCGAACTTTGCATCCGCTTTGTTACACCAATTATGATTGCTATTATTTTAGCGAATAAGATTATCGCAACGCTAAATGAAGGCTACGGCGGCTATGAAATGTCTGACCTTCTATTACTTGGTTGGGGATTATTAGCGGCGATGCTAGTTATCGCTATCGCAGTTAACGCAAAAAAATCAAAAGAGGCTTAATATGACTACTGGTGCAATTATCATGATGATTATCGGCCTAGGTATTACATGGGGCGGCGCTGCTTTATGTATTCGCAGAGCGATGTCTAATCAAGACTAAACGTTTATAACATTGAAGCTGTCATCTTAAAAAGTGGCAGCCTCACTTAACGAGATAGCGTTTATTTGAACTCAACAGGCTCAATACCTGAATGCCAGTTAGCACTATACTAACTGGCATTTTTTATAGCCCTACCTTGTATCATTTTAGCTAGTTAACTTACCCCATCAACGAAGCCGCTCCTCCCTTACCAGACTTATTTAATTGTCAATGATGCTGTCAGCCAGAGAAGGCTAGATAGGATTGGGCTGCAGGTTGGCTTTTGTCCAAAAACCACGAATTCCCTTACCGACATAAATCACCGATAGGTCATAAAATTCAGGCATAAAAAAACCAGCGATATAATCACTGGTTTTTGTGTACCGCTTAATCCGGATTAGTATTCAATTACATTCGTATCGAATTTTCTATCGTGCCAAGGCGGATTACTATGCGTTAAAAATTGAGCGCCGCTATATAAAACATACAGCCCTAACGTTGCAACACTCAAGTATATTTTTTGAAACTCACGTTTTAAATATCGTGATTGATTCATCGGTTGGTCATTCGTTGATTCAACCGATAAACGCAAAAAATACCGTGAAAATGAATTGCCAAGCAAGCGATAACAAATCCAGTGATACCCCATATATACGCCGATAGTGATAAGCATCACTCCAACAATAATGAGTAACAACACTGGCAATGCCAACGTATCATTAAACGAGACAGATACTCCGCTTCCCTGAGATGCATAAGCCAACACCCCAAGGTAAATATCCCTCGCTATCATGGCAAACATTTGCACGATAGCGAGATCAATGACGAAAGTACCCACTCGCTTATATTTATGCTTAAAGCTCATTCAATTAACGGCCAAGCTTCGCATTAATTGCTGCTTTATAAACAGCTGCTTGAGCACCGTAAATGGCTTGAATACCGGTCGTACCAATTTTAACAAGACCTTTTGCGCCCAAGTTTTCTGTCCAGAATGCATTGTCTTTTACTTTATCGCCATCTTTAACAGTGATACGTAAACGAGTAATACATGCATCAACATCAACTAAGTTATCTGCGCCACCTAGCGCTTCAATCATCGCATCAATCTGTGCGTCATTTCCGCCTGATTTACCTGCCGCTTTTGCATCGTGGTAATCTTTCTTCGACACTGTAGCAACGGCGCTGCCTTTACGGCCAGGCGTTTTAACGTCGAACTTAACGATGTACCAACGGAACAAGAAGAAATAGATAGGCGCGTAAATAATGCCCACTAGAGGAATGTAATACCAGTTGTTATGAGTACCGGTTAAGCCAGGTAACATACCAAACAAGCTGAAATCAATGAAACCACCACTGAACGTCATGCCTACTTTCACGTTTAATAAATCCATCAACATGAAAGAAATACCCGCTAGTGGTACGTGAATGAAGTAATAAAGCGGGGCTGCCAAGAATAAGAATGTAAATTCAATAGGCTCAGTAATACCAGTTAAGAATGCTGTCAATGCAATTGAGAACAACATACCACCAGCCGCTTTCTTATTGTCATCGTCGGCAAGCGTATACATAGCATAAGCCGCTGCAGGAAGACCAAACATCATGAATGGGAATTTACCTGTCATGAAGTTTGTTGAAGAAAATTGCGAGTAATCACCGTTTGCTAAAGAAGCAAAGAAAATGTTTTGTGTTCCAGATACAACTTGACCAGCGATATCAGCAGAACCACCAATATTGGTTTGCCATAGTGGTAAATAGAATACATGGTGTAGACCGACAGGGATCAAAGAACGCTCGATAATACCAAACGCAAATGATGCAATGAAACCATAACCAGCATCTTTTAGCTCACCAAGACCAGCACCGATAGAACCAAAAAGAGCACCGATATATGGCCAAATGAAAACTAATGCAATACCGTAAAACAAAGCAGCAAATGCACTAACGATAGGAACGAAACGTGCCCCACCGAAGAAGCCTAAGTAATCAGGCAATTGAATATCATGGTATTTATTATGAAGAATAACCGTAAATGCACCAGCTATCATACCGCCAAACACGCCCATATTCATTGTGTTATGAATACCTAGCATGTCGGTTAAAATACCTTGGTAGTGGTTACCCATCAATACGATTGATGTCCCATCAACCATACCTGCAACCGCCATAGACTTTGCAATTACCACGTTCATGATAAGGAAAGAGATGACTGCAGCTAGTGCTGCTGACCCTTTTTCTGTTTTTGCAAAACCAATAGCGACCGCAACAGCAAACATAAGTGGCAAGTTACCGAAAACAATATCACCAGCAGCTGTCATAATTTGCAAGAAATTATTCAGTATTGTACCGTCTTGTAGAATAGAAATGTTATAAGCATCTATCATACTTTGGTTGGTAAAACTTCCCCCGATCCCCAGCATAATACCTGCTGCTGGAAGCAGCGCTATCGGAAGCATTAATGCTTGCGACAGTTTACTAAAAAAGGCCTTCATAACCCTTACTCCTTCGATTTATATTTAAGTTTTACGATTTTTTACAATTATAATTTTTGTTGGCGTACAGTAGACTTGTCGGTTTTTATTGTCAATCGGTTCACTAAATATGTCATGTTTAAGTGATTTTTTTTTGATCTTACATGATTTTTTTGCTTCATTTATTTCGCCCATCAAATAAAACAAGTTTTATTTTCATGTTTTTTCACATTTAACATTTGTAATGCAAATGTTAAATTAATAAAATTTACACTCGATTAATGAATAAATTATGAAAATTCTGCCCTGTCGCACTAATCACATCTTCTAGTTCACAATTTTTAAGACTAGCCAAAAATTGAGCCACTTCTAAAACATAAGCCGGTTGATTCTCTTTACCTCGGTGAGGTACTGGCGCTAAATAAGGTGAGTCGGTTTCGACTAACAAGCGATCCAAAGGCAATTGCTTGACGACATCTTGCAACTCTGTCGCTTGCTTAAACGTGATAATTCCAGAAAGAGAAATATAAAAACCAAGCTCCATCGCTGACTTGGCAAACTCTAAATCTTCGGTAAAGCAATGGATCACTCCACCACATTTTTCTGCATGGCCATTTTTCAGTACATCTAATGTTTCTTGGCGCGCATTGCGTGTATGAATAATCAAAGGTTTATTGAGCTCGTTAGCAACCTCAACGTGTTGTTCGAATAATTCAATCTGACGATTAGCCGTTTCTGGTTGATAAAAGAAATCCAACCCTGTTTCGCCAACTGCGACCACTTTACGATGGGATGCGTATTGTTTAAACAAGGTGAGATCAAAGTCACTATCACAGTCTAAAGGATGGACACCGCACGAGGCATGCACTTGATCAAATGAAGCGATCATTTCCAACATATTTGGAAATGCTTCTAGCGTAACGCCAACGCTAAGCAGTTGTTCAACGCCCGCCAGCTTCGCTTTGGTGACAACATCAGAAACGTCGATATGCAAATCATCATAATTTAACTTATCGAGATGACAATGTGAGTCAACTAACATGTATAGCTCCAGTTTATAATAAGGTCTTGATTAGAAATGTATTTGGTACACCACTCAAATGATAGACAATAATTACCTGTCTTCAATCAAAGAAATAAACCAATCAACAATAAGCAACTCTGCATTCAACCCACTCGATGTTTTCAAAGAGTGATGCAATTGCTGTAAATGGTGGAAATGAGAATAGGCTGACTGGTAAGAGACCAGTTCAACCATTTCATGAAAGATAGGGGGAGCTTGAAGCTCAAGCACATTAAAGTGCGCTTTTTGAATATCGCTGAATAGATAAGTCAACCAAGATACTTTCTCAATTGGATCAGACTTAAAGAATGTCTGTAATTCAGCCAAAGGTAGAGATTGATGCTTCAATGTCTTTGCCGTTAACTCAAGCAATGTCTCCCACTGTGCATGCTTGTCTTTCTCTAAAAATTCCAAGGCACTCACTGGAGATTGCGCATACATCTTTAAGCAGAACCAATCAATTGGATTGTTACTAGATAGAACGGGCTGTTCTTGTAGCCAATCCATCAAAACTTGCGGTTTAACTGGCGGTAACTGCCAACTTTGACAACGGCTAATAATCGTCGGTAATAGCTTGTGTTTATCCGATGTTATTAGAATAAAAACACATTTTTCTGGCGGTGTTTCTAATGTTTTTAATAACGCATTAGAAGCCGATTCATTCATTAATTCTGCAGGATTAATAATAATGACACGCTTGCCACCAAGTTGAGATGATTCCATCGCCTTTCGGTTGGCTTCTCGAATTTGTTCGACATTAATACCTTTACCTTCTTTTTCAGGTAAAACCCAATGTATGTCTGGATGGTGCCCACTTTGACTTAACTCGCAGCTATGACAAAAACCACAGGCTTCATCATCAGCATTTTTGCACACTATAGCTGAAGATAATTTAGTGATAACGTGCTCAATCCCAGTACCCGGTGCGGCGCAACACAACATCGAATGCGGGATGGAACCTTGCTTAAGAGTGGTTTTCCAACGCTGCCATAAAGGTAATAACCAAGGGTACAATTCATTCACCATTCAATTTCTTAATCATTAGATCGTTTGACCGTTAGAAAACCACTGATTTAATGCTACTTCAATATCATGGGCCACTTGCTCAATGGTTTGGTTAGCATTAATGGTGATAATCGTCTTATCCAATTGAGCAAGCTCTGTATAACGAGCCCTCACTCTTTCAAAAAAACTAAGGTCCATCTTCTCAATCCGATCTAGTTCGCCTCTTCCTCTGGCTCGTTGTAAGCCAATTTCAGGGTCGATGTCGAGATACAAAGTAAGATCGGGCTTGAAATCACCCAATGCAGTCTGCTTTAGATTAGACATAATATCTTGACTGAGCTGACGACCTCCCCCCTGATAAGCTTGGGAAGACAAATCATGACGATCACCTAAAACCCATGTATTTTGCGCCAAAGCAGGTTTAATTTTATTTTCAACCAATTGTACGCGTGCGGCATACATGATCAATAATTCACTGATGTCTTGTAAAACCTCACCTTCATGCTCTTCTTTCACTAAACTACGAAGCTTTTCCGCCAATACCGTACCACCCGGTTCACGGGTTTGAATGACTTCACCCACACGGTGTTGATGCAGTACATTTAAAACACAATTAATGGCCGTACTTTTTCCAGCCCCTTCTAGGCCTTCTATCACAATAAATTTAGCGTTATTCATTCTTTACTCTTATTGGCTCTTAATTGTTTAAGATAATTACGCACTGCACGGTTATGTTCCGCTAACGATTTACTGAAAACATGCCCACCATTTCCGCTTGCCACAAAATACAGGTAAGGGCTTTTTTCTGGGTTTAGTGCTGCTTTAATTGAATCAACGCCCGGCATAGCAATCGGGGTTGGCGGTAAGCCGTTAATAACATAGGTATTATATGGCGTTGGCGTCGTCAGATCCTTCTTTCGAATATCACCATCGTACTTATCACCTAAGCCATAAATAACGGTAGGATCTGTTTGTAAACGCATCCCTTTATTCAATCGATTCACAAACACGGATGCAATTCTTTCACGTTCAGATTCAATGGCCGTTTCTTTTTCAATAATAGAGGCCAATGTTAATGCTTGGTAAGGGGTTTGCAAAGGCAAGCCTTCCTGGCGCGTCTCCCATGCTGCATTGAGTTGTTTTACCAAGGCTTTATGAGAACGTTTCAAAATAGCAAGATCGCTAGTGCCTTCAGTATAATGATAGGTTTCAGCCAACATAAGACCTTCTAACTTTTCTTTATCGCTGCCAAGCGCTTTTGCTATATCCGCTTCTGTCATGGCTTCAGTCTTATGCTTTAGACCTTTTGCTTTTAGAAGCTGATCACGCCATTCACTAAATCGGCTGCCTTCAATAAAGGTAATGGTAAATTGATATTCATTGCCTGCTACCATTTCTGTGAGAAGCCCCTTCAAGGTCATTTGAGGGATCACTTGGTATGTACCTGCCTTGATATGCACAAAATCAGGGTATAGGCGAGGCAATAAACGCTCAAATTGACTGGCTTGAATTAACTCTGCTCTTTCCATTTTAGAAAGCGTACTTCTTAAACTCATTCCATGTTCAACCGTCACTAAATCGTCCGAACCTATTTTGATCGGTTGATTGAGATAGCTTTCCACTTCACTTTTAGCAAACATTACAGCCCCAACACCGGCGACCACCAAAATGATGAATAATAGGATTAACTTTTTAATCACGGATTTAAACTCTCCTGAAAGGCTCTAGTGATAGTTCCGATTTGAAAACAACGTGTATCAATACTGGTGACTGGCACAACGCCATGCAATGCATTGGTGATGAACACTTCATCTGCATTTGTTAAATGTTCTAAGGTAAACGAACCCACTTTGGACTTCATTGATAAACGCTCTGTTAGTGTAAGCACTTGCTCCCGTAAGATCCCAGCGACTCCCGATCGGCTTAAATCGGCGGTATATAAACACTGATCTTTCACCCAAAAAAGATTAGAAGCGCTTGCTTCAATGACATGATGGTTAATATCTAGCACCACGTGATCATCATATTTTTGTTTATCGATCTCAGCCTTGATCAACACTTGCTCAAGACGATTATTATGTTTTAAACCTGCAAGCATAGGATTAAGTCCCAATTGAAGGGAACTCACACCAAGGGAAATACCTTGCACTTGCCATTGACGGTAGTGACATGGATAGTCAAACGGATGAATAGTCACTTGAGTATTCTCTACCTCACGAGGGCTATAGCCTCTCCCTCCTGTGCCTCGACTTACATGTAGCTTGACTCCACTCAATTGAGGAACACGGCCAGCATGATAAATTGAAATGGCTTGGTTTATCCATGTATGAACCTCCTGCCAATTGAGTTCAGGAATAGATAACCTCTGCAGTGCATGACTCATTCTGGCTTGGTGCTGTGGCCATAGCGAGATCGCGCCAGATTCAACTAACATGGTAGTAAAGCAACCATCGCCATAGTTAAATGAACGGTCATCTAAAGTGAAAACATCTCGCTGTTGTCCATTTACAAAATACATGGCATCACCACCTGATCCTCACTTTATAATATGAATCTATGAACCTGACATCATACCGAAAAAAAACGGCCTAATGCTATAACATTAGACCGCTTTATAAAATGGTATTCTTAATAACCGAGCATTAAATACGCTTTAGGATCAATGAACCATTCGTACCACCAAAGCCAAAGGAATTACATAGAGCGTATTCCATGTTTTCAACTTTGCGTGCTGTGTGTGGTACGTAATCAAGATCACAACCTTCATCAGGATTATCTAAATTGATGGTTGGAGGCACAATCTGGTCAACTAGGCTCATTGCCGTAATGATCGCTTCAACAGAGCCTGCTGCGCCAAGTAAATGACCCGTCATCGACTTAGTTGATGACACCAATACTTTTTTAGACGCTTCTTCACCAAGAGCACGTTTAATGCCTAAGGTTTCGGCCACATCACCGGCTGGCGTTGACGTACCGTGAGCATTTACATAACCGATTTGGTCACCAGTAATACCAGCATCACGAATCGCCGCTTCCATTGCAAGTGCACCACCTGAACCATCCGCGCTTGGGGAAGTCATATGATAAGCATCACCGCTCATACCAAAGCCAACAATCTCACAGTAGATTTTAGCGCCACGAGCTTTCGCATGTTCGTATTCTTCAACCATCATCATACCTGCGCCATCACCTAGAACAAAACCATCACGGTCTTTATCCCAAGGGCGAGAAGCTAATTCTGGTTCATCATTACGACTAGACAGTGCTTTTGCTGCGGCAAAACCGCCCATAGCAAGAGGTGTAGAGGCTTTCTCTGCACCACCGGCTAACATCGCATCAGCATCGCCATAAGCGATCATACGAGCGGCATGACCGATATTATGCAAGCCAGTAGTACAAGCCGTTGAAATAGCGATATTAGGGCCACGTAAGCCTTTCATGATAGAAAGATGACCGGCAATCATATTAACAATGGTTGATGGCACAAAAAATGGGCTCATACGACGCGGTCCGCGCTCATGCAATACTGCCGCTGCTTCTTCAATTAGACCTATACCACCAATACCTGAACCAATCGCCACACCCACTCGTGCCGCATTTTCATCAGAGATTTCAATACCGGAATCATTAAAGGCTTGAATACCCGCAGCAATGCCATATTGGATAAATAAATCCATTTTGCGAGATTCTTTCTTCGACATGTATTCTTCGCAGTTAAAGTCTTTAACTAGACCTGCAAAGCGAGTTGAAAAATTTGTTGCGTCAAAGTGTTCGATATTCACGATACCACTCTGACCTTCTAAAAGGGCTTTCCAAGAGGATTCAACTGTGTTGCCTACCGGTGACAACATCCCCATGCCTGTAACAACTACACGACGTTTGGACACGATTCTTTCTCCGGAGATTAAAATTGAGGTAGTGTAAAAATGGAAGGTGTTAGATAAAACTCAGGCGGTCAAGGAGACCGCCTGGGGATGTTATTACTGTGCGCTGTTTACGTAGTCGATTGCAGCTTGAACAGTAGTAATTTTTTCAGCTTCTTCATCAGGGATTTCAGTGTCGAATTCCTCTTCTAAAGCCATTACTAGCTCTACTGTATCTAAAGAATCAGCACCTAGATCGTCAACGAAAGAAGCTTCATTTTTAACTTCAGCTTCGTCTACACCTAGTTGTTCAACAATGATTTTTTTTACGCGTTCTTCGATGTTGCTCATTTTTCTTTTCCTATTACAGAGAGTTCGCTTAAATGCGATGTTGTCCGTAGTTTATTCAAACTTTGAAAAGTTGCAAGGGCGACCTAGCTGGTCGAACCACAAATTTCAGCATTTTCACTGAAATTTGGTACATTTTTGACATAAATCATGCAAAGTGCTGGTTAAAAAACACTCGAATGATTTAAACCATGTACATACCACCATTCACATGCAGTGTTTCGCCAGTAATATAGGCGGCATCATTAGAGGCTAAAAATGCCACTGCTGATGCTATTTCACGCGGATCACCTAATCGACCTGCTGGCACTTGGGATAGTGTAGCAGTACGTTGGTCATCATTCAGTGCTTTTGTCATATCAGTTTCGATAAAACCAGGAGCAACCGTATTCACAGTTATTCCACGAGAAGCAACTTCGCGAGCCATTGATTTGGTAAAGCCAATCACACCTGCTTTCGCAGCCGCATAGTTAGCTTGACCTGCATTACCCATAGTTCCTACAACAGAACCAACATTGATGATGCGACCATGGCGTTTTTTCATCATGCCTCGAAGAACCGCTTTCGACAAGCGGAAAATCGAGGTTAAATTGGTATCCATAATATCTTGCCATTCGTCATCTTTCATACGCATCAACAAGTTATCACGAGTAATACCCGCATTATTCACCAAAATATCAATGCCGCCAAATTCGTCATTGATCAACTTAATTGTATTCGCAACTGAATCTGTATCCGTTACGTTTAGTGCTAAGCCTTTGCCATTAGCCCCTAAATAATCGCTAATTGCTTGAGCGCCAGATTCACTTGTCGCCGTACCAACAACCTTAGCACCACGTTCAACTAATAGCTCAGCAATAGCTCGGCCGATACCACGACTGGCACCAGTAACTAATGCAACTTTACCTTCAAGATTCATTATAAATCCTCGTTATGACTGAAATGTTAGCTACGAGCAGCATCAAGGGATGCATTATCGTTCACAACCTGTGCACTCAGTGCTTTCACAATACGCTTGGTTAAACCTGTTAATACTTTACCAGGGCCAAACTCTAATAAATTTTCTACGCCTTGTTCATGCATTGCAACAACGCCTTCTGTCCAGCGAACAGGGCTGTATAATTGGCGAACAAGTGCATCTTTAATTTTTGCCGGATCCGTTTCAGCAATCACATCAACATTGTTGATGACTGGAACCGTAGGTGTTTTAAATTCAATATCAGCTAAAGCTACCGCTAGTTTATCGGCTGCAGGTTTCATTAATGCACAATGTGAAGGCACTGAAACCGGTAAAGGCAGTGCACGTTTTGCTCCAGCGGCTTTACATAACTCACCTGCACGTTCAACGGCAGCTTTATTACCGGCAATCACGACTTGGCCTGGCGAGTTAAAGTTAACGGGAGAAACCACTTCACCTTGCGCACCCTCTTCACAAGCTTTCGCAATGGCATCATCATCAAGGCCAATAATGGCAGACATGGCACCAACACCCGCAGGAACCGCTTGTTGCATTAATTCACCGCGTAACGCCACTAACTGAATAGCTTGCTTAAAATCAATCACACCAGCGCATACCAATGCGGAATATTCTCCTAAGCTGTGTCCAGCAATCACTTCAGGTTGCTCTCCACCCACTTCTTGCCATACACGCCAGACTGCAACAGAGGCAGCTAACAATGCCGGTTGTGTACGAAATGTTTCATTTAAGTCTTCTGCTGGGCCATTTTGGACCAAAGCCCATAAATCATAACCCAATGCATCTGATGCTTCTGCGAAAGTGGTTTTCACAACATCAAATTGCTCACCTAGCTCCGCTAACATGCCAACGGCTTGAGAGCCCTGACCAGGAAAAACAATAGCAAACTTACTCATAGCAAATTTCCTTGAAATATAAAGATGAAATCGGCTTAAACATGTAACGTTAAGCAGATAGGAATAATTAGAATTTTACGAGTGCTGAGCCCCAAGTAAAACCGCCACCAAATGCTTCGAGTAATAACAATTGACCGCGTTGAATGCGACCGTCTCGTACTGCTTCATCTAAAGCCGTCGGTACCGTTGCCGCCGACGTATTACCATGACGATCAAGCGTAACCACTACTTGATCTAAAGACATCGCCAATTTTTTGGCCGTCGCAGAAATAATACGAAGGTTCGCTTGATGAGGCACCAACCAATCCAATTCAGTTTTGGCCATGCCATTAGCTTCTAGCGTGTCTTTAACCAATTTAGATAACTGAGTAACCGCAACTTTAAATACTTCATTACCAGCCATGTGCAGCCATGCATCAATGTATTCACCACGCTTGGCTTCTTCTAAGCTAAGTAGCTCACCAAAGCGACCATCTGCGTGTAAATGCGTGGAGATAATACCCGGCTCTTCACTTGCACCAAGTACAACAGCCCCAGCGGCATCACCGAATAAAATAATGGTTGAACGATCTTCTGGATCACACATTTTCGATAACGCGTCAGCACCAACTACTAACACATTTTTCGCCATACCTGTCTTAATGTGCTGATCAGCAACCGACAAGGCATAGACAAAACCAGAACAAGCGGCCGCTATATCAAAAGCTGGGCAGCCTTTAATACCTAGGGCAGCTTGAACTTGGCAAGCAGACGATGGGAACTTGTGGCTACCACTGGTGGTTGCAACAATGATTAGGTCGATATCGTTCTTATCGATTCCAGCCATATCAATCGCATTGACTGAAGCATGGTATGCCATATCTGCAACTGATTCATCCGGTGCAGAAATACGACGTTCACGGATACCTGTACGGGTGATGATCCACTCATCACTCGTATCGACCATTTTCTCTAAATCGGCGTTAGTACGCACTTGACTCGGTAGGTAACTACCGGTACCTAAAATTTTGCTATTCATGAAGACTAATAATGCCTCTCGAGTAAAACCGCTTCTAAACGATCGCTTATACGGCTTGGGACTTGTTGTTTGACTTCATACACCGCCTCACCAATTGCATTGATAATAGCAGATGTGTCCGCTTGTCCGTGGCTTTTGATAACAATGCCGCGCAATCCTAGCAAACTTGCACCATTATACTGGTCGGGGTTCAGTGTTTTTAACTCATTAAATAGTCGAGAAAACACTTTTTGGGCAATCCACCCTTTCATTGTTGAAGAACTAAAATGATTTTTCAGCTTTTGATGAAACAAGTGTGCGACACCTTCACAGGATTTCAAACACACGTTTCCGACAAAACCATCACAAACTATCACATCTGCGACATCATAAAAAAGCTGATTTCCTTCAATATAGCCAGAATAATTAATTTCTTTGGTTTGGCTGAGCAGTTCTGAGCAACGTTTAACCAAATCGTTGCCTTTTATTTCTTCTTCGCCAACATTCAACAATGCCACGCGTGGAGGCTTTTCTATATGAACTTGCGCCAAAGCACTGCCCATTACGGCAAATTGAAATAAAGTATCGGCATCAACAGAGATATTTGCGCCAAGATCAAGCATCCAAGTTTTCTTACCTGATATGGTAGGTAAAGCGCTCACCAAAGCAGGTCTATCAATGCCGGGAAGTAACTTTAAACGAAATTTAGACAAAGCCATCAAAGCGCCGGTATTACCACCGCTCACACAAGCGTCAGCCATGCCATCAGCAACATGGTCTAATGCAATACGCATCGAGCTACCTGCGCTATTACGCAAAGCTAAAGAAGGCTTTTCACAATTAGAAATACATCTCTCACTATGTTTAATGATGAGACGAGGGGTCGGAGTAAATCCGAGATGAGTCAGTTGTTTCGTGATTTGTCCACGATCACCAACCAGAATAACTTTCAGCTCTGGGAAATGTGACAATGCCTGCACGGCGGCAGGCACTGTTACGCGAGGACCGAAATCCCCGCCCATTGCATCAAGTGCAACGGTAATAGTTTGCAAAGGTCAACCTTACTTGTTGATAACCTTTTTGCCACGGTAGTAACCGTCAGCAGTCACGTTGTGACGTAGGTGAGTTTCACCTGAAGTTGCGTCTACAGATAATGCACTAGTTGTTAGCGCATCGTGTGAACGACGCATGCCACGCATTGAACGTGATTTTTTGCTCTTTTGTACGGCCATGACCCTACTCCTTTGTTTTTAGACGTTGATGCTATCTAGAGCACTAACGCTTCAAATTTTTTAAAACATCGAATGGATTCGGTTTATCTTCAAGAAGTTCTTCTGGAAGTTTACCAAACACCAAATTGTTTGATTGAACGCTACATTCAGATTCGTCATGCATTGCAATTTGAGGTAATTCTAGAATGAACTCGTCTTCCACTAATTTAATCAAATCCAACTCACCGTACTCGTTCAGATCTACCAAATCGTACTCTTCCGGTGCGTCTTGTTCACTTTTCTCATTATAATAAGGAGTACAAGTGAACTCTACTTCACACCAATGGGTGAAGTTTTGATTACAGCGTTGACATTCTAATTCGACTTCAACGTTAGCTTTACCAGAGATAACGGTTAGTCGCTGTTCATCCATATCAAAGGACAATGTAACTTCTGCGTCGCGTTTGACGCCTTCAGTTAACTCGGCAATTCGCTTTAATAAACTAACTTGGATTATACCTTGATAATCTAAGCGTTTTTGAGCAGATTTTGCTGGGTCTACTGTACGCGGTATTTTTACCTTTTGCATAGGGCGCGAATATTATCCTCCAAAATGAATTTAGTCAAAGGAAAAGGCAAAAAACTTGCACTTTCCTTACTCGCTTTTATTTAATCGTTTCTTAATCTAAAAGTGACCACAAAGAAATTTCAATGACGTCGCTTTCTGATTGGTTTACTGTATAACTCAATTGACCATTGAACCGAGCATCAAGTGAAAAGTATGATTGAAACACAATTAATTTTAGCTTCAACTTCTATTTATCGAAAACAATTACTAGAGAAATTGTCCATATCTTTTGAAACTAAAGAACCTGATTGTGACGAAACGCCAAGAGCCCATGAAAATGCCCAAGATCTCGTTCTTCGCTTGGCTCAAACCAAAGCTGAATCCTGCTCGCTTGATCGCCCTTCATTGGTTATTGGCTCTGATCAAGTCTGCGTAATTGATGGTCAGATCATTGGCAAACCGTTAACCCGAGAAAATGCAATAACTCAACTTCTCAATGCATCAGGACGAGCGGTTACCTTTTACACTGGATTAGCGTTATTCAATTCCACTAACAAAAATACCGACGTTCAACTAGATACATTTACGGTTTATTTTCGCCAACTAACACAACAACAAATCGAAAATTACGTCGATAAAGAAGAACCTTTTTATTGTGCTGGTAGCTTTAAAAGTGAAGGTCTTGGTATCGCTTTATTTGAACGTTTAGAAGGAAAAGATCCAAACACGTTAGTTGGACTCCCTCTTATTACACTCATCGACATGCTAAATAAACAAGGGGTTAATATCCTTTAGCCCATTACTGTAGTGTTATTTTTTACTTCTTAAGGCCGACAATGTCTTTTCTAATTTCGTTTCCATCGGCGCCGAGATATCCATGGCCTCTTCTGTCGACGGATGGATAAATTTAATATTGGCGGCATGAAGGAATAATCGGCCTAATCCAAACTGACGAGTGTAAGCATCAAAACGTCGGTCACCATATCGATCATCCCACGCAATCGGATGGCCAGCATATTGACAATGAACTCGAATCTGATGAGTACGGCCCGTTATTGGACTCGCTTGTACCAACGTCGCCTGATCAAACTTTTCTAATATTTTATAGCGTGTTTCTGATGGTTTCCCATTTGGATTAACCCGAACGATGCTATTGATTTCATTCTTTAACAACGGTGCCTTGATCACTTTACAACTGGACTTCCACTCTCCCATCACAAGTGCAAAGTAATATTTTTGAACCGTTTTCTCACGAAACTGTGCTTGAAGATGACGAAGCGCTGAGCGTTTCTTCGCAACCAATAAAATCCCAGAAGTGTCTCTGTCTATTCTATGCACCAATTCTAAAAACCGCGCTTGTGGCCTTAACGCCCTTAATGCTTCTATCGCACCAAACTTAAGGCCACTGCCACCATGAACGGCCGTGCCAGAAGGTTTATTCAAAATCAGCATGCTATCATCTTCAAAAATAATGCAATGTTCTAATTCAGACACCTTATCGAGCTTGGTACTCACTGGTGCTGCATCTTCTGATTCAGAAATACGAACTGGTGGAATTCTAACCATGTCGCCAGCTTGCAGCTTATATTCGGCTTTAACCCGTTTTTTATTTACGCGAACCTCTCCCTTACGCAAGATGCGGTACACCATGCTTTTTGGGATTTGTTTGAGTTGATTACGCAAAAAATTATCTATTCTTTGCCCTGCCATATCAGCATCAATATCAACAAATTTTACTTCAGTTTTAATATCAGTCATAACCGCTATTCTAGCATTCAAACGTAAATGAGTGTGACAACAATCTCAAAATTATACCTCTGCTTTTATCCCCCACGTATCTCTTTTTCATGAAAGCGAATAAAATAACAACAGAAACACAACCAACACACTGAAATAATAGACTTTAACACTCTATTAATAATGCTTTTAATGAAATTAAATTCAAAGTTAACCACAGGTTTTCCCATTTATTTGTGCACTTTATAACAAAGCTGATTGCTGATATTTATTCTCGCTGCTATAGTTCACAGCTGCAATGGTTGTATTGAACATTTTCTATGCAAATTTAATGTCAACTATTTGCGATTATGAGTAGAACGCTTCCCACCGTCGTGCCGCATTAGGCGTAAGACACAACCGAAGAAGATCAACTTATCGCCTACTCACGTTATCAATGCAGAAGTAATACCGACTAGAATCGGACCAGGCATTCTTGTTCTACCCAAAGTAATTGAAACTGAATTCTGTTCTTAAATTAAGACAGCCAGTTTTGAATAAGACAGGTATGAATGTGTGGCAACTATCGTGCCCCAGCGCATCCCCTTTACAGCCGTGAGGTTGAAGCCAAAGCCATGGGATCTGGCACCTTTGATACGACAAAAGCGATAAGCAATTATCACGAAGAAAAACAACGAGAATTTAAAATGAAAAGAATGTTGATCAACGCAACTCAAAAAGAAGAGTTGCGCGTCGCATTAGTTGATGGTCAGAAACTGTTTGATTTAGACATCGAGAGTCCTGGGCATGAATCTAAAAAAGCTAACATCTATAAAGGTCGTATCACCCGCGTTGAGCCAAGTCTAGAAGCTGCATTTGTAGATTATGGTGCTGACCGACATGGTTTCCTTCCTCTTAAAGAAATAGCCAAAGAATACTTCCCCGCAGGTTACTCTTATCAAGGCCGCCCAAGCATTAAAGAAGTGCTTAAAGAAGGTCAAGAAGTTATCGTACAAGTTGAAAAAGAAGAACGTGGTCAAAAAGGCGCAGCCTTAACTACATTCATCTCTTTAGCAGGTAGCTACTTAGTCTTGATGCCAAACAACCCTCGTGCTGGTGGTATTTCACGCCGTATCGAAGGTGATGAGCGTACTGAACTTAAAGCAGCATTAAGCACATTAGAACTTCCTCAAGGTATGGGCTTAATTGTACGTACTGCCGGTGTAGGTAAAAGTGCTGAAGAGCTAGAGTGGGATTTAAACATCCTCCTAAAGCACTGGTCTGCAATTAAGGAAGCATCGGATACTGAAGTCGCTCCATTCCTGATCCACCAAGAAAGTAATGTGATTGTTCGCGCTATTCGTGACTATCTACGTCGCGACATTGGTGAAATCCTGATCGATAGCAACACTATTTATGAACGTGCTCGCGATCATATTCAGTTGGTTCGCCCTGATTTTGTTTCTCGCGTTAAGAAATACGATGGTGATGTTCCGCTATTTAGCCATTACCAAATTGAAAGCCAGATCGAATCAGCTTTCCAACGTGAAGTTCGTCTTCCTTCAGGTGGTTCTATTGTTATCGACCCAACTGAAGCTTTAACGTCTATCGATATTAACTCCGCTCGTGCAACGAAAGGTAGTGACATTGAAGAAACGGCATTAAACACCAACTTAGAAGCAGCAGATGAAATTGCTCGTCAATTGCGCCTTCGCGATTTAGGTGGGTTAGTGGTTATCGATTTCATTGATATGACGCCAGTTCGCCATCAACGTGAAGTTGAAACACGTATGCGTGAAGCGGTTCGAATGGATCGTGCTCGCGTTCAAATAGGCCGTATTTCTCGCTTTGGTTTACTTGAGATGTCTCGCCAACGTTTAAGCCCTTCTTTGGCAGAAGCAAGTCACCATATTTGTCCTCGCTGTACCGGTACCGGTGTCGTCCGTGACAATGAATCATTAGCTCTATCGGTTCTTCGATTAATTGAAGAAGAAGCGTTAAAAGATAACAGCTCTCAAGTACTAGCAGTTGTGCCTGTACCGATTGCATCTTACTTGTTAAACGAAAAGCGTAAGTCTATTCAGCATATTGAAAAGCACCAAGATGTGAACATCATCGTGGTACCAAATGCTGATATGGAAACACCACACTTTGAAGTGGTTCGTTTGCGTGACGGTGAAGAGCATCAAATTCTGTCATACCTAATGCCTCAACGTATTGAAGCATTTAAAGAAGCAGAAAGTAAAGAACCGATTGTTGCCGATCTTAAGCCTCGTCGCATTGAAGAACCAGTATTGAAAGGCTTTGCTCCATCAAGTGCACCGGCACCAGCTGCCCCAGCACCAGCGGCAAAACCGAAAGCAGAAGAGAAAACTGAACAATCTTCTGGCATTGGTGGTTTGTTTAAAGCCATTGGTAACTTCCTGTTTGGTGCTGGCACTAAAACAGAAGAAGAAAAACCGGCTGAAGAGCAAAAACCAACAACGCAAAACCGTCAACGCAATGATCAACGTGACAATCGTCGTCGTAGTAATAACCGCGATCGCAACGAAAGAAACAACGAACAACGTAAACGCCGTAAGCCTCGCAATGAAGCGCCTGTAGAAAAAGTAGCAGAAACAACAACTGCAGCTCAATCGACAGATGCTCGTAACGACAAGCGCCGTAAGCCAAAGCAAGATAAGAAGCCTGCAAAAGCGACAACAAAAGTCGTCGAGCAAGGACAACAACTTGCCGCGGAAGCACAAACAACAAAATCTTCTACTTCAAATGAAGAAAAGACGACTCAAGTAAAACAACGTCGTCAACGTCGTCAAATGAAGAAAAAAGTTCGCGTTAATGAGCAAGTAGCCGAAGAGGTTGTAACTCAAGACATCGCTAATCAAGAAGCCGTAACTCAAGAGCCTGTTTCTCAGAAAACAACGACTCAAGATACGATTGTTGCTCAAGATACTGAGAACAACGCTCAAGATAAGAACGCCACTGATAAAGAAGATGGTCAACAACGTCGTAATCGCCGTTCACCACGTCACCTACGTGCAAGTGGTCAACGTCGCCGTCGTACTCGCGATCGTCGTCCTAATCCGTACCGTCTGCGTACTGGTGGTGTTGCATCTCCTGAGATGGCAATGGGTAAAGTATGGCCACAGTATGTACCAGAAAAGCCGACTCAAAAAGTACAAACCCCAACGGTTGAAGCTATTGAAACGCCAAAGGCTGAATCAGTTGCACTAGGTGGGTTTGCCTTCCCAGAAATGTCGATGGGCAAGATTATTGTGTCACGCGCTGAGAATGAGCCAAAACCTGAATTGGTTGAAGCACAAGCCGACACTGTTGTTGATGTTAAGCCACAAGAAAATGTTGTAGATACCGTGAAAGTCGATTCACCTGTTGCTATCGAAACATCAGCATCACAACCAGCAATGACACCTCAACAAGAAGTGACCACAGCGATAGAAGAAACTAAAGCTGAAAAAGCAAGTGAAGCCTCTGTTGTTGAAACAGCAGCAATCACACCTGTCACGGAAGCAAAAACGAAACCAACGGCACCTAAAGCGACTAAAGCAAATGCACTACGTGTGAAATCACAAGTGAGTGCGCCAATGGCTAAAGCCTCTGGCACTGGTGAACTAAATGAAATCACCGTGATTGCGGCGCCTTTCCGTGAGCCAACGTTCACAGGAAAGTCAGCCGGTAGCCAAGCAGCTTCTGGTCAAGCCTCTTCTGGTATGTCAAAAACATTAAATGACTAATCTATATTCGTCATCATAATGCAAACAAGGCCACTTAATGTGGCCTTGTTTTTTATAATCTACCAATAAAGATTTAGAAATCATCAAATGATTACAAGGCAATATTGGTAAACCATAATATAAGCAAATATTTCATTTATGGTTTCTTAGTATGTGATAAACATAACTGGTTGCAGTTATTTCAACCATTCTGTAACATTCGCCAACAAATTTACGTGCTTGTTGCTCATTAAATACACTCTTATATCCAATTTATTTAATTAGTAATTAGTCATCAACCTCTTACTATTAACTGAGTAAACATGTTCGAATTTCCACAAATTTCTAGTCAATCTGTAAAAAATGATGTGCTATCCGGCCTGACCGTTGCTTTAGCTCTGGTTCCTGAAGCCGTGGCTTTCGCATTTGTTGCCGGTGTTGATCCTATGATTGGCCTTTACGCTGCCTTTATCATGGGTTTAATGACCTCTATTTTTGGTGGACGTCCCGGTATGATTTCTGGTGCAACCGGTGCAACCGCTGTTGTTATGGTCAGCCTTGTTGCCGTTCATGGTGTGCAATACTTGTTTGCAGCAATTTTATTAGTCGGTGTGATTCAAATTCTTGCAGGTCTTTTAAAACTAGGCAAGTTTATCCGTATTGTCCCTCACCCCGTAATGATTGGCTTTGTTAACGGTTTGGCTATCGTTATCTTTATGGCTCAGTTAGGACAGTTCAAAGCCCCAGATATTAATGGCATTATGGAATGGCTGCCCCAAGGTCAAATGATGATCATGCTTGGCTTAGTCGCATTAACTATGGCCATCATTCATTTTCTACCTAAACTCACAAAAGCAGTTCCGTCATCTTTGGTTGCTATTGTCGCTGTTACTGCTATCACGCAGATCTTCAACTTAGATACGCGTACTGTAGTTGACTTCCTTCGTACCATGTCTGGTGATGTTAATTCGACTTTAGCCGGTGAACTTCCTACTTTTGCAATTCCAGCAGTGCCATTTAACTTAGAAACCTTACGCATCATTTTCCCATATGCGCTAATTATTGCCGCAATTGGTTTAATTGAATCGTTACTCACGTTAACAGTCGTAGATGAAATGACCAACACACGCGGTAAAGGTAACCGTGAATGTATTGGACAGGGCCTCGGAAACTTAACCTGTTCTGTCTTTGGTGCAATGGGTGGCTGTGCCATGATTGGTCAATCTATGATCAACATTAATTCAGGGGGCCGTAGTCGTCTTTCTGGTATTACGGCTGCAATTGCCCTACTTTGCTTTATTCTATTCACTGCAACTTGGATTGAAATGATCCCTCTTGCGGCTTTAGTCGGTGTGATGTTCATGGTCGTTATCGGGACATTTGAATGGGCAACATTCAAGCTTGCTCGTCGTGTTCCAAAGCAAGATTTCTTTATCATTATCCTTGTAACGATTGTGACTGTAATGACTGACCTTGCGGTTGCGGTTGGTGTTGGTGTTGTAGCTTCTGCTCTCATGTTTGCTTGGCAGCATGCAAAACACATTAATGCAGTAACCAGTATTAACGAAGAAGGCTCTAAAGTTTACCATATCAATGGCCCTATCTTCTTTGGCTCTGCGGCTAACTTCACGGAGCTATTTAATGCTGTTGATGACCCAATGGATGTTATCGTCGATTTCGGTCAATCACGTGTAGTTGATCACTCAGCAATTGAAGCGATTGAAACCATCGCTGATCGTTATGCCAAAGTGGGTAAAACATTGCATTTACGCCACCTTAGCCAAGATTGCAAAACCTTATTGCATAAGGCTGGCAGCTTAGTTGAAATAAATGTGAAAGAAGACCCAACTTATAAAGTTATCGACGATCTACTCGCTGATTAATTTTTAACTCGTCTCATAAAGCCCAGCCAATGTGTTGGGCTTTGTTCTTTTTATAACTTGCTGCCCCTTTCCCCTATCATTTATCCGTATTTAAACTTGTCTTATTTCGCTATCATCAAGAAAATTCTCGATGATGGAATCTGTATATGCCCCAGAAAAAGCAAGACCGACACCAAGAGCGCCAGCAAAAAATCAAACAAGAAGTCGACCAAAGAGTAGAAGCTGCTCAAGAAGAGAAAGGGCTACTGCTTGTCATTACCGGTAACGGTAAAGGGAAGACTACAGCGGGCTTTGGCACAATTGCACGTGCGGTTGGACATGGTTTTAATTGTGCCGTTGCTCAATTTATTAAAGGCACTTGGGATAATGGTGAGAAAAACTTATTAGAAAAACTTGGGGTTGAATTTCAAGTCATGGCAACAGGTTTTACCTGGGAGACACAAGATAAAGAAAGCGATACAGTAGCGGCGCAAAAAGTATGGCAAGAATGTAAACGAATGCTTAAAGATGAATCGCTCGATGTCATCTTATTCGACGAGATCACTTATATGGTGACGTATGGCTATATTGACTTGGATGAAGTGCTAGAAGCATTATCACAGCGTCCTAAGATGCAATCGGTGGTGTTAACCGGCCGCGCAGCTCATCGTCGTTTAATTGAAGCAGCAGATACCGTATCTGAAGTCAGAAATGTCAAACATGCTTTTGAATCTGGTGTAAAGGCACTGAAAGGAGTTGACTGGTAATAGCGGTAATTTATCAATGGCGTTAATTAATATTGGTAAACTGCTCTGTATCCGTATCCATAAATAACGCCACCTATTTTAAGGTGGCGTTATTATATACTTCTCATGGCTTAAACTTGATCGTTATACAAATAACTATTACTTAAACAAGTTGTTGAGTAAATCACCTGCGGCTTTTTTCACATCATCATTTTTATCTGAATCTTTTCCACCTAATAATTTATCAATGCCTCTATCGACTTCTTTTTGCGCTTTCACTTTCGCTTCGTCAATTTTCTCTTTCGCTTTTTGCTTTGTCTGATCATCTAGCGCAGCATTGAGATCAGGGCGAATCTTAGGCTCTGCCCATGTTCCTTTTATGCTAATCGGCAAGGTAATATCTTTTAGCTCATTAGTATCCTTGCCGCCTTGCCCTTTTAGAGTACCAACGATGGATGTCGTAACTAAAAAATCAACGGTTTCATTTACATAGTTTGCTTGTCCTTTACCTAATATACGCAATAAAGGTGATTGCATCGCTAAGTTATCCGTTTTCATTACACCTTTAGACAAGTTCATTGTCGAGGTTAACGCACTGAAATCTGTCTTCTTAACTGTGTCGGCTTCTGCTTTCTTACCATTAAATAATGCCTGAACGGTGCGAATTTCATGGGCAACGTTCACCCCATAAAAAGAACCATCAGCAAAATTTAGTTTAATCACACCAGCCAGATTTTGCTTCACTTTATCGGTAATGAAGCTCTGTCCTGTTAGGTCTGCGGTAATATTTCCTGTACCAGAAACAAAATCCATATTAGCTACATCTTTCAATAAAGGTTGCACCTGCACACCTTTTACTTCTTTATGGATACTATAAGTAGGCGTGTTTTTACGCGCATCAATTCGTGCATTGGCGTTAACAGAACCACCATAAAGGTTGGCAGCCAATCGCTGTAAATCAATTACACCACGATTCACTTTAAATTGAGTCACCACATTTTGCATTTTGGCATTGTTTGCCGTCAATTTATCAATTGCAACCTTCCCCGTAACATCTAAGGTACGTGTCGCACTTAAATCAGGCTCACTTTGGCTTACATTGCTTGTTGACTTAGCGGGTGCTTTATTTGCTGTTGAAGCCGTTTTTGGATCTGCTGCAGTTTGTCCTTTATTCATTTGCTTTAATAAAGCGTCAACATTAATTTCTGGGCTATGCAAATCAAACACGATTTTAGGAATACTTGGAGCAAGGCTCACTTGTGCGTTGCCATCGATCAGCAAATCGTTAATACCTAACTTTTTCAATGTGACATCTAAATATTGCTTTGTAAGATCAAAACTCACATTCGATGCCATATCAATATTAACCGGGCTGAGCGGTAGCGCTTTACCATCTACTTTGCCTTTTACTGTCATGTCATCTAAACGAACGAACGTCATCGCTTTATTGACAGTCAACGACGCGGCTTGGTTGATATCAATATTCATGTCAGCGGCTTTACCTTTCACCCCCACTTTCATGCTGTTGGCATTATCAAACTTGAAGCTATCTAAATTGACAGTCAGCTTTTCAATATCTGTTGATGGATCTTTAAATTTAGCCTCTAACTGGGTGCTGCGTAATTCATAGTCTTTTAGATCTTGAGAAACTTTAAACTCCGTTTCACCAGCCGCTGAAAAAGTTTGTTGGTTATTTTTACCTTTAATATTGAATTCAGCTTTACTCCATTGATCAAATTGGAATTGAGATAGAGCAAAATTCACATCAGATAGTGATAATTGTGAGCCATTTTTATCATCAATCATCTCCAATTTGGCATTATTTACGGCAATTCCCGCTAAGCTTACTTGCCATGGAGCGGCTAATTCGTCTGTTGCACCACTCACTGTTGTTGATTCAGGATCTTTCTGAGCAACCGTTTCGGCCTCTTTGTTACCACTATCATCCGCATTGCCTTCTACTGACTGCTTCATAATATCGAGGTTAGAACGACCATCTTTTAATGTATGAATAAAAATGTCTGCACCATTTAGTGTGACATTGCCAATATCCAGCTTTTTCTCAAGTAATGGTAATACCGAGATATCAAGAGCAACTTCATCAATCTTGACGACTTGAGCCTGTTTAAATCCATTCGGATTCAACACTTGAGTCTTACCAATATTAAAACCAATATGAGGGAAGAAACTCCAACTGATATCCCCATCAATCACAAGATCGAAACCAGTTTGTTCTTTTGTTTGTTCTACAATTAAGGGCTTGAATTGATTTGGATTAACAAAAACAACCAAAGCTAAAATTGCAATCAAAATGGCAACAATAGGAATGGAGATGAAGATTAGAATTTTTTTCATGGAGGTCCCTCACACAATGCGACAAGAATTAACATCGTCAGTATAACAAACCCTACTCTAGGTTGGTAAGGTGAGTCATGTCAGAAAAATCTGAATGACTGTCAAGCTAAAGCCCATCAGGCTTATGACAGTCATTACAAATCATTATTAATGAATTAATCTTCATTAATGCGGCTTGCTACTGCGCCTTGTTGATTTTTATACTTAGCATTATCGCGCTTGTTATAAGGTTTTTCTGCATCACCTGATAACACTTCAAAGCTTAGCGCACCAATAGGCATCATAGGCTTTAAAGCAAGCGGCAAACGACCAGAATTGTAAAACTCCAGTACAATTCTACCCGACCAACCTGGATCGATACGATGTGCGGTAACGTGAACCATTAACCCTAACCGTGCCAATGATGATCGACCATCAAGCCAACCAACAATATTAG
Source organism: Vibrio rumoiensis 1S-45 (assembly GCF_000286955.2). Lineage (GTDB taxonomy): Bacteria > Pseudomonadota > Gammaproteobacteria > Enterobacterales > Vibrionaceae > Vibrio > Vibrio rumoiensis_A. Next base: position 65,071 of record NZ_AJYK02000043.1, read on the forward strand.
CAGGAAGATCAACCGACTCATAAGTCACCGCTAAAGCGAGTTGTCCAGGGTGTAAATAAAACTCACCATCGTCTGAAATTTCGATTTCATCACTCATGACTTTTTCTAATTGCGCAGTGACTTGCTCTTTTTTACCAGAGAGATCAATATATGGCGCACTATGATCATTAAATACTCGAAATTGATGCCCTAAGCGGACATCAACTGTCAAACCACTAATGCTGTCTTCCGACGGTGCTGGCGTCATGGTAATTTTACCTTCTGCCATGTATTTCTTTATATCCCTATCACACAATCTCACGGGTGGATCTCCTAAAGTCGCTTTGCCTAAGTACAAAGCTCTTAAATGCATGGTTAATGGTTGTCACTAGCATTCATCTTAATCATTATGGAATGAGCCCAGCCATCCAACCTTAAGATTTCAATAACTTAGCAATGTGTGCTTTCAATACATCTATCGCGATACGGTTTTTACCACCACGAGGCACGATGATATCTGCATGTTGCTTTGAAGGTTCGATAAATTGCATAAACATTGGGCGAACCGTTTTTTGATATTGCTTCAAAACCGATTCCATCGTTCTACCACGCTCTTGTACATCACGCTTAACACGTCGTAGCAGACAGATATCTAATGGTGTATCCATAAATACCGAAGCATGCATTAAATTACGTAAACGAGGCTCTGTTAAAAGCAAAATGCCCTCTAAAATGATCACTTTTTTAGGGGTCATTAATGTGGTGCTTTCTGTTCTGGTGTGTTCTGAATAGCTGTATTCTGGAATATTAACCGATTCACCTTGAACTAGCTTTTCAAGTTGCTCACACAATAAATCATGGTCAAGGGCGTTGGGATGGTCGTAATTGGTTTTTATTCTATCTTCCATACTTAAATGGCTTTGATCACGGTAATAACAATCTTCGGTGATCACACCAATTTGATGATCACCCACTTTTTCACGTAATTCTTTATAAATGGTGCTCGCAATTAAGCTCTTCCCTGATGCCGATGCGCCGGCAATTCCTACAATGACGCATTTGTTTGTTTCAGGCATTTGTTGTTCTGACATGTAAAGCACCCAAGCTCGATAATAACGGGACCCCAAAGGGGAAATAAACCGTCTGATTATATACCTAAACAACGTAAAAAGGGAGTTTCCAATGCTATGGAATCATGGATTTAACCGTAAATATCATTTTCTGTTATTTATTTGCGGTAAAGATTCGAGCAAAAAATAAACATCTGATTTTAGATGCTTATTTTATCTTCTTTTTACTTCACTTCGGTGAACATAATCGCATCGGGTGCAGGTTTGCCTTGCCAGAATAAACGGCAAGCCACTTGATCGGCTAATTCTAAATATAATTGAGAATGTTCACTGCTTGGTGTCGCAGCTACCGTTGGGCAACCATTATCAATATCCTGACGCAGGTCAATATGAAGAGGAATCTGAGCTAATAAAGCTAATTCCATTTTTTCTGCCATTTTCTGAGCGCCATCATGGCCAAATAAATCTTCATGGTGACCACAGTTCGAACAAATGTGATAGCTCATATTTTCTACCACACCCAGTACAGGTACGCCTACTTTATCAAACATATTCACCCCTTTAATAGCATCCGCTAATGCTAAATCTTGGGGGGTAGTGACGATCAATGCTGAAGTCACTGGAATTTGTTGGGATAACGTAAGCTGTATGTCACCGGTACCTGGCGGCATATCGATCACTAAATAGTCGAGCTCTGGCCATAAGGTTTCATTTAATATTTGAGCTAACGCTTTTGATGCCATAGGGCCTCGCCATACTGCTGCATCACCTTCTGCGACTAAATATCCGATGGAATTGGTAAATAACCCATAAGCCTCCACCGGTTTCATCCATTTATTATCAATGACTTCTGGTTTACTTCCCTGAGTGCCCAACATTAATGGCACAGAAGGTCCATAAATATCAGCATCCAACAAGCCAACTTTAGCGCCTAACTGTTGAAGCGCTAATGCAAAATTAACAGCCGTGGTTGATTTACCCACCCCACCCTTTGCCGATGTAATTGCAATGATATTTTTCACCCCTTTCACAGGCGAACCATGTGGGGTTTGCATGGTTTTCACTTGAGTGGACAGTTCAATCTTAGGAAGGTCAGCATGATCCTTTCTTTGCTCATCAATCCACATTTGCAGTTGGTCTTGCAATCCTTGCCCATAGAAAGGCAATCGGATAATTACACTGTCATTCGACGTTAACGAGACGAATCCAGGCGTATCTGCCCATTGCTGAATCAAAAGTGGGTGTTCAAACTGATTTAACCATTCACTTAATACTGAAAGTGTTGACCAATTAGCAGATTGAGAACGAAAAGAAAATAAAGACATACTACCTCGAAATCACAATGCATATTTACGCATCCTAGCACCTTCATCGATGAACACGAACCATTTGACTAATTCAGTTAAAAATATGCTCAATTGACTAGTCCATTTCTTGGAGTCAAGGCCGGCATAAGGTAGAATCTTCGGAAGTTTTTGATTCGAATCCAACTTAGAAAACAAATCAAACTAAGTGCATCGGATCTTCCCCAGAATAAAAAGTGATGGTAAATAATGGCAACTGACCCAAGAAAAATTCTCGTAACCTGTGCTCTTCCCTATGCTAATGGCTCAATTCACCTTGGTCACATGTTAGAACACATCCAAGCCGATGTTTGGGTTCGTTACCAACGCTTACGTGGTAATACGGTTAACTTTATTTGTGCTGACGACGCTCATGGCACCCCTATCATGTTAAAAGCCCAGCAATTAGGTATTGAACCTGAAGAAATGATTGCTGCGGTTCAAAAAGAACATGAACAAGACTTTTCTGGCTTCAATATCAGTTTTGATAATTACCACAGCACACATAGTGACGAAAACCGCGAATTAGCTTCTGATATTTATCTACGCCTTAAAGAGAATGGTTTCATTACCAGCCGCACTATTTCTCAATTGTTTGACCCAGAAAAAGAAATGTTCTTACCGGATCGTTTCGTAAAAGGTTCTTGCCCAAAATGTAAAGCAGAAGACCAATATGGCGACAACTGTGATGCATGTGGTGAAACTTACAGCCCAACCGACTTGATTAATCCAAAATCAGCCGTGTCTGGCGCAACACCTATCATGAAAGATTCAGAGCACTTTTTCTTCGACTTGCCACAGTTTCAAAGCATGTTAAAGGAATGGACACGTTCAGGCTCCTTACAAACTGAAACGGCCAACAAAATGCAAGAATGGTTTGAATCAGGTCTTCAGCAATGGGACATCTCGCGTGATGCACCATACTTCGGCTTTGAGATCCCAGGTGAGAAAAACAAATTCTTCTACGTTTGGCTTGATGCCCCAATCGGTTACATGGGTTCATTTAAAAACCTATGTAACAAACGTGATGATTTAAGCTTTGATGAATACTGGAAACAAGACAGTACCGCAGAGCTTTACCACTTCATCGGTAAAGATATCGTTTATTTCCACAGCCTATTTTGGCCAGCGATGCTAGACGGCGCAGGTTTCCGTAAACCAAACAATGTCTTTGTTCACGGCTATGTCACGGTGAATGGCGCCAAGATGTCAAAATCTAAAGGTACCTTTGTTAAAGCAAGCACCTACTTGAAGCATCTTGATCCAGAATGCCTACGTTATTACTACGCAGCAAAACTGAACAGTCGCATTGATGATCTTGATTTGAATTTAGAAGACTTTACACAACGTGTGAATTCAGACGTTGTTAATAAGATTGTCAACCTTGCTTCACGTAATGCAGGTTTTATTGCCAAACGCTTTGAAGGCAAACTATCGGCGAACTTCTCTGAGACAGCACTATATCAAGAGTTTGTTGATGCATCGGATCGTATTGCTGAATTATACGAAACGCGTGAATTTGGTCGTGCCATTCGTGAAATCACTGCATTGGCCGATAAAGCCAACCAATACGTTGATGAAAAAGCCCCTTGGGTGATTGCCAAAGAAGAAGGCAAGGATCAAGAGCTACAAGATATCTGCACCGTTGGTATAAACTTATTCCGTGTATTGATCACTTACTTGAAACCAGTCATGCCAGAGCTTGCAGAACGCAGCGAAGCTTTCTTAAATGACACACTAACGTGGGAAGGCATTGATACCCCGTTAACGGATCATGAAGTGACTAAATTCAAAGCGCTATTTAATCGTATCGACCCGAAACATGTGGAAGCGATGATTGAAGCTTCCAAAGAAGATGCAGCAGCAGAAGCAGCAGTAAAGGAACAAGCTGAGCAAAAAACACAATCTGAACTGGATAAAGAGCCAGTTGGAGCTGAAATTGAATTTGATGATTTCGCTAAAATTGATATGCGTATTGCTAAAATCATTTCTTGTGAAGAAGTACCAAAAGCAAACAAACTACTTAAGTTCCAATTGGATATCGGTGGTGAAACGCGTCAAGTTTTCTCTGGTATCAAGTCTGCTTATAAACCTGAAGAGCTGGTTGGTAAGTTAACCGTTATGGTTGCGAACCTAAAACCACGTAAAATGAAGTTTGGTATGTCTGAAGGCATGATCTTAGCTGCTGGTCCTGGTGGCAAAGACTTATGGATTTTAGAGCCTCATGATGGCGCACAACCAGGCATGAGAGTCATGTAAGAAGATGATTGACATTAATGATATTAAACTAATGTAAGCATTATTTTTTCACGGTTTAATCTCATAAAAAAGGCTGCAATTACGCAGCCTTTTTTAATGTTCACTTTTTAGTGTTAAGTCGAAAATGTTTTAAAATAGATACTCAACACCAGCGGATAAAATCACAACACTATTCCCTTCATAAGTCGACTGCGTTGGTCTATCAGTGCCGTCATTAATCATGGTATACCTTGCTTGCATAAAGACAGCAAAGTCATCAAACTTATAACGCCCTGCAACCTTAACACCTTTAGAACCATTGGCAGGAGCTAATGGGTTAACGACCCCTTTCTCACCCGCACCTTCACCATAAAGCAATTCAGTTAGGCCCACAAATTGTGGTGTAAACTGATAAGCGACACCTAGACTATAGTTCATTGTATTATTTTTAAAACCAACCACTTGCCCAAGCACTTGGCTATCAATAGTATGCGCTTTCCAGTTCGTCCAAAAAGCATTAAAAGTCAGCAATGTTTTGGGAGCAATCCCGGTTTGAAAATCGAAAGTGACTGATTGCGGTAACACAATCTCACCTTGGCTTGTAAGCGTTGCTCCTCGGGTTAATGATCCCGTTTCTTGTATATCATCAAAGTCGTGCTTTATTTCTGATTGATAGCCTAGCGTCGCTCGTAATGCAATATCAGGGTAATGGAATGAAGCCCCTGCCGTATACCCAAGTGCATAATCTTGTCCTAAATCGAGATTTAAGTTACCTCGATTACGCGTAAGTGCACCATCAAAATCTGCTTGGATTTCAGTATCATTAATCGTTGGGCCTAGAAATGCTGAAAAGTATGGGTTGAATTGATACTTACCTGTAAATGCAAGTACTCGGCTACGTACAAATGCTCCTGACCCTTCATACACACCTTGTGTATGTTCAGTATTAATATTGTGCGCGCGGTAATATTGAATATTACCCGAAAAATTATCAGTAAAGTGATAGTTAACGCCACCTTGTATATAGTGGGTGTCATCTGCGAGGTTACCCGTTTTTTGGCCGTTAGGTGCTTGGCCTTCTACATCATAATTAAACCAAGAGTACGCTAAAGTCACCTTGTCATCTTTATTGTATAAATTGCTATAATTGAAACGTGAGAATTGATAACCAGCGCCCATTGCTGGTGCAACCATCATCGGTAACAGTGCGCAAAATAGTAAACTTCTTTTATACTTCAGCATCATTTATGTACCTCTCCCTGTACCTTTATAATTATATCGACACTGTCTTAGAAATATTCATCCTTCGACCTTTAACAAAAAAGTAACACTACTGATACAATTATCAAGTACGACGTTAGTTGTAGGTGCGAATACCTTATACTGAACATCTCAAACAAAAAATAATATTTACCTTTTAAATACAAATAGTTAGTTTAATTTTTAATTTTTAATCCTATCTAAACTAAAACCCGACCACTATTAATAATATTATCAAAAGAAGAATTGGATCACGCTTTCTATCACCAAAGAAAAGCACTAATCTTTTTCAAAAGATAATATATTGGTATGTAAATTGCTTTGCTAAGTATTTGAATGATGTAAAAATGCGAGGTTAGTATGTTTATCTCGGTAAGCCTATTCATTGTGGCGGCTATTGTGGCGTGTTTAATCTATTTCAGTGGGATGAGAGAAAAGAACAATCACTCTCGCCATGCTTTAATAAACCAATTACGTGCCTTGATTTTTTTAGTGCGCCAACATCGGGCAACTACACATTCTCACTTAAGTGAAATGCAAAATAACACCGCATCATTAGAAAGTATCACGGCTCAAATGACCGAAACATTTACGCAACTTAAGGTCGTATCTGCTCCTGATACTAAGCTTGAAATCCGCATTCTGCATGAAAAAACACAGATCCTTCTTGATCATTGGTCAACATACAGTATCGCAAAAAATCAACTAGAGCATGGTCGAGTTATTCGACAAATATTATTCTTAATCGATGAAGTATTAATTAGTTGGCTAGTTGATTCGCACCATGATGATATTGCCTCTGATTACCATCATGGTTGGCAAAAAGTTCTCGACACTCTGGAAGTGTTAACTCGCTTTCGAATTAGTATTCAAGAAATTGACAGCGATTTAGGAAAGCAAAGATTTAGACATCATGCTTCTGTGTTGAGTAGGCGATTAAACCAACTGTCACTCATATGCCCTTTAACCACCGCAGATAGTGACCAAAACGGTGTTATACAAACATTAAAACAATGGCAAGACTCCGAAATCATTGAAAAGTCACCATTAGAGCTTTATCAGTTGTCATTAGATGCCTCTTTGATCATTTTTAATATTTATGATCAAATCCTTTCAGATATATGTGAAAGCATCTATTTACCATTAGAAAATTTAGACGCTATCGAAAAAAAACCTGCTCAGTGAGCAGGCTTATCGAAAAATTCAATGTTGATTGAATCAGAATTAACTATCATCTTCGGTAAAATTCGAAGGTAAGTTCTGTTTCATTTGCATCCAAATATGACCACTTTCAATACCATACTGACGGATCAAAGCAGGAAGTTCTTCACGTTTTCCATCTTCACACAAAGACAAAAGATGCTTATAAAATTGCAGTGCTAATGCTCTAGCTTCTGGATTCGAGAAATAAAAACTACCCACTCGATCATAAAGCTTTTTCATACCATTAAAGATTAAACCATAGATTTGATTTCCAGAGTGAAAGGCTAAACGTTGAAAAAGCATGTAGTCATAAAAATTAAAGGTCTTCGCGATAAGTATTTCATCTCGCTTAGCTTCATCTTTCTCGTTGTCTTCTTTTACAGACTGTTTAATCTTATCTGCATAAGGCGATTGAGCAATGAAAGATTCCCAAGAATCATGGGAGAGTAAGTTCTCGCATGAATCAATCACGCGGTTTAGTGTATTCACACACGCTTCTGGATTCGACTTAAATGCATAGCGCATAAATATTGGGCTAATGCTGGTGCGAGCTGCCAGTAAGTCTTCAACGATACCGGTCGCATTTTCGCTATCTAATGTCATTAAAGTATCTAAAATATGCAGACTCGATGTCTCCATAAAGTTATTCACTTTCGTTGGCTTACCATGTTGAATCGTCAACCAGCCATCTCGAGCCAATCTCTGCAGTACTTCGCGTAAGGTAGTGCGAGTGACACCGATGAGTTCAGACAATTCTCGCTCGGCAGGTAAAATTGAACCAGGAGGAAAACGACCATTCCAAATGCTCTCTATGATGTATTTCTCTGCAAACCCAGCTGGGCTCTTTGCCTTAATAACCATGTATTCACTTTGTCCGAATTCAAAAATAAAATTGCACTCATCATACCACTACTTGTATCTGTCTTAAAACAAGCAATATCATCACCAACCTGAATGAAAGTCACATCCCAGTAATATTACATGAATAATTCCAAGCATTATTCAGATTTTTGTTTAAAAAATATAATCCAGTTCCAGTTATTTCATTTTTACCGTTTACTATCTAAACACAGAGTGTATTGTCATCGCCATTGTTTTAACAAACCCAAAACATAGTGGCTCAGATCAAATAATCTTTGCACAAAAACATTAACAAACATGTAATTTTTCAATGAACAAAGCGTGATAAATCATACAAGAAATCAAATTAATTTGATCATTTTCACAGCTTGAAATGAAAAACACTGCATACTGTATTTAAATTAATTTTTTTTGACTTATAAAAGAGTACATTCATGACCATGTCTTTAGGAAAAGCCTTTGTTAAAAACTTTCTAGGAAAGGCTCCTGATTGGTACAAAGTTACCATTATTGCCTTTCTGATCATTAACCCGATCGTGTTCTTCTTAATCGACCCTTTTACTGCCGGCTGGCTTCTTGTCGTTGAATTTATATTCACACTTGCCATGGCGTTAAAGTGTTACCCACTCCAACCAGGTGGCTTACTCGCAATAGAAGCTGTAGCCATCGGTATGACCAGTGCAGAACAAGTCAAGCATGAACTTGCTGCCAACATTGAAGTGCTTCTACTTCTAATTTTTATGGTCGCGGGTATCTATTTCATGAAGCAATTATTGCTTTTTGTTTTTACCAAAATCTTACTAGGTGTGCGTTCTAAAACCCTTCTTTCTGTTGCTTTTTGTGTGACCGCCGCTTTTTTATCTGCCTTCTTAGATGCATTAACGGTGATTGCCGTGATCATCAGTGTCGCGATTGGGTTTTATGCCATTTATCATAAAGTGGTCTCTAATCCAGGTAGTACATCACACCACGATCACACCACCGATGAACTCATCCCAGAAATTACTCGTTCTGATTTAGAAGACTACCGTGCGTTTTTACGCTCATTACTTATGCATGCAGGTGTTGGTACCGCACTTGGTGGAGTAATGACATTGGTTGGTGAGCCACAAAACTTGATTATCGCTGATCAAGCAGGTTGGGGTTTTGGCGAGTTTATTCTCAGAATGGCTCCCGTTACCTTCCCTGTGTTCATTTTTGGACTGCTAACCTGTGTTGCCGTTGAAAAAATAAAAGTCTTTGGTTACGGAGCAAAATTACCTGAAAATGTTCGTAAGATCCTAATTGAAGTAGATTATGAAGAACAACAAAAGCGTACTAAGCAAGATGTAGCAAAACTCTATGTGCAAGGCTTTATCGCAATTTGGTTGATCATTGGCTTAGCTGGTCACTTAGCGGCTGTAGGCTTAATTGGTTTATCTGTCATTATCTTAGCCACCTCTTTTACTGGGATAACAGAAGAGCATTCATTAGGTAAAGCATTTGAAGAAGCATTACCATTTACCGCTCTGCTTGCTGTCTTTTTTGCTGTCGTTGCCGTGATCATCGATCAACACTTGTTTAAGCCTATTATTGAAGCCGTTCTTCAATTAGAAGGTGATAAGCAAATTACCATGTTCTATATCGCCAATGGCTTGTTATCTATGGTGTCTGATAATGTATTTGTCGGTACGGTTTACATTAATGAAGTTAAAGCAGCATTACTTGATGGTACGATTACTCGCGAACAGTTTGATTTACTAGCGGTTGCGATTAACACTGGTACCAACTTACCATCGGTTGCGACGCCAAACGGACAAGCTGCTTTCTTGTTCTTATTAACCTCAGCGCTTGCTCCACTGATCCGTTTATCTTATGGGCGAATGGTTATCATGGCACTTCCATATACAGTTGTGTTAGCAATTGTGGGCTACTTAGGCATTATGTTCTTGTTAGAGCCAATGACCGCTTACTTCCTTCAATCTGGCTGGCTAACTTCCTCTACAGTAGAAATTGCCACTCAGGGATCAGCTGTAATTGGTCACTAATTGAGCCAATAACAACAAAATGATGTTGAATTGGGATTATCGGTTTACAACACTATAATCCCCTTTCATAATTTTGAACTATTCTAGTGTTTAAAGCTCTGAGGAATCAGGGCTTTCTTTTTATAAGGACATTAACGTGGCTTGGTTATCATCCATTCATTCATTCTCTCAAAAGCGTGTATCTTGGCTTTTGTTATTACTGGTTGTCGCATTTTTTGAATTCAGTGCACTTTACTTCCAACATGTTTTAATGCTCGCACCATGCGTAATGTGTGTTTATGAACGTGTAGCAATGATGGGGATGGGAGTTGCAGCAACCATAGGATTAATTCAACCGTCTAATAAGATGATACGTTGGCTAGGACTTGCAGGATGGGGCTACACAGCATTTAGAGGCCTACAACTTGCTTTAGAGCACGTCGGTTATCAATTTAACCCGTCACCTTTCGCAACTTGTGACATATTCCCGCAATTTCCAAGCTGGGCGCCATTAAATCAATGGGTTCCGTGGATGTTTGAACCAACGGGAGATTGCTCAAAAATCGTATGGCAATTCTTGAGCTTATCGATGCCACAATGGCTTGTGATCATTTTCAGTGCAAACTTAATCGCACTGACCATCATCGTTATTTCACAGTTCTTTAAAACAAAATAATGCTAGTTGTGGTCGTTATGAACGGCCACAGCATTGTTTAAATTTCTTGCCGCTATTACAAATGCACGGGTCATTACGACCGATATTTTTATACGGATTCACTCTTACCGATTGATCGCCTTGTAGCGCATCATTCGCGGCTTTGCTCACTTCATTAATCATTAAATTCAACTGTGGCAACATATCGACGAGCGTGGGGGGTTGTTCAATACCTGCCTCTTTCATTTGCTGGTGCGTTGATTGTTCATCAATCGTCAACATCAATGTCGTCAGTAAACCTTGTAACATACGCACCGTGCCATCAGAAAGCTGATCAACTTCATTCCAACCGGGTTCAATCACAGACCAAACGGTCATAAACCCTTCTGCAAAATCAACAATCTTATTGTTTACTAGGCCATCAAAACCCAATAGCTGTAAAGCATCATATTCACATGTCATCAATTGAGCGTATTGCACTTCAAAATGCTGAACGAGTAACGGTTGGGCTATCGATTTATCTAGCTCTAATAGCGGTTCAATCCATATCGTAGGATCAAGTGCCTTTGGCGTCATATTCGCTGCTAGGATCGCCCCTTCAATAAATTCAGGCGTATAATCTGTGTGTTCTAAAATATAGCTATTTATTAGTTGAGTCATAACAATTACCTAAAAAATGATAGGCATAGTGTAACCAGTAAATATACTCGATCAAATGAAACTCGTGTGTAACTGTATTCACAGTGACTTTTTTATTATAAGCCATTACAATCTCGCCTCTTTGACCATCCCATATCTATTTACTTGGAGATAAACATGCGTGTCGTTCTTGGCCCTATGGAAGGTGTTCTCGATTATTTAATGCGAGATCTACTTACCGACATCAATGATTACGACTTATGTGTGACTGAATTTGTGCGTGTCGTTGATCGTCTGTTACCCGAGCACGTATTTACCCGTTTATGCCCAGAATTAGAACATGGTAGTCAAACTCGTTCCGGTACTCCCGTTCGTTTGCAGCTACTCGGTCAAGAACCTGATTGGATGGCAGAAAATGCCGTTAGAGCAGTCGAACTAGGCTCACAAGGCATTGACCTCAACTTTGGTTGCCCCGCAAAAATGGTCAATAAAAGTAAAGGTGGAGCCGCTTTGCTCCAGCATCCTGAACAATTATATAAAATTGTTAAGGCATGCCGTGAAGCGGTACCTGCTGATGTCATTGTTTCAGCCAAGATCCGTTTAGGGTGGGAAGACCCTCAAGATTGCTTAGAAATAGCAGATGCGATTGAGCAAGCAGGAGCGACAGAACTCACTGTTCATGCTAGAACCAAAATGGGTGGTTATAAAGCAAGTGAGATCAAGTGGGAGTATATTGAAAAAATTAAGCAACGCTGCCAAATCCCTATTATTGCTAATGGTGAAATCTGGAACTATCAAGATGGACAAGATTGTTTACACCAAACCAAAGCCGATGCCGTTATGGTTTGCCGTGGTGCCTTCAATCTTCCTAATTTAGGTAATGTAGTGAAACATAATCATCCAGCGATGCCTTGGCATCAAGTGGTTGAATTAATGCTGAAATATTCAGAGTTTGAGATTAAAGGCGACAAAGGGCTGTACTACCCAAATAGAATTAAGCAATGGTTGGCTTATCTTCGCCATGAGTATGAAGCAGCAGACGACTTATTTCGCAATATTCGACGCTTCAATAAAGCCGAACCCATCGCAGAATACATACGTTCGCTACCCCGCTTATAAAACCTTCCGTTCCGGTATTAATAAATCAATTTATTTTTGCCTGTTCTCTTCGCTTGATAGAGCTTCTCATCCGCTTGTTTGATTAGCCTATCTAACCCAACCCCTCTTTTTTCATCTTGAATAGCTATACCACCTGAAACAGTAAATCCACCAACAATAAAATCGGATGACGTTGCAGCAATAACCTGGTGAACCCTTTCTATAGCGCCAATCATGGATTCTTTGCTATCGGACTGTAAATAAACAACAAACTCTTCCCCACCAAAACGAGCAACGATATCATCCAGTCTTATATTTTCAGTTAAAACTTTACTCACAAAAATGATGACATCATCACCGATATTATGGCCGTGCGTGTCGTTGATTTTTTTAAAATCATCAATATCAAACGTTGCGATAGCTTCAAAAGGTTGAACCGTTTTCAGTTGATAACCTTGATAAAAACCTCTGCGATTCAGCAACCCAGTCATGGGATCATGCAATGCTAAAGAGTGGAAATGGCGTTTTTCATCTCTCACTCGCCAATAAATCAAGAAGATAACGGTCAGGAAATATAAGCCAACAAGCCCAAACAAAGACGTCTGTTTCTGGACAAAAAACGTATGTACTTCTTTTTTCAAATCAAGATTAAAGTACATAATTTGATTGGTTTCAACCCCATCAATGAGTAGAGTTCTTGGCATCCATGCGTTTTGTGGTAAAGGGTTTTCTCCTAGCACTTGAAACGTAATTCTTTGATCTAAACCGGGATCAACCGATACCAGTTTTGAAACCGAAATATCAAGTAAGACTAGACCTTCAAACTGATCGTTATCGAATAAGCCAGCAGAAATGCTTAGCACTGGCTTGCCAGTAGCAACATCGACAACAGGCCCAGTTAGACGTAAGACACTGTGACCGCTTTTACCTTCAATCCAATACTTACGACTTTTCATGATGGGAATAGAGTCTTTATGAACATTGGTGGCTAAATTCGCAGGCGAAGAGATTATATACCCAAGTGGTGAGACGTAATATAAACCCACGATATAATCTTCAATACCATTTAAGAATGAAAACGTTGGGGCAAGCAATAACTTACTTGAAATATCTTTATAAATTTCACTATTTGGATCACACGCTTCTGGTAACCCTTTAACAGCATAATCAATTTGCAGTACTTTACGTGCATCTGCACGATATGCCGATTGAATCGATTCTGCAGATTGTTTCCATAAGCATAAACCATCCTCTCCAATCACCTTGTGGTGAGCAGTTTTACTTGGTAGTAATTCAGACTTATGGGTAAAGTAGGTAGCAAAACTATAGTTCAAAGAACCCAATAACTTAACTGAATGTGCAATATCTTCTGTCATTCTGTCATATTCTGACTGAACGTTATCTCCGAGACTTTGCGTGAAATTATAAGCGAGTAAAGACACCATGCTAAGCATTAGAGCAAGTGGCGCAAGGATAATACACTTGAATGATAGGCGAGAAGTATAAGGGATCATGAGAACCTTTTAATTAAAATCACACTTCAAATTGTATCAGTGATTAAATAACATGGACAAAATATTATTTATAAAACTAAGCCCTCAAATAACACAGTTACTGAGGGCTTAATTTCTGATTTGAAATGCGTCCAGTATCACCGCCACTTCAATCAATGTTGAATGGTGATTTAACCTAACAATAAACTGTCATCGGCAAGTTCCTCACCTCTGACTTTAGTGAACATATCGAGTAAGTCAGGTACTTGCATACCTTTACGCTTTTCTCCATCGACATCCAAAACGATTTCACCTTGATGCAACATAATAGTTCGATCACCACAATCTAAAGCATCTTTCATTGAATGCGTCACCATCATAGCTGTTAAATCAAATTCTTTAACCACTTTCTTTGTCAAATCAATCACAAAAGCAGCCATTCGGGGATCCAGAGCTGCAGTGTGTTCATCCAATAACAAAAGCTTACTTTCAGAAAGTGTTGCCATAATTAAGCTCACCGCTTGGCGTTGGCCGCCAGACAATAGCCCAATATTGTCACCTAATCGATCTTCTAACCCCAATCCAAGAATGCTAATACGTTCTTGAAATATTTTACGGCGCTTGTTCGATAGTGACATTGTCCAACTACGACGTTTGCCTCTCATGTAAGCAATCGCCATATTTTCTTCGATAGTTAAATCACCACAAGTGCCCGCAAGCGGATCTTGAAATACCCGTGCACACATTCGAGCACGTTGATCAACAGTACGTTTTGTCACATCAACATTATCAATAATTACATGGCCGCCAATCATCGGCGTTTCACCCGTTACCGCACCGAGCAACGTCGATTTACCTGCACCATTTGAACCGATAACAGTCAAAAATTGATGTTGAGGGACATTAAGAGAGACTTTTCTCAACGCTTTATTTTCTAAAATCGTACCGGGATTAAAGGTCACTTCGATATTTTTTAATTCAATCATAAGGCCTCCTTCGCAGCACGCTTCGCTTTCATATTACTCTTTATTTTTGGAGCAACGAGTGCAACCGCAACTAGCAGAGCTGTAACCAAATTCAAATCAGATGCTTGCATACCAAACATTCCGGTATTTAAGGCAAATTGAATCGCAATTCGGTATAAAACTGAGCCGACAATTACCGCCACAACGGCAACCCAAATCTTACGACTCGGTATTAATGTTTGACCTAAAATCACAGCAGCTAAACCCACTACGATGGTACCAGCGCCTGCAGTTACATCTGCAAATCCATTTGCTTGCGCCAAAACTGCACCTGCAAAGCCAACTAAGCCATTCGATAATGCCAAACCAAAGTAAGTATAAAAACCCGTACTCGCCCCTTGAGCGGCAACCATACGAGCGTTTACCCCGGTAGCCCTTAGTGCTAGACCAAAGTCACTATTTAATAAACGAACAATCAAAAGTGCGCACACCACAACTAAAATCACGACAGCTAACGGGCGGACGAATAAATCACCGCTAAATGCATCCAATGGCGTGAAAATCGTTTCTTCACCAAGGAGGGATAAGTTTGGTCGGCCCATAATTCGTATATTGATAGAGAAAGCCGCTAACATCGTTAAAATAGAAGCCAGTAGATGTAAGATCCCGCAACGTACTGCTAAAAACGCAGTCACAAGGCCACTTAACCCACCAACAAAAAAGGCCATTGCTGTGGCAACCCAAGGATTAACACCGGTCACTAAAGCGGCGGCGGCAACCGCAGCGCCCATAGGAAAGCTACCATCAACAGTTAAATCGGGGAAATCCAAAACCCTAAAGGTAAGATAAACACCTAAAGCAACTAGGCCATAAATTAAGCCTAATTCTAATGCGCCATAAAAGGCAAAAGCAGACATACTAACTCCTTTGCTGCTTACCATCCCAAGTGCCTTAATAAACTAGCGTTGGAATGAAAATCCATTTCTTAAATTGCTATGGACTTAAAAATAATTATGTAAAAAAGCGTTATTGAGCCACTCAAGCCCGATAACGCTCATTATTTTACTATTTCGATACTTCAGCGCGATCCAAAATAGATTTTGGTATTGTAATACCTAGATCTTCTGCAGCTTGCTTATTAATAATAAGATCAGACGCTTTCGCTATTGTCACAGGTAAGTCCGTCGGTTTTTTACCCTCTAAAATAGCCGCAACGTAATCTGCAGTTTGAATACCAACTTGGTAGTAATCCGCACCTAGACCAATCACCGCGCCACTTTCAATATAAGTAGTGGATGCGGCAAACACTGGCTTTTTAGCTTGGTTAGCTGCAGCAACCATGCCATCAATAGCGCTCGCTACTGTGTTATCAATCATCGCGTAAATGACATCAGACTTCGCCACAATTGCTTGAGTTGCAGAGCGAATATCGGCACTTTTCAGGGCAGTACTTTCATTTACTTGGATATTACGCTTCGCCGCTTCAGCCTTAAGAAGTGTCATTAGTGCAACTGAGTTTGCTTCGCCTGGGTTATAAACCACACCGATACTTTTCAGGTCTGGATTAAACTCTTGCATCAATTCTACATGCTGACCAACCGGTGAAAGATCAGATAAACCTGTCACATTGCCTGTAGGATTATCTAACGATTTAACCAGTTTAGCTTCAACTGGATCCGTCACCGCGGTAAAAACGATTGGAATATTTTTGGTAGTGGCCGCGAGCGCTTGTGCAGAAGGGGTTGCGATCCCCACTAAAACGTCTGCACCTTCACCAACAAACTGTCGAGCAATCTGAGAAGCAATCGCTGGATTACCTTGTGCTGTCTTATATACTAAATCGAGGTTTTTACCTTGTTCATACCCTTTTGCTTTCAATCCGTCGATTAAACCATTACGAGTGGCATCTAACGCTGGGTGTTCCACGATTTGTGATACATCCACTTTGTATGTTTTTGCCGATACACCTGCTGTAGACATTAATGCCGCCCCTGCAAAAATAGCAGTTGCGAAAAGTTGTTTTGCTTTCATCTTGGCTCCTTGATTCAGCAATAGAATGTTGTATTTAATTTATTATTATTAAACTGTATAAATTAATTTACAGTCTCGTAGCATTATTTTCATTGTAACTCTTTACATTGAATCTATATTCTTACCAGTTAATTCTGATAAAGGGAAGCTGCAGTTTACAAAATAGCAACAAAGCCCTAATAACTGATTATTAGGGCTCTGTATTATAGAAAAATTGAAGACGTTAAGAGGTTAAAACCAGCGTTCTAAAGCGGAATCATCTAATTGACGAAATGCGCGCTTAAGCATGATGGCTAACTCTTTATAACGTGGATTGGATTTTATCGGCTCTTGTGCAGCGCCTGATTCCGCCACTTTTTGATAAAGCTCACGGTACCAATTCGCTAAACTTGGGGGTAAAACGGTATTAGAGCGAGTGCCCAACCACCAAATACCTTGCAATGGCAAGCTGATGGCAAAGAGCGCCACAATGATAGCTTGGGGCATCGCTCCATAATTTTGTAAGGTCATCTGCATTAATATACTAATAGCAGCGATTGCTGGCATAACTTTAATACCAAACTTAGTCGCCTTAATAATGCGTGGTTCAGGAAATATTGGCGTAAGCTCTTTACGAACCGGCCAAAGATCCATGTAATGTTGACCATCTTTTAAACGGTGAATAAAACCTTTATGACTCATACGCCCTCCTCACCTATAAAAAATCCCAGTAAAAATTCAAATAAAATTGTAATTAAATTGATTAAAGTTAATATTAGCTAAAATTTTTTTTGTTATATTGGGATATAATCGTTATCCTTTGCACGCTTTCATGATCTCCGTCACCAAAATTTCAGGTAAAACCGAGAGGCATGTCGCACAAGTTAAGATTTCTGAACGAATCCAATGAATGTCAGATTCAACTGGTTTCGTCTACTTTAAAGAATAATACGTTGATCCATGATTGTCGTCTATTCTTGAAATTGTTTTATTTCATTACAGTCATTTTTGTACGAATACAGGTATTCACTCATGTCAAAGCTAGTCCTAGTTTTAAACTGCGGTAGTTCTTCACTAAAATTTGCAATCGTTGATGCGGAGTCTGGCGATGAGCTTCTTACAGGCCTTTCAGAATGTTTAGGCCTTCCAGAAGCACGTATTAAATGGAAACTAGATGGAAAGCATGAAGCTCAACTCGGCAACGGTGCAGCCCACGCTGAAGCGTTAAAATTTATCGTAGAAACCATTCTTGCTTCTAAGCCTGAGCTTGGACAAGGTCTTGGTGCTATCGGTCACCGTGTTGTCCACGGCGGCGAGCACTTCACGTCTTCAGTATTGATCGATGACGCAGTAATGAAAGGCATCACTGACTGCATTACGCTAGCACCCCTTCATAACCCAGCAGCAATCGCAGGTATTGAAGCAGCTAAACTAGCATTCCCTGGTTTGAAAAACGTGGCGGTATTTGATACTGCATTCCACCAGACTATGCCTGAAGAAGCATACCTGTACGCAATCCCATACAACCTATACACAGAAAACGGCATTCGTCGCTACGGCATGCACGGTACTTCTCACCTATTTATTACTCGTGAAGTTGCAAGTATCATGGATAAGCCAGTAAATGAAGTAAACATCATTAACTGTCACTTAGGTAATGGTGCTTCTGTTTGTGCAATTAAAAACGGCGAATCGGTTGATACATCAATGGGTCTAACGCCACTAGAAGGCCTTGTCATGGGGACTCGTTGTGGTGATATCGATCCGGCTGTGATCTTCCACCTGCATGACGCGCTTGGTTATTCTGTTGATCAAATTAATACCATGATGACCAAAGAATCAGGTCTCCTTGGTTTAACTCAAGTCACTTCTGATTGTCGTTTCGTTGAAGATAACTACCAAGACAAGCCTGAAGCAAAACGTGCAATGGATGTATTCTGCCACCGTTTAGCAAAATACATTGCTAGCTATACTTCAACACTTGAAGGTCGTCTAGACGCTATCGTATTTACTGGTGGCATTGGTGAGAACTCAGGTCCAATCCGTGAGCTTGTATTAAACCGTCTTGCTATTTTCGGTATCGAAGTAGACAACGATAAAAACCTTGCTGCGCGTTTTGGTGGTGAAGGTATGATCACAACTGAAAACAGCCGTGTACCTGCAATGGTTATCTCAACCAACGAAGAGTTGGTTATCGCAGAAGATACTGCTCGCCTTACTGGCCTATAATAATTTACAGGCTAACTTCGGTTAGCCTGTTTTCTTTCTACCTAATGAAAACTCATTAGTTTCTTTAAATAGTTAGAGGAATACTTTCCATGTCTCGTACTATTATGCTTGTTCCTATTAGCGCTGGTGTTGGTCTTACTAGCGTTAGTTTGGGTGTCTTACGCGCGATGGAGCGTAAGGGTGTAAATGTTTCATTTTTTAAACCGATTGCTCAACCACGTAGCGGGGCTGATCTGCCGGATCTAACATCGACAATTATCTCTGCAAACAGTGATATGAAAGTGGCTGAATCCACATCAATGTCGGATGCAGAATCGTTGATCAGTAATGAAAAAATGGATGTTCTGCTTGAGCAAATCGTTGAACGTTATAACGACGTTAGCAATTGTTCTGAAGTCGTCTTAATTGAAGGTCTTGTACCAACACGTAAGCATCCATTTGCGAACCAAGTAAACTCAGAGATTGCCAAAACACTGGGCGCTGAAATTGTCTTTGTTGCCACACCAGGTACCAACAACGCCGTTCAGTTAAAAGAACGTATTGACGTTGCTTGTTCAAACTTTGGCGGTACCAAGAATAAAAGTATTTCTGGCGTTATCATCAACAAGCTCAATGCTCCTGTTGATGAAGCTGGCCGTACTCGCCCTGACTTATCTGAAATTTTTGATGAAAGTGATGGCGCATCACAAGCAAATATTGAAGTTATGCAAATTTTCAACTCTAGCCCAATTCGCGTGCTAGGTTGTGTGCCTTGGAAAATTGAATTGATCGCAACTCGCGCAATCGATATGGCTAAGCACTTAAATGCTGACATTATCAATGCTGGTGAAATCAATACTCGCCGTATTAAGAGCATCACTTTCTGTGCACGTTCATTACCAAACATGATCGAACACTTTAAACCAGGTTCATTATTGGTGACTTCAGCTGATCGTCCAGACGTAATCGTAGCAGCAGCGTTAGCTTCTATGAATGGTGTTGAAATTGGTGCGATTTTATTGACTGGCGGTTACGATATCCCACCAACTATTGCCGATTTATGCAAACCAGCATTTGACGCTGGCCTGCCAATCTTCAAAGCACAAAGTAACACTTGGCAGACTTCACTGAACTTACAAAGTTTCAATCTTGAAGTACCACAAGACGATAAAGAACGTATTGAATTCATCAACGATCACGTTGCAAGCCACATCGATGGCCCATGGATTGATTCTTTATCTGAAGGTACTGAAGGCATTCGTCGTCTAAGCCCACCAGCATTCCGCTACCAACTAACTGAGTTTGCTCGTCGTGCAGGTAAACGTATTGTTCTTCCTGAAGGTGATGAGCCACGTACCGTTAAAGCAGCAGCCATTTGTGCTGAACGCGGTATCGCAACCTGTGTACTTCTTGGTAACCCTGAAGAGATTCGCCGTGTAGCCGCTCAACAAGGTGTTGAGTTATGCGCTGGCGTTGAAATCATCGACCCAGAAAAAGTACGTGAAAACTACGTTGAGCGTTTAGTTGAGCTACGTGGCGCGAAAGGCATGACTGAAGTAGTCGCTCGTGAAAAACTAGAAGACTCCGTATTCTTAGGCACAATGATGCTTGAGCGTGGTGAAGTT
Organism: Vibrio rumoiensis 1S-45; assembly: GCF_000286955.2. GTDB lineage: Bacteria > Pseudomonadota > Gammaproteobacteria > Enterobacterales > Vibrionaceae > Vibrio > Vibrio rumoiensis_A. The sequence goes on from NZ_AJYK02000043.1 coordinate 85,724, forward strand.
GATGGTCTAGTATCTGGTGCGGTTCACACTACGGCTAACACGATCGTACCACCGTTCCAAATCATCAAAACGGCACCGGATGCTTCTATCGTATCATCAATCTTCTTCATGCTTCTGCCTGATCAAGTATTGGTATACGGCGACTGTGCGATCAACCCAGATCCAAACGCTGAGCAATTAGCTGAAATCGCGATTCAATCTGCAGATTCTGCTAAAGCCTTTGGTATTGATCCTCGTGTTGCGATGATTTCATACTCGACTGGTACTTCAGGTAAAGGTGCTGATGTAGATAAAGTACGTGAAGCAACTCGTATTGCTCAAGAGAAACGTCCAGATCTTGTGATTGACGGTCCTCTACAATACGATGCAGCGATCATGGAAAATGTCGCTGCTTCTAAAGCGCCAAACTCGCCTGTAGCGGGTAAAGCAACCGTATTTGTGTTCCCAGACCTAAACACTGGTAATACAACGTACAAAGCGGTACAGCGTTCTGCAGACCTAGTGTCTATTGGCCCGATGCTACAAGGCATGCGTAAGCCAGTAAACGACCTGTCTCGCGGCGCATTGGTTGACGACATCGTCTACACCGTTGCACTAACCGCTATTCAAGCAGCACAAAACGCAGACGCTTAATTAGAGTTTACGTGACATAACGATCTCCAGTAACGTTTACAGTTACTGGAGATTTTTTATTTCACACATCAAAAAAGCCAATGGAAAAATCCATTGGCTTTCATTTATTTCATTATCGAAGCTATTAAGAGTTCGTTTGAATGCCCACGATTAACCATGGTGCGTTATTTGCTACCAAATCACGCTCTAAGTGCCAAACTTCATCAATCTCTTCTTCTACGCTTTCTACTGTATCGCGGTAACGACCAGTAAATTGAATGCTCAATTGCGCTTTAGAAGCATCGTATTCACCACGAACAATCTCAGCATCAACGTACATGACATCAGTATGTTGGTCACCTTGAAGCTCTGCACGTTCTGCTTTCAGTTGATCAAATAAAGCTGGAGACACATATTCTTCAATTTTATCTAATTGGTTGAAGTTCCATGCGCCCTGTAAGGTACGGTAGTGTTCACGAGAACCTTCAACAAAAGCCACACGATCAAAGCCTGGAGGAAAACTATGCGGTACATCCGATTGACCTGTCGCACCAAAACCACCATTTGATTGTGGTTGTTCAAAGTTTTGAACATTAGGCTGCTCAAATTGTTGGCGATTCATCGCGCCAGAATACGCGGCTTGCGGCCCTCGATTCACGCTGCTTTGCTTCGCTCCCATCATCCCTTTCAAGAATTTAAAAGCAACGAAAGCAATCAAGCCCATGATTAAGATATCAAAGAATTGAATACCTTCAAAACCACCACCCATGAACAATGATGCAAGTAACCCACCAGCTAATAAGCCACCGAGCATTCCACCCATCATACCGCCACGACGAGGTGCCGTTGCATCAGGCTTTTTATTTAATGTGTTGGTGTTTTGTACATTTTGTTTTGGTGCTGGCGCTGTTTTAAAGCTTTTACCAAATGATTTACCACCACCAAAGCGTTTTGCTTCAGCCAATGGCGCAGCTACCATTGATACCATAATCAATGCAACCATGACAAAAAGTCGGTTCATAGGATCCCTTTATTATTTATGAAGAAACTCGCTTCATCATAGCTTGAATACACCATGAGTACACAACAGCTATGTTTCAGAATATTGCAAGGAGTCAAGATGGTCATAATTAACGTACGTGTAGACTAAGTGACTTAGTTACTTGGATATATTATAAATTTGTTTAACGATTGAACTGAATGTCGTTACACTGACGGTGTGGACGTTATCAATTTAAGGGAAAACATGGACAAGGCACCTCAATCAGACGCGATTTTCTTCTCTAAACGGTTTTTTCCTTACTTTATTACCCAATTTTTCGGTGCTTTTAACGACAATATTTATAAAAACACGTTACTCATTCTGGTTGCTTTTGCCAGCACGCAGCAATTATCCATATCAAGCACCCTATTCATCAACCTTGCTGCTGGTGTTTTCATCCTGCCTTTCTTTTTATTTTCAGCAACAGCCGGTGTCATGGCTGATCGATATGAAAAATCTCAATTAATCCGTTGGATCAAATTTGCAGAAATCATCATCATGCTTGCTGGCGCGGTCAGCTTCATTTATGAAAACTACCTTACGTTGCTCTTATTATTATTTTTAATGGGAACACAATCGGCCTTTTTTGGCCCAGTAAAATACGCCCTGCTTCCTCAGCACTTAAAGCCAGAGCAATTATTAAAAGGGAATGCTTGGGTTGAAACCGGCACATTCCTAGCCATTTTATTTGGCACTATTGGTGCAGGGTTCATCGTTGCAATGCCCAATACACTTTGGGTGACCGCGATAGCTGTCGTTACCTTTGCCTTGCTTGGCTTTATCGCCAGTTTATTTATCCCTAAAGCATTTCCTAGCCCTCATCTCTCTAATCAAACGCTCACCAACCAGCAAGAACGAACATTTATTTGGAAACCAATACAACACACCAAACAGACTTTAAGTATCGCCAAACAAAATCGCTCCATTTACCTTGCTATCATTGCCATCAGTTGGTTCTGGTTCTTAGGCGCTTGTTACTTAACACAATTCCCCAACTTCACAAAAACATACATTCATGGCAACAGCACTGGTGTTTCCTTTTTACTTGCCTTATTTTCCGTAGGCATCGCGGTAGGTTCATTACTTTGCGCCAAACTGTCTCACCAGAAAATCAATCTGAAATTTGTCATCTTTGGTGGTGTGGGAATCAGCCTGTTTAGTGTTTTATTAGGTGTTTTTGCTCTAACTGCTCAAACATTACTGTCTCAAGATATAATATCCGTAGCCCAAATGCTCACCTCGAGTGCTTACATTCCAGTCTTCTTAAGTCTGTTCTTTTTAGGAGTAAGTGGTGGGATTTTCATTGTTCCACTCTACACACTGATGCAGACCTTGGCTTCAGCGGATACTCGCGCTCAAGTGATCGCGGCAAACAATATTTATAATGCTTTGTTTATGGTAGGAAGCGCTATTATTAGTATCGTATTGCTTAGTCTTCTTTCTTTAGCTATTCACCAATTTTTCATCTTATTAGGCGTCTTAAATTTAGTGGTCATTTATTGGTTATATACTTCGATAAATAAGTAACTTGAAATTCGTTTAGATATACTTAACGCATTGTTAAAAAGTTCCAGACTTACTTAACCAAATAAATAGGATACTCTCTGTTTTCCTTTGTACTTACCATTTAGGCTTACTATGCTTTCACATGTTCGTAACTATGGTTTATTTGTAGTCGGTGCCTTAATGTGCTTTACCCCTTGGGTAAGCTCACCTATTGCACTGACCTTAGGTTTTCTATTAACCAGTTTTGGATTCGTGCCACACACCATTCCACTCACTAAAATCATTAAGAAGCTTTTAGCGTATTCAATTGTCGGCTTAGGTTTTGGCATCAACATCAGCCAAGCCGTTACCGCAACCGAAAATGGTTTTGGGATCATTGTTACCACCATTTTTAGCACCTTAATTTTAGGGACGCTTATTGCAAAGTGGATTGGTTTAGAAAGAGAAACTGGGCACTTAATTGCATCTGGTACCGCCATTTGTGGCGGGAGTGCGATTGCAGCAGTCGCCCCTGCGATTAATGCAAAAGATCAGCCTGTGGCAATGTCATTAGCCGTTATTTACGTTTTAAATTCCATTGCATTATTTTTATTCCCAGTGATTGGGCACGCGCTAGGTATGAGCCAAGTTCAATTTGGTACTTGGGCGGCTATCGCGATTCATGATACATCGTCAGTAGTAGGTGCAGCGCAGGCTTATGGTGAGGAATCACTCCAAATTGCTACCACACTTAAATTAGCGCGTGCATTGTGGATTGTTCCGGTGGCATTCATCAGTGCGTTAATGTTTAAAAGTGACAGTAAGAAAATCACCATTCCATTCTTTATCTTATTTTACTGTGCTGCCATCGTATTTAGTGACCAAGTACCGCAATTCTCAGCGGTCTATCACGGCATATACAGCTTTGCTAAACAAACCTTAGTGCTTTGTTTATTCTTAATAGGGTGTGGCATTTCGGTCAGTAAGCTTAGAGCCACTGGTTCTAAACCGATGTTATTTGGTGTGGTTCTTTGGGTGATTATTTCTGTGAGTTCTTTAAGTTACATCATGACCCACATTCAGTAGAACAAATATATTTTGCAAAACTTGCTACTAAACATGGGGTTCAATCTGAGCCTCATGTTTACGTTTCACCACAGATTTGCTCTTTAATACCCAAGCAATCACAGTAGCAAACGCAGCAAGTTCCGCTAACGCTGATACCAAACCTTCGGTGTAAATAGACAAAATAACAAAAGCGGCGACCGCCAATATCAACAGAGCTTTCATTTTCTTCCCTTAAATTTAACTCACTAAAATTCATATCGAAATATTCGATAAGTATTAGTATGGCTGAATCAAACTTAAGCAATAAATTCTGTTTTGGACTATAAAATAACTTTTATGAATGACCAGGTTAAAGTTTGTCTCGCTGACTATCATTAGAATAATGTTGATGGTAATAGCGTTTAAGCTCTGAGCGAGAAAGTTTAATCCCTGTATTCATTAGACTATTTGGTAAGGCATAATAAACATCTGGGCACTTAAACTTATCAATATACTGCAATAAAAACGTCTGATATTCCTCATCAGGTAACTCACTTACATACTCAATGAACGCAATCGGTCTCTGCCCAAATTGAGCATCAGGGATAGGCAATACCATCGCTTGTTTTATATTCGGATGTCGATTTAACGCCGATTCAACTTCCTCACAATGAATATTTTCCCCACCAGAAATGAATTGATTATCAACACGACCTAATATTTCAATTTCATCTGCGTGGCTTTCTCTGCAATGCACTAGCCCTAAATCTTTGGTATCAAACCAAGGTGATTGATCACTGATCAGAGGCGTTAATTTTCCTTCGACTAAATACCCAAGCGCTAGAGTATCTCCTGCAACAAATATTCTTCCACTTTCGACTTTTATTTTCCGATTCGGTAATAAAAAGCCCGAAGTTGGAGAGCCATCTACCTTTTTTGCAATCACAGTAGACGCCGTTTCGGTCATACCATAGCCCACCCAACATTCAATGCCTTGCTCACTGGCGGCTTGTGTTAAGCTTAGCGGTATATGCCCCCCGCCAAGTAAAACTCGTTTCACTTTAATGGCATAAGGTTGTTCTAGTAAACGTTGCAACTGAGTAGGGACAAGTGAAGCATGCGTTACTTGCTGTAAATCCTTTATTAATTCGCCACTACCCATCACTAACTGCGCACCTTTACATAACCAGCGCCAGAGTATCGACAAACCAGAAACATGATAAATTGGCAGGCTTAATAGCCATGAATCCTCAGCATCAAATTGAAAATGCTCAGTCAAACCTTGCGCACTTGCCAAGTGATGTTTAACACAATGAACGACCGCTTTAGGCGCGCCAGTTGACCCAGAAGTAAAAACAATACTGGCTGGCTGAGTATCATCAAACACATCATCAGTCAAAGTACCTTGAGCCGAGATCGCATCAAAATTAATCGACAACATCGGGCACTCCATTGAGGGAACAATCCCCACAGCGGAGTCGCCCAGCCAACAAAGATCGGCTTGAATAATCGTTATTTTCTGTTGAATCGCTTTTAACGGCTGAGGTGGCATAAAAGCACACAAAGCACCAAGTCGAAGACAGGCTAAATAAAGTAAAACAGCTTTGGGTTCATTCTTACTGATAAGCCCAATAACGGAACCTTGCTGTACTTGTTGTTGGGCTAATTGATAAGATAACGCATCAATGGTGTCATCAAGCACCTTCCAACTATAGCCTTGAGTCGGTGTCACGAACGCTATTTTATTTGGCTCGGCTTGAGCCCATTTTTGAATGATATCCATATTGCCCCTTCACCTATATTCAAGACTGCCAAATAAGCACTTGATCATTTAATGCAGCAACCGGTAAAGCGCTGTTAGGCCAAGTGCGCTCCAATTGAGACTGGAACAATTGCAAAGTATCTAAGCCTGGAGTTTGCTTTGGGGTTTGCCATGCTGATAAACGTGCTAATTGAGTTAAGCCTATGGTTGATTCAAGGCTTGAACTGATCACAGCTTGTAGGCCGTGTTGCTTAGCATCATCAATTAAGGCAATACATCGGTCAATCGAGCCAATCAAAGTCGGCTTAATCACTAATGCCGCAAGTTTATCATCTAATAAATTTGAAACATCGAACTCTGACGTTGCTACTGCTTCTTGTAACGTTTCATCCCAAGCAATCTGAATATTGGTCTGGCGAGCAAATTCAAGACTCTGTTCTTGAGTCTGGCAAGGCTCTTCTAAGAAAGTAATTCGTTGTCGTAGATCTGGAGAAACATAATGTGCAAACTTTAACGCTTTATCTAAACTCCAACTGCGATTGGCATCTAATCGTAAATTCAGATCCGGAATCGATTCCAAAAATAAATTCACTAACATCCCATCACGAATCGGTTCATATAAACCCACTTTCACCTTTGCTACTTTTTGATGATCGCTATCTGCCATGCTTTCAAAGACAGGAATAAGTTCATCTGGATCGCCACTGCATAAAGGCGCTGCAAGATATTCACCTTCAAGTGGCAACGTCTGTTCGAGCTCGTATTGTGCAGCAGACAATCCAAACGCGACCGATGGATAAAGTGCATCAAAGTTCGGCCACTCTCCTGTTTTCTGCCAAGTAGACAATACGGAAACCAATTGCGCTTCAACTTGCTCTAAGCTTTCACGGCTAAAAGAAGGCAGAGGTGCACATTCACCTAAGGCAGAAGACTCATCCTCAATCAATTCAACAATATAGCCTTCACGATGTCGTAGACGTTGCTCACGAACAATCACACCACTGTCCATTGAGAGTCGATAACGATACAGCTTTACTTGACGAAAAGATGGGTACTGATTTGACATAAGCCCTCACTAAAACCACAAAAAAATAAAAAAAGGCATGCGATAAGGCATACCTTGTTTAATCCTTAAACATCCATCATTCATTACAGCTGATCGATAAAATCACTCACAAGAGCAGCAAAGGCTTGTGGTTGTTCATGATGAACATTATGACCTGCCTCTTGAACCATTTTAAATGCTAGCCCACTATTTTCTGCTATTGACCTGAATTTCTGATCATGTTCTCCACAAATGTACAACAAAGGTAAAGCAAGTTGCTTTAAGTCATCAAGCAGGTAAGGTTGTTTAGATAGTGATGTCGCACGTAACATGCAACCTAATTGTGACCCAAGATTATCACTTCTTAGCTCGACCAGTTCTTGTCTTTGATCATCATTTAATGAACTAAATACGCCTTGCTCATACCAATCAAATAAGACTTCTTCAATCGCTTCAGTCGCAAAACGTTTTGACCAATGTTTATCATTCTCCCAACGTAAAACGTTGCCTTCTTCATGATTCAAGCCAAAATTACCACCTTCAAAAATAGCCCCTTGAACATTTAGATCAGGAAACGCATTCTTTGCCATTCCAAACATTGCAATTCTAGCGCCTAGCGAATAGGCCACAAACACCAAAGGCGTATTGAGCGAACGCTTTTCTTTTTTTAACTTGCTCAATATAGTGAGCTGAACTTGCTGGCAAGCCTCTTCAAAATTTTGAACTTCGCAGTATTTACTCAAACCATGGCAAGGTAAGTCGATACAAATGGCGTGAGGTAGATCCAAGTGTGATAAGCAGCCATCCCAATCTAGGCTCGACCCTAGAAATCCATGTAAAAACACAGGAATAGGCTTTTGTGCCTCATTTTCTGTACTGTCTTGCGTTTCTACCATTTGACTATAAAGCATGAGATTTTACCGCCTGTACAATTGTTTTAATATGTTGAGAAGCCTGTTCTGGTGGTGTGAGTATTTCAACGATCAACGCTGAATTGACCACACCCCGTTGGTACTGTTCTAAGTATGCCCTAATACCTTCTAAGCATTGCGACATAGACGTTGGTTGTTGGTGATATAACCCAAATTGCTTCGCCGCAAATTCAAACTGAAACCCATGAGGCATTTGATACAGTGTTTGCTTTTGCGCCGCTGGAACGGGCAATAAATCAAAAATTGCCCCACCATCATTATTAGTCACAATGACAATATGGGGGTGATCTGTCTTACTTAATAAAGCTAGAGAGTTCAGATCGTATAATAACGAAGTGTCACCTATTAACGTCAGCATTGCTTGCTGCTTTTGACGTTGTACCCCTACCGCCGTCGCAATCAATCCATCAATACCGGAGGCACCACGATTGGTATACACCTCTATATTCTCAATTGTAGACAACATATCCACTAAACGAACAATTAAGCTATTGCCAATAAATAGAGCCGTTGGTCCCACAGTATCAAGCAATATATCAATTACTGCATCAAGGCGCAGCGCCAATTGGCATTCCGTTAAATGCTCAGATTTTTTATAAGATTGCGCAACCCATTGAACCGCTTGACCGGCAAGCTTACTTTCTTCTGCCCATCCTGACGTTGTATCCAAAAACTCATTGGCAGGTAAAATGGAATAATCCAGCATGTCTATACATTCAGAAATCGTCGCCACCGTTCTTAATTGAGGTAAATGATCCGGATTTAACACACTTGGCGTCGGATCAAAAACCCAGTAATTCGAAGCGTTATGAGTAACCACTTGCTTGATCCATTGACCAAGGCGCTTCGACACCAATCTCGCGCCAAATTGCAGCACGCATTCGGCTTCAGACAAAAGATCAGCATAACGAGGCACTTGCAACCACAAATCAAAATGGGCCCAATCGCTGCTAACTCCACTTTGGGGATCACACAAAATGGGCCAACCAAACTTTTCAGCAAACGCTTTTACTTTAATGGACTCTTCTAATGGCATTTTGCCAATCACCACCACCGTTTTTAAATCATAAATACGATTGATGATTTCTTGTTGAAGGCAATTGGTTAATTCTGCGACGTTGTAACCTGTATACAATTTATTCAATTGAGAATTGGTTAAAGATACCGACTTGGCGACGTCAAAATAGGCGAGGTATTGTTCTTTTTCTTGGTGAGATTGAATATATAAAGGTTCTGGGTACGGGCAGTTAATATGAACAGAGCCCCTCCTAGCATCTTGATAAGCTAAAGCTTGTTGAATTGATATCAATGCTTGACCTAAATCGTGCTGAACCGATGGGCTTGGCAGCGCGACACTTTTAATCACATGGGTCGAGAAAATACCTTTTTGCTGAATCGCTTGGTTTGCACCCACATCAATTAACTCTTGAGGTCTATCAGCTGTTAACAGCACCAGCTTTTCCCCCGTTAAGCCGCTTTCTGCAGCGCAAGGTAATAAATTAGCCACAGCAGTTCCAGAAGTGACAATCACCGCAACTGGCTCATCACTTGCTTTTGCTAAGCCTAACGCTAAGTAGCCCAAGCCTCGTTCATCAAAGTGAGTATGAATTGTCAAATCAGTACGTTCTGCCAATTCTAATGCTTCAAGGCTTAATGGCGTTGAACGAGAACCGGGAGCAATACAAATATGCCTAACACCTTGGACATACAAGGTTTCTAGTAAAGCTTGCGCCCAAACTCGGTTAAGTCCTGCTTGGCTCATGCATCCTCACAACGGTCATTTTCAATCGGGTAATCTGAAATTAAGTTCAATAATGTTGCGGTTTTTCTATTCAATTCTTGCCATTCATATTCCGCTTCAGAGCCAAGAACAATCCCCGCTCCTGCATAAAGTTTGACGGTATTCCCACTCATCACAGCACTGCGAATGGCCACACAAAATTCAGCATGGTTATGACTAAAGTATCCTACTGAACCGCTGTACCAACCACGAGTAAAAGGCTCATTAATACGAATAAAATTGAGGGATGGTTCACGCGGTAATCCAGCCATCGCCGCTGTCGGTTGCAGCGCAGTTAATAATTGAACACCTTTAACGCCAAGTGATAAATTACCGTGAATATGGCGTTTTAAGTGTTGAACACGGCGCAATTGAATCAATTGCGCTTCAGGCTGTACATCGATCGTTTCAGCATAAGGCGCTAAACGCTCGATGATATCGTTCACAACAATTTGGTTTTCTCGTAAATTTTTATCATCGTTTAACAACCAATCCGCCAATTGTTTATCTTCTGCCAGATCGTCACTACGTCCCGTCGTACCAGCTAATGCTTCGGTTTCTAACATATCTCCATTACGGCAATATAAACGTTCAGGTGTAGATCCTAAGAAACTATCATTAGGGGCAAGAGATATTAGGAAATGAAAACTATTGCGATTTTTTTCACGACTGGCTTTTAGCAGTTGAGAAGCATAGATCGGCTGCTTAAGTTCCACCATGGTTTCACGAGCTAAAACCACTTTCTCAAATTGATTATCTTCAATGGCAGAAAGCGCCTTGTCTAAAATAGACTTCCATTCATCAAATTGTGGGGAGTAATGAACGCTACTGGCTTGCGGCAATAATGGCGCACTTAATTGATAATCGGCTTTGAGGTTTTTTAGTGCAACAATGATGCTTTGAAAATCAGATGATAAATTGGCATTTAATGTCCATTGATCATCTTGTCGCATTAATTCAATTTTAGGCAAAAAGAAATAGCTAGACTGATGGTGATTGTTGGCGTGTTCACTATCAAACGATTTTCCACCCCACACTCGTTGCTGCTCACCGAGAATGGCATAGGCAGCAATAGGATCGGTAAAGTCATGAATTTGATCAAGTGCAACCACTTCTTCACGCTCATCACGTGATTGCCAATAAAATCGCGGGTATAAGGTTTGTTCTTGTAACCAATCAGTCGCGTTGAAATCAGCCGGTAAATTGACGGGTTCGCTTACTCGGTTTTCACTCGATACTTGTCCATCTATAATCTTTTCAATGAGTGATTCAATCACTTGATTTAATTCAGACAAGTCAACCTCTCAATATTGTTTTTATTGGATTAAGCATATACCCAAGTGACATCTTTCACTCTTCTTAGTAGGCGCATACTGTAAGTATTCACTTACAGCAAATCAAGTAATAACCATAATTTAAGCGTTGATTTTTAGACCATGATGATATTTTAAACATAGTGAACCATCATCGAAAAGATCAGATTACTCTATAGATTTTACGGCAATAGTAACTGTTTTGTATTCACGAGCAAAAAAAGCAATGAATACCATAAAAACACCGCATCAGGATATGGTTTGAGTATAGAAAATAGTGTAACTTGGTGGGTCACAAACAATTTTCATTATGGGTATAAGGCTATGAACAACATCGAGATGTCATCAAAACTCGATAATGTCTGTTACGACATTCGAGGGCCAATCCTAAAACATGCTAAACGCATGGAAGAGGAAGGGCAAAAAATCCTAAAACTAAACATCGGCAACCCTGCCCCGTTTGGTTTTGATGCCCCTGATGAAATCCTAGTAGATGTAATTCGTAACTTACCGACATCTCAAGGCTATTGCGACTCAAAAGGGATCTACTCTGCTCGTAAAGCAGTGGTTCAGCATTATCAAAAATTAGGGCTTCGCGAACTTGAAGTCGAAGATGTTTACATTGGCAACGGCGCATCAGAATTGATCGTCATGTCGATGCAAGCATTGCTTAATAACAACGATGAAATTCTCATCCCTGCCCCTGATTACCCATTATGGACAGCCGCAGCGTCATTAGCTGGTGGTAAACCAGTCCATTACATCTGTGATGAATCTTCCGATTGGTATCCTGATCTCGATGATATAAAGAGCAAAATTACCCCACAAACTCGTGGCATTGTGTTAATCAATCCAAATAACCCAACTGGTGCTGTCTACAGCCGTGATTTCTTATTAGAAGTGGTTGAGATTGCTCGCCAACATAGCTTGGTTATTTTTGCCGACGAAATTTACGATAAAGTCCTTTATGACGGTGCAACCCATACTTCGATTGCAACCTTGGCCGACGATGTATTAATGGTAACCTTTAATGGCTTATCTAAAGCCTATCGTGTTTGTGGTTTCCGTGGTGGTTGGATGTTCTTAACCGGCCCTAAACACCTTGCAAAAGGATACGTAGATGGTTTGGATATGCTGGCCTCGATGCGTCTGTGTGCGAATGTGCCAATGCAGCATGCAATTCAAACTGCGTTAGGTGGATACCAAAGTATCAATGAATTAATACTACCCGGTGGTCGATTATTAGAGCAGCGCAATCGAGCTTACGAGCTGATCACTCAAATTCCGGGAGTCACCTGTGTAAAACCAAAAGGTGCGATGTACTTATTCCCAAAAATTGATGTTAAAAAATACAACATTAAAGACGACGCCAAGTTAGTACTCGATTTCTTAGTGCAAGAAAAAGTATTGTTAGTACAAGGTACCGGGTTTAACTGGAAGCAACCGGATCACTTCCGTATTGTTACCTTGCCACATGTTGAAGATTTAGAAACGGCAATCGGTCGCTTTGAACGCTTCTTGTCGACCTATTCGCAATAATCCCCCACAGGCTTCTCCTATCATGAGAAGCCTGTTTTGTTTTCAGAAGCACCAATCTACTCGTCCGGAGATAGTATGACTCAATCTCAACCTAGCCATTTTTTTGCTCATTTAGCTCGCATGAAACTGATCCAACGCTGGCCACTTATGCGCTCTATCTCAGCTGAAAACATCTCAGAACATAGCTTACAAGTCGCCTTTGTTGGTCATGCTTTAGCCATCATTAAAAATAAAAAGTTTGGTGGTAACGTCAATCCAGAGCGCATTGCGCTGCTTGGCATGTATCACGACACCAGTGAAGTACTCACTGGGGATTTACCGACGCCCGTCAAATACTACAATCCTGCCATTGCCAATGAATATAAGAAGATAGAACTCGCCGCCGAAAAGAAACTGGTTTCCATGCTTCCAGAAGAATTTCAAGAAGACTTCGCTCCTTTTTTGATCAGTGATTCAATTGAGCCCGAAGACAAAGCCATGGTAAAACAAGCAGACAGCCTTTGTGCCTATTTGAAATGTTTAGAAGAACTGTCGGCAGGTAATCACGAATACGAACTAGCAAAAGGTCGTTTAGAAAAAACGCTGCAAGAGCGAGAAACACCAGAGATGCGTTATTTCCTTGATGTTTTTGCTCCAAGTTTTGAGCTAACCTTAGATGAAATAAGCTAAGCCCTTATAAGTGAAATATAGCGAGCCATCATGGAAGTAAAATCATCTACTGAATCGACACGTTTTCAACTGACCAACAATGACACTTGGCAAGCTCGTATTAATAATGAGCAAAAGCTAAGACGCAACGATCACCGCGATGTCTATCAACGCGATCGCGCGCGCGTATTGCACTCTGCTGCATTTCGCCGCTTGCAAGCGAAAACTCAAGTACATGGCACCGGTTTAAATGATTTCTACCGTACTCGCTTAACGCATTCACTTGAAGTCTCGCAAATCGGCACTGGTATTTTAGAGCAGCTCAAACGCAAGCAGCCTGAATATAAACACTTATTACCACCGGCGAGCCTAATCGAAACCTTGTGCCTTGCTCATGATATTGGTCACCCACCTTTTGGTCATGGTGGTGAAGTCGCGCTCAACTATATGCTGCGCAATCACGGCGGATTTGAAGGCAATGCCCAAACATTTCGCATCGTGACTCAAATTGAACCTTATACCGAGTTTTATGGTATGAACTTAGCAAGAAGAACCCTGCTCGGGCTACTAAAATACCCAGCCTTAATTAGCCAAGTACATGCTCAACAACGCCCTAACGATGTGGCGACACCACGCCAACTAAAAGCAAGAGATTGGCTGCCCGCTAAAGGTATATACGACATTGATTTGCCTTTCTTAAATTGGGTTTTAGAACCATTATCTGAACATGATAGAGCTCTGCTTGCGACCAAAAGAAAGCAAAGTGACAGCAACCCATACGAACATCAAAAAACTCGTTTCAAGTCCCTTGATTGTTCAATCATGGAACTGGCCGATGACATCGCTTATGGCGTGCATGATTTGGAAGATGCCATCGTCTTAGATATGGTGAATCGCAAGCAATGGCAAGAAGGTGCAGCCAGTAAGCTTGCCGATTGCGGTGACGAGTGGTTTGAGAAAAACATCGATACATTGAGCGAAAAATTATTTTCAGGTCAACATCATGAACGAAAAGATGCTATTGGCGGAATTGTAAATGCGTTATTGACCAGCATTGAGCTCAAACCAGTCTACGGTGAATCTGAGTTTGATGATCCACTGTTAAGTACCAATGCTTACCTAGATGCCCCGATGGCTTACGCTTTAGATGTATTCAAAAACTTTGTAAACCGATACGTTATTCATGTACCTGAAGTTCAACAATTTGAATATAAAGGTCAGCAAATCATCATGGATATTTTTGAAGCCTTAAATGCTGATCCAATGCGCTTATTACCAGATGCAACCAAGAAAAAATGGCAAGAAGCAGAAACCGATCACCAAGGCGGAACTCGTATCTTAGCCGATTATATTTCCGCGATGACGGATGGTTACGCTCAGCGTATGCATCAACAACTGTTTTCGGCGCATACATCATTTTGATTTAATTCCGTTTAAGCTCCAATAGTACAGGAAGTCAGTATCACTTAGATTCACTAATTTAACTTAATGTAATTTTTCTCAAATACTCCTTCTGGCATTTGGGCAATTTGATAATCAACCATTTGAGTAAATGTATTCATTAGCGGCGAAAAATCGGTTTCTGTGTCGATAATACACAATGCATGAAACCCGGCCTCAACAGTCGATAAGTGCTGCTCACTTGGTGCTTTACGGATACGATAGTTACCGACCAAATTATTCGGTAAGGCAATTGGCATTAAGTGATGTAAATTGGTCGATAGCTGCCATATTTTATAGGCTTTCTTCCAAGTTCCATCGATTAAAATTAAGCGGATCTTTTTATTCAATGGGTTAATCTGATTCAGTGACTCTGACGACAAAACACGGCTTTCTTCGCTCGGATATAACACCATAGACAAGTATTGATCATCAGTGAGCAATTGATTTAATGCTTCATTCTGAGAAAAATCTTCACCCACGAAATACTCACACCTTGATAAACTCAAGTGTAATATTTTGGCAGTTCCCATCGGTCGCTTGGTTTCTGATGGGTGCTGAAGGATCACCAGCTGTATTTGCGCATCTATGGGTTTAATCCAATCACAAATACAGGCATTATTAGCCTTTCCGCATTGAACACAATATCGAGACATGGGGTTCCAATTGATCCTTTTACTTTTCATCATTAGCGCAATTATGATCGCGTTCCAAATTCCTATTCTTAATGAATGGATGCTTTGGGATCATAGTGCGATTCTTACTGGTCAAGTATGGCGGATCGTAACAGGAAACTTTACGCATACCAATCTCTATCATTTAGGCATGAACCTGATAGGTTTATGGTTAATTTGTTATATTTTTAAGCCCGAGTTAAGAGTCAAATCCTTTAGCCTGATTGTTGCTTGTTTATCTTTTAGTGTTGGCACATTGCTCTTAATAACCTCGATGCAAATCTACGTAGGGCTGTCAGGGGTGCTGCATGGCTTGTTTGCTTGTTACGCACTAACAGAATATAGAAAAGGTAACAAAAACAGCCTATGGCTCGTGTTAGGCTTAATCATCAAGATCGCTTGGGAACAGGCTTTTGGTTCACCTACGGGAAGTGAAGCATTGATTGGCGCAAGCGTAGCGATCAACGCTCATCTGTTTGGTTGCTTAACTGGCTTTACTTTAAGTTTTATTCTTTTTCGACCATCTCAATTGATACGCCAATCCAAGAATAGCTAAACTTAAATCGATCATGCCCAAGTCACAACAAGGAAAGCGGATCACGCACCTGTCAGCACTTGGGCATCATTCAAGAATGCATTATAAAACAATGCGCCCTTGGTTTTTCTCAATAGTCGCTTGACCAATACCTTTCACTTGCGTCAAGTCATCGATTGATTTGAAGTTGCCATGTTCTGCACGGTAATCCACGATATCTTGTGCTTTCTTTTCTCCAATGCCTTTCAACATAGTCGCAATTTCTTCTGCATCGGCTTTATTCACATTCACTGTGATTTCAATCCCTTCATGCTTTGTACTGGTATCTGTTGCAGCATAAGCAACATTTAGAACCAAACCCATTGAAAGTAACACCATGAAAAAGCTACGAATTAATTTCATTTACACATCTCCTGTTTTTTAAAAAGAAACTTAACGCTAAACGAAACTGGAATGTCGATTTGTCTCAAAAATGGACATGAGAAGCACTGCAACCTTTAAACTAAGTTACAGGCATATTAATTACAGAGGCAAGTGAGTGATGCACAAGAAAGGTATTAAAGAATGATGATGTTGAACTTTGTTTGAGGTGATGGTGAATGGATAAATAGCTTTCAAATGGATAAAAAAAGAGCTGCGCACTGGCAGCTCTTGGTTATTGACACTTATAAAAAATCCAGATTATTGCTCAGAGATCGCTTCATAAGAGATTTTAGTCGTTTTACGTAGTGAATCCAGTACCGCTTCTAGGTCTTGTTGATTATTCATACGTAATAGCTGAGAAGCAATTTGTTGTTGGAATTGAGTATCATCACTTGTTGTAACTTTATTCAATTTAAGAACGACAACATTACCTTGCTCATCTTTAGTTTGACCATACGTTGCTTTGCCATCTTCAGGATGAGGCAACGCAAATGCTTGAGCCGCTAAAGGTGAACGACGATCAATATTTTGTGTTTCACCAAATGTTAGTTGGTTTGCAGACAATATTGAATCATCGCCCTTCTTCAACGAGTCAACAACTTTAGATGCAAGATTTAATGCCTCTTGTTCGCCTTTTGAAGCCGCTAGTTGAGCTTTCACTTTATCTTTAACTTCTTCAAGAGGCAGCGTTGTTTCAGAGCGTAAGTCATTCACACGAACAACAATGATGTGCTCAGGAGCCACTTCAAGAACTTCCGAGTTCAAACCTTCTTTTTTCACATCTGAATTTTGCAGTGCTTTAGCAACGGCTGGCACTTTAAGTACATCAGGTGCCGTTTCAGGTGAGATAAAATCGGTCGTTTGAATCTTTTGATCAATCGCTTTTGCTGAATCATCTAACGAATCTGGTGATTCAAATGCCACTGACTCTAGCTTAGTTTGCAACTTATAGAATTGATCGAGTGCTTTTTCATCGACAAGATCAGATTTAATTTCAGCCGCCACTTCAGAGTAGGGTTTCGCATCGGGTGCTTTATCATCTTCTAATTGAATAATGTGGTAACCGAAGTTCGATTTTACAATCGCAGAAATATCACCTTTATTTTTCAGGTCAAATGCTGCAGTTTCAAACTCAGGGTCCATCACCCCTTTTTCGATCCAACCAAGATCACCGCCTTGCTTAGCGCTACCTACGTCTTCAGATGTTTCTTTTGCTAATTTAGCGAAATCTTCACCTGATTGCAGTTTAGCTAACACGTCTTCGGCTTTCTTCTCATCTTTGATCAGAATATGGCGTACTTTACGTTGTTCTTTTGTTGAGTACTTATCCAAATGATCTTGGTAATACTTCTGCGCTTCTTCATCAGTAATCGTGATCGATTTTTTAAGTTGGTCAGCTGAAAGTTCAATATAAGCCACTTTCATTTGCTCAGGGCGAGCATACTGATCAGAATGTTCTTTGTAATAAGTTGCCAGTTCTTCGTCAGTGACACTGACTTTCTTAGCAAAATCACTCACATTCAACACAATCGATTGAACATCACGTTTTTGTGTCATCAGCTCACTTTGCTGAGTCACTTCGTTTGGTAATGTAAACTCTGTATCTTGCAATGAAGAAACAATTTGCTGACGCAGTAGATCTTTACGTAAATACTCAGCAAAGCTATCGGCGTTAAAACCTGCACGACGCAATGTAGCAGCATAAACATCTTGATCAAACTTACCATCGGTTTGGAATTCAGGCATTGTCAAAATTAACTGACGTACTTGATCATCACTGATACGTAAATCTAATGATTTTGCATACTCTTCTAGTAACACATCGTTAATCATTCGATCTAAAACGCTTTTACGAAAAGATTGTACGTATTGCGGATCACCCATAAGCGTAGAAAAATAATCGCCCATTTGAGATTGCATACGATTACGTTCATTTTGATACGCTTGTTCAAATGAACCACGATCAATTTCAGTATTACCTACTTTAGCAGCAGTGTTACTGCCACCAGTAACTAAGTAACTACCCACACCGGCAAAGACAAATGAAAGGATAATTAATCCTAAGATGATTTTAATTGCGATGCCATTTACGCCTTCGCGTAGTCGATCCATCATAATTTAATTGCTCTCTCAATACTGACTGACACCAAATGCAGTAAACTGCGCATAATGTTACTTACCTATAACATTACTTGTAGAAAACGACGCTTGGTAAGATAAAAAATATTACGTCGATAATATCAGAAAAAGAAAAGCGCACCAGTAAGATGCGCTTTTTGATAGAGAAAGATTGAGGTTAAACGTAAAAACCCAAACCTGTTCACCTTTTGATGGTTAAAAACCATCAGAAACAATATTAATTACAAGCATCTTTCAATGCTTTACCAGCTTTAAAAGCAGGTACTTTAGCTTCAGCGATTTGGATTACGTCACCCGTTTTAGGGTTACGGCCAGTACGTGCTGCACGAGTACGAACACTAAAAGTACCAAAACCGACTAGAGCAACTTGCTCTTCAGCTTTCAATGTTTCTGTTACCGCGTCGATAAATGCATCTAATGCGCGACCAGCTGCAGCTTTAGATATATCAGCGTCACCGGCAATTTTTTCTACTAGTTGAGTTTTATTCACTTGTTGTTCCCCTTTTCACTATCAACTTCAAATTGACAATATATGTTCTATACAAATAATTAAGACTGAACCGTTTTTATTTAATGTCTTTTTCGACTATCAGCTCAGGTCTATCAAGGTTAACTTAGCCTTGAAAAAAAACGCTGACAAGCACTTTCAGTCCTGTCAGCGTCAAACTTTCAACTAAACTTGTTTAATATCACTACTTTGTGATACCAATCACACAACCTGTAGGGTCATTTACTAAAGCGACAGGCAAAACTTCTTCTATCCATTGGACTGGTTTCACCACTAAGTCAGCAATGACGTTGGCTGGAATGTCTTCCAAATCACGTTCGTTGTCTTTTGGAATAAGAATAGTTTTAATGCCACCACGATGCGCTGCAAGTAATTTCTCTTTCAACCCACCAATAGGCAGCACCTCACCACGCAGGGTAATTTCACCTGTCATGGCCACATCCGCACGAACAGGGTTACCCGTTAAGCTCGAAATAAGCGCTGTACACATCGCAATACCTGCACTTGGGCCATCTTTAGGTGTTGCTCCTTCTGGCACGTGTACGTGAATATCACGCTTCTCGTAGAAGTCAGGATTAATACCCAATTTTTCAGCGCGTGAACGAACAACCGTCATTGCCGCTTGAATCGACTCTTGCATGACATCGCCCAATGAACCGGTATAAGTCAATTTACCTTTACCTATCATAGATTGAGTTTCAATGGTCAATAAATCGCCACCAACTTCTGTCCAAGCAAGCCCAGTTACTTGGCCAATACGATTGCTATCGTCTGCTTTACCATAATCGCAACGCTGAACACCAAGATATTCTTTCAAGTTATCCATTGTTACGGTCACAGATTTCAACTCAGGATTGAGCAAGATATTCTTCACGGCTTTACGGCAGATTTTTGAAATCTCACGCTCAAGATTACGCACACCAGCTTCACGTGTGTAATAACGAATAATCCCGATGATCGCAGAATCTTCGATGGTAATTTCCGCAGGTTTTAAACCATTTCGTTCAATTTGCTTATCAGTTAGATGTTTTTTAGCAATGTTGAGCTTTTCATCTTCG
Organism: Vibrio rumoiensis 1S-45; assembly: GCF_000286955.2. GTDB lineage: Bacteria > Pseudomonadota > Gammaproteobacteria > Enterobacterales > Vibrionaceae > Vibrio > Vibrio rumoiensis_A. The sequence continues at coordinate 105,706 of NZ_AJYK02000043.1, forward strand.
GTATAACCAGACAAACGAATGACTTCCATACGATCCAATAACGGACCCGGAATATTCATTGAATTCGATGTCGCGACAAACATAACATCCGACAGGTCATAATCCACTTCAAGATAGTGATCGTTGAATGAGTTATTTTGCTCAGGATCTAAAACTTCAAGCAAGGCTGAAGAAGGATCACCACGCATGTCTGAAGCCATTTTGTCGATTTCATCCAGTAAGAATAATGGGTTTTTAACGCCCACTTTAGACATCTTCTGAATAAGTTTACCTGGCATTGAACCAATGTAAGTACGACGGTGACCACGGATCTCCGCTTCATCACGTACACCACCAAGCGCCATACGCGTATACTGGCGTCCAGTAGCAGCCGCAATCGAACGTCCTAATGAGGTTTTACCTACACCCGGAGGACCGACTAAACAAAGAATAGGACCTTTGAGTTTATTAATTCGGGTTTGAACCGCTAAATACTCTAAGATGCGCTCTTTTACTCGCTCTAAACCATAGTGATCTTCATTTAAGATTTCTTCGGCTTTGGCTAAATTCTTTTTCACTTTAGAGCGCTTACTCCAAGGCACACCAACCATCCAATCGATATAGCTACGCACAACGGTGGCTTCAGCTGACATTGGTGACATCATTTTCAGCTTTTGCAGTTCTTGTTCCGTTTTTTCGCGTGCCTCTTTTGGCATTTTAGCGTCTTCAATTTTTTTCTTTAACGCTTCAAATTCATCTGGAGCATCATCCATATCACCGAGCTCTTTCTGAATGGCTTTCATTTGCTCATTCAAGTAATACTCGCGCTGTGATTTCTCCATTTGTTTTTTAACGCGGCCACGGATACGTTTTTCAACTTGTAACAAGTCGATTTCCGATTCCATCATCCCCATTAAAAACTCAAGGCGTTCAACCACATTTGGGATCTCAAGGACACGTTGCTTATCATTGAGCTTAAGTGGCATGTGCGCAGCAATAGTATCTGCCAAACGCGCAGCTTCATCGATCCCATTTAACGAAGTCAGAACTTCAGGTGGGATCTTTTTATTAAGCTTAATAAAGCCTTCAAATTGATTGATTGCACTGCGAACAATAACTTCTTGCTCTCGTTCATCAACTTCTGGGGTCAGCAAAAATTCCGCATCGGCAGTAAAGAAGTCTTCATTTGAAAAGGTATGCACTTTGGCACGTTGTTGACCTTCGACGAGTACTTTCACTGTGCCATCAGGAAGCTTTAGCAACTGCAAAATCGTTGCAACTGTTCCTGTTGAAAACAGATCATCAATAGTAGGCTCGTCAGTTTCCGCATCTTTTTGTGCAACCAATAATACTTGTTTATTGGTTTCCATTGCGGTTTCTAAACATTGAATCGACTTTTCACGGCCAACAAAAAGTGGAATGACCATGTGTGGATAAACCACAACATCACGTAGGGGTAATACGGGAATCTCGATACGCTCGGAACGCTCCAAGTTCATATTATTCTCTCTATTCCGTTTGCACATTCATTGAGGAGTATATGGGGGCTATCTAGCTAGTTTCAATAACATAAATAAAAAAAGGAGGCTTACCGCCTCCTTATTGTTCATATTTTCGCCTTTATTCTGATTTATTCAGAACTTGCGAGTTGGTTTTCAGTATTTTGATAAATCAAAAGAGGCTCAGATTCCCCTTTAATTACAGATTCATCAATCACCACTTTGGTCACATCTTTGTTTGATGGCAACTCATACATGGTTTCAAGTAATACTGATTCCAAAATTGAACGAAGTCCACGAGCACCAGTTTTACGGTCCATTGCTTTCTTCGCAATCGCTTTTAATGCGTCTTCACGGAATTCAAGCTCTGCGCCTTCCAAATCAAATAGTGCACCGTATTGTTTGGTCAGTGCATTTTTTGGTTGGCAAAGAATTTGAATCAATGCGTCTTCATCAAGCTCTGTCAGCGTGGTAGTGACAGGTAAACGACCAATGAATTCTGGGATCAAACCGTATTTCACCAAATCTTCTGGCTCGACTTGCTTGAACAATTCACTGATGGTTTTGCTTTCGTCTTTACTGCGAACATCCGCACCAAAACCGATACCAGTACCAACGGCAACACGCTGTTCAATCACTTTATCTAGGCCAGCAAATGCACCACCACAGATAAATAGGATCTTAGATGTGTCCACTTGTAAAAACTCTTGCTGAGGGTGCTTACGTCCACCTTGAGGTGGAACCGATGCAACCGTACCTTCAACCAGTTTCAGAAGTGCTTGTTGCACACCTTCACCGGATACATCACGCGTGATGGATGGGTTTTCAGCTTTACGTGAAATTTTATCAATTTCATCAATATAAACGATACCACGCTCTGCTTTCGCTACGTCGTAATCACATTTTTGCAGTAACTTCTGGATGATGTTTTCAACGTCTTCGCCCACGTAACCCGCTTCTGTCAACGTAGTTGCATCAGCCATTGTGAAAGGAACATCCAAGAAACGAGCTAATGTTTCAGCAAGCAGTGTTTTACCACTACCGGTTGGGCCAATCAGCAAGATGTTACTCTTACCTAGCTCAACGCCATCTTTGGTCTTATCACCATTACGTAAACGTTTGTAGTGGTTATACACTGCAACAGACAACACTTTTTTCGCGTAGTCTTGACCAATAACATAATCGTCTAAGTGTTCACGAATGTCTTTTGGCGTTGGCAGCGCTTCCGATTCTTTCTTCGGAACCACGTCTTTCACTTCTTCGCGGATGATGTCATTACATAAGTCGACACACTCATCACACACATATACGGACGGACCTGCGATCAGCTTGCGAACCTCATGCTGGCTTTTACCGCAGAAAGAGCAATACAGCAGTTTAGTACTACCACCCTCTTTGCTTTTATCTGTCATTCGCTAACCTCTTAGCCTTTTCTTCTTAAATTCAGTCTACAACAAATTTCTGTACATTGCTTTGTAGGAAACCGTTGAGTTAAAGAAAACATCGACACTTTCAAGTAATGACCCGATTGCACGAGTAAAAATTTCACTTCAAAGTGCCTTGAAGTCTTTACGCTGGGCGTTTTTCAAGCACGGCGTCTACTAAACCGTAATCAACCGACTGTTGAGCCGACATGAAGTTATCACGATCGGTATCACGCTCGATGATGTCTAATGGCTGGCCAGTATGCTCAGCAAGTAAGCCATTTAAGCGTTGCTTGATGGTTAAAATTTCTTGTGCGTGAATTTGAATATCAGACGCTTGGCCTTGGAAACCACCTAGTGGTTGGTGAATCATCACGCGTGAATTTGGTAGCACAAAACGCTTACCTTTTTCACCACCAGCCAATAAGAATGCGCCCATTGAACACGCTTGACCCATACATACTGTACTCACATTTGGTTTGATAAACTGCATAGTATCGTAGATAGACATACCTGCTGTTACAGAACCACCTGGTGAGTTGATATAAAGAAAAATATCTTTATCTGGGCTTTCTGACTCTAAAAACAGTAACTGAGCCACAACAAGGTTTGCCATGTGGTCTTCGACTTGCCCAGTAAGGAAAATAATACGTTCTTTTAATAGACGAGAATAGATATCGTATGAACGCTCACCACGAGACGTTTGCTCTACCACCATTGGTACAAGCGCATCAACAATTGGAGACATGGAATGATTTTCTTGGTAGCTCATATTCGCTTTCCCTGTAGTGGATAAGTTTATAAATGCAATAATCGTTTGATTAATCATAAACCTAGATGCTTACCGATGCCAACCGAGAATAACGATTGTTGTAGCAAGCTATAAAAATAAATGGCCCGAATGATCTACTCATAGAAAAGAGAGTCATATCGAGCCATTGTTAGCAAAAGAGTTAAAAGGCTGTCAACCCTTCTGCTCAGCGAAACCTGATTTACTTAACAAAATGAAAGATTAAGCAGGTTGTTGCTGGTTCATTAACTCATTGAAGCTAACTTCTTTATCAGAAACTTTTGCTTTAGCAATGATTGCATCAATTGCTTGGTCTTCTAGAGCCACGTTACGGATGTTGTTCATCATCTGCTCGTTTTGCTCGTAGTAAGCGATAACTTCTGATGGATCTTCGTAAGCAGTCGCCATTTCTTCGATAAGTGCTTTCACGCGCTCATCATCAGCTTTCAATTCTTCAGTCTTGATTACTTCACCTAGAAGTAGACCAACTTTTACGCGACGAGCAGCTTGCTCTTCAAACAATTCACGTGGCAGTTGAGCTGCTGCTTCAGGGTTACCACCGAAACGTTGTGCTGCTTGTTGACGTAACACTTCAACTTCTTGGTCGATAAGTGCAGAAGGTACGTCCATTTCGTTTTGCTCAACAAGACCATTGATCGCTTGCTCTTTGATACGACCTTTGATTGCTTGCTTAAGTTCACGTTCCATATTCTTACGAACTTCAGCTTTAAGTGCGTCTACACCGCCTTCAGTTACGCCGAATTTAGCAACGAACTCATCAGTTAGTTCAGGAAGCTCACGAGTTTCAACTTTGCTCAATTTAATATCGAACTTAGCTGATTTACCTTTTAGGTTTTCAGCGTGGTAATCTTCTGGGAAGTTCACGTCGATAGAAAATTCTTCGCCCGCTTTCTTACCTAGGATACCGTCTTCAAAACCAGGGATCATGCGACCTTGGCCCATTTCAAGAGGGAAAGCGTCTGCTTTACCGCCTTCAAATGCTTCACCGTCGATGTAGCCAACGAAATCGATAGTTGCACGGCTTGTTTCGCCAACGACTTCTTCAACTTCAGCCCAAGTAGACTGTTGCTTACGAAGTGTTTCGATCATTTCATTAACGTCTTCTTCTTTAACTTCTACTGCTGGTTTTTCAACAGTGATGTTATCTAAACCTTTCAATTCAACTTCTGGGTAAACTTCAAAAGTTGCAGTAAAGACAAGATCTTTACCTTCTTCAAACTCAACAGGAGCAAACGTTGGTGCGCCTGCTGGGTTGATTTTTTCTTTAACGATTGATTCGATAAAGTGACGCTGCATCACTTCACCCATGATGTCTTGACGTACTGCTTTGCCGTACATTTGTGCAACCATCTTCATCGGTACTTTTCCTTTACGGAAGCCATCAAAACGACGGTTTTTCGCGATGTTGCGCAATTCAGCTGTCACTGCATCTTCGATGTTAGCAGCAGGAACAGTAATAGTAAGACGGCGTTCTAGGCCTTCTAGAGTTTCAACAGTAGCTTGCATTATTTATAAACCTCAAAACTGGCTCAATAATTATGAGCGTATGAACTAACGTATGGTTCTAAAGAGTATTCCTCTCAAGATTAGTGTTAGCTACATTTCTTGTGTTGCGTTCAATTGAACACATAAAATTGTGAGCATCAATCAACGAATCAAACTGGTTTACAGAGATTAGCGATGACTGAACTAATGAGCGAAACCTTTTTCATTTTTATCACAAACAAAATTCACAATAAAAATCAAAGTGAAAGGCCTCTCCAATTAGTCTCAGGATAAAATTCGACGCATCATTCTAGCGATCTGAACCGCGACTGTCGAGATAAGTCCTAAATTCTCGTCCTAAATGATTAATTATTAGGATATGTGAATTAAATGGGGACGTTACCTCACTTTTCAAGGGAATCTAACGGTTTTTTTCACTAAACTCAGAAAAAGAGATCCAGCTCAGGTTTCCAATAGGCAAACTGGCAACCTGTATGTGGATGCTTATTCTAAAGCCTACTTCCCAATGAGAACGCTCTGTGAGAAAACCAAAACCCTTTATTGTTATCTCATTTATTCTGTATTTTTCTGTGGCTATTTGTGCCGTCTTTTTTTCGTGGCAACATTATTATCAGTCACGTTTAAATACCAGCCAATTGCAGTTGCAACAATTCTCGCAGCACTTTCTCACCCAAATAGATAAATACGCGTTTATCCCACAATTACTTGCTCAAAATAAGCGCCTAACCAACACATTATTAGAACATAAAAATTCTGCGCAAATAGAAGTCACCAATCGGTATCTTGAGCAAATAAATCAATTAGTTAATACCTCCGACATTTATCTAATTGATCAAAAAGGCAATACTATTTCGGCCAGTAACTGGAAAGACAAAGCCACTTTCATTGGGCAAAACTTCTCTTTTAGGCCTTATTTTCAACAGGCAATTTCAGGGCAAAACAGCCAATATTTTGCTTTAGGTTCTATGTCTGGATTGAGAGGGTATTATTATTCCTCCCCTATCATTCACGCGGCAGAAATCATCGGCGTGGTTGTCGTGAAAATTCAACTTTCAACTATTGAGAATAACTGGAACGATCAACAAAACCATTTCGTAGTCAGCGATAACAATCACATTGTGATGATGACAGACCAAGATAGTTGGCTATACAAAAGCTTGATCGACCTACCTCAATCTACTCTTTTAAAAATTCAACATGGCCGTCGCTATTTGGACAAACAAATATCGTCACTTGGCTTTATTGGCAACCTAAGTAATCAACCTATCGAAATCTACATTAATGGCCAACAAGGTTTATATCACCGCTATATGTCGGTGTCTCAATACTTACCCAAGCAAGATCTTAATGTTCGTATTTTAACCCCAAAAATGCTGGTTGTGTGGGATGTCGTGAGTGTGTTATTCATTTTTACCTTAATGGCAATTTTACTCTTTTTTATCGTTTTATTTTATCGCCAGCGTAAGATTCGGTTATTACAAATAGAGAGGATACGCGCTCAAGCCAACCAAGAACTTGAATTTCAAGTATTGGAAAGAACCGCAGAATTGCACACAGAAATTCACACTCGTATTCAAACAGAAAATGCCCTACGACAAACCCAAGATGAGTTGATTCAAACCGTCAAACTGGCTGTTTTGGGGCAAATGTCTGCCAGTATTAGCCATGAGTTAAATAACCCACTCGCCGCCATTCGTAGCTTTTCGGATAATGCCCAACAATTTCTATTGAAAAACGATAATGAAAAAGTGCAGAAGAACTTAGAACGTATTTCTGAACTCACGGTTCGAATGGCAAAAATCAGCCAGCAATTAAAGCATTTCGCTAAACGGACCTCCGCGAATGATTTAATCAATGCCAATGTGGCGATTGTCATTAAATCAGCTTATGACTTAATGCAACCAGAGCTCAAAGTACAAGGCGTACATGTGGCTCTGATTTTACCCACAGACCCCATCATGGCAAAAGTAAACCCGATTGCTTTAGAGCAAGTCATTATTAATACCCTCACCAATGCAATTCATGCGGTATCTGACCAAGAGCAAAAACATATTGAGCTTGAACTGAAAGCCAATCAAGACGGTATCAAGATTGATATTAGTGATAATGGTTGTGGGATCCGCTCAGACCAACTCGATCACCTTTTTGACCCATTTTATACCAGTAAACAAAATGGCTTGGGGCTGGGTTTATCTATCTCTCAACAAATTATGCAGAGCATGAAGGGTTCAATTTCGGCTAAGAATAAAGATTCTGGCGGGGCAAAATTTACTCTTACCATACCGCTAAGTAAGTAAAAGTATAAACGGCTTTAATCGCGCCCTAGCGACCAATGTTATTCCAAAAAACAGAATAATTAAAAAGGAAAACGTAATGACGGATATATTTTTCATTGATGACGAACTCGATCTAAGAGTTGCCGTAGAGCAAAGCTTTGAATTAGCCGATTTAAACGCCGAGTTTTTTGCTGACGCTGAATCGGCATTAATTGCTATGCAAGAAGGCAATATGCCAAAAGTTGTCATCAGTGATATTTGCTTACCAGGTATTTCTGGTGAGGCTATGTTGTCCACTTTACAAAAAAAAGATGCCAAATTACCTGTCATATTGATCACAGGACATGGGGATATTTCTATGGCGGTAAAAGCGATGCACGATGGCGCTTACGATTTTATCGAAAAGCCATTTTCATCCGACCGCCTGATCGAAACCGTAAGACGAGCCATAGATAAACGTCAATTATTACTTGAAAATGAACAGCTAAAAATCGCACTAAAAGCCAATCAAACCCTTGGCCCTCGGATTATTGGTAACACCGCGAGCATTGAACAATTACGCCAAACCATCAATCAGATAGCCGATACACATGCCGATATTCTACTGTATGGGGAAACCGGTACTGGTAAAGAATTAGTCGCCCGTTCATTGCATGAACAAAGCAGTCGACGCGATCAAAATTTTGTGGCTGTGAACTGTGGTGCGGTCCCGGAGAACTTAATAGAAAGTGAATTATATGGCCATGAAAAAGGGGCATTTACTGGCGCTGAAAGCCGTCGAATAGGTAAGTTTGAATACGCCGATGGTGGCACTCTTTTCCTTGATGAAATTGAATCCATGCCGATGCAGGCACAAATCCGTTTATTACGAGTGCTACAAGAGCGCCAGATAGAACGCATTGGTTCTAACCAATCGATACCGATTAATATTCGTGTGATTGCGGCGACCAAAGCAGATTTAAGGCAAACGTCTGAGCAACAAACCTTTCGCCAAGATCTTTACTACCGGCTTAACGTCGTCACCTTAGATCTGCCACCGCTACGCCAACGACGTGAAGATATTCCCGCGCTTTTTCATCACTTCTTGTTAGTGGCTGCTGCTCGTTATGGTAAAGCGGCCACCAGCCTTTCCAATCAAGATTTGCAACGTTTGCTTAGCCATGATTGGCCCGGAAATGTCCGCGAACTGAGAAATGCAGCAGAACGCTTTGTACTACTGGGCAAGTTAAATGATCTAGATGGAAAATCCCCAGAAGCTTCTCAAGAAACCAACGCCGCTGTTGGGCTTGTGCAACAAGTCGCTGAATTTGAAAAAATGCTGATTGAGCAAACCCTTTCTGAAGTTGATGGCAGTATAAAATTTGCCATGGAAAAACTGCAACTGCCAAGAAAAACGTTATACGACAAAATGCAGCGCTACCAACTCGATAAAGATAACTATAAGTAAGAACAATAAGTTAAATAACCGACATAAAAAACGCCCCTAGACCCAAGACCCAAGTATTAGCTAGGAAGATCTAGGGGCGTGACTGAAAAGCTTAACCTAACAAGTGAATCGTTACTTCTGTTTCCAATCTAGGCCAAAACTTCAATACCAAATTTATTATTTGGTTATTTAATAATGATCTCCGGACCCATTAACAAGGTTGGGAGCCAAGTTGAGATAGCTGGAACATAGGTAATGATAATTAAGAATAAGAACATAACACCAACCCAAGGTAGCGCTGCTTTTACTACATTCAACATCGACATTTTAGCCACACCAGAAGTCACAAATAAATTCAGACCCACCGGAGGCGTTATCATGCCTATCTCCATATTCACGACCATCATGATACCGAAATGAATCGGATCAATACCTAATGCAATTGCAATCGGAAACACTAAAGGCGCAACAATAATTAACAGTCCTGAAGGCTCCATAAACTGACCACCAATCAAGAGCAAGACATTCACCATAATCAAGAAGGTGATAGGCCCAAACCCTGCTGATAGCATCGACTCAGTGATCATTTGAGGAATGCGCTCTTCCGTTAATACGTGTTTTAAGATCAATGCACTGGCAATGATAAACATCAGCATAATGGTAAGCTTACCCGCTTCAAAGAGCGACTTTTTGGTATCTGGATGCACAAAGGCATAGCCAATTTTCACAATCGTTGGCAATGTGCTTTCTTTATCTGCAAACGGTCCCATATCTTTGTATACAAAGTTTGCAATTAAAAAGGCGTAAATGGCGGCAACGGCAGCGGCTTCTGTTGGCGTGAATATCCCACCATAAATACCGCCCAAAATAATCACTACTAACAGCAAACCCCAGCTTGCGCCTTTTGCCGCAGCAAATGCTTCTTTCCAACCAACGAAAGGTTGCGCTGGCAGTTTTTTGATACGAGCGGCGATATAGATCGCGACCATCAACATACCGCCTGCAAGTAAACCTGGGATCACGCCACCTAAGAACATACGACCTACAGAAACATCGGTCGCGGCGGCATACACCACCATCACAATAGAAGGCGGAATAAGAATCCCTAACGTTCCCGCATTACAGATCACACCGGCGGCAAATTCTTTCGAATAACCATTTTTCACCATGCCGGCAATCACAATACTCCCGATAGCCACCACCGTGGCAGGCGACGAACCGGAAAGTGCAGCAAACATCATGCATGCCACAACCGAGGCCATAGCAAGTCCACCACGAAACCAACCCACCATGGCAATGGCAAAACGAATGATCCGCTGAGCAACCCCACCGGTTGACATAAAGGTAGAGGCCAGAATAAAGAAGGGGATCGCCAGTAACGTATAATGCCCAGAAAATGAGTTAAATAACGTTTGAGCCACCGAAGCAAGCGAAGTATCTGAATGAATCAATAAGAACAAGACACTGGATAAACCAAGCGAAATTGCAATAGGTACACCAAACACCATGAAGCCTATCACCATGACAAACAATAAAATAATATCCATGACTTAGTCTTCCTTGTTCTGTTCTTTTAGCGTATCAAGATCATCTTCCGCTTCATGGCTTGCAATCATGCGGTCTCTTTGACCTGTCATCACGTAATAGGCCACTTGAAAAAATCGAAAAGTCAACAACGCCATACCAATTGGCAACGCCATATAAGGAATAAAACGTGGCATTTTTTCATAACGCTCACCTTCATTTAGCCAAGTAGACAGAAACTGGAGAAACTCCGGCATGGGAATATCATCGGTTTCATACCAAGCGCGTTCTGTCACAAACGGATACCAGTAATTCCAAGATCCGATCAGCAATAAAATAGAAAATGCTAAACAAGCACTCACAGCAATTAAGGCAAAAATTTTACGCCAGTTAGCGGGCAAAAGATTAACCACCACATCAACCCCAATGTGGAATTGTTTTTTCACACCGTAAGATGCGCCAACCAAGATCAACCAAGCAAATAAAAATACTGTGGCTTCAAGCCCCCATAGAATGTTGTCATTTAACACATAACGAAATACAACGTTGGCAAACGTAATCAGTGTCATTAAACCCAAAAATAAAGCGATCAAAGATTCTTCAATCGAGTCTGTTATTCGCCCTAATTTATCCATCAAAGAATGAGACATATTCCCTCTCTGTCATCATCAATTTGGACATGGCTTTTTATTTCTCTTTCTATTCCCAAGCCATGCCCAATCATTAAAACAACTCGTTATTTATTTGAAGCCAAAGCAGCATCGATCAGATCAGAACCAATATCTTTCTCGAACTTTTTCCACACCGGTTTCAACGCCGTTACCCATTCTTGGCGTTGTTCTGGCGTAAGCGTACGCACCACACCACCCGCTTCTAGAATGTTGTTCTTACTTTCATTATCAACTCGTGTTGACTCGGTATTACGAGCGACCGTCACTTCATGCAGAATTTGACCTAGTTGGCTGCGAATATCATCGGGCAGCTCCGTCCACCAAGTATTTGAAGTCACAACTAAGTAATCCAAAATACCGTGATTGGTTTCGGTTGAACCATCTTGCACTTCAAAGAATTTCTGGCCATAAATGTTCGACCAGGTGTTTTCTTGTCCATCAATAACCTTGGTTTGTAAGCCGCCATACACCTCTTTAAACGACATTTTTTGCGGGTTCGCGCCAAGTTGCTCAAATTGTGCCACCAAGACATCTGAAGGCTGAACACGGAACTTCAAGCCTTTTGCATCCTCAGGGGAAATAAGTGGTTTATTTGCCGACATTTGTTTCATGCCGTTATGCCAAAACTCAAGGCCTTTTAAACCTCGGCGAGTCATCGCATTTTTCAATACATCGCCTGACTCTGAGTTTTGGAAACGGTCAACCGCTTCTACGTCATCAAACAAAAATGGCAAATCGAAAATACGGAATTTTTTAGTGAATTTTTCAAACTTGGATAAAGAAGGGGCAGCTAACTGAACATCACCATTTAATAACGCTTCAAGGGCTTTATCATCATCATAAAGTGTTGAGTTTGGAAAAACCTGCATACAAGCTTTACCATTCATTTCCTTGTTCACACGTTCTTCTAATAAAGAAGCGGCAATGCCTTTAGGGTGTTTGTCTGCATTGGTTACATGGCTAAATTTAATCACCATTTCACCTGGGTCACAGGCATCAGCGGCGCTTGTATTAAAACTAGCCAGTACGGAAGCTGCGGTTAGGGTGACAGCGATAAGAGATTTTTTAGACATTTTGTTCTCCTTGATTATGATCATCGACTCTTTTCTAAAGCCGTACCCCATAAGAGCAAATGCCATACCAACTTGAATAATCATAAATATTTCATTAACAATCAATTCATTACATTCAACTCATCATTCACCACTCAAATGACCGGCATAAAAAATGGCGGATTTTGACCTGCGCCTAAACGCTAAATGGGTCAAAATCCGCCAATTTTATACAAAGAAAATGCAGCCCGAGTTAGATTCTCATCTCGGTATTCACATCAAAGAAAATCGCACTCGAAAGATCGAAATACAACGGAACGGTCTCTCCGGCTTTTGCATCAAATTCTGCCGATAAACGACAAGCAACATGCTCTTGATTAATCTCAACAATCGCAATGGTATCTGGCCCTGTTGGCTCCAATACATCAATTTGCATTGGCACCTCGGTGAAGGTTCGATTTTCATCGCTTGGTTGTTCAGTAATAAACTCTGGTCTTAAACCAATGATCACAGTTTCTCCATCAAACTTGCGTAAGCGATCAGGCAAATTGATCTTGTGTGATTGACCATCTGCCGTCCAAATCTCACCTTGAGGTTTATCATCGGTACCGAGATCGACTCTAGCTTTAATGAAGTTCATTGACGGTGAGCCCATAAAGCCTGCCACAAACATATTATTTGGTTGGTTGTAGATTTCTTTTGGCGTACCGAGCTGTTGCAGCTCGCCATCTTTCATCACTGCAATACGATCGGCGAGAGTCATTGCTTCTATTTGATCGTGGGTGACATACACAATAGTGGTATTTAACTTTTGATGTAAACGCTTAATTTGCGTACGCATTTCTACTCGCAATTTCGCATCAAGATTCGATAACGGCTCATCAAACAAATACAATTTAGGTTGACGTGCCAATGCTCGCCCCATCGCAACCCGTTGGCGTTGACCACCAGACAGTTGCGCAGGCTTTCGATCTAAAAGGTGATCAATTTGCAGCATTTCTGCCACTCGATTCACTTCTGCATCAATTTTAACTTGTGGCAGTTTGCGGATTTTCAAACCAAATGCGATATTGCCTCGCACCGTCATATTGGGATACAGAGCATAGGATTGAAACACCATTGCAATATCACGATCTTTCGGTTCAACGTTAGAAACATCTACTCCATCAATCACAATTTCACCGGAGCTGATCGATTCAAGCCCTGCAATCGTGTTCATCAGGGTGGATTTTCCACAACCGGACGGGCCAACTAAAATCAAAAATTCACCCGATTCAATCTGAATATTGATGCCTTTTAATGTCTCGTTTTCTGCCCCACGATAAGTTTTACGAATTTGGTTTAGTTCTAAAGCAGCCATTATTATTTTTCCTTTTAAGCCAATTTTGGGTTACTCAGTAATGTATAAATCAGCGTTAGCCTTTGACGGATCCCGCGGTTAACCCACGAACAAAATATTTCCCTGCCACGATATAAACCAACAGGGTTGGCAACGCTGCAATAATGGCGGCAGCCATATCCACGTTATATTCTTTAACTCCCGTACTGGTGTTCACAAGATTATTTAGTGCCACTGTGATGGGTTGCGTCTCCGATCCGGAATACACCACACCAAATAAGAAATCATTCCAAATAGAAGTAAATTGCCAAATGACTGTCACCATAATAATTGGCGTTGATATTGGCAGCATGATCTTAAAGAAGATGGTAAAGAACCCTGCTCCATCTAATTTAGCGGCTTTAACCAATTCATCTGGCACGCCAACATAAAAGTTACGGAAGAATAATGTTGTGAAGGCCAAGCCATAGATAACATGCACAATCACTAACCCTGTGGTGGTGTTGGCTAAACCAAAGTAACCTAAGGTCGCAGCCATCGGTAATAACACCACTTGGAAAGGGATAAAGCAGCCAAACAGCAGCAAGCTAAACAGCATATTAGAGCCTCTAAACTGCCACTTACTGATCACATAACCATTAAACGCGCCCATTAAAGTCGAGATCGCGACCGCAGGGATCACCATTTGAAATGAGTTCCAGAAGTAACTTTTTATCCCTTCACATTTCACGCCAGTACAGGATTCTGACCACGCTTTTTGCCATGCATCTAACACCCACTCGGTTGGTAGCGACATTAAATTACCGGTACGGATATCGCCCAAGCTTTTAAATGAGGTGATCACCATGACGAACAATGGCATGAGGTAAAGCACACAGAAAAAGAGCAGCAACGTGTAAATTGCAATGCGCCCAATTCGCTTGGAGTTAAAGTAAGGTTGTTGGTGAGTCGGCGCTTTATTCGCTGACTTATTTTTAGTCGCGGAAATCATGATTTCTTCTCTCTTAATTCTGAGTACAAATACGGCACTAAAATTGCCAGAATCCCCGCAAGCATCATCATGGCACTAGCTGAACCTAACGCCGTTTGCCCACGAGTAAAGGAGTACGCATACATAAACAAAGCAGGTAAATCAGAAGAATACCCCGGCCCACCCGCGGTTAACGCGGTCACTAAATCAAAGCTCTTAATTGCAATATGAGACGTGATAATCACGGCACTAAAGAACACCGGACGCAGGCAAGGCAATACAATGCTCCAATAAATACGTGGCAGACTCGCCCCATCGATTTGAGCCGCTTTGATAATGGAAGAGTCTATCCCGCGTAAACCCGCCAAGAACATCGCCATCACAAAGCCAGATGATTGCCAAACCGCTGCGATCACTAAGGTGTAAACCACCATGTCAGAATCGACAATCCAATCGAATTTAAAATCCGTAAACCCCCAATCTCGCACCATTTTTTCAATGCCAAGGCCTGGGTTTAAAATCCATTTCCATGCGGTACCGGTCACGATAAACGACAGCGCCATTGGGTATAAATAAATACTACGAATCACACCTTCGTTACGGATATTTTGATCTAAAAATATAGCTAAGCCGACACCCAGCACAATAACAATGGCAAGAAACAGTAAGCCGAAAATACCAAGATTGGTAATGGAAGTGATCCAGCGGTCATTTTCCATCAGCTTGGCATATTGGCCAAAACCTGTGAAATTAAAACTTGGTAAAAACCTCGAATTGGTCAGAGACAAAGCCCCTGTCCAAAAAATATACCCATAAATGCACACCACAGTGATCACCATGGTCGGGGCTAATACAATTTTAGGCAGTAAATACTGCAATCTATCCATCAGCTTTGGCTTAGGAGCAGTGCGTCTTGCGGGCATTCCTTGTCTAGGATTACCCGTATTTTGTTTAGTGGAATCGAAAGCGTTGTCCATAACCGATCCTTTAATAACATCGATTACTCAGCAGATTATGCAAAAGGAGCGTTTAAATCATGTGAGCAAAGGGAAGAAAGGCTGCGCGTAAATACTTCTATACGCAGCCTTACCGTTTCATTCTTCAATTAAGGAGTTTAATAAAGACTCCTCAATAAAAAGAATACTTAAAGAAAGGGATTACTCAGCCGCTTTTACTGCTTTCGCTAATTGTTGCGCGGCTTGTTTAGGATCGGCATCGGCATCATTAAAGAAGTTAGTAATCACATCGTACATCGCGCCCTGAACATAACTTGTCGTCGACATACCGTGCGCCATACTTGGCACTAAACCACCGGTTTTCGAGGTTGCTTTAAAGCTTGCCATTGCATCTAATGCACACTGATCAAACTTAGACATGTCCATGTCTAAACGAACAGGGATCGAGCCTTTGTTAAGGTTAAAGACTTCTTGGAAATCTTTTGAAAGGATAGTTTTGGCAAGATCCTGCTGGGCTTTTTGATTATCTTTGTCTTTAATTTTAAAGAAAGCAAAGCTATCAATATTAAACGTGAATGCATCATCGGTTCCCGGTGTCGGTGCACAAACGTAATCAGTACCCGGTTGTTTGTTAGCCGCGCTAAACTCACCTTTCGCCCAATCGCCCATCACTTGCATGGCAGCCGTACCGTTAATCACCATAGAAGTAGCAACGTTCCAATCACGGCCTGGCGAATTACTGTCAATATAGCCATGTACTTTCTTGAAGATTGTGAACGCTTCCACCATTTTATCACCAGACAATGTCGCCTGATCTAAATCAACAAACGCTTTGTTGTAATCCGCGTTACCTAGTGTTTCTAAAGCAATCGCTTCAAATAAAGTTGCGTCTTGCCAAGGCTGACCACCATGTGCGAGTGGGATCACTCCTGCCGCTTTTAATTTATCACCTGCGGTAAAAAACTCATCCCATGACGTTGGAACTTTAACACCCGCTTTATCTAGTACTACTTTGTTAGCCCAAAGCCAGTTTACGCGGTGTACGTTTACCGGAACAGAAACATAATGGCCTTGGTATTTACTGGTATCGGCAACAACTTGAGGCAAGATCCCATCCCAATTGCCTGCTTTCGCAACCTCATCTAAATTGGTAAGGAAACCAAGATCTGCCCATTCTTGAATATTATGGCCCTTAATTTGCGCAGCTGCAGGTGGGTTCCCAGATACAGCGCGCGTTTTCAACACTGTCATCGCACTTTCACCGCCGCCACCAGCAACCGCAAAATCTTTCCAAGTGTGGCCTTCTTTTTCCATCATTTCTTTTAATACAGCAACCGATTTGGCTTCACCGCCAGATGTCCACCAATGCAATACTTCTACTTCACCGGCATTGGCAAATTGTGTGGCAGAGAATAAACCTGCAGAAAGTAAGCTAACCGTTAAAAGACTTTTCTTGATTGTTTTCATTGTTATCGTCCATGTTTTAGTTATTGGGTTTAAGATATTGGATTTAAAAGTTGCGTTTAATTCATGTTGAACGCTTTGCTATCTGATGTTCAGTTTTCTAGAAATAGCTGACAGCTCGCTTTCTCTAGCAATATCCCAATAACTATAAGTAAAGATCCAAAAATAGAACGCCACAAAAGGTAACACCAGTGTAACAGTATTGTTACATTGGTTAGGTTTGATCCAATGATTCGGTATTGAATGGCAGGATAACTTGCACCATTAACCCTGTGGGCTTGGTGTTATCAAGAATGTTATGAATAAAAATAGTACCGCCATGAGCATGTAAAATATTACGGCAAATACCTAAACCCAAGCCATGACCATCTTTGTCTTTAGCCAAGCGTACGTAGGGCTCAAACACAGCTTCTAGCTTCTCTTCAGGAATGCCGTTTCCTTGATCTTGAATGTTTAATTGCACGTACGTATCGGTTTGTATACAGCTCACTTTGACCTTATAGCCATACTTAACGCCATTATCGATTAGGTTGGTCATCACCCTTTTTAAGGCCAGAGGCTTTCCTAAAACA
Organism: Vibrio rumoiensis 1S-45; assembly: GCF_000286955.2. Taxonomy (GTDB): domain Bacteria; phylum Pseudomonadota; class Gammaproteobacteria; order Enterobacterales; family Vibrionaceae; genus Vibrio; species Vibrio rumoiensis_A. Next base: position 123,175 of record NZ_AJYK02000043.1, read on the forward strand.
GGGCGAATACTTTCTTGCGGCAATATGACTTTGATCTCGTTTTGATTATGTGTTTCTGCCGCAGCAAGCAATAATTCATTCAAATAAACTAAGTTGGAGTTCTCATGTAATTCGGTATCGTGCACACATTGCAGTGCGCCTTTTACCATCATTTCCAACTCATCTAGATCTTGATTGAATTTGGCTCTCTTAGCATCGTTTTCCAATAGCTCAGCCCTTAAACGTAAACGAGTAATCGGTGTTTTTAAGTCATGGGAAATAGAGGAAAATAAATGCTCCCTATCCATCACATAATGACGAATTCGTTGTTGCATCCGATTAAACGCTAACGTTGCTGTGACTAATTCATTCGCCCCTTCTTCGGGTAATGGCGATTGCTCTCCATCAATACTCATCTGATTTGCTGCTTTCGCTAAATTACGCAAAGGTCGCACCTGACGGCGAACCATAAAATAAGTGAAGAACAACAATAAAGCGGTGGAAAGCAACAAATACAACCATTGTGATGGTGGTAAAATGGTGTCTTCTAACGTGTTATAAGGAGGAGGAAGCAACGCGGCAATGTAAATCCATTCTTCGGTATCTAATTCAATTTGAACCACCATAATCGGTGGGTTAAGCGGCTCTAAGGTTAGCGTGTAATGCGCCCAAGATTTTGGTAAATCCTTTAAATAAATATCATTTTTTAGAATTTTTAATTTATCAGGTTCAGAGAATTCCACATGAATTGATTTTACATTGGTCAGTTTATCTTCCAGTGCGCGGGCCATAGAATTCACGGCTACTTGCTTCATGCGATTATCTGGAAGTGGCGATAATTGTAAAAACTCATAATTAAACGAGACGAAAAAGCGTGTGCCTCCCATCTTGCGTAATTGCTCCAAAATCACATGTCGATAATTCACAGGCAGAGATTGAAAATAAGACACCGTTGAAGCAAACAGTGATGCCATGCTCGTCGTGGTAGTGGTGATCCCTTGAATTTCTTGTTTTCGAGAGTTGGTATACCAAATAGACGTAGAAATGCCTTGCGCCATCACCACCGTTAACAACGTTAACAATAAGGTCCGTGAAACGAGCGATTGCGATTTCCAGAATCGAGACATTAACTCACCTCAGATCAACTAGTGACCGTAATGCACTGGTGCGGTAAAAATATAACCATTCCCGCGCATGGTTTTAATGTATTTATGATGCTTGCCAGTATCACCCAAACGCTGGCGTAAACGGCTCAATTGTACATCAATGCCCCGCTCAAAAGGCAAGGCTTCTCGGCCTTTAATCGCATAAGAGATAGTGTCTCGATCCAAGACTTCATTAGGCTTTGAAAGAAACAACATCAGCAGCGAAAAATCACTGCCTGATAATTCAATTTTTTCATGAGTATCTTGATGAAAAGCAGTGTGAGATAAGGTATCTAACGTCCAATCACCAAAAGAAATGGTTGTGGGGTTGGTCGATTCGTCAGCATGACTGCGGCGTAACAAGGCCTTAATTCTTGCGATTAATTGCCTAGGGCTAAAAGGCTTGGCAATATAATCATCAGCACCAATTTCTAAGCCGATAATTTGATCCGTTTCATCTGACACGGCTGTTAACATAATAATCGGCACCATTGAATCTTTACGAATACGTTGGCAAAGTGCAAAGCCATCATCTCCGGGCAGCATCACATCCAATAAAATGAGATCGGGATAACCACTGTGTTGTATTCGCGCTTGCATTTCGACGCCGTCGCAAGCCGTTAAAACAGTAAAGCCCATTTTAGAAAGATATTCATCGAGTAAATCGCGGATCTCTTGATCGTCATCGACAACTAAAATTTGCTTATAATCTCTCATGTTCACCTCTAGTTAAGTGCTCATACAATAATAAACAATTTTGTAACATTACTAGAGTTTCATGGATATTAATCAGAATTACTTGAACTCGGTATCCTTTTGCTGGCTTTACTTACTTCAAAAACAAAAATACCACTCAATTAATGAGTGGTATTTACCTAAAGGCAATTAATAAAAAGCCAATGGATTGCCTGTAAACAGACTAAATTAGCTAAATATTAGCGTCTTAAACCGCCACCAATTCGAGCTCCGCCGCCAAAACCTGAAGGTCGTGAGATTGGAAGAGCGGCAGGCATGGTGACTTGAGATCGTTGTAACGTTGGGCGTTCTCGGCTTTGCCACTGAGCTTTTACTGCTTGTTTCTGTTCACTAGAAAGGCCATCGCCTCCCATTTCAGCTTGAATTTGTTGGCGCTTTTGCGTGATTTGTTGCTGTTTCTCAGCAGGCAATGCTTGCCATTTTTTATTAAAATCGGATTTCAGTGCTTCTACATCTGGACCATCACCGTCTTTCCAGTTATCAACTTTATCTTTAATTTCTGCTTGTTTATCTGGATCGAGTGTATGCCACCAGCTATTGACAGCTTCTTTAAATTCACCGTCGCCATGGCAGCAATTCGGGTAAACATGATCTTGGTAGTACCAGTAATCGTCATACCACCAACTGTCGGTATAGACATAATTTGCACTGGTTGAAGAAGTGGTTGAACATGCTGCTAAGCCAAATGTAAAAAATAAAGCGACCCATAACTTTTGCCAGATTTGTTTATTTAACTTCAACATAAAACCTCCAAAGAATATGGCGCCATAATACCACAACTCAACATTTATAAAATTAACCGACCGTCAGGAAAATATTCTATACCCTTTTATCATTCCGTTACTGTCGACTTCAAACCTTTTCCTGCATCTTTTAATAAATTAACTGGGGATAAAATGATCCCTTTCACTGCGCCCTCTGTCGCATTTTTACTGATCTCTTCACTTTTTTCGACAATTTGATCAATCTTGGTCAGCATTGGGGGTAGCTCTTGTCGAATCAAAGCGGATTCTTTTAATACCGCAGGTACGGTTTGCGTGCGAAGACCATTCATTTCCGCGAGTACCTGCGGCAATTTAGTATCCACCGAGGCAACGGTTTTATTCACACCCGCCACAGTACTGTTCATATCCTGCACTACTTGTAATGCTTTCGGCGCTATCTCCGCGTATTTATTCGCCACATCCAACCAACCTTTAATGTCTAAATTCGCCGTAGTTTGATTAAAATCGGCCAACATTGTCGGGTAAGTTTCTACCACTTTATTCACAGTATTGGTAAAACTATATATCGTAAAACCTAGATAAAAAATTGCGGCAGCTAAACATGCTTGAATGAAAAGTCCAATCTTTGCCATGTCCATATCCTTTTTATAAAAACCAAATAGATGGTGTTATATAAAGTATATCCCCAAGTCACCTCAAGGGGTAAATTACACCAAAATGAATGACCACCTTCAAAAATAAAGCCCTTGCATCTAAAAGTAGAAACAAGGGCTTAATAACGACGCACGTTGTAATGTTTATCTTTGATAAACCAAGTTAACCTTTAAACACAGGCAGCAAATCAAGCATGGTTAAAAAGTGGAATATGGCTGTGGCAACACCAAACGCTAACACAGCAAAAGGTACGAACTTACCACCACTCACCATAAAGCCTTGATTACCGTTTTCACGTTGACGTGATTTTAGGGCGAGTAAAGCTGGAATGATACAAGTCAAAACCGTTGCCGCTGCACCTGCATAACCAATCGCCAAAATAAAGCCAAATGGAAATAATAAAGACAAAATCAATGGCGGCAAAAAGGTCACTAACCATGTTTTTGAGCGGCCACGTTTGCTTGGTTCAAAATGGAATAAATCCGCAATAAAATCGAATACTCCTAAACCAACACCAATGAATGAAGACAGGATCGCCGCCACCGAAAAGATATTGATCGCTTGGGATACTTTTTCAGACTCAACCACACCACCTAAGGTTTTTAGCAGAACATCAACATTCCCATCTTGAGCAATTACTGGGCCAAATGCTTCACGCGGCAGAGTGCCAAAAATACTTAAAATCCAAATGACATAAAGCGTTAAAGCAATCAGTGTCCCACCTAAAATAGCGTATTTTGCTTTGGTTTCTTCACCATAATAACCGCGCATTGAAGCCACAGAATGATGATAACCAAATGATGTTAACGCTATCGGCAATAGTGCCATGGCATATTTTGCGTATTCACCTTGCTGGTTAACCGCATCCATTAAAATCGACATATCAATTTTAACAGTTAGGCCGAATACCCCAAAGATGAAGCTCAACAACATCACGGCAATTAATATAATCGAAACTCGATCTACCGCACGGGTTGAATGCCAAACAACACTCGACGCAATTGCAACAAATAGCACCGACGCTGTTTTACTTTCTAAACCTAAAGAGCCTTGCAAGATCAAACCAAACGATGTGATATAGGCATACAGTAAAATACCGCCTACGAAATACACCGTTAAATTATTAAAAAAGTTGACCTTACTGCCCAGCATATCAAGGGTAACGGTATTGAAAGACACATGAAGATCGTAATGTTTAAACGCTTCAAGCAATAACCAACCAGAAACCGTCATCACAACCATAGTAAGAGTGATGGCTAATATAGACCAAATGGTCCAACTGCCCGCCCCCGCACTTGGTAGCCCAAGCATACCTGCACCGACACATACGCTCGCAATAATACAAGCGCCCCCAACTAACGAAGGTTGTTTGGTTGTTTTAACCGATGTTGCAATGGTGGTCATAATAGATTCTCTTTACGCTAAATTGAGCCATTGTGCTGACTCAAAAACAAACAAGCATCAAGCTGAAGAAGGAAGGTAGATTGCCCAAATGTGACTTAAAAAGAAGGCAATCAAGTTTCTATGCTGATGAATGCCCTTATAGTAGCGACATCCACCACACTAGTAAACTAGTTGACTGATACAATATTGAAAAATTGTCATTTTATCGCCGATTATAATGAAAACCATACTCAACCATAAATTAGAAAGATTGAATAAACTCTCTAATTCGATTGGCATTCACGCCTCTATCACCACGGCCAATTCTAGACACACTGCGGATATCAATTCTGGTGGTACTCTTGAGTTCAGTAACCACTACGACAATATCATCGGCAAATTGGAAAACCGGCGTTCGGGCTGTGGCTTCAAAACGTAACTTTTTGAAATCTTGTGACACGATTTCCCACCCCATTGATTTTCCAACATTCAATGCTTGTTGAAACGCCTCACTGGCAGGCGTAGACACATAAATAGGCGCAATGTCTGAATAAGCCAAGTGTTGTTGTTCGGCAACCTTTGAACCGCCATAAACTAAACTGTTTTTAGCTCCTGGGCGATGATCATCTAAGGTAATAAATTGCGGAGGATTAACCGTATCGGTAGTAATGTCATGAATCGGTGGATATTGCTTAGGTGGGTGCATTTTTCCATAAAGCATGGGTGCCAACAGCCCTAACCCAATTAAAAGCGCAACGAAAGATTTAACAACCCCTGCGCCATTAGAAGAAGACAACTGATAAGCCAACCCAATCGCGCTTAAGGTCACGACCATATAAGCAATGGGATTCATATAATTGCGAATATAACCAAACCCAACAATGGGATCCCATAAACCTAGATGAGCACCAAACATCATAACCGCAACACTCAACGCTGCAAGAATGGCGATAATTAACACTAAGCTACCAAAGCGTGAAGACCGATGTTTCATACAAATTCCTTTTCTTAAACTGTGCCCAAAGTCATTGAAGGGTATAGCATAATCTATTCTATAAAAAATCATACAAAAAGGATTAGCCAATATTTAGTAGCTCCATTACCGAATATGAGGTGTTTATTGCCTGCGTGAAATCTCTTCATTAACCCAATGCAACAATTGCTTAGTCGCCTTAGATAACACCTGATTTTGACGCACAATATAGCCTAAACTGGTACTCGGAAATTGCGGTAAGGGGGTCACTTTGGTGGTTAAACCCGGCTTAGTATAAAGTGAAAATTCCGGTACAATCGCCACACCAAATCCCGCTTCTGCCCAGTCTATCTGCGCATCCACACTGCCCACTTCCATGATCCGATATTTCGGTAAATTTAATGATGGTAACGCGCTATCCAGTAAGTCTCGGGTTCGGGTATCGTGTCCTAATAAAATCAGTGTTGGAAGTTCAGTTAAAGAGGCATCATCAATGTATTTTGCTTGTTGCCACAACTCTAAATCATTACCCAGAGCGCACCATTTTACTTGTTGAAGCTCAGTAAAATGCAAAGGCTCACTTTCTTTTTGCGCGATCACAAATCCTAAATCGGCTTCTGCACTTTTGACCAGGCTGGATGCTTGCGATGAGGTGGTATTCAGCAATGAAAAATCAATTCCCGGAAATTCAGCTTTAAATAGCTGAAAAGGCTCAATCAACAATAATCGAGAAATAATGTCACTCGCCGCAATGGTTAGTGTGCCTTGGCTCAAATTATTAATCGCATTCAAATCGGACTGACAAACCTGCAATTCCCACAGTGCTTTTTTCGACGATTCCAATAAGCGCAGTCCCGCTTGCGTTAAACAAAATGGGTTACGCTCAATCAATTTCACACGGGTGGTTTTTTCGAGTTGTTTAATGTGAAGGCTCACATTGGGTTGAGTCATATGTAATGCATTGGCGGTTTTACCAAAATGCTTTAATTCAGCCAATGTCACAAAGGTTTTTAACCAATGAATATCTAACATATCTTCACCTTATGCGTTATTTTTAGTCAAAAATTGATATGGAATCCTTATCAAGATGATAATTATAATTAATTTCTCTTATTTATATAGGGCGCTTACCATGATTGTTCAAATCAATTTGGAGATGAAATTATGCCGTCTATTGTTGTTGTAGGTGCTAACTGGGGTGACGAAGGTAAAGGCCGTATCGTTGATTTTTTAGCTGAAGATGCCTCTGCAAGCATTCGCTTTCAAGGTGGTAACAATGCTGGCCATACCGTGGTAAATGACTTTGGTACCTTTAAATTACACCAATTACCAAGCGGTATTTTCAATCCAAATTGTATTGCGGTACTTGGCCCTGGCATGGTGATTAGCCCCGCTGCATTAAGCGAAGAAATTGCCGAAGTAAAAACCGCTGGTGTTGACGTGAAATTGTGCATTTCAGATCGTGCAACCTTATGTCTGCCTTTGCATGCCCTTGAAGATACGTTAGAAGAATTGCGCCTAGGCGATGCCGCTTACGGCTCAACCCGCCAAGGTATTGCGCCGGCGTATGGCGATCGCGTCATGAAGAAAGGCATTCTTGTGGGCTGGTTAAACCAACCGGAAGTATTGCAAGAACGTATTCAATTTATGCTGGATTGGAAAATGCCACAGCTAAAAGCTTTATACCCAAGCTGTGATTTTTCTCAAAGCGCCGAAGAGATGACACAATGGCTATTAGAAGTCACGGCAGCTTGGCGTCCATTTATTTGTAATGTCACCGAGCCTTTAAAAGCACTACAAAAACAACAAGCCAATTTGTTGTTTGAAGCTCAACTAGGTGCAGGCCGTGATTTAGTATATGGCGAATACCCTTACACCACATCTTCCAATGTCACCGCGGCTTATGCCGGTATTGGTAGTGGTTTACCTGCCCTTCGCCCAGAGCGTATTGTCGCGGTTGCTAAATCTTTCAGCTCATCGGTTGGTACAGGTACATTAGTGACCGCTATGGAAGAGCAAGATAATTTCCGTGAAAGTGCCAATGAATATGGCGCAGTGACGGGTCGCCCTCGTGATATGGGATATTTTGATGCCGTCGCCACTCGTAATGGCGTTGAATTACAAGCGGCAACTGAAATCGCATTAACCAAAATTGATTGCTTAACCGGCATGAAAGATTTAAAGATCTGCGTTGCGTATGCAGGCGATCACAGTGAAAACCCAATCTGGCCTCAAACCGCAGCATTAAGCCCGGTTTACGAAGACATGCAAAGTTGGGATGAAGACATCACCACTTGTCGCACTTTTGAAAGCCTGCCGGTTGCTGCACAACGTTATGTTGAACGTATTGAAGCATTAATGGGCGTACCAGTTAGCATGGTTTCGGTTGGCCCAGAACGCGAGCAAATGATCATTCGTTAACAGATAACTACCGACACCACATCGTAAAACACCCTCAAATAATCTATTACGTTATCTGAGGGTGTTAAATGAAAATCGAAAATACAATAACAAAAATATCATTTACATCTTATTAAGATATCCCTCTCAATCCGCCCATCTAGTCTAATGATGATCTTTCGACCCTATAGCCAACCAAACCATAAAATCATATAAAGCCACTGATAACACTTGAGGCTTAATGATGAAAAAATTTCTTTCCATTGCGGCCGTAACCTTCCTGACAGGCTGTGCCAATCAAGCACCTTTGCCCCTTCTATCTCCGGCATTAAGCATAAAAGATGACACGCTCATTTATGATGGAATGATCACTGGAGATGGAGTGCTCGAAGCTCTACGCATGATAAGAAACAATCATATTGAAATAACGAAACTGCAAGTCACTAGCCCTGGCGGAATGATCGAATCTGGTATTGAATTTGGGTATTTTATTAAAGAGAAGAACCTTGATCTCATTATTACTAAACTGTGCTTTTCTGCTTGTGCCAATTATTTACTGCCTGCTGCTCACAGTGTGAAGATCGAAAAAGACACATTACTTGGCTGGCACGGCGGCGCAAGACAAAGTGACCACCTCTGGAAGCAAAGCGTACCTGAAGCTCAATGGAAGGGGTATTACCCTTACCTCGAGAGACTAAGGGAAAAAGAATTCCAATTCTTTCAGTATATTGATGTCGCCCCCAATATCGTCACTTATGGTCAAACCAAACTAAACACTTGCCAAAAAGCAAAACAAACCATGGGATGGTATTACACTCTTGATGACATGAAAGCCATGAGACTCCCCCCCATCGAGATTGAAGGTGGTGTCTTGTTAGAATCGCTTATGTATCAAGATGACAAGATCACTTCATGCCAAATGCCAGCTATTTTTACAAAATAAGCTTGGCAGCAGATAAAATGTACAATCGATATGCAAATTAAGAGCGATCGCTCCCAAAGATTTAGGTCATTTAGAAAGACTGATACCGATTAAGTTTGTTAGGTGAAATTCTCTATGACAACCACACCATTAAACCACTTACAAGCAACAATAAAATTCCTGCTATACCAACAGAAAACGTAAAGCTCATTCGGTTATGCTTATCTTCTGGATCTTCTTCACGGCTGACTAATTCTCGATGGGTGATAAGAGACATGAAATGTTGGTTCATTGGATGACTACCATCATAAGCGAGATAGGCAATAACAATTGCAGCAACACCACAGAACGCAACATAGTCAACAAGAACAATCGTTGCTAAATAGGGTACAAACCAACGACCAAGGATACCTATGGCCACAATTGCCACAAGCGCATATAAGATTCCAAGAATGAATGTTTTCACGATGACTCCTTCCACCTAACAGAATAGTAGCAAGAAACCCGAATAAATTTTATACACGATCTCTGCTAATCAATTCATTTATCAGCAAAAGATATCCTAGTAATGGATTTTTAAAATCATTTAAACGATTTTATGCGATCGAGAAAGCGAGAACTCGGTTTAGCGAGTCAATTGTGACTGTGATGATCTTTAACATGAATGTCGCTGGTGTTGTCAGCACGAACAACAGCGCCATATAGGCACCACGAAGCATGATATATAAACGGCAAAAACAAAAACCCCAGATAACTCATTAAGTTATCTGGGGTTTATTTTGTATATGGTACGCCCTACAGGATTTTAAAAGATCCTTTAACTCGGCTTAACTCACGTTAATTTACCTTAATAATCATATCGTTACACATCATTATTCGTTATTTTAAGTTTAATGAAAATTAACCAAAATAGCCTATTTTTACTGTCTTCGGCACGGCATAGGCACGGCAGAAATGATTATATAGAAGAGTAAAGACATGTCTTATAGCTTTAATTTTACAAAAAACTCACTCGTAAACATCGAGCCAGCATCAACACGAAAAAGGTACCGTGATTCGGGAGGCACTAGTAGCGTCCATGGACTGGGCTTAGAAGTAACCAAAACAGGCACTAAAACATTTAATTTCATTCAAAAGGTAAATGGTAAAAACCTGCAAGTAACTTTAGGCCGCTTCCCTGAAATTACCGTTGAGCAAGCTCGTAGACTCGCAAGAGAAGTTGTACATAAAATTGCTTCTGGTGTTAACCCTAATGAAGAAAAACGAACCGCTCGTAACTACACCACTTTTGAGCAACTATTCGAATACTATGAAGCTTCATTCAAACTCGATATCAAAGCAGGCAAACGCAGAGAAAGCAGCTTAAAAGGCCATGAAATCTTATATCGACTTCACATCAGGCCAAAACTTGGTAAACGCACCATTGATAATTTTGCCAAAGACGAAGCCAAAACTTTTCTGCAAAATATATTGGCTAAAAAAGGCTATAGCTTACACAACCATTCCTTAACCTTGCTTAAATCCATGTTCAATCGTGCAGACATTGAAAACAACCCATTTGCGACATTAAAGAAAATTGATGAAAGCGTATTTAGGCGTGAGCGTACCCTCTCAAAAGAAGAGCTTTGCCGCCTACTCGACTCGCTTGAACAAGAAGAGCCGATTTATCAAGATTGCATCTTGCTACTTCTACTTACAGGCCAACGAAAATCTAACGTATTAGCGATGGAATGGAGTGAAATAAACAAAGACGCTCGAACATGGGTTATCCCCGTGAACAAAATCAAGACCAAGAAACCGCATGTTGTGCCCCTATCTCATGAAGCAATGAAAGTATTAGAAAGACGGTCTCTTGAAGCGGAAAAAGGCCAACAGTATGTATTTCCAAGCACGAGAAGTGCAACGGGTCATATTGCAGATAAAAGCGGAATCGGCGGATTTTGGAATAGAATAACCAAACGAGCTGGTTTATATGATCCGAATGATGCGAGTAAAAATTTACAGGTACACGATTTAAGGCGAACCCTAGCTACCTATCAAGTGACTTCTGGCGGTTCACTTCAAGCAACAAGCCGACTTTTAGGCCACTCCAATATTGGCGTTACCGCGAGTGTTTACGCGCACCTTTCGGTTGACCATATCCGAACAGAGCTAGAACACACGACTCGTTATATGCTGAGTTCGCCTTCCGAAACCGAATTAAACCGAATCAAAGCAGAAATCTCTAGGTTAACCCAAACCGAACAAGCCGAATTGTTTCGGTTTATGCAGGAAACTATTGGGTTAAATTAGGGCTATATATTTTCAATTGGAAAGGAAATTAACAATATTGGATTCTAAATTGTTGATTTCCGTTTCAAATAGGCTTTCTAAATGCTGGTAAATTTTTTTCTCAGTAATAAGTTGAACACCATTATTATTAGCAACCAATTGATTATAAAGATTCTTTGCTTTTTTGATTTCTGATTTCCCATCAATCCTTTCTACTTTAGGTATAACAGGATCATCTAAATTATATCGGTTAAATATTACAGACTCAATATTATCAAATGGTAAAAAATGAACATTGTTCATCCCTTCATGATAACTTTTATGACGCTGATCGCCATCTAAAATAGCCAAAATATCATTATCTTTTCCTAAAAATTCTTGCACTGAATTTCTTTTCATCAAATCTATAACCTGAGCTCCCCCTCCTATGTAAATAACCTCATGAGTATAAAAAATTTCACTATG
>NZ_AJYK02000044.1 GCF_000286955.2 Vibrio rumoiensis 1S-45
GCGGTATTTCAATAAGTTAACTCGCTGAATATCAGCAGGTTAATTATTTGATTAGGTTTTCTTCAACGAAAGACCAGTTAACTAGAGCCCAGAAACCATTCATGTAATCTGGACGAACGTTACGGTAATCGATGTAGTAAGCGTGTTCCCAAAGGTCAACAGTAAGTAGAGGTGTGATACCTTCTTCTGTTAAAGGAGTCGCCGCATTTGAAGTGTTTACGATTTCAAGTGTACCGTCAGTTTTCTTAACAAGCCAAGTCCAAGAAGAACCAAAGTTGTTGATCGCTGAGTCAGTGAATTTCGCTTTAAATTCTTCAAAAGAACCAAATTGTTGTTTGATTGCTTCTGCAACTGCACCTGTTGGTTCACCGCCAGCGTTTGGCGCTAGGCAATGCCAGTAGAACGTGTGGTTCCAAATTTGCGCTGCGTTGTTGAAGATGCCACCAGTTGAAGTTTTAACGATCTCTTCAAGAGATTTACCTTCAAACTCAGTACCAGGAATTAAACCATTTAACTTAACTACGTAAGTGTTGTGGTGTTTACCGTGGTGATAATCAAGAGTTTCAGCTGAGATGTGTGGTTCTAATGCGTCTTTTGCGAAAGGTAGTGCTGGTAATTCAAATGCCATTGCTCAAATCTCCATGTGTTAGAAAAGGAATTATTGGGTTCTCGTGTAGAACCACTTCCTATTTTTTAATGATACTAACTAATGACGCCTGTTAAGGCATGACATCAGTTTGAGCCATTGAAAGACTGCGCTTAGTTTAGCAAGTTTTAACTTTATTAAAAGCATTGATACTTAAAAAAGATTTTCGATATGTGTATGTTAGTGGCTACTGTTGATTGGTTGGTTAGTCACGTTGACTTTAACCACGCGTTTAAGAGGCTAAGAGAAAGAACGCTTGTCGCTTTATAGCAATGATAATTATTGTACTCTCGCTGAAATGCGAACCTTAAGTGACTTGGGTGGATAGATTTATCCCGTTTTTTATCTATTTTTTGTATTATGTGAGCATTAATAAGAGATTTGGAATACCCTTACAAATAATGGCTTTTTATTATGAGCAAGATGCAAGTAGAATGAGCCTACGAATTAAAAGTTAGATCGATGTCTAGAGAGGACGCAATGGAAACTATCGACAAAATTAAGCAACAAATTTCTGAAAATACGATTCTTCTTTATATGAAGGGTTCACCAAAACTGCCAAGCTGCGGTTTTTCTTCTCAAGCGTCACAAGCACTTATGTCTTGTGGTGAAAAATTTGCTTATGTGGATATCCTTCAAAACCCTGATATCCGTGCAGAGCTTCCACACTACGCCCAGTGGCCAACTTTCCCTCAACTTTGGGTTGAAGGCGAACTGGTTGGTGGATGCGATATCATCATTGAAATGTTCCAAAAAGGTGAGTTACAAACGCTAGTAAAAGAAGCCGCAGCGCGTGCTCCAGCAAGCGAAGAGTAATTCAACACTTAGAGTTTGAATATAAAAGGGCCTTTATGGCTCTTTTTTTATGTCGCTTAGTCACAAGAAAAAACAATTCAGGGATAGACGATGAAGGCTAAACTTTATTATATACATGATCCGATGTGCAGCTGGTGCTGGGGTTACAAGCCTACTTGGGAAAAGCTTAAAGCCCAATTACCAGAGCGTATAGACGTTGAATATTTAATGGGTGGATTAGCACCAGATAATACAGAGCCTATGCCATCAGAAATGAAAGCAATGTTAGAGCAAACTTGGCGACGCATTGAAGCTCAGCTCGGTACGTCGTTTAATTATGACTTTTGGCAGCAATGTCAGCCTGTTCGAACCACTTATCCTGCTTGTCGTGCGGTGATTGCCGCTCAACTGCAAGGAAAAGGTGAAGCAATGATAACTGCGATACAAGAGGCTTATTATTTAAGAGCGATGGAGCCTCATGTTACGAACACACATGTGCTGTTAGCCAAAGAGCTTGGTTTAGATGTAGAACAATTTTCTCAAGATATTGTTGGAGATGAAGTTCAAACCGAGTTTTCGAGACAATTGTCCTTTTGCCAAATGTTGGGAGCTCATTCATTTCCTAGTTTAGTATTAAGTGTGGAAGAGCAGTTCTATGCCGTTCCAATTTCATATACTTCGGCTGAAAAGACCCTACAAGCGATACAACAGCAATTAAACTAAATGCTACCCAAATAAAAAACCGCGCTGAATAAGCGCGGTTTGTTTGGAGACTAATTTAGCGTTGGTTTTAGGTTACAGAACCATAGCCGCAATCCAACCGAAGGCGATTAACGGTAAGTTGTAGTGCAAGAAGGTTGGGATAACCGAATCTTTAATATGATCGTGTTGTCCATCTGCATTCAAACCTGATGTTGGACCTAAGGTCGAATCTGAAGCTGGAGAACCTGCATCCCCAAGCGCTGCTGCAGTACCCACAAGAGCGATCGTAGCGGCTGGTGAGAAGCCAAACGATAATGCTAATGGGACATAAATAGTTGCGATAATTGGAATGGTTGAGAACGAAGAACCAATGCCCATGGTGATCAATAAACCAACAACCAACATCATTAATGCTGCTAAACCTTGATGACCACTCATGCTTGTTTGTAAGAAGTGAACCAAAGTTTCTACGCCGCCAGTTGCTTTCATGACACTCGCAAAACCATTTGCAGAGATCATAATGAACCCAATCATCGCCATCATTTGTACGCCACGAGTAAAACTATCTTGGCTTGTTTGGAAAGGCTTACCAAAAGATAAAATAATGAAGCCAACTAACGCACCCACAATCATTGAGCCAGAATAAAGCTGAGCAGATAACGTTGCAACAATACTAAACAAAGCAATCACGACTGCTTTCTTATCAATGCCGGTTTGTTGTTGTTCATCTTGAGTAGGTTCAACATCTTTGTAATGGCGAGGCTTACGGTAAGTAATGAAAACACTCACTAACAAACCAAAAATCATACCACAAGCAGGAATAACCATAGCAGCTGGAATTTGGCTTGCAGTTGCGGTTGTAAGGCCGTTATTAACTAAGGCTGGAAGCAAAATATCATTTAAAAAGATGCCACCAAACCCAATTGGTAATGTCATGTATGGCGTCACTAAACCGAAAGTAAGTACACAAGCAATCATTCGGCGATCAAGATTCATTTTATTCAACGCTGAAAGCAATGGTGGAATAATGATCGGGATGAAGGCGATATGCACTGGAATTACGTTTTGAGAAAAGACAGCCAGAACCAACAAAGTAGAAAGGATCACGTATTTTAAGATTGATGATGCTTTTTGATTGGTTTGACCATGAACACGTTTGATTACCGCATTAGACAATACATCCGTAATACCAGTTTGTGCCAAAGCAACAGCAAAAGCACCAAGTAGTGCATAGCTCAGTGCTATTTCAGCACCATTACCTAAACCAGACTGAAAAGCCGAGATAGTTTGATCGAGAGAAAGGTGAGCAAGTAAGCCACCAGTAATGGCACTTAATGTTAGTGCGATTACTACGTTTACACGAAATAATGACAGCGCTAGCATTAAGCAAACGGAAATAACAACAGGGTTCATTGTAAGTCTCTTTTAAAAATTGGCGAATAAGTAAAGGGGTGTTTATTGTTCATTATCATCAGATGTGAGCGGCCAGCCACCTAAAGCTTTCCACTTATTGACGATATTACAAAATAATCTTGCTGTGATTTGAGTGTCATATAAAGCGGAATGTGCGGCTTTATTATCGAATTCAAATCCTGCGGCTTTGCACGCTTTGGCTAATACAGTTTGTCCGTACGCCAATCCACTTAAGGCTGCAGTATCAAAAGTTGCGAAAGGATGAAAAGGAATGCGTTTTAACTTGCTACGTTCAGCGGCTGCCATTACAAAGCTTAAATCGAAGTTGGCATTATGGGCGACCATAATTGCTCGGCTACAATCGTTGGCTTTTTGTTCTTTACGGACAAGTTTGAAAATTTCTTTCAATGCTTCAGCTTCAGTGACTGCGCCACGTAAAGGGCTATAAGGGTCACGGATACCAGTGAATTCGAGCGCTTCCTTTTCAAGGTTTGCGCCTTCAAAAGGTTCGACATTAAACTGAATGGTACTGGCAGGGTACAGGTCCCCATTATCATCCATCGCTAAAGTTACTGCACAAATTTCAAGCAACGCATCAGTTTGCGCGTTAAATCCTGCCGTTTCGACATCGATTACTACTGGAAAATAGCCGCGAAATCGACTTTTTAGCGTCAAAGCTTCATTTTTATCAGTCATTGGGTTTCTGATCCGTGAATTAAGGCACGCATTATTGCAGATTAGAAATTGAACTTCACCCCCTAATGTTCATTGGGGATAAGTGTTGTTGATTTTCTATGCGGTTGCTTCGCTAGCTTGATTACATTTGGCTAATCATAAAAAAGAGCCCCGAAAGGCCCTTATAATGATTGAATGTAAAATTGAAAAGAAAGGAAATTAACCTTCTAAACCAGCTGACATTTGGCTACGTTGAATCAATTCAATCATGTAACCATCTGGGTCTTTAACGAAAGCGATATGAGTGCTTCCGCCTTTCACTGGCCCTGGCTCACGAGTAATGGCACCACCAGCGGCTTTAATCGCATCGCACGTTGAGTAGATATCGTCAAAACCAATCGCAATATGACCGTAACCCGTACCAAGGTCATATTCAGACGTACCCCAGTTATGGGTTAACTCAATGACAGCACCTTCAGACTCATCACCGTAGCCCACAAAGGCAAGGGTGTATTCATATTCTTTATTTTCGTTCTTACGCAATAATTGCATACCAAGTACTTTGGTGTAGAACTCGATTGAACGATCTAAGTCGCCAACACGAACCATGGTATGTAAAATTCTTCCGTTCGACATTGTTTGCTCCTTGTTATTTTAGGTATGAAGTTTACCACTTACTGAGTGATTACTCTTCAGGATAAATTTTCTCTTTGAACTCACACAAATCTTCAATGATGCAGCTACCGCAACGAGGTTTTCTTGCTATGCAGGTATAGCGGCCATGTAAAATTAACCAGTGGTGAACATCTAATTTAAACTCACTGGGGATCACTTTCAGTAGCTTAGCTTCTACATCATCAACGGTTTTTCCCATGGCGAGTTTAGTGCGGTTTGATACGCGATAAATGTGTGTATCAACCGCAATCGTTGGCCAACCAAAAGCAGTGTTGAGTACAACGTTAGCCGTTTTTCTCCCGACTCCTGGTAGGGCTTCGAGTGCAGCGCGATCTTCTGGCACTTCGTTATTGTGTAATTCAATCAACATTTTGCAGGTTTTAATGGTGTTTTCAGCTTTCGAGTTAAATAACCCAATCGTCTTGATGTATTCTTTTAAACCATCGACACCCAAAGCGAGAATACTTTCGGGAGTATTGGCTACAGGGTAGAGTTTATCTGTGGCTTTATTGACGCTTACATCGGTCGCTTGGGCTGAAAGCAATACCGCAATCAGCAATTCAAATGGGCTTGACCAATTCAATTCGGTTTGAGGGTTTGGGTTATTCTCTCTTAACCGCTCAAGTATCAGGCGTCTTTTATCGTTATTCATACCGCTGAATTATCCTACTTTGGTCACTCGAGCACGTTCAATTGTGGGTTTATCTTGGCTTGGTTGACGTTGTGCCATTTTAGTATCGATGATTTGTTTGAGCGCAATTAAAAAGCCAACACCGATAAAAGCACCTGGTGGAAGCAATGCTAATAAGAAGCTGCTGTCGATATGGAAGACTTCAATTCGAAGTACCGATGCCCAATCGCCTAATAGTAATGCCGCACCATCAAATAACGTACCTTGGCCGATCAGTTCACGCAATGCACCAAGCAAAGTAAGTACGGCTAACATGCCAAGACCCATCCAAAATCCATCTAAAGCGGCTTTTGCTGCTGAGTTTTTAGAAGCGTAGGCTTCAGCGCGCCCGATGATCACGCAGTTAGTTACAATAAGAGGAATGAAAATACCTAAAGATAAATACAAACCATAAGCGTAAGCACTCATCAACAATTGAACACAAGTAACCACTGAGGCAATGATCATCACGAAAATCGGAATACGAACTTCTTTTGGTACATAGTGGCGAACCAGTGAAACAATTGTGTTAGTACAAATCAGCACTAACATGGTTGCCAACCCAAGACCAAGTGCATTGGTGATGGTTGAAGAAACCGCTAATAATGGGCATAAACCGAGTAATTGAACTAAGGCCGGGTTGTTGTCCCACATGCCGTTTTTCATGAGCTCTTTATTTTCAGCCATTGTTATTTTTGAGTTTTGCTCAGTCTGCTCAATGTTTTCAGAGTCGACTGGTGTCTCGATCACCGTGCTACTATCCGACATTTTACTTCCCACAATTCAATGGTTGATTAAGAATAGTTTCTTTATTTTCTTTAAAGTAAACAACTGTGTTTTTTATCGCTTTAACAACCGCACGAGGGGTAATGGTTGCCCCTGTAAATTGGTCAAACTGACCACCATCTTTACGGACTGCCCATTCAGATTGATTATCGTCGGTGACGGTTTTATTGTCGAAACTAAAAATCCACTTGGTTTTACGAGTTTCAATCTTATCACCTAAACCAGGGGTTTCATTGTGAGCAAGTACACGGCTACTGGTAATGATGCCATTCATATCCAAACCCACGATAATCTTAATCGCTCCGTTATAGCCATCGGGCGCATAGGTTTCAATAGCAATGGCGGTTGGTTTGCCTTCTTTTGTTGCTAGATAAGCCGGCATTGGGTTAGGTGTAACCGTTGTTTGAGAAGGCAACAACATACAAGAGGCGTAGAGTTGATTGTCATGCATGCTCTTTGGAATAACTTGGTTAAGTGTTTTCTGCAGATCTAATTGCTGTTGCTCAAGAATAGTGTCTTGAGTCACCCAATTGGTTAGCGCGACTAACGCAGTAGAAGCCACAGCAAAAATAGCCAGAATGCCACCATTTTTCTTCATTGCATTGAGCATAGTGGTTTACCTTAAATGTCCATAAGTACGAGGTTTGGTGTAGTAATCAATTAAAGGTACTGACATGTTTGCCAGTAATATGGCAAAAGCGACACCATCAGGAAAACCGCCCCAACTGCGGATCAAAAATACAACCACACCAATAAAGGCACCATAAATGAGGCGACCTTTCGTTGTGGTAGAGGCTGTAACAGGATCGGTAGCGATGAAGAATGCACCCAGCATGGTTGCGCCTGAAAGCAAATGCAACACTGGCGATGCGGTAGTTCCGGGAGCAAATAAGGTGGTTAATGTGCTGATCACCAATAAGCTTGCCAACATTGCCGCTGGAATTTGCCACTGAACAATGCGTAATTTCATCAACACAATCCCACCAAGCAGGTAGGCGAGGTTGACCCATTGCCAACCTACGCCGGCTAAGCCAGTAAACGTCGATTGTTGCATGATTTCACTAGCAGTGTGACCTGCGCGAATTGAGGTTTTAAAGGTATCAAGAGGAGTGGCCATGGTGACACCATCAATACCCGCTCGTACTTGTTGCAGTGATAACCCATCAGAATTAAAACCGGTTAAGAAAAGTTTGATGGAATCATCAAAGTGTAGATGAACACCACTTAACACTTCAGGTGTTACCCAGCTTGTCATTTGAACTGGAAAAGAGATAAGTAATACGACGTAAGCAACCATTGCTGGGTTAAATAAATTTTGTCCTAATCCACCATAAAGATGCTTACCAATGACAATGGCAAAAAATAAACCAATAGTAATGACCCACCAAGGTGATAGTGGAGGGATAGAAACGGCAAGGAGCATTGCTGTGACTAATGCACTATTATCTTTTAGCGCAAGTAACGGTGATTTTTTTCGTATCACCATGATCAAAGCTTCAAATGTCCATGCCAGTAAAATGGCAAAAATTAATTGAATTAGCACGCCGTAGCCAAAAAAGTAACTCTGCACTGCAATACCTGGTAGTAAACAAATTGCTACCCACATCATAATGTTGGAGGTATTGCGTTTCACTCTTACATGTGGAGAACTGGCAATAAAGAAAGACACTATTTTTTCTCCTGAGCATTTTTATCAATGAAGACTGGGATATCTAATAAATCAACCGTCATGTTGTTATCAGTTTTTGTGTCATTGTTGTTTTCAGATGTATCGCTTGTGTTGATTGACGCGTTGTTATTACTGCTTGCCACTTGTTCTTGAGTTGTGTTTTCGGAAGCTTGCGCGGCTTTGCGTGCTTTGGCGCGAGCAATGGCT
>NZ_AJYK02000045.1:0-17192 GCF_000286955.2 Vibrio rumoiensis 1S-45
GCTGTTGATCCTGAAAACCGCCGTGAATTTTGGGAACAACTTTTTGATTTGTGCGAGCAAGGCACTACTGTCTTGGTCTCCACCCATTACATGGATGAAGCTGAACGTTGTCATCAGCTTGCTATTTTAGAAGCAGGTCATAAACGTGCCGATGGATCTCCCGATGCACTCATGCAACAACTAGGCGCACACGTTGTTGAAATAGAAAGCCAAAACTTACGTCAATTAAAGCAAAGTTTGCTTCAACAAAACGACATCATTAGTGCCGCGCAACTTGGATCTCGATTACGAGTGTTAGTCAGTGATAAGCACCAAGACCCGATCGCTTTTCTTAAACAAAATGTTCAACTGGCCGCTTTAAATGAACAAAAATTTACCCTTGTTCGACCTAGCCTTGAAGATGTCTTTGTAACTTGTACAGGAGAAGGTCGTCAATGATGATGTTTTTCTCTCGTATTCATGCCGTATTTATTAAAGAACTACTGCAATTAAAGCGCGATAAAATGACCTTTCGGATGGTGATAATGATCCCCCTGATCCAACTAATGTTGTTTGGCTACGCGATCAACACCAACGTTCGACATATACCCGTTGGAATTGTTGATCTTAGCCAAACCACATTAAGCCGGGTCATCGTACAAACCGTTGAAGCCACACAAACGGTCGATGTTGTGAAAAGGTATACCAACTTACAACACGCTCAAGAAGCCGTACGTAACTCTGAAGTCCGTGCCGTATTATTCATTCCGCAAGATGTATCACAAAGGCTAGTCAGACACCCTACGGTTGGCTTAGGCACACCACCAAGCACCAACGGAGAAACCAGTCGACCTATTGGGCAGTGGATTATTGATGGTTCTGATACCATTATTGCTTCCACCATAAAAAGCCTGCGGATGATGCCATTAAATGAGCTATTGGATAAACCCGCCAACCAAAGCACACCGACTTTTGCCATCACCATGCTTTACAACCCCGAACAACGCACAGCTGTAAACATTATTCCCGGCTTAGTGGCAGTTATACTCACCATGACAATGATCATGTTCACGTCTGCCGCCATTGTTCGAGAACGCGAGCGAGGCAATTTAGAAATGCTCATCACCACGCCCATCCGATCGATTGAGCTGATGATCGGCAAAGTGATTCCCTACTTGTTCATTGGCTTACTACAAATGATGATCATCTTAGGATTAGGCCATGTATTATTTCATGTACCGTTCAATGGTGGGCTCTTGCCTCTTGCGGTTTCAACTTTGCTGTTCATTAGTGCAAGCCTAGCGCTGGGTTTGGTTATTTCAACCATCGCTAATAATCAACTTCAATCGATGCAAATGACGGTATTCATCTTATTACCCTCGATATTACTGTCTGGCTTTATGTTCCCTTATGATGGTATGCCACTTGCTGCGCAATACATTGCAGAAGCACTGCCCGCCACTCATTTCATGCGTTTAATTCGAGGTGTCATTCTACGAGATGCCGAGATCAGCGGCATGCTATATGACATTATGTGGCTACTTGGCTTTACTGTTGTGGGATTAATCGTCGCATCTCTGCGCTTTAAAAAGAATTTGGATTGAGGCGGGTAATAGCAAGATTTGGAGAAGGTTCGTAATAATAATTACTGCTCAGGCTTTATCTTTGGTTAACTTTTTAAGCAATCACATAAAGTAAAGCCTGAGTATCCGTTTAATAATAATTAGCAGCCATCAGTATTTAATACAAACCTTGGCACTTCACCCGGAGTAGCAGGCATGATGTAAGTAAGCGTGCACTCAATATCACCCGGCGTTGTCGAAGTGGTATTCGTCGTTGGGTTGCCTGAATAGGAATACACATAATACAGTGGATTAGCATCGGTCGGTGGAAGTGCGCCAGAATTCATCGTGAGATACTTAAACTGACCATTGTCATCGCCAGCCATATCTAAGCCCTGCATACCATCAACGACTAAGCCTAACGAATCATTACCCGCGTCAGGGTAACCATAAGTTAAACGGATACTTTCATCGCCATCATCAATATGACCAATCAACTCATTTTCAACACCAGCCACAGCGGCTTTTCCATAGGTAATTTCACCCGCAGATTGTATGCCGCCTTTTAAACCAGCCAACGTTGAAGCGCGTGCATCATCTTGAATATTTAGAAACTTTGGTGCTGCTGTCACGGCTAGAATGCCCAGTATCACAATCACAACCACCAGTTCAATTAAGGTGAAGCCCTTGTTCAATGTACTTTTTCTCATGCAATTCTCTTCTTCAAACAAGTCACGCTTATTTCAGCATTCTAACATTTTAGCCATATCGAAGGCATTCTAACCGTTATTTATAGATTATAACTGTCATGTAAGTGTCAATAAAAATCAAATTTCGATGAAGTAAGTCAAAATAAATGAATCGCTTATACATTTAGTAACGCCTTTATCTTGACTCTATCGGTTGAGCTTTCATAATGAATTGTCTTTTACAAACACGACAAGGTAGTTGTATGTCCGGTTCAAAACTCAAAATTGATATTATTTCAGATGTGGTCTGCCCTTGGTGCGTCATCGGTATCAAACATCTAAAAGAAGCGGTCGTAAAAAATAATTGGCAAGAACAAGTTGAAGTAGAATGGTATCCGTTTGAGTTAAATCCAGACATGCCAACCGAGGGTGAAAACCTGCGCGATCACCTTGCCAGAAAATACGGTGCATCCAAGGAAGAAAGTGAACAAAATCGCCAACGTTTAATCGATGTTGGTAAATCAGTTGGTTTTGACTTCAACTTTGATGATGAATCACGCATCTATAACACTCGCCAATGCCATATTTTACTTGATTACGCCCATTCTATTGGCTTGCAAACACAATTAAAAATCGCCTTATTTTCGGCTTACTTTACAGAAGGTAGAAACATTTCAGATACCGAGGTTCTGCTTGAAATCGGTGAAAGTGTCGGCTTAGAAGCAGCCGAAATGTTGGCCTACTTAAATGACTCTTCAGAGCATGACAAAGTAGATGTCATCGAAGAACAATGGCGTGAAATGGGTATTTCGGGTGTTCCAACCATTGTATTTAACAATGAACAAGGCTTAACTGGCGCTCAAAGCGTTGAAAGCTATGAAGAAATGCTAAGGCATTATTTAGCGACTAAAGCCGAGTAATACGCTAAACCACAATCCTTTATTTACAAAGCACTCTAGGTTGTTGCCAACTTTACTTGGTTACAACATTCCGAGTGCTTTTTTATTGCCCGATTTTCTCAGCTTAAAAAGCTATTTACACTTGCCAATTGGCTTTCATTTTAGCAATCGTGCTTGGTTCGATATCATGAATGCTGCCATAATTCTCTTTACATACATGTATCTCAAGCACCACGTTAAGCTTTTTCGCTATCTCTTTATACGCTTTCATTTCCCAATGCCGCACAAAAGTATTCGATACAATCACACTATTACCCTGCGACAAATAAACATATGTCTGTTGCTGACACCATTGATGAGCGGCTTCTAATTGACTGGGATCAAAACGATACTCACCCGCTTTATCAACAAAATACATGTCCGTTTCTAAATGCACGGAATCGGTTTGCTCTGCAATTTTTTGAGCCAATGTCGACTTTCCGGAGCCCGGCAACCCTCTTATTAATGTGAGTTTTACCGTGTTTGTTTTATTCAATTAATCCCACCCTTCTAGGCCATATTTAGCCAACATAGCATCAACATCCGCTTGCGTTGGCATTTCACCGTGATCAATGGTTTTGAGCACTTTACAAGGATTACCCACCGCAATGACGTTGTCTGGAATGTCCTTTGTTACGACGCTACCTGCACCAATCACACTATGACTACCAATCGTAACGCCACCTAAGACAATGGTTCCTGCGCCAATCCATACACAATCACCAATAGTAATCGGGTTTCCACAGGCGAAGGGTTCGATGCGCTCTCGCAATAAAATAGGATGGCTCGCCGCACAAAGCTGAACATTAGGCGCGATAAGAACGTGATCACCAATAGTCACCGGTGCAATATCTAACACAGTCAGGCCATAGTTAATAAAGCCACCTTTGCCTATAGTAAAGTTTTTTCCCATGTCACATATAAACGGTGGTTCTATATGTGTGCCTTGGTAATTATTAAGCAATTTACTCAAGATATCTTTGCGAAGCTCAGTTTCCCTTGGGCGTGAATGATTAAACTCATAAAGCAAGTCTCGACACTGCAATTGCTTTTCAATTAATTCACTGTTAATTAAGGTTTTTACTGCAAAGTCATTGATCGTGTTCGCCATATCTTTCTTCTTATATCTAAAGTCGCAGCTTTCTTTCTGCAACGGGCTTTGTTAGGGTTAGGTGCTTTTCATTTGCCTTGTTTATTTGTTCCAATTTCTATGAGAACGTAATATGAAACAAAAACAAATCAGTATTTGTGGCTGCGGTTGGCTAGGTTTACCATTAGCAAAATCGTTTGTTGAGAGCGATTTCTCAGTTTTTGGAAGCAAGCGATCCCTTGTTGATGCTCAAGCGCTATCCAATGATGGCATTTATGGAATATCCCTTTCTTTGCCAATCAATATCGATACGCTGTCCCAATCCGATATCCAAGCTACCAGTGCCTTTTTTCAATTTGATGTTCTGATCATTAACGTGCCACCGGGTCGACAACCTAATAGTGCCGACTTATTTAAACAAAATATTCAAAACTTATCGTACCTCGCCAAACAATTTGGCGGTAAGAAGATCATTTTTATCAGTACCACCAGCGTTTATGCAGGTTGTGACGGTGAAATTACTGAACAAACGCTTCCTATACCCAATACCGAATCGGGTCATGCCCATGTTTGGGCTGAAAACTGGTTAAGAGAACAATGGCAAGATGACCTCGTTGTTTTACGATTATCCGGACTAATCGGCGCAGATCGCCACCCAGTTAAGCATATTGTCAAACGTTTTGAATCTACCATGCAACCCTTAGATCACGGCCTAACGCCTGTGAATCTTATCCATCAAAACGATGTCATCAGTGCGATTCATTCCGTTGTTCAAAACTGGCCATCACAAAAAGTCTTTCACTTAGCCGCAACCACCCACCCTACTCGCGCTGAATACTATCAAGAGATGGCAAAACGAGTTGATTTGCTACCACCCGAATTTGTCTTAAATGGCGAACAAAATAAATCGATCAATGCAAAGCAAAGCATTAAAGCGCTGAATATCGAATTAACACATTCCGATTTAATGCAAAGCGGCCCCTACCAATAATGACCTACTTGATCGCGGCAATAATTTTAGTCAAGAAGTAGGACTGCGAGTCAATCAATGACTGTACTTGGCGACATTCTTGATCAAAAATCAAGCTGCAATACCCATGCAAGGAGGCCCATACAAAATGCGCTTGCAGCATGACATCCTCTTCTTTTACCACGCCCTTTTTTTGACACAGTAGCAATAAATCACAAAGTAATTGAAAAGACTCTTGTGAACGTTGCCCAAGCTCTGAATCATCTGAATATTGCAAACCCGACAAGTTAAACATCAATTTATAATATTCTGGGTATTGATCTGCAAACTCGTAATAAGCTCTGCCAGCCGCCTGCAATTTTTCTTGAGGTTGAGACTCTGGATAAAAATCACTGGCCTTCTTTATCTTCTGTGTAAAGCGCGTATAGCCCTCACTGGCAATAGCACAAAGCAGCTCATGCTTATCTTTAAAATGTCGATACGGCGCGGTGCGAGACACCTCAAGTTCCGTAGCAATGCCACGTAATGTAATTCCTTGAATTCCATCAGATTTTAATTTCTCGACACCCACTCGAATAATCTCAGAACGTAAGTCACCATGGTGATAACTTGTACTGTTCTGGGATGTTTTTTGCTTGTCGTTAAGATTGTCCAACCTTGATTCCTTACCGATTATGACTACT
The DNA here is from genome assembly GCF_000286955.2 of Vibrio rumoiensis 1S-45. Lineage (GTDB taxonomy): Bacteria > Pseudomonadota > Gammaproteobacteria > Enterobacterales > Vibrionaceae > Vibrio > Vibrio rumoiensis_A. The sequence continues at coordinate 5,912 of NZ_AJYK02000045.1, forward strand.
AGATTGTTACCTGGGTGTTACAAAATAATTTAGACCGTGATGTTGACGACGTCAACATTACGTTCTATTTTTATTTTAACTTGTTGCATCACCATCCTCCTGTTAAGGAAAACGGAACATGAAACTTAGCCCCTCAATCGCTTTGATATTGCTTAATGCCTTATTACTGTCTGCTTGTAGTGATAGCGAAATGACGGAAAGCACTCAATCTGATCCAACAACGGATCATACCATTAAGAATCCGCCAATGGCCGTTTCTGTCTCATCTTTACATCAAGAGCATGGTTATGATGTGTCTCACCGTTTTATTGGTTTAGTCACAGCTAAACAGCAAGCGAACTTAGGTTTTGAACGTAGCGGCAAGATCACCCGTATTCTTGTTCAAGTCGGCGACAAAGTGCAACAAGGCCAAACGCTCATTGAACTCGATACCGACATGCTTCAAAGTCGTCAAAAACAAATCCAAGCACAACAAAATAAAATAAAAGCAGAGCTTGCGCTGGCTAAGAAAAAATTAGACCGCCAGAATTATCTAAAAACAAAAGGCTTTAGTGCCGATGCTAATATCGATGAACTAACCAGTCAAATCGCCGTATTAACAGCCAATACCAATGAATTAAATGAAACGCTCAGATCTAATTTATTGGAACAAGAAAAATCTATTTTGATCGCACCCTATTCTGGTGTTGTCAGTACACGATTTATTTCTCTTGGTGATATCGTCAATGTGGGGACACCAACATTAACTTTGCTATCAAACGAAAAACCCGAACTGCACATTGGTATCCCTACTAAATATGTAGCCCAATTGACGGCTAAAGGCCAATTTGAGGCCGAAATTGATAATCGAATATACCCTATTCAACGCATTGATTCCGGTACACAAGTCGATAATCAATCAAGAACCGTGACTTTACGCTTTGCTCTACCTGAAAATGAATCATGGATTAATGGACAGCTGGCTTACCTTAATTTCCAAGAGCCTCGCAAAGAAAACGGCTTTTGGGTGCCTTTATCATCCTTAACCAACGGAATGAGAGGCACGTGGAATATTTATGTTATTACGGATCAAGACGATCAGCTCACTACCGAGAGACGCAGTGTTGAGTTGATTTATGCCAACAGTCACTACGCTTATATTCGAGGCGCAATCAGCAATAATGATGAGTTTGTCACCAAAGGTCTGCATCGCATTGTCCCAGGACAACAAGTAACCATCGTCTCTGATCCAATGCACTTTAAAACCGCTACATTAACGCCCAAAGCTGTTGAATCTAGAAGTGCCAATGCACCCGACGATTACGCTCAAACTGCTCCAAAAACCTTGGAGGCAAGTAAATGAAAGCGATATTAAACAACTCACGCTTGCTGATCTTATTGATTGCCCTGTTGATTGTTGCCGGTACTGCCGCGCTCTATACCTTACCTCGAATTGAAGACCCAATTATCAGCAATCGTTTTGCTAATGTGAACATAGTTTATCCCGGTTCAACCGCTCAGCGAGTCGAAGTATTAGTCACGGAACCCACTGAAACTGTATTAAGAAAAATCAGTGAAATCAAAGAAGTCTCGTCCGTATCAAAAGATGGTATATCCAGTATCACCATTGAGCTTAATGACGACATTACCGAACCTGAACCTATTTGGTCAAAGGTAAGAGATAAGCTAAGCGATGTCTCAAGGCTCCTTCCTCAAGGCGCACAAGAACCTATTTTCAGCAGTGATCACACGTACCCTTTTAGCATCCTCACCGCCTTAACTTGGGATCACGACAGCCCTGTAAATTTATTAATCCTTAACCGTTATGCAAAAGAATTAGCCATGCAAATGCGGGGGGTGACCGGTACTGAGTTTGTGGATGAATACGGCAATCCAGACGAAGAAGTGCTGATTAATATCCACTCGTCCGATATGAGCTTATTACAAGGTTCCGCCTTGAGCCTAAGTAATAAAATTCAAGCCGGTGATGCTAAAAATTCCGCTGGTGAATTGTTTAATCGTCAACATCGTTTTTCACTAGAATTGAATACCGCCACCGACTCGTTAGAAGCTCTGCGAACCTTTCCCATCAATACCACTCAAGATGGGGAAATTACTCGATTAGGCGACATTGCTACCATCAGTCACAGTGCGCGCTATCCGAGTTCTAATATTGCCTTAATTAATGGTCAGCCCGGTATTATTGTTGCGACTCGAATGCAGCCTGAGCTTCGCATCGATTTATGGACTAAAAACATTCATGAAAAACTGAGCCAATTTGAACAATCATTGCCAAGCAATATCAAATTAACACCACTTTTTAGTCAACAAGCCTACACCGAAGATCGGCTCACTAGCTTAGTCAAAAGCATGCTACTTGGGCTTAGCCTCATTCTTTTGGTTTTGCTATTTACACTCGGTTGGCGAGGCGCAGTCATTGTGGCGATTTCCTTACCCCTCACAACCCTTTCTACCCTTGCCATGATGAACTTTACGGGTATTCCGATTAACCAAATGTCGGTCACAGGTTTAATTGTGGCATTAGGCATCATGGTGGATAATGCCATCGTGATGGTCGATACCATCCAAAGTTACCGACAAAAAGGCATCGCTCAATTACAAGCATCCTATAAGGCCGTTAGCAGTTTATGGGTTCCCTTATTAGGTTCAACATTAACCACAGTATTAGCCTTTGCTCCCATCTTTTTAATGCCAGGGGCAACCGGCGAATTTGTTGGTGCCATTGCAATAACCGTTTCTTTCTCATTACTGAGTTCTTATGTCATCGCACACACGATTATTGCGAGTCTCGCAGGTCGATTTTTCCCGCAATCGACCAACTCCACCTCGCAACCCACGTCGTTTAGATGGTACCAAGTCGGCATTCGCACTCCATCACTTAGCCGTTGGTTTTCACATTCCATACATTGGGCTTTGGCCTCACCATTAAAAACCGTATTACTTATGCTGGTTTTGCCTCTCTCAGGTTTTTATTTCATGAGCCATTTAACCACTCAGTTTTTCCCGCCAGCAGACCGAGACATGTTTGAAATACAGGTTTATATGCCGCCACAATCCACCATTTATGCCACTCAAGATACGGCAAAAGAAATTAGCCAATTATTAAATAAGCACACTGAAATTGAACAAGTCAATTGGATGATTGGAGAAAATTTCCCCGCTTTTTATTACAACATGGTGGGTGGAAAATCGAATACCCCCAATTTTGCGCAAGCGATGGTTAAAGTAAGTGATTATGAGTCTGCTAATCGTTTGATTCCAGAGCTACAAAACCAAGTCAATCTAGCTTTTCCTCAAGCTCAAATATTAGTAAGAAAGCTCGAACAAGGCCCTCCCTTTAATGCCCCTATTGAAGTACGTCTATTCGGCCCTGATCTAGATAAACTCAAACAATACGGCGAAGACATTCGATTACTCATGGCGCAAACTCCTTTTGTTACCCACACAAAAGAAACCTTATTGGCTGGTGCTCCGAAAATAAAAGCAGAAATTAAAGAAGAGTCAGATATTCAAGGCTTTACTCTAAAAGGGATCGCGCAAGTACTGAATGCCTCGTTAACTGGTATCGAGCAAGGTTCATATATTGATGGTACAGAATCATTACCGATAAGAGTCCGCGTCAATGATTCTGAAAGAGGTAATTTATCTCAGTTAAAAAATCTCTACCTTCCATTGAAAAATACTGATGCCGGTATCAGCTTCTCATCATTAGCCGACCTGAGTTTAGTGCCTACCACCGGTGAAATATCCCACTTAAATGGGCTAAGGCTCAATACCATCGAAGGTTTTGTTCAAGCAGGAGTAATACCGCAAGCTTCATTGGATTTATTCACTCCAAAACTCAATGAATACATCAAAAGTCTACCGTCTAATTACTGGATAGAAATCGGTGGTGAGTCTTCCGAGCGCAGTGATTCTGTCGCAAAACTAATGTCAAACTTATTGATGGTGTTCACGTTGATGTTTGTCGTAGTGGTGCTGTCATTTAACTCATTCAAACTTAGCGGGATTATCTTTTTAGTCGGATTTTTATCGGCAGGGTTAGGCTTACTGTCTATTTATATCTTTAATTACCCATTTGGGTTCACTGTGATTATTGGTTTACTTGGTGTGGTCGGTTTAGCTGTTAACGCTGCCATCGTCATATTGGCAGAGTTAAAACAAGACGAAGAAGCCTGCAATGCGGATAAATCGGCGATTGTACGTGGTGTATTATCTTGTGGAAGGCACATTACCTCCACCACCATTACCACTGTGGGCGGTTTTATTCCTTTAATTTTAGCCGGTGGTGGTTTTTGGCCACCATTCGCCATTGCCATTGCTGGTGGCACAGTGTTAACCACCCTCTTGTCTTTCTACTTAGTACCGACTTTGTTTTATTTTGCACATTGTCGTCAAAGTAAGACAAAAGCAGTCAACACATCGGATTCAATGGATAAAGGTGCATTGGTTTAATTTTTATGTGGCTGCAGAGACAGTTTGCAGCCACTTCTAAAACAAGAATGAACTTGGGGGTAATATTCCAATACCTCATCCTTTCTGATTCACTTGATATAACGCGCCGATCAGATCGGACTGAGTAATGATACCGCACAGTTTTTGCTCAGAATCCAAGACTGGAATGTGGTGTAACCCAATGTCGGACAATAATGGCACTAACGCTACAATATGATCGGTGTCTTTTACGGCAACAACATCTGTTACCATCAGATCTTGCACTCGGTTATTCACTTCTTTTGTGTGTTTTCGCTTCACTAACATTCGGTTTAAATGCTTGAGTAAACCAGAATAACTCGGCACAGATAAATTTTTCAAAAAATCGACACTTGAAATAACGCCCAGTAATTCTTTTTCATCGTTTACCACGGGCAACATGCTAATTTTATGTTTATGAAGCAGCTTCCATGCCCGGCCTAATGAGGTATTGGCACGTACAGTGATCACATCGGAAGACATGATATCTCGGCTTAAAATCTCACCGCTACGACGTTGGTAAGCATGACGTTGGGCTTCTTGATAAATTTGTTCAAGATCTTGTTCACTGACGGCTAATACGCTATCAAAACTATTAATGGCTTGCATTAAATCGTCTTGTTGTAAGCCAAGTCTTTTGAGTGGTGATTGATCATTATGCAAATGAACTGGATCAAAATTTTCTGTTGTGACTATTTTTTTTCTACGCAGAATGGATTGTTTCAACATCAAACTAACAATCAAAAAAACGAACAAATTAATCATAATAGGAATGAGGAATTCATAACCAACATCAAGGCTACGACTACCAATAGCAGGCACTAATGCTGTCGCCGCCGCAGGGGGATGCATGCACTCAAAAATGTACATCAGCATTAAAATAATGGCGATAGTGACCCCAGCCAGTAAAGCAAAATCATCAATAATCAATGCCATAGTAATACCAACCACAGCAGCAAGCATGTGCCCGACCATAAAGCTCCATGGTTTGGCTAATGGGCTACTCGGCAAAGCAAAGATGATAACGGAAGATGCCCCCATCGAACCTAGTAGCACTAATGCTGCTCCGGGATCTTGCACATAACCACTCACAATGGTCACAGTAAAAATAGTGATAAAAGCCGCCAACGAAACCTTCATGCGTTCGCTGAGTGGAATAGCAGAAATACTTTGGCTGTCTTTTTTAACCACGCCTAATTGCGCGAGTAAACGTAAAGACCATTTTCTTCCTTGATTAATCAATCGTTCCATAAAATTAAAGTTGCATCTAAAAGGTCATTTTAAATAATTCGACCATATTAATTGAAAAGGAGGTCAAACACCTAATACTGTTCAAGAATGAATCATTCTTTTTGTTTATAGTTGTACGCCTAGTTTAGGCTCTTGTTAAACTTCCGTATTACCTTTAAATGTAGGCACTTCAACACTCACCACCACTCTATATTTGGATCGTTTTCAGCTATCCAAGCAAGGTTTTGTCTGGCTTCAAAATACAGCTGTAAACCGTAGTAATTCATGTAACATTGCGGGCCACCTAAATGGGCGAACTCATCAAAGAACGCATCTTCTTCACGGCACAAATGATCTAAGGTAGTAATGCGATTTTTAAGCGCCCATTGGATCGATTCCACCGTCGCGACACCATCGCCCACGGCTACCTCTTCTACTTGGCTAAAGTCCCCAGCAAACTTGGCTTGTTGAGCAATGTCTTGCTTATCATCTTGCTGTTGACGAATTTCATCTAAAATCTTTTCGCGTTGAAAAGTGGTAATGGCTTTGTTCAATTTAGCGATTCTTAACGCGTAATCTAAACGTTCAGGGCCAAGGATATCAATCAAGCTCGGTAGTAACTGTGCGTCTAGGCGCAAAGCTTTGATTAAGTGTTCGAGGCAAGTATTAAGTGACATATACCTTACACCATCAAACTCAAATCCATAGGATTCATCTTCCCATTCAACCAACATACTGTCGATCGAAACAGTCCATCCTTGATAAGACAAACGGTCTTTGGCAATGAGATACATTGTCCAGGCGCTTTCTCCAAATCCCCCTAATAACGCACCAGAGAATTCGGACTCTTTCAGCTCTTCTTCCGTCCAGTTTTGCCCTATCGCCAAATGGTCGGCATATTTGTCCATGATTGAGCGTTTTACATGATCACGAACGGCCCAAATAGAAGAAACATCACTCGCCACATTCACTATTGCGCATTCCGAGCACGCAGGAATACTCATTGGTGGATGTTCTAGGAAACGTAAGTTATTGGGGTTTTTAGGGAAATCAAACGAGTGTGATGCCGGTTCGCCACAAAACCAGCAGGTATGCCTGAAATTAAACGGAATATCGATGAAAGTATAAGCAGACATATTAGAAAACCTAAAGACAATGAAAAAGAAGGTAAATTAGGGTAACAGCCATGTTATTCAGATGCTAGACGAAGTGGTTGACATAAAAAACCGCTTAACCGGTTTGTACCAGTAAGCGGTTATCTTTTATACGAACCTCACTGTATCAACAAGAAATATAAGAGCAAGACTCCGTATCATCGCCACTTAGGTTCAGGTACGGAATGTCATAAATGGTCTAATACTCAATTGATTAATCTTGAAATTCTTCGCTATCTTCTGGACGTAATTGTCGCTGAACTCCGAACAAGAAGTTGCGTAAAATCTGGTCTTTACACTCACGATAATGCTTATTTTCAGGCTTGCGGAAAAAAGCACTCAGCTCATGTTTACTCAGGTTGAAATCCACGGCTTTTAACGTATCAAGAATATCTTCTGCTTTCATATTCAAAGCAATGCGCAGTTTCATGAACACCATGTTATTCGATAGGCGCTTTTCTGGCTGAGGTTGCTCACCTTCACGCTTGCCACGTTTGGTGTTAATCAAACCATTTAAGAAAATAGCTAACTCGGTATCGGTCAGTTTTACAAAGTCTGTATCTTCTTCTTTTTTCAACCAATTGATTACTTGTTGTCTGCTCACTTCATGTTCGGCAGCAGCGAAAATGTCCACCATTGCGGCGTCTTTAAAATCAAAAGTGTAGCGAATACGGCGTAAAATATCGTTATTGGTCAAAATGCGTCCTAAATAAAATAAGTAAGGGCAGCCATTAAGCTACCCTATTTCAATGAATACTGAGTTTAACAGAGTTAACAGAAGCCACCTATTGATTTTAGTTTGCTCCCGCATCCTTATCAGAAACAATAATTAGGTCATGAACAGAACCTGTATATTTAAGTGATCAACGCCCATAAGATGAATACTCTGTTTTACATCGTGTCTTTTTTATAGCAATTTAATCAAAGGCTTGAGCATATGTGAATAAACGATAGGAAATATGGTGATGGACCTTAATAAGTGGCTTGGTATTTTATTATTGGCGGTGCCCCCGCTAGCCAATGCAGAAGTGATGATCACGCCAATGCTTGGTTATACCGTTGGTGGGAGCGTAAAAGATAACAACGGCAACAAATATGATATGCAAGCCAGTGAAAGTTATGCGATTGCGATTGAAACCCCTGTCGAAAAGGGTCGGATCGGTTTATTTTATTCGCAACAAAACACGCAATTAGAAACCTTGGGATTTGGCTCTCCGATTAAATATTTACACATTCAAAGTAGCCTTGATTTACCCATCAACGAACGCTTCATCACTTATGTAGGCATTGGCTTAGGTGGGTCCTACGTTGATGTCAGTTGGGCCGAGAATAAATACGGCTTTTCTGCAAGTGGCTTTGCTGGTCTGGAATATAAAATCACCAACCACATTTCAATTAATGGGCAATTACGCTGGTTAGGCACGGTAGTGGATAGCAATTCAAGCACCCAATGTTACTACACGCAAGACACTCAAAACTGCCGAATTCAATTTGATTCCGATTGGATGAACCAATTTCAATCCAATATTGGTATGACATTCAGATTCTAGTATTAGATGCGCTTATTTAAAGCTCAATCAACGAGATCGAGCTTTTATCTACTTGGTGTCTCATCCTAAAATAAGCTTGTCACATTATAATAATTCAGTAATGGCAATACCTAAGCCAATTCTTTGCTGATTTTGGTTGTAATCAATCAAACTACTGCCATAGCCCGAGGAGTATTTTGCATAACCTCGAATTTTACCAAAGATTGGAAAAGTCATACCAAATTCTGCATAGCCTTTATGAGTTGAAAAATTTTCTCGACCTAAGAATGAGAATTCCAAATCATTCCATCGATACGCGCTAGAAAGTTCAAAATGCCCCATAAAATCTTCAATATCGGGATTGTCATCACCGCTAGGATCGGTTGGAGAATCCTTTTCATCTTCAGGTATTCGCCACCAAGGTTGGAGTGTCATCACAAAATTATCTTTCGCAAAATGAAATTGACCGTAAACCCGGTTCCAACTTCGAGACAATACTTGGCGTTGACCATTCGATTCATGTTCTACACCAAAACCAAAAGCAGTTTGCCCACCAAATGGCGTCCAACTTGTTGGCGTAATATAAAACAACTCCGGTCGATAATTGGTTTCACGAAATGGACGCGATATTTCTTGAGCGTAAACTTGCCAAAATGATTTAAGCGTCATGCCAAAGTACAGCCCATCCCCTTCAAACATTAAATCTCCGTAATTTAAAGGGACTTTAAAACTAATTTGAAATTCAGCTTCGGCATTACGTAAACCATCTCCCCAATCAGTATCAGAATAGGCATCCTCATTAATACTGTCAGAATAAGTAATCGGCAATAGGTAGTTCAAGCGATGAGCAGTAATCACATAAGGTTCAAACGCCGTTTCACGTTCCAGTTGCACTCTTTGTTCAGCTAAGCTTTCATCTGTCGCGTTTTGAACGGTTGAGCCTTCGGTTACCACATCCAACTGACATTGATTTCGCACGCTATCAATGGTTTCGTTGCCTTTTTGCTTTTTAATTTTGTCTAATAAACACAAGTCATAAGCACTTGGTGTTTCTGCCCAGGCAAAAGAGCTGCAAAACACATTCATTAATAATATTGAAATCGTCTTTTCTTTCATCACATATCCTTCGTGCGTATTCTGACAATTAGGCTAGCAAGTTAAATACAAAATTAATATAAGTATGTGATATTCATGTCAATAACTAATTAATTAGTGCTTGTTCGTAAGCGAGAGTCATACAGCGCATTGAATATTTATTGACCATAAAACGTTTTGCCATTATCTATACTGACTTGAATTCCTGTATACCCCCATAATCCTAAGCCACCTTTAGATTCTTTAACTGAAATAAATTGTTTTTTTCTATTTTTTCTAATAGATTTTCACAAGTTATTTTCAATGGAAATAATGATAGTCCTGAAACCTGTCCTTCTGATTCATAGCGAAGCTTTAATAATGTCCCCGATTTCAATGTTGGCTGACAATAGGCTCTCACCACTTTTGCATCTACAACCCTATACTCGAGCTCTGAAAAATAGTTATAAGCATAAAATACGGCCAATAAACAAAAAAACAACCATTTGATGTAACTCATCATTTTACAAAACCCTTCCTTGCTTCTTCAAAGTTATTTGAGGCACCAATCATATCTGTACTGGTTTTAATCGCATCTAATTTATCACCAAGATTCGATGGCTATAACTTAGGTAACGAGCTCACCCCGAGAATCACCTCACTAACAGCGATAGCTCGCCCTTCATTACCTTAAACAAAGGGAGTAATTAAAGGCACCATTAGCTGCCCTTGAATAAAATCTTGCTCTATTGGTTTAACTCCTTCTATTCCCGTTGATAGCATTTATCCTAAATTACTCATCCAATATAACCCTATCATTTATGATTATTTTTTTATTGAAAATGGATTTTCTAAATTTGAATAATAATCAACAATTATGTGCCCACTGACCCTATAATTTCTCAGCTTTATATCTCAAAGGACCGCACACAGAACATAAAGCACTAAGAAAATAACAAACACTCCGAACCTTATAACTTGATTATCAAAACTATCGACATCATAATGCAAAGTACCTGGGTAAAATTTCAAATCTTGGTCATAAATAAAACGGTGCACATAGAAAATGCATAGTAGTGCGATTAAAAAATAAAAGTTTAAATTCTCAAAATAAAAAATACTTACCAAATTCATAATTATTAAAAATAAGACCATGAAGAAAAGTATTGAAAGTTTAACACTAGTATTCCAATTGCAAGGCCAAAATAGCCAAAACTCATTTAATTTCATAATCTAATAAAACCTCAGTTAATGCTTCATCATTTGGTATCGACTCTATACTTTTATCATATAGGCCACTTAACCCTATAAATGCATCAATTTTCCTTGAAGCTACGTCCCCTGCTAATTCTTTTAAAGCCACTTGATTTAATCTACTACCGCCTTCTTTTATTGTCGACTTTACAATGTCACCATTCAAAACTGTCACACCAATATCTGAAGCCAAACCAATGTAATCTGCAATCCCTACAGCCACTTTGCCCCCATTTAAAGTACCATTAATCACAGGCCCTGCTGGAGTGAATAAAATAACACCACTAGCCACCGTCGACACATCACTCAATGCTTTGGCTCCAGTTGCTTTTTCATAATCAACCGAATGCTTCATATTAGCATTACTGGCTATACACTCTGCCGTAGCACATGGCATGTAGGTAACATTATATTGCTTACCCTCTACCGTATGGGAAACCACATATTGACCATTTGTATTTAGCCGTTTACCTGTTAGCCAATCATATTCTCGATAGTGTCAAATTGAAAAACAAATACTAATCACATAAATAACAAGAGATATAAAAAACAACAAAAATCTAACCA
>NZ_AJYK02000045.1:17202-18325 GCF_000286955.2 Vibrio rumoiensis 1S-45
CCATGGCATTTTTTTGTGGTTGCAACTCATAAAATTCATAGCCTGAATCTAAGTTTTCTATATATTGCTTTACATCTCCATCTAATGGGATTTGTGACATATCTTGCACAATATAACGACCTTGACCGTCTTCACCTTGGGCCACGATTAAATGACCATTGCTGCCATCAATTTAGATCCTCCAACCCCCCTGCTCTTTGACTTGATTCTTTTGAAAGCTAGTTACTTTCATTATAATATCGTCCTTTTATAACCCTACCATCACTTAACTCCAAGTAATACAAAGATGAAGTTAATAAACCTTCATTATAAAAAATCTTAACCTTCTCTTTTAAATTAATTTCATCAAGAAATAAATTACAATCTGGACTATCCAGCTTCATTTTGAAGCTAAGAATCTTATGATTATTTTTTATTACGATATATAATCTATCATTATCTTTAATTACTGGCGCGCAAGACTTTTCAATAATTACCCCTATGCTTGTTTTATCTCGATCTAATATTGACAGCAGTGAAACCGAACCAATAATTAGAAATATAATAAAAATCCAACTTATAAGCTTTCTCAATCCACCGAGAAAAAAAGATTTCATATCATTCACTATCCACCTCATTTAAATCTGATTTAATTGTATCATGCAGTATATCAACACTTAGTATATCCAAAGATTTATTCAAGGAATCCATTATAGCTTCCGGTTTGGATATTGATTTATTAATATCTATTAGCGACTTAACCGTGGGTAACCCTAATACAATATCTGAAGCTAATTTTTTATTTTGCTCCTTCCCAACAAAGTCCGGCATTATACTGATCACACCTTTTTGGATTGGATCATTATCCACAGGATTTACCGAAATACCCTGAGATAACACTTCACCTAAATCACTAAATGCAATAGCTGCATTCGTTAGGCCTGCACCACATCCAACGAATGTTACGCAACTACCCAGCCCGGCACCTATTCCGACATAATCGGCTATAGCTTCTTTCGAAGTAGCATTCTCTTTCATCACAGAATCCACATGTGCTACAGCCTGATTAGTATCTGCTTGCGCCTCAATACCGCCACTATTCATATTTGACCAATCAACACCAAACGAATTCGGCGGCATACGA
>NZ_AJYK02000046.1:0-84 GCF_000286955.2 Vibrio rumoiensis 1S-45
TACCGTGCGGAATACACGCTCAGGTTCTTTGGGTAAAGCGCATCATAATATTACATCAACAAAAACGGCCACCGAAGTGACCGT
>NZ_AJYK02000046.1:94-289 GCF_000286955.2 Vibrio rumoiensis 1S-45
GACCCTGCTCTTCAAGGAATCAGGTCTGGGTGCCATGAGTTCTCTACCGTGCGGAATACACGCTCAAGTTCTTTGGGTAAAGCTCATCATAATATTACATCGAAAAAAACGGCCACCGAAGTGACCGTCTTATGCTTTACCTAGAAACTAGGAACTCACTACCTAGCAACCTTAACCTATATGCTTACGCGCGTT
>NZ_AJYK02000047.1 GCF_000286955.2 Vibrio rumoiensis 1S-45
TTTTTAAAAAGTGCGGCCAAAGATTGGGCCATATAAGTTTATTTAAATTCATCGACTATAGCCTCTATCATATCTTGATCTTTTGGTATTGCTTTATTTGCCTCACTATAAAGCCCACTTAAACCTATAATTGAGTTAATCTTTGCAGCTTTAGTATTAGATACTGTTTCATCTAACAGCTTCTGTGTAGATTTTGACATTCCTTCTTGAATCATTGTGTTAATAAATTCTCCTTGAATAACCCCTTTCCCCAGACTAGAAAATCCATCTATTGTACCTGCAATCCCTACAGTCACTTTACCCCCATTTAAAGCACCATTAATTACAGGCCCTGCTGGAGTGAATAAA
>NZ_AJYK02000048.1 GCF_000286955.2 Vibrio rumoiensis 1S-45
AGTCTCTCCGACCGCACCATGATTCACAACAAAGCCCACTTTATGTGGGCTTTGTTGTATCTATATCCAAGTAACTTGTATGAATAGCCAAAGCACTTCTTTTCTTGATAACCCGCTCTCAATAACTTGCCGCATTTAATTTCATTCCAAGCCTGTTTATTGCATTATTAATGTGTGGCTTAATTTGAATATGAAAGGATTAACGTGGACGCAATCTCTTTACTTGTAAGTGGTTATACACCAAACAATGAATCGACTGGGGTGTATCAAGCAATTCTCAATACGCAGAATGGACACGTCAGTCTTGTTCCTACCGATATTGAACTCACTAATCCCTCTTATTTTGATGCTGTGGGTAAAAATATCACCATCATATCTGAAGTGAGTGAAGCTCAATCCCCACAAATCGCTCAATATTCTTTGTCTAATCATCGTGTCTTATCAAGCTCAAACCTTACTGGGGATGCGCCTTGCTATGTTTCGGTCAATCAAACGCATCGTTTAATCACAACCGCGCAATATGGGAGCGGACATATTGATATATTTGAATGCGATGAGTCATTAATGATAACGAATAAGATTCAAACGATAGATAGCCAAAATTTAGACGCAATACAGACCCCTTCCCATGCCCATCAGGCATTTATCCTTGAACATAGCAAAACACTGGTTAGCGTAGATCTAGGACACGATAAAGTGGTGTTCTACCCATCCAGTCCAACTGAAGCACTTTTTTCAACAGATAATAGACAAGCGATCCAATTGCCACCGTCAAGTGGTCCTCGCCACATGGTGTTTAATCACAATGAAGACATCGCATTGGTATTGTGTGAAATTTCAGAGCAATTGGTGACCTTGAAAAAAAATAATGGAGAATGGAAAATTAGCCGTAGCCAAGCGGCGTTCCCTAATACGCTTAACGGGCAAGCGGGGGGCGCAATCAAGCTTTCTCCTGATCATCAATTTGTTTATCTAACCGGCCGCAAACAAAATATTATCAGCTATTTTAAATTCGATGATCTGACTGGTGACTTAAATTATCTAAATGCTATTGACTGCGGTGGAGATTTTCCGCGTGATTTTGCGATATCGCCTTGTGGTGAGTGGCTTGTGGTCGCCAATCAAAATAGCCATAACTTAACGAGCTTTAGACGTAATGTTATTAACGGTGAGTTGATGACAACCAATCAAAGCATTGCTATGACAGCACCGGTTTGTGTGGCGTTTCAAGATAATTAATAGCCTGCAAACCATATATCTAAGGCCAGTTAAGTGGTTAGGTGATAGCGTTGATGGTGAAAACGCTCATTTCTCTCAATATGTTCAAGTGATACTGTCAACTCACCGTTAAAGCATGGCGCTGACATTACGAGAGTATGAAACTCACCATCTTCTCCACATAAATCACAAGATGGCGGTAATTCATTTAGTAGCGTTAGGTCATACCAACGACCGCAAAACTTGCCATCTAACTGAGTTGTATCAACCGTCACAAGCATTGTGCGAATACCAATATCAATAATTTCTTGTGCAAGCGTTGCAGTGTCTTGCCCCATTAAAGGGAAAAGACACTGCCAACCAGCAGGTTCTAGAAATCCTCGACGATATTCCATGATGCCATTGCAAAATAAATCACCAAAAGCGATAGCATCAAAAAGTAAATCACTGTCTTTTAATCCGCCAATAATCGTATTTTGATAAACTGCATTATCCGGAAACACTTCTGGTAGCGCTATTTCTATTAATGGTAAATTCGTCAGTTTTGCTTGCGCGCGAACAACCGCAAGTGGTGTGGCTTGAAAAGGCACTTCATCATCGACATAAGTGGTAAATAAACCTATAACGTCATAATTAGGATCAGCCATTAAGCGTATTAACGTTAAGGTGGAATCCTTTCCTGAAGACCAACTGACGATGGTTTTAATTGGCTTTTTATAATCCGAGGGCATACTTCAATACTTTCTTCTTAATATCTCCAGAATGCTCTGCCGCTTTTAAAACGACGTTACGAACTAATTTCAATGGACCGATATCATTACTGAAGGTTTTATAAAAGAAATCCATTCCTGATTGCATTAAAAGGTTATCTGGACGACGCTGTTTTTGATAATCAACAAATGCGGCCTGCGAATCTAAACCTTTATCGGCAATGGTATCTAGTAAAGTTGCGACATCTTTAAAGCCAAGATTTACTCCCTGCCCTGCCAATGGATTGATGGTATGAGCCGCATCACCGATTACAACGCACCGGTTGGAAAAATAGGTTTGGGCATGTCTGCGCGTTAAAGGAAAGGAGCCTGCTTGTAAAACGTTAATGTCACCAAGTTCACTTGGGAATGCCGCTAATACTTCCCTACGTAGCGCTTCAGGCGACATGCCTTGAAGCTGTTTAATACGTTTAGGGCTGTCGTACCAAACCAAAGATCCTTGCTGATCTCCGGTAGCCGACGGCGCTAAAGGCAGAAAAGAACGAGGCCCAGTTGGAGTAAACCACTGCCATGTGGTATCACGTAATGCGCCATTATCTAAAGGTGGCAATTCCACATTGATGAGCATACAACGCTGGCGATAATCCCACGCGGTAATACCAATATTGGCTTGTTGACGGACTTTAGAGTTCGCTCCGTCTGCGCCCACCACCCAACTCGCTTCAAGCGTATGGCCAGACTCAAGGTGAACAACATTCGAATCGTGACCAAATTCAATATGCTGCAAACTTTCTGGGCACAATACGGTTAAATTAGGGTATTGCGAGAATTGTTCCCAAAGCCCTAATTGCATTAAACGGTTTTCTAGCATATAGCCCAGTTTATCTAAGCCTAAATCGTGAGCATGGAAGCGCGTTCGGCATTCGGGATTCTCCCAAGTTTCCAGCCCTAGATATGGGCAAACTCGTTTTGATTCAATAGAATCCCATGCACCAAGCTGAGTCAATAAATCCACCGAAGCTTTCGATATAGCCGACACTCGCAAATCCATAGGTTGTGATGGTTCAAAAGCTTCCGGCGCTTTTCCCTCTATCAACGCCACTGTTTTTTTCTGCTTGGCCAACCCTACGGCTAATGCCGCTCCCACCATGCCACCACCGATGATGACTACATCAAACTTCGACATATTTTATCTCATTAAAAAGCAATGTGTGTATTCTACGCTTTTCATATTACTTTTCAGCCATCACGTTCAAATTATTCAACTTCATCAACAAATATTACCTTAATTAAAATAGGTCTATAATAGAGGACTAAGCTTTGTTACTGCTAAGACCTAGTCAGGTAGGATTTAAAGCAGTACAATACGCGGCTTGCTAGATCCTTGTTGAAATTACCAACTAAAATCTAGTTAATATGATGAGCAAAAGCTCAACCCAAAACTGATTTAATACGAGCGAATGTGAAATGAGTAAGAAACTGCTAATTAAAACTTGGGGCTGTCAGATGAATGAGTACGATTCATCAAAAATGGCCGACTTACTAGGTGCCGCAAATGGATACGAGCTAACCGAAGATCCAGCGGAAGCAGACGTACTACTCCTTAATACATGTTCGATCCGTGAAAAAGCCCAAGAAAAGGTGTTCCATCAACTTGGTCGTTGGAAAACATTAAAAGACAAAAAAGAAGGCGTTGTCATTGGTGTTGGTGGTTGTGTTGCCACTCAAGAAGGCGATCACATTCGTCAACGTGCGCCTTTTGTTGATGTCATCTTCGGTCCTCAAACCTTGCACCGTTTGCCTGAAATGATCAAGCAATCACAAGCCAAAACTGGCCCAGTGATGGATATTTCATTCCCTGAAATCGAGAAGTTCGATAACCTTCCAGAGCCTAAAGCTGATGGCGTAACCGCGTTTGTCTCTATCATGGAAGGTTGTTCAAAATATTGTACTTTCTGCGTCGTGCCATACACGCGTGGTGAAGAAGTCAGCCGCCCGCTCGATGATGTACTTTATGAAATTGCACAATTAGCAGAACAAGGTGTACGTGAAGTTAACCTGTTAGGTCAAAACGTTAATGCTTATCGTGGCACTATGTATGATGGTGAGATTTGCTCGTTTGCTGAGCTTCTACGGTTAGTCGCCTCTATCGATGGTATCGACCGCGTACGCTTTACCACCAGCCATCCGCTAGAATTTACCGACGACATTATTGCAGTATATGAAGACACCCCTGAGCTAGTGAGCTTTTTACACTTGCCAGTTCAAAGTGGTTCAGATCGCATCTTAACCATGATGAAGCGCCCACATACCGCGATTGAATATAAATCAATCATTCGTAAACTACGTAAAGCGCGTCCTGACATTCAAATTAGCTCTGATTTTATCATTGGCTTCCCAGGCGAATCGAAACAAGATTTCGCCGACACCATGAAGCTGATTAAAGATGTTGATTTTGATATGAGCTTTAGCTTTATCTACTCACCTCGCCCAGGTACACCTGCTGCTGACTATCCATGTGATACACCTGAGTCTGAGAAGAAAGAAAGATTGTATGAACTTCAACAACAAATTAACTCACAAGCTATGCGATACTCTCGCTTAATGTTAGGCACTGAACAACGCATCTTAGTTGAAGGTCCATCGAAGAAAGATCTAATGCAGTTAAGTGGTCGCACTGAAAATAGCCGTGTGGTTAACTTTGAAGGCTCACCAGATTTAATTGGACAATTTGTGGATGTAGAAATTACTGAAGTACTGCCTAACTCATTACGCGGTAAATTAATTCGCACAGAAGCAGAAATGGGGCTACGTTCTGTCGTCTCTCCAGCAGAAATGATTAAAAAAACACGTAAAGAAGATGAATTAGGGGTTGTTACTTTCACGCCTTAACACCATCTTAATAAATAAGATAAGTTAACTATGACGATTCTTACGTTATCAAGGCGTGAGAATCGTTAATCTGTGAGGGAACAGTGAGTAATAAAATTGTCACGCTAGAAATCAACTTAGAACCTTCCGATAACCACAGACTCTCAAGTTTATGTGGTCCTTTTGATGACAACATCAAACATCTTGAACGCCGTTTAGGTGTGGAAATTAACCACCGTAGCCAATTTTTCACCATTACAGGCAAGCCTCATACAACGGCAGCTGCACTTGAAATTATTAAAGATTTATACGTTGAGACCGCTCCTGTACGTGGTGTCATTCCGGATATAGATCCTGAGCATATTCATTTAGCGGTAAAAGAATCGGGCATTCTTGAACAACACCAAGAACAGCCGATGGAATACGGCAAAGAAGTATTCATTAAAACCAAAAAAGGTGTCATTAAACCGAGAACCCCAAATCAAGGTCAATACTTGGTGAACATGGTGACTCACGACATTACCTTTGGTATTGGACCAGCAGGAACAGGTAAAACCTATTTAGCGGTCGCAGCGGCAGTAGATGCCTTAGAGCGCCAAGAAATTCGTCGCATCCTTTTGACACGCCCAGCAGTAGAAGCCGGTGAAAAACTTGGATTCTTGCCAGGTGATTTAAGCCAAAAAGTCGACCCATACTTACGCCCTTTATATGATGCATTATTTGAAATGCTTGGGTTTGAGCGTGTTGAGAAGTTAATTGAACGCAACGTAATTGAAGTGGCTCCACTGGCCTATATGCGTGGGCGAACTTTAAACGATGCCTTTATTATTTTAGATGAAAGCCAAAATACCACCGTTGAACAAATGAAAATGTTTTTAACGCGTATTGGTTTTAATTCTCGTGCCGTGATCACCGGTGATGTGACTCAGATTGACTTGCCTCGTGGTGCTCGTTCTGGGCTTCGCCATGCGATTGAAGTGCTCTCTGGTGTGGAAGAAATCAGCTTTAACTTCTTCCTTGCTGACGATGTGGTACGTCATCCTGTTGTCGCACGTATTGTCAATGCGTACGAGAAGTGGGAAGCGCAAGATTTAAAAGAGAAAAAAGACATTGAGAGACGCCACCGCAAAGAAAGAGAACAGCGCGAAGCCCAAGCAGCCGCTTTGTTTTCTGCGTCACAAGCTCAATCAAACACCGTTCATCATGAACAACCCAACACAGATTCTGAATAAGGTGATTTAGGCAGATTATGACGATTGAACTCGACCTACAAATCGCTGTCGAAAATACAGACAGCCTTCCTAGTGAAGTGCAATTACAACAATGGTTAGACTCTGCCATTACCCTTTTTCAGCCACAAGCAGAAGTAACGATTCGGATTGTTGAGCGAGAAGAAAGCCAACAATTAAACCGTGACTATCGAGGTATAGATAAGCCAACTAACGTGCTATCTTTTCCTTTTGAAGCACCTCCGGGTATTGAAATTGACTTACTTGGCGACTTGGTAATTTGTAAACAAGTAGTTGAAACCGAAGCTAAAGAGCAAGGTAAACCATTACATGCCCACTGGGCACATATGGTTGTACACGGCTCTCTTCATCTGCTAGGTTATGATCATATTGAAGACGAAGAAGCCGATGAGATGGAAGGCATAGAAACCGAAATCATGCAAAAACTCGGTTTTGATGACCCTTATATTTCTGAGAAATAAGAAGAATAAACGAAAGGTAGAACCAGAATATTGATTCTGCTTTTTATAACGCGCTATCCGTTTTTGGTAGTAACGACAAAAGAGTAAACATGAACGACAGTAACTCACCTTCCCATTCGGAAGGCAACGATAAATCTGAAGGTCCCAGTAGAAAGTCCTTCTTCGAACGCTTAGCTCATATATTCCAAGCCGATCCTAAAGATCGCCAAGAGTTAGTCGAAGTATTCCGTGATTCAGAAGAAAATGATCTCATTGACCCTGATACACGAGATATGCTCGAAGGAGTGATGGAAATCTCTGAGATGCGAGTACGTGACATCATGATCCCGCGCTCACAAATGGTCACCATCAACCGTGATTACGACCTAGATTCTCTTGCAACCTTAATCATTGATGCAACGCACTCACGTTACCCAGTGATTAATGAAGATAAAGATCATATCGAAGGCATTTTACTTGCCAAAGATTTATTACGCTACCTAGTGGCAGACAGTACTGCATTCACATTAAGCGAAGTGGTTCGCCCGGCAGTCGTTGTCCCCGAAAGTAAGCGGGTTGATCGACTTTTAAAAGAATTCCGTGAAGAGCGCTACCACATGGCCGTCGTTGTTGATGAGTTTGGAAGCGTATCTGGCTTAGTCACCATTGAAGATATCCTTGAAGAGATTGTTGGCGAAATTGAAGACGAATTCGATGATGAAGAATCTGCTGACATTCGCCAATTAAGTAAGCATACGTTTTCAGTGAAAGCGTTAACTGACATCGACGATTTCAATGATACCTTCAACACAAAATACAGTGACGAAGAAGTCGATACGGTGGGTGGGTTAGTCACACTTGCATTTGGTCATTTACCTGAACGTGGTGAAGTGGTTGAGTTGGAAGGTTATGTTTTTAAAGTGACCGCTTCAGACAACCGAAAAGTGATTCAATTACAAGTTACCATACCAAACAATTCGGAAACCAACCTTGAGCCTGAAACTCAAGATAATTAGCCAGTGAAGCCATTTTAGCTTATGAATAAACATTGGATTTCGCGCATGGGGCGGCCTTTATTGGCCGCTTTTGTTGGCGCAACCACAACGCTCGCTTTTGCTCCTTTCTCTTATTGGCCTGTTGCCATTTTAAGCCCATTTATTCTTTTACTCCTCTTACACAAGCAATCCGCTAAAGCTGGTTTTTGGATTGCTTTTGCGTGGGGTATTGGACAATTTGGCACTGGTATCAACTGGGTTCATGTCAGTATTGATACTTTTGGTGGCATGCCAAAAATAGCCAGTGTCACTTTGATGACATTTTTAGTTGCTTATTTATCCATTTATCCTGCTATTTTTGGTGGGGTATTAAATCGATTTTTCCCGCAAGCGAATCGTCGTCGCTTACTGATTGCTGCACCAATTATCTGGTTACTAACCGAATGGTTACGTGGTTGGGTTATGACTGGCTTTCCTTGGTTATGGTTAGGCTACAGCCAAATAGATAGCCCACTGAATGGTTTTGCCCCTGTCTCCGGAGTGGAAGCCATTACTTTATCACTCTGGCTTATTGCCGGCAGTTTGGCTTATCTTGTCTTTACTCGTAAATGGCAATATATGGCCATCCCGGTCACGGTATTCGCTCTAAGCTACGGTTTAAATCAAGTGCTATGGGTTAAACCGAATCCTGACAGTAAAACCTCATTTGCTTTGATCCAAGGTAATATTGATCAGAAGAAGAAATGGTTACCGAGCCATCGCTGGCCAACCTTAATGAAGTATACCGATCTAAGCCGTGCCAATTGGGATGCCGATATTGTCATTTGGCCTGAAGCTGCCATTCCAGCAATAGAACAAGAACTACCAGCATTTCTGAGAAATCTTGATACTGCCGCACGCCAAAACAGTACTGCTTTAATCACTGGCGTTATTTCACAAGACTCGATGGGACGTTATTACAATAGCGTGTTAACACTTGGTGATAATAATGCCGATCCTTACGATTACGATTCTGAAATTCGCTACAGTAAACATCACCTCCTACCGTTTGGTGAATTTGTGCCTTTTGGTGACTTATTACGACCTATCGCGCCGTTCTTTAATTTGCCGATGTCATCATTTCAACGTGGCGACTTCATTCAACCCAATTTAATTGCACATGGCCGCCATCTATTAGCTGCACTCTGTTATGAAATTATTTTCAGCGAACAAGTTCGTCAAAATGTTACGAAAGATACCGACTTTATTTTGACCTTGTCCAATGACGCCTGGTTTGGTCACTCCATTGGTCCGTTGCAACATATGGAAATAGCCCGTATGCGTGCACTCGAACTCGGGAAACCTCTAATTCGAGCGACCAATAATGGTGTTACTGCCGTGACCGATTACAAAGGTAAGATCATCAAGCAGGTTCCTCAGTTTCAAACCGAAGTGCTAAGAGTCGATGTGGAATCCACTACAGGTAACACACCTTATAGAACGCTAGGTTCGTGGTTACTGTACCTATGGAGTTTATTAGGTTTAGGTGGGATTTGGCTAAAACGTCACAGCCATTAAAAATATGAAATGCCCCCTTTCAAAAAGTCTGTAAGGGGGTGAGGTGAAACAAGATTAATAACGCACTTTATGGCTTTAAAGGCACTCGAGTAAAGGCGTGATTTCCGCATTGTAAACATGGAGTGATTTCACTAGGGTGGGTAAATTCTTGCCTGTGACCACATTTTTCACAGATCAGTGCGCCCAGACCAATAACATCACCAACTTCATACAAACCTTTATGTTCAATATCTTGAAAAACTTCAAACCACTCTATTTGTGTTTTATCGGTAATATCAAGTAAACCTTGCCAGATAGTTTCTGAAACCATTCGATAAAAAGGATCGTCGGGATACGATTCTTTACTTGATTGGTAATTGTCTGAAAACTCTTTCAGATCCGATTTTACATATTCCGAAATCAGTGCAAATTCGTCCTTCGTCATGTCTTTGGCAGCATCGACCATTTTGCTCGGTGTTTCTAACGATTTATTCAGCTCTTCTGGAGTATGTTTCAAGCTTTCAATAACTTGATTTAGCACTTGCTTATAATCTTGATTACGCTTTGTCATAGGTATCTCCTTTTTCTGAATAGAGTCACTTGGGTATATTATAACATTGGCTATTGTTGAGCGTGACCCCTTTAAGGTATTCTATGCTGATCAAGTATTATCGGATTTTACCGATCTCACAAATCTACGATAACCGGATATCATCGATGCAAGGGCATAACGTGAAATTAGCAGAGCAATATCACCCGCAAGATATTGAACAAAAAGTTCAAGAATACTGGGATAACAGTAAAACATTTGAAGTCACAGAAGACGCAAGCAAAGAAAAATTCTACTGTCTTTCTATGTTCCCATACCCTAGTGGCCGACTGCACATGGGCCATGTTCGTAACTATACGATCGGTGATGTGGTTTCTCGCTATCAACGTTTGCAAGGTAAAAACGTGATGCAACCTATCGGTTGGGATGCGTTTGGCCTGCCTGCAGAAAATGCTGCTGTTAAAAATAAAACAGCGCCTGCGCCTTGGACTTACGAAAACATTGAGTACATGAAGAACCAACTTAAACTATTAGGTTTTGGTTACGACTGGAAACGTGAATTCGCCACTTGTACGCCTGAATACTATCGCTGGGAACAAGAATTCTTCACTAAGCTTTACGAGAAAGGCTTAGTTTACAAGAAAACCTCTTCTGTAAACTGGTGTCCAAATGACATGACGGTACTTGCTAATGAGCAAGTAGAAGACGGCTGTTGCTGGCGTTGTGATACTCCGGTTGAACAAAAAGAAATCCCACAATGGTTTATTAAGATCACTGAATACGCGCAAGAGCTATTAGACGATCTGGATAACCTAGATGGTTGGCCTGACATGGTGAAAACCATGCAACGCAACTGGATTGGCCGCTCTGAAGGTGTTGAGTTGTCATTCAAGGTTGAAGGTCAATCTGACTTAGAAGTCTATACCACCCGTCCAGACACACTAATGGGTGTCACTTATGTTGGTATTGCAGCTGGTCACCCATTAGCCGCGCAAGCCTCAGCAAACAATCCTGAATTAGCCGCATTCTGCGAAGAATGTAAAAACACCAAAGTTGCTGAAGCTGAACTAGCAACTATGGAAAAGAAAGGCATGGATACTGGCTTAAAAGCTATCCACCCTCTCAATGGCCGTGAAGTGCCAATTTATGTCGCCAACTTTGTATTAATGGATTACGGTACTGGCGCAGTTATGGCGGTGCCTTCTCACGATCAACGTGACTTTGAATTTGCGACAAAATACGGCCTAGATATTGAAGCGGTTATTTTAGACGCAGAAGGCAACCAGCCAGACGTTTCTGAAGCGGCGTACACTGAAAAAGGTGCACTGTTTAATTCGGGCGAGTTTGATGGTCTTGAATTCAGTGCAGCATTTGATGCCATTGCAGCCAAGCTAGAAAGCAAAGGTAAAGGCAAGAAAACCGTTAACTTCCGTCTACGTGACTGGGGCGTATCACGCCAACGTTACTGGGGTGCGCCAATTCCAATGGTGACCACTGATGATGGTCAAGTTCACCCAGTGCCAGCCGATCAACTTCCTGTTATTTTGCCGGAAGATGTGGTCATGGATGGCGTAACCAGCCCAATCAAAGCCGACAAAGCATGGGCAGAAACCACATTCAACGGTGAACACGCACTGCGTGAGACCGATACCTTTGATACCTTTATGGAATCATCATGGTATTACGCTCGTTACTGCTCACCACAAGCTGACGATATTCTCGATCCAGAGAAAGCCAACTACTGGCTGCCTGTCGATCAATATGTGGGTGGTATCGAGCATGCGTGTATGCACCTACTGTACTCACGCTTCTTCCACAAACTATTGCGTGATGCTGGGTATGTCACATCGGATGAACCATTCAAGCAACTACTTTGTCAAGGCATGGTATTAGCCGACGCTTTCTATCACACCAATGAGAAAGGCACGAAGGAATGGATCGCACCAACTGACGTCACAGTTGAACGCGATGGCAAAGGTCGCATCGAGAAAGCTGTAGATAACCAAGGTCGTAACGTTGAACACTCAGGCATGATCAAAATGTCGAAGTCGAAAAACAACGGTATCGATCCACAAGAAATGGTCGACAAATACGGCGCTGATACCGTACGCCTATTCATGATGTTTGCCTCTCCTGCAGATATGACATTGGAATGGCAAGAGTCTGGCGTTGAAGGGGCCAACCGCTTCCTTCGTCGTGTATGGAAATTAGTCGGTGAGCACACTGAAAAAGGCAATGTTGAAGCCCTCAATGTTTCTGCGTTGAGCTCTGATCAAAAAGCTCTTCGCCGTGATGTTCATAAAACCATCGCAAAAGTCAGTGATGATGTTGGTCGTCGTCAAACCTTCAACACCGCCATTGCTGCTATTATGGAATTGATGAACAAACTCGGTAAAGCACCGCAAGAGAACGCACAAGATCGCGCGATTCTTGATGAGGCATTAAAAGCGGTGGTTCGTATGCTTTACCCAATGACGCCACATATTTGTCATGAATTGTGGAACGCATTAGGTGAATCAGATGTCGATAACTGCGAATGGCCAACATTCGACGAAAAAGCCCTAGTTGAAGATGAAAAACTGATCATCGTTCAAGTCAACGGTAAACTTCGCGCGAAATTGACTGTACCGGCAGACATCAGCAAAGAAGACATTGAAGCAATTGGTTTGAATGACGAAAACGTCACTAAATTCACTGATGGCTTAACCGTTCGTAAAGTGATTTACGTTCCGGGTAAACTCTTGAATATCGTAGCAAGCTAATCGCAATACGATAACAACGAAAACGTAAGCGGGAGAATTTCTGCTTACGTTTATCTTATGGGCTTTTTATTGTATAAGAGCCCATAAGATAAATTTCATCCCCTATCCATAGAGGTATCACTTGGTGGCACGTTTGTTTTCGAATACTCATATCCGTATTTTCATTATCGCCAGCTTAGCAATGATGACCACCGCATGTGGTTTCCATTTACGTGGGAATTACTTATTACCAGACGACGTATCCAATGTTTCAGTCACCAGTTTTGACTCTTATAACCAGTTAACCCGCGAAGTGAAAAAGCAATTACGCCTCAATGGAATCGACGTAGTCTCACCAGGTGCAGACATTTCAAATTTACACTTGATTAGTGAAGCGGATAGTACTCGCACTTTATCTTTATACCAGAATGCCCGAGCAGCAGAATATGAACTAGCCTATAAAGTAAACTACCGGGTCTTAGTACCAGGCTATGACAGTAAAACATTTCAGGTCAATGTAACGCGCAGTTACTTAGATAACCCATTAGCGGCTTTGGCAAAGTCAGTTGAAAAAGATTTAATCTTAGATGAAATGCGGGAACAAGCTGCCGAGCAGATTATTCGCCAAATGGCTCGACTTAAAGCTCAATTAGTTGTCGTGCCGTCAGGTGATGGGGATACGCAACAAGACTTCCCTACCAGTACTAATGCTGATCCAGATGCCGAACACGTCGATATAATTGATGATGGTGTAAAACAAACCACCAGCACCACTGAAATTACTGACGCAGCTGAACCATCACAGATTCAAGCTGATTCAAACGAGAATCAATCTGAATAATGCGAATTTTTGCAGACAAACTAGCTGAGCATTTAGAGCGGAAACAATACCCCATCTATTTAGTGATGGGTAACGAGCCGCTCCTGCTTCAAGAAAGTCGAGACTTAATCAATAAGCACGCCAAAAGTGTTGGTTTTTTCGAAAAGCAGCGCTTTGTTTTAGACAAGCAATTAGATTGGAATGATGTCTTTGATTGCTGCCAAGCATTGAGCCTCTTTTCAAATCAACAAGTTATTGAGCTTGAAATCCCAGAAGCCGGACTAAGTGCCGCTGCAGCAAAAGAGTTAATCACATTATCTGGCATGTTAAACCCAGATATTTTACTTGTAGTGGTAAGTAACAAGGCTTTATCGCGCGCGCAAGAAAATACCAAATGGTTTAAAGCACTGCATACCAATGGGGTATTAGTCAGCTGTAATAGCCCAGAGCTTCGTCAATTACCGCAATTTGTTCAATTACGTTGTCGTAAATTAAAACTGGTGCCGGATGCAGAAGCGATTCAAATGCTAGCCCAATGGCACGAAGGTAATTTGTTAGCTCTAGCTCAAAGCCTTGAAAAGTTAGCGCTCATTTATCCTGACGGTAAACTAACCCTACCAAGGGTTGAAGCAGCCTTAAGCAGACACAACCATTTCACACCTTTTCAATGGACCGATGCGCTACTTGCAGGCCAAGCCAAACGTGCTCAACGCATTTTGCGCCAATTACATGCCGAGGGACAAGAAGCGATCATCCTACTCAGAACCCTGCAAAAAGAGCTATTCTTACTACTAGAGATGAAACAAAGCTTCGATCAAAAGGTTCACATGGGTAAAATTTTTGACCAATATCGCATCTGGCAAAATAAACGCCCAATGTATACCGCTTGCTTGCAAAGGTTAAATGCACACCATATACAGCGGCAAATTCATTCACTGACTCAACTTGAATTGTCGGTAAAAACAACGTTTGATCAAGACCCTTGGCCTCAACTTAGCCAAATATCAATAGAGATATGTCAACCAAGTGCACGTATTCCAAATAATAATCACCCACATTTCAACACACTGATTGGATAGCATATCACCACCAGATAAACCACACATAGAAAGCAGTCAAAATACGCCTGAATTCCATGTTATAATCCGCGACTTTTACAAACCAATGTTTCCACTTAAAGTAAGGGAAACAAATATAAATATCAAAGAGGCACTACCTTGCAACTAAACGAGTTAAAAGACTTTCTAGCTGATAAAGCCGATGACATGAAGGCAGAAAACATCACCACACTTGATGTAACGGGAAAATCTAGCATTACCGATTTCATGATTGTCTGCACTGGTACATCAAAACGCCATGTTGCATCTATTGCAGATAACGTTGCTAAAGAAGCTAAAATTGCTGGCCTTGAACCATTAGGTATGGACGGTGAAGATGACGGTGAATGGGTTGTGGTTGATATGGGTTCGGTCATGGTACACATCATGCAAGCAGCACAGCGTGAGTTATACCAATTAGAGAAACTGTGGGGGTAATCCCTCTTCACTCGGAGCATCTAGTGTGAAAATTCAACTTATCGCCGTGGGAACGAAAATGCCTAAATGGGTAGAAGCCGGTTTTCACGAATACCAGCGTCGCTTCCCAAGCGATATGCCTTTTGATTTAGTCGAAATTCCAGCAGGAAAGCGCGGAAAAAATGCCGACATTGTAAGAATCTTGCAAAAAGAAGGCGAAGCCATGCTTGCTGCTGTACCAAAAGGCAACCGTATTATAACATTGGATATTCCGGGTAAACGTTGGGATACCGAGCAATTAGCATCACAACTCGATGCTTGGAAATTGGACGGTAGAGATGTGTCCATTCTTATTGGTGGCCCAGAAGGTCTTGCTCCTGCTTGTAAAGCGGCGGCAGATCAAAGCTGGTCATTATCGCCACTCACATTGCCACACCCAATGGTAAGGGTCATCATGGCAGAAAGCTTATACCGAGCTTGGAGTGTTACGACCAATCATCCATACCACCGAGAATAGTAAGAATGAAACGTAGACGCACTCAAATACGCGATTACAATGCAGAAGCTAGGCTATTTGCACGACGCTCTATTGTTGCGTTTATCGGTATCATTATTTTGGTCGGGATTTTACTCGCCAACTTATATTACATCCAAGTCGATCAATACCAAGATTATCAAACTCGATCTAATGACAACCGAATTAAAGTTGTTCCGATTGCACCTAATCGCGGTTTAATCTACGATCGCAATGGCAAAATATTGGCTTCAAACCGCCCTGTCTACAGCTTGGAAATCACTCCTGAAAAAGTAGATGACGTCGAAAAGACCATCAATGAATTACGTAAAATCTTGCCTATCACCGATGAGCAAGTTCAAACTTTTCAAAAAGAGCGTCGACAAATTCGTCACTATAAGCCTGTTCCACTCATGGCTCAGCTGACCAATGAGCAAGTCGCTAAATTCGCCGTTAATCAATATAAATTTCCAGGGGTTGAAGTATCAGCCGCGCTAAAACGTTACTACCCATACGGCTCTATCTTAACGCATGTAATTGGTTACGTTTCTCGTATTAACGATAAAGATATAAAACGTTTAACCGAAGAAGATAAGGTCTCAAATTATCAAGCTACGCGTAACATCGGCAAACTTGGTATTGAACGTTACTACGAAGATGTCTTACATGGCACTTCTGGCTACCAAGAAGTAGAAGTGAACAGTCGTGGTCGCATTATTCGAACATTAAAATACGTACCACCGATCCCAGGTAAAGACTTAGTATTAAATCTTGATATCGACCTGCAACAATACGCCTACAGCTTAATGGATAAACGTCGTGGCTCCATTATTATTCTCGATCCAAAAGACAATGGTGTGTTAGCGATGGTATCTAGCCCAAGCTATGACCCCAACTCGTTTGTTCATGGGATCAGCAGTAAAGAATACAGCGCATTATTAAATGACCCTAATCGACCGTTGGTAAACCGAGCAACCCTTGGTATTTACCCACCAGCATCCACAGTCAAACCGTTTATTGCGGTTTCAGCATTGACTGAAGGCGTAATCACAGCCAAGACAACTCGAAATGATCCGGGCATCTGGTATATTCCGCACGCTCGTAACCACAAAGGCTACCGAGATTGGAGCCGTTGGGGTCATGGTGTTGTTGATGTGAAAAAAGCGATTGAAGAATCAGTTGATACCTTCTTTTATCAAGTCGCTTTTGATTTAGGTATTGATCGCTTATCAACTTGGATGAATAAATTTGGTTTTGGCGAATTAACAGGGATTGATATTTTTGAAGAAAGCAGCGCAAACATGCCAACTCGTGAATGGAAACAATCTCGCCATAGAACCCCTTGGTATCAAGGTGACACTATTCCGGTTGGCATAGGCCAAGGTTACTGGACAGCAACGCCGATGCAAATTGCAAAAGCATTATCTGTTTTGGTTTCTCACGGAAAAGTACGAGCTCCTCATTTACTGAGAGCCACCATGGACAAAACCGTCGCGAACCCAAAACCAGTGCTTAGCCCAATTAAAACATACCCAAGTATCCAAGGGGTTAAAGATTCTTCATGGGAATTAGCAGAAGAAGGCATGCACTTAGTTGCCACAGGCTCACGAGGTACAGCTCGTCGCTCGTTTTATGGCGCGAAATATCAAGCTGCTGTAAAATCGGGTACAGCTCAGGTATATGGCTTGAAAGAAGGTGAAAAATACGAAGCTAGCGAAGTTGCAGAACACCTTCGTGACCATGCGTTACTGATGGGCTTTGCACCGTTAAAAGATCCTAAAGTTATCGTAGCCATGGTACTTGAAAATGCCGGCGGTGGTTCCGGTGTCGGTGGTCCTATTGCCCGTAAGATATTTGACCACGTCATTTTGCCTCCTGAAGAGACAGATGCCCAAGAGGATAACAAATAGCATGAAAATGGATCCTGCGACTGGACAGAATCGATCTTTTTTTGAACGGTTACACATCGATTTACCTTTATTGCTTGGCATCATCTTACTCATGATGATTGGTTTAGTTATCATGTACAGTGCCAGTGGCCAAAGCTATGAAATGATGGATAGACAAGCCATGCGCATGCTGCTCTCTTTGGGCGTAATGGTTACCGTTGCACAAATCAAACCTCGCTCATTAGAAGCGCTCGCTCCTGCCCTTTACATCATTGGTGTATTGTTACTGTTAGGTGTTTTATTCTTTGGTGAAACGTCTAAAGGTGCACAACGATGGCTCGATCTTGGTATCGTGCGTTTTCAGCCTTCAGAACTATTAAAATTAGCTGTACCACTGATGGTGGCGCGATATATTGGTAATAAACCATTACCCCCAACGATACGAACCTTAGCGGTATCATTGATACTTGTCTGCTTACCGACCATTTTGATTGCAAAACAACCGGATTTAGGCACATCAATACTGATTGCAGCCTCGGGTGTTTTTGTTATTTTTCTTGCTGGAATAAGCTGGAAAATCATCTCGGCAGCCGTACTTGCGGTTGGGGCTTTTGTCCCTATCTTATGGTTCTTCTTAATGCACGAATATCAAAAAGTTCGTGTCCGCACCTTATTTGATCCGGAGTCCGACCCACTAGGCGCTGGCTATCACATCATCCAAAGTAAAATTGCCATTGGTTCAGGTGGTCTTACTGGTAAAGGTTGGTTACACGGCACTCAATCTCAACTAGAATTTGTCCCAGAAAGACATACTGACTTTATCTTTGCAGTGATTGCTGAAGAATGGGGTATTATCGGCGTGACATTATTGCTGTCGGTTTACTTATTCATCATCGCTCGTGGCTTATACCTTTCAACACAGGCTCAGACCGCATTTGGTCGCATGGTAGGTGGCAGTGCCGTACTCAGTTTCTTTGTATATGTATTTGTAAATATGGGAATGGTAAGTGGTATTTTACCGGTAGTAGGCGTCCCTCTACCATTAATTAGCTACGGTGGTACATCCATGATGACCCTATTAGCTGGCTTTGGCATGTTAATGTCCATTCATACTCACAGAAAAATGCTTTCGAAGGCGAATTAAACGAATGAAAAACCGTTACCATTACGGCCTCTGGCTGACTTTTACGTTACTTGTAGGGTGTTCATCATCATCTTCAGATGATCGCTACAAACTCACCGATGATGTTGCACCAAAAGATCCAATGTCAGTCGTGAATATTGAAGATGCGCACCCTAGATATGAACCATTCAGCCGAAGTGGTAATCGTGATTACACGCTACGTGGCAAAGATTATAAAATCGTTAAAGATCCTACAGGCTTTACTCAAACAGGTTACGCCTCTTGGTATGGTAAAAAGTTTCATGGCCATCTAACTTCAAACGGTGAAGTCTATGATATGTATTCCATGTCTGCGGCACATAAAACCTTACCGATCCCAAGTTATGTCAAAGTAACCAATACAGCCAATGGTAAAACAGTCATTGTCCGTGTTAATGATCGCGGGCCTTTTCATGATGGAAGAATCATCGACTTAAGTTATGCCGCAGCTTACAAAATTGGCGTTTATCAAAATGGCACAGCACCAGTAAAAATTGAGTACATCAACGTTCCACCAACAAAGCTTGATCTTGCCTATTCTAAAGAAGAATACCTCATTCAAGTCGCAGCCGTCACTGATCCAGAAAAAGCGCGAACTTTAGCGATAAAACTGAGTCAAACTTATTCCTCTAGCTACAATATTGAAGCGCAAAATGGGGTAAATAGAATTATGCTGGGTCCGTGGAAAGAACAAGCTACGGCCAATAGTGTATTAAACAAACTTCAACAAAACGGTTATCCATCAGCCTTTATGAAACATAAAACGCGTAAATAACCCAAAGACACCACTGCCGTTTATCGCATTTCAGACAAACGGTTTTCATTTTCATATTGTTTCAATCCATATCTGTTTTACCAGATGGATTCTGATAGAATACGAAGCATTAAGTTCACCTTTAACTTTGATTGCATTTATCACATGAAAAATACAGCTAAATATCTAACCTCATTGCTAATTCCATCATTAGCACTCTCTGCATCTTTGGTTTCAATGAATGCTTCTGCAGAAGATCCAATTGTGGTTCCGAATGCACCTGACATTGCAGCGCAAAGCTACGTCCTAATGGATTACCATTCAGGAAAAATTTTAGCTGAACAAAATATGGATGAGCGCCGCCACCCTGCTAGCTTGACAAAAATGCTTACCAGCTATGTTATTGGTCAAGAAATAAAATCGGGCGGTATTTCACGTTCTGATGAAGTTGTGGTGAGTGAAAACGCTTGGGCAAAAAACTTCCCTGATTCTTCAAAAATGTTCATTGAAGTGGGCAAAACCGTTTCTGTTGACCTGTTAAACCAAGGCATCATTGTTGATTCTGGAAACGATGCTTGTGTTGCGATGGCTGAACACATTGCAGGTTCTGAGGACTCTTTCGTTGATCTCATGAACCAATGGGCTGCAAAAATTGGCATGAAGAATTCACACTTCGTAAATGTTCATGGCTTAGATAATGATGAGCACTACTCTACTGCACACGATCTTGCTATTTTAGGTGCTGCGCTGATCCGTGACGTGCCTGAAGAATATAAGATTTACTCTCAAAAATCATTCACTTACAACGGAATCACTCAATACAATCGTAATGGTTTATTGTGGGATAAAAGCATGAATGTTGACGGCATTAAAACCGGTCATACAAGTGGTGCGGGCTATAACCTAGTCACGTCAGCTACCGAAGGTGATATGCGTTTAGTTTCAGTTGTTATGGGAACTAAGAGTGAAAATGCTCGTAAAGCTGAAAGCAAAAAGCTTCTACAATTTGGCTTCCGTTTCTTTGAAACCGTTTCACCACACAAAGCTGGCGAAGAGTTTGTTAAAGAAAAAATCTGGATGGGTGATAAGAGCGAAATTTCGCTTGGCGTAAATGAAGATACTTTTGTCACTCTTCCTCGTGGTCAAGCGAAAAACCTAGCGGCAAGTTTTGTTCTAGACAAAGAACTTAAAGCTCCAATCGCAAAAGGCCAAGTAGTCGGTAAGTTATTCTATCAACTGAATGGTAAAGACGTAGCTCAATACCCATTAGTTGCACAAGAAGATGTGAAAGAAGGTGGCATATTTAGCCGTTTAATCGACTACATCGTATTACTATTCCAAAGCTGGTTCTAATTACCGCTTTCCACAATAGTAATGAACCATCGAAATTATCCACTAAAAGTCGCTTAGGCGGCTTTTAGTTTTTTACAAAACCCGAACGACACAGTAAGCGTGTACAACCAAATATCATTCTACCTTATTGATTTAACGATATTAGGCATTCAAATAGCACAACGCATGGCTTCTCGCGATCCGATATTCTGGTTATTTTAGAACAGATAAAGTTGAGATCCTTCAAGCTTCGCTTTAATATTCACGCTTTATCGCACCTTTTCCTCTCAGGAGTCCGGTATGCAAGAGCAGCCAAAATTAAAAGATTTACTCGAATTTCCTTGTCAACTGACTTACAAAGTCATGGGTTATGCTAAACCTGAATTACCGGATCTTGTTGTCAGCGTGATTCAAAAACATGCCCCTGGCGATTACAGCCCAACGGTAAAACCAAGTGGTAAAGGCACATACCATTCGGTATCAATTACGATTACTGCCACCTCAATTGAACAAGTAGAAACCTTATACAAAGAATTAGGTGACATTGAAATCGTTCGTATGGTTCTGTAATCACGTTATCATTTGACCTGAATACGATTTATAAGGTGATACCCCTACTACGAGCAAGTAGTTAGTCAGCTAAAAGAAGTTTATACTACCCGCCGAACACGCTTAGTGGTAAACATCTCTTATACCAATGCGAGTTAACAATGGCTGGCATTGGTATTAACTAGCAGTACAGCATTAGCTAGCAATGGATCGGCACTCTCATTTAAGGACGATAGATATGCACAGCGAATCACTTCAAACATCTGACTTGGCTTTATCACCCGCAAGCCCTGAACAGGTAGTGATACGACAACTTGGTCGCCAAGATTACTCCCCAGTTTGGCAAGCCATGCATACCTTCACAGATGAGCGTAATGATCAAAGTATTGATGAAGTTTGGCTGGTTGAACATAACCCTGTTTTTACCCAAGGACAGGCAGGTAAAACCGAACACCTTCTCAACACTGGCGATATTCCAGTCATACAAAGTGACCGTGGTGGACAGGTGACTTATCACGGCCCTGGTCAAATTGTCGCTTATTTTATGATAAACCTACGTCGTAAAAACATAGGGGTTCGTGAACTCGTCACCCACATTGAAAATATCGTCATTGAAACACTAAAAGAATTTGGTATTACATCAGCCGCAAGAAGCGATGCACCCGGTGTTTATGTACAACAGCGAAAAATATGTTCTCTCGGGTTACGAATTCGAAAAGGCTGCTCATTCCATGGCTTAGCCTTAAATGTCAATATGGACTTAGCACCATTTTTACGTATCAACCCTTGTGGTTATGCCGGGATGGAAATGGTTCAAGTGAAAGACGTTGACGGCCCAGACTCTGTTTCAGCCGTTGAAACCATTCTTATACAAAAGATTACTCACCAACTTGGCTACCGTCAGGTTGAGATAACAACTGAAAGCCGATAATTTTTTATCAGCAGGACGCAAGCGCCTTTACAGGCAACGAAAGCCGACCAGCATTGATAAGTAGGAAGATATGAGCAAACCAATTCAAATGGAACAAGGTGTTAAGTATCGTGACGCCGATAAAATGGCATTGATCCCAACCAAAACTCTACCTGTTGAAAAAGCAGAAGTACTACGCAAACCTGAATGGATGAAGATTAAACTGCCTTCAGACAGCAAGCGTATTCAAGAGATCAAAGCTGCGATGCGTAAAAATGACCTGCATTCAGTTTGTGAAGAAGCTTCATGTCCCAACCTTGCCGAATGTTTTAACCACGGTACAGCCACCTTTATGATCTTAGGTGCTATCTGTACTCGTCGCTGCCCCTTCTGCGATGTTGCTCATGGTCGTCCCAATGCCCCTGAAGCAAATGAACCAGAAAAACTAGCGCAAACCATTAAAGACATGAAGTTAAAATATGTCGTTATTACTTCCGTTGACCGTGATGATTTACGTGATGGGGGCGCCGAGCATTTTGCGAACTGTAATAAAGCCATTCGTGAACAAAACCCACACATTAAAATTGAAACACTAGTACCAGATTTTCGTGGTCGTATGGATGTGGCGCTTGAGCTCATGAAAGACAACCCACCGGATGTGTTTAACCACAACCTAGAGACGGCACCACGTTTATATCGTCGTGCTCGTCCTGGTGCGAACTACAAATGGTCTCTTCAACTTCTGCAAAAGTTCAAAGAACAGCATCCACATATTCCAACCAAATCAGGTTTGATGATGGGGCTTGGTGAAACCAAAGAAGAAATTATTGAAGTATTAAAAGATTTACGTGCTCATGGTGTAACCATGCTGACATTAGGCCAATATCTCGCGCCAAGCCGCCATCACTTACCAGTAGAGCGTTATGTGCCGCCTTCAGAGTTTGATGAACTAAAAGAAATAGCTCTAGAACTTGGCTTTACCCATGCTGCATGTGGCCCGTTTGTTCGTTCTTCCTATCATGCCGATATGCAAGCACAGGGAATTGAGATTAAATAGCTAATAGAAATCTAAGGTACGTCCTAGTCTCTAGAAAAAGAAAAGATCGTGATGAGAAATCACGATCTTTTTTGATTTTTTGCCTCAGCGCTCTGGTGTATTGCTACCCGTTACTCGAAAGACATTCGAGTAACCAGTCTCGGCTTTATTTACGAATTAAATAATCCGCTTTACCGACCCATTTATAGCTTGTGAGCTCTTCTAAGCCCATAGGGCCGCGTGCATGTAGCTTCTGAGTAGAGACTGCCACTTCTGCACCTAAACCAAATTGAGCGCCATCTGTGAAGCGTGTCGATGCATTCACATAAACCGCTGCCGAGCCTGCTGAGTTAATGAATCGTTCTGCATTGCGAATGGATTCCGTCATAATGGCATCGGAATGACTGGCATTATGTACTTGCATGTGTTCGATAGCTTCAGCAATATCACTGACCACTTTAACGCCAAGTGTGTAGCTTAACCATTCAATATCAAAGTCACCCTCTTTTACGTCACACAAATTATCGGTATTCGTAAACAAAGCCTTTGCTTTAGGCTCTACAACAAATGTAACTTTTTCACCTATTTTATCGGCAAGCATAGGCAAAAGCTGTGAAGCCACTTTTTCATGAACCAATAATGTATCAAGTGAGTTACATGCCGAAGGACGTTGCACTTTTGAGTTTTCAATCACATCAACAGATTTTGCAAGGTCGGCTGTTTCATCAACAAAGATATGGCTGATACCAAAGCCACCAATAATCACAGGGATTGTACTATTCTCTTTACACATTCTGTGCAGTCCCGCCCCACCGCGTGGAATGATCATGTCGACATAATCATCCAATTTAAGCAGTTGTGAAACTAACTCACGATCAGGTTTTTCAATGTACTGGACTGAAGCCGCAGGAAGCCCTGCTTTCTCTAACGCCACTTGAATAACCTTAACCAATTCCATATTAGAAAAGAACGTTTCTTTACCGCCACGCAAAATGCTGGCATTGCCAGTTTTTAGGCACAGAGCCGCAATATCAATAGTGACGTTTGGACGAGCTTCATAAATCACCCCGACAACCCCTAAAGGCACACGGCGGCGAGAAAGAGACATACCATTTTCAAGCACTTTACTGTCAATTTCACTGCCGACAGGATCATTTAAACTGATCACATTACGCACATCAGATGCAATGCCAGCCAAGCGTGATTTATTAAGCAGTAAACGATCTAATAATGCATCCGTTAAGCCAGCTTGACGCCCGAGTTCGATATCTTGAGCATTCGCAGCCAAAATGGTTTCTGCATTGGCTTCTAATTCATCGGCAATAATGCTGAGCGCTTGATTCTTCTGCGCTGTTGAAGCGGTTGCTAATTGAAATGCTGCTTTTTTTGCAGCTTGTCCCATCAGTTGTAAATCCAAAATCCCATCCTTTCTTTCAATTTTTAATGCTTAGACCAATACCAGTAGTTTCACTTCATATCAATGCACGTACTGGTATTATTCTTGGATGATGACTAAATCGTCACGATGAATAATTGTCGAGCCATATTCATACCCAAGTGTCGCTTCAATTTCTTTACTGTGTTTACCAATCACTTGTGCCAATTCAGCATCAGAATAACTCACGATTCCTTTCGCTAGTAACTGGCCTTGTAAGTTTCGAATCCTCACCACATCACCACGAGAAAAAGAACCTTTAATGGCACTGATCCCTTTAGCAAGCAAACTGCTTCCTCGCTCTATCACCGCTTTTGAAGCCCCATCATCGATGATTAAATCGCCGACAGAAGCTGGGCCTGCAAGAATCCAGCGCTTACGATTTTCAAGAGACTCTTCTAAAGGTAAGAACCGAGTGCCTTGAGGCTTATCACTTAAAGTATCTACAATGACATTTGGACTACTGCCCGCGGCAATAACGACTTCTATGCCCGTTCTTCTTGCGATATCTGCTGCTTGTAGTTTTGTTGCCATGCCGCCAGTACCTAATGTGGTTCCACTGCCACCAGCAATTTGACGTAACGTCTCATCGATCGTTTTAACTTCTCGTATCAGTTCAGCATTAGGATCTTTACGAGGATCGGCGGTAAATAACCCTGATTGATCCGTAAGCAATAATAATTTATCCGCGCCACATAGAATTCCAACCAATGCTGACAAATTGTCATTATCGCCAACCTTAATTTCAGTGGTCGCAACCGCATCATTTTCATTCACAACCGGCACAATACCATGCTCAATCAGCGCATTAATCGTGTCTCGGGCATTTAAGAAACGCTCACGATCTTTTAAATCGGCTCGCGTTAATAGCATTTGACCGATCTTAATCCCGTATAAATCAAATAATGATTCCCAAACTTGAATTAAGCGACTTTGACCAACTGCCGCTAGAAGTTGCTTACTTGCCATTGAATTGGGCAATGCGGGGTAACCAAGATGTTCACGACCTGCCGCAATCGCGCCAGAAGACACGATCACAATGTGGTGTCCTTGCTCTTTCAATTCAGCGCATTGGCGAACTAGATCGACCATTCGAGCTTTATTGATTTCTAAAGTACCACCAGTTAATACACTGGTACCCAACTTAACAACGATAGTTTGAGGCTCAAACGATGTCGCAGCACGGCTAGAAGAGCTTTGATTTTGAGCTAAAGGGGCTTGAGATGACATGTGTTTCCTGTCAAAAAAATAAACGGTTAGTAAAGGCTAATATGAATAACGAACTTCAGGTTTGAATAGGAGCGATAGTCAGAGGCTCTCGAATCCAAAGTTGAATTTAACTATTGTTGTATCAATACATAAGGCATTTCACAAGTAAAAAAAGGGAGTATTCGTGAATACGCCCCTTTCTTTTTACTTGCGATGTTTTATTGCGGTAAATGACGCAAATTTCGTCTATAGATACGACTTTAAACCGTACCAACTGAGTTTTTATGCAAGCTAACGCTATAACTATAATTACCAGAAAGAACATTGACTAATTTTTGATGGAATTCTTCCAGTGTTCTTTCCACTTCCGCTTTAGCCTTGGCAGACATGGTAACGTCTAACCAGTCACCTTTTTCATCATATTGACCTAAGGTGTAATTGGCAATGAAGTTATCTTCAACTTTTTCGAGTTGCAGCCACCAGCC
The DNA here is from genome assembly GCF_000286955.2 of Vibrio rumoiensis 1S-45. Lineage (GTDB taxonomy): Bacteria > Pseudomonadota > Gammaproteobacteria > Enterobacterales > Vibrionaceae > Vibrio > Vibrio rumoiensis_A. The sequence goes on from NZ_AJYK02000048.1 coordinate 25,921, forward strand.
CCAGAACTCACGTAATTCTGGTGACTTTTTATCATCAACACATACAGATAAACAATCAAACCAATATTTCCCCGCTTGGCATTCACCTTCACGTAAATAAGGACCAATAGCTTTCAATGATGTCATGAGGCGATAATGGGTTGGTGCAGAAGCATCTGTCATCATGGATCTCCATAAAATTATTATAATGTGGAAGTGATTATCTCTTTTAGATTATCACCTCTACTTATACTTAACTATTTGATAACAAATGTCACTTGTTTAGCGCATCTTTTAGCCAATCGATGGAGGAATTGAGCGCTTGCTCATACCCTTGGTAAATTGATTTAGTCCTCAATTGCATCGCTTTACCGCCAGAACTAAAACTTGCCACACTAAGATTGTCTTGCTTAGAACCAACTGGATCGCCTTCTAAACCAATGGCCAGTATAGGCACCGTCGTTTTTCGGCTAGACAATAAACCTTGCGACTTTAAGGACCAAGCCTTCATTTGTTTTGCAAAACTTTGAATATCAACCGACTTTTTTCCAACACGAGAAGCAAGTGTATCAAGATACATCTTAGGCATTTGTTTGAATTTATTGTTATCAATTAAAAAGTCATGGATTGGCGCACCTAATGTAACGCAGGCTTTAACCTTACCTTGTTCAATAAAGGCTAATCGCGTCATTACATTGCCACCAAAGCGGAAACCTAATAAGCCAACTTTATAATGGTCTACCCAAGGGATATTCGGCAGCTCATTTAAGATAGCTTGATGCAAACAGCTAGAATCTTCCGTCAATCCCCAGTGAATATTTGCCCCAATACCCGGCATGTCAACGGTCAGCATCCCAATCTCATGCTTTGCGAGATAATCACGAAATAAACGCCACATATCGGTTTGTAAGCTATCAATACCAGCACTCACGATCACAACGGGTAGCGATCTATCGGTGTGTGGAAGGTGCAAATTCGCCACTATTTTTTTATTTTTATAGGGGATATTCAACACTTTCGTAATATGAGGACTCGCTTCCATCGCCTCTGAATAAGCTTTGTTTGCCAATAATTGAGCTTGAATAGAAAGACTATCGCCTTTTAAATGCGGATAACTGGCAACACTGAAGCACAAACTGGCTATGAATAATTCATCAGAAGCTTCTTCACCTTTAAGTAACGTTGCTTTTTTCTGATGTTCCATCCCTTGTATGGTCCATTCATACGACCAATTTCCAGGGCGATAACCTGCGATTGTATCCAACCAATTAGGGTTATTCGGCTTATTCGACGAGCTGGCAATACGAGCTAAGACTGATTCAATTTCAATAGGATCAAGGCCTTGCCAAATCCACTGAACACGACGCAATGCACGATACCAAGCGGAAGGTCTTTGTACTTGGTTTGTCTCTAACTGCTCTTGGCTATTTGCCAAATAAGTAACCACACTCGATGTTTCTTGGGCATGATGATGTGTTTTAAATAAGGATTCAGATAAATTGTTACTACTAGGTTCCAACATATTGCTCTATCAACCCCACAAAATATTTAACCAACATTAATGATAAACACAGATCCAATACGAATTTAATTCGCTAAAAGATGTTGCCATTGAGTTTGTCGTTGTAAATATACCACCGCATAACTGCAAATTGGCTTCACTTTCTTACCAGAGGCTTCCATATCCTTTAATACGGTTTCCATCAAAACCTTACCACAGCCTTGACCTCTCAACTCATCCGGTACAAAAGTATGCGTAATCGCTAAAACTTCACCTTGTGCGGAATAATCCAAATGAGCCCATTGGTTTGGTGCGACTTCGACTTGATAGCGACCTTGATCTTCATCATGTTTGAAATTTGTCATTGCTTTCCCCTTTCATAGCTTCACTTTCTCGGTCTGACGACCATACCGATACCATACTCGGTTTCTGTTTTGAAACAAGGTCATCATTCATCACAAATGAAGTGCTCGCAATAATAAAAAAGCCTCATACAATGAAGCATGAGGCCTTTACTAGCGTAAGCTTATGGCTAGATATTATTTTTGTTTACGATTAACTGGCTCTTCAAATTGCAGAGTCATATCCCAAGGCTGTTCAATCCAGGTATCTTGTGCGATATCGACAATGTAATCATCCACTAAATCTTGGCCTGCTGGTTTAGCACAAACACAAATCAGCTTTGCTTTAGGATATAGGTTACGAATATGACGCGCTGTATCACCACTATCAACTAAGTCATCAACGATAAGGAAACCTTCTCCATCACCTTCAATCGTCTTCAATACTTTCATTTCACGTTGATGATCATGATCATAACTTGAAATACAAATCGTATCGACATAACGAATGCCTAGCTCACGAGCAAGGATCGCAGCAGGGACTAAACCACCACGGCTGACACCAACAATACCTTTCCATTGTTCCGCTGGCATCTGTTTTGCCGCAAGTTGGCGACAATACATTTGCATATTATCCCAAGTGATAATGAATTTCTGACTCATAATATATCCTGCTTTTCTGATTTGTTGCTGACGCTTTTGCACATTGCAATTAAGCACCAGTAAGAATAAATTTCAATAAGAACACAAGCGCCAGAACCCAAACGCCAATATGAACTTCACGCGCTTTACCACTAAATAGTTTAATGGCCGCATAAGTAACAAAGCCCATTGCGATACCTTCTGCTATCGAGAAGGTTAAAGGCATAAGTAGGCACACAACTGCAACAGGCGCGGCTTCACTTAAATCATCCCATTCAATATTAACAAGACCTGACAACATTAAGATCGCAACGTAAAACAATGCGCCCGTTGTTGCATACGCAGGGACCATACCGGCCAATGGAGAGAAGAATAAGGCAAGTAAGAATAAAATACCGACAACAACAGCAGTTAAACCTGTACGTCCACCAACAGCAACCCCTGCCGTACTTTCAACGTAAGAGGTAGTATTTGAAGTCCCCAATAAGGCACCAATCGACGTTGCGGTTGAATCGGCTAATAGCGCTTTATTTAAACGAGGAATTTTACCATCTTTACCGATAAATCCTGCTTTATTAGCCACGCCAACCAAGGTGCCAGCGGTATCAAATAAATCGACGAATAAGAAAGCAAAAACAACCGAGATCATGCCTACATCAAAAACTGCGGAGAAATCCAACTGCATAAAGGTCGGAGCAATACTTGGTGGTAATGACACTATTCCGTGATATTCCACATTACCGGCAATAACACCAATTGCAGTAATCACTAAGATAGCAATCATCACTGCTGCTTTAAAACCACGATGTACTAAAACAATAGTGAGTACAAAACCTAATGCGCCTAATACGGCAGGTAGAGACGTTAGATCACCTACCCCAACTAAAGTCGCTGGGTTTCCAACAACAATACCTGCATTTTTTAAAGCGATAAGTGCTAAGAAAAGACCAATACCAGCCGAGATCCCTAAACGTAATGAGATAGGAATAGCATTAATGATAAGTTCACGGATTTTAAAAAGGCTCAAAATAATAAAGAGTACACCGGAACAAAATACAGCAGCTAAGGCAACTTGCCATGTATGGCCCATGCCTAAAACCACAGTGTAGGTAAAGAAAGCATTCAATCCCATACCCGGAGCTTGGGCAATTGGATAATTAGCGTATAGCCCCATAATGAAACAACCAATCGCAGCTGCAACACACGTAGCGACAAATACTGAACCGTGATCCATTCCTGCCGTTGCTAAAATAGCTGGATTGACAAAAATAATATAAGCCATCGTTAAAAACGTCGTAACACCAGCCAATACTTCGGTTTTTACGTTGGTGCCATGTTCTGATAACTTAAAGAACTTTTCTAACATAATGCTATCCCTAAAATGTGCGTCGCATTAACTTTAAACGATTGCGCAATCGTTTGAGTAAAAAGACGCGTAGTTTTCCAAATTATGTGAAACAAAGCAAACTGAATCTTACATAAAGACGCTATTTGCGTAAGGTTTCGACGATTTTCTATATGATTATATACCCAAGTAACATCAACATGCAGATTTCAGCACTTTCATCTTGAGGTTATTTAGGTATATCGATATATATTGTTCAACCTAAAACAAACACATTCTGATTCACATATATACTGTACTTATCACGTTTCAAGTTGCATTATTCTAACCACAAGTAAATATACCCATATTTCCACTGCTAACTATCTTCTATAGGAGTCATTTGTGTCTGAATTTCACTCTGAAATAAGCCAGCTTTCACCTCAGCCTGTTTGGCAATTTTTCGATAAAATCTGCTCGTTCCCTCATCCTTCAAAACATGAAGAAGCCCTTGCTCAATACATCGTTGATTGGGCTAAATCGCAAAATCTTCCTGTAAAACGTGATGAAATCGGCAATGTTTTTATTACAAAGCCCGCAACTGCCGGTATGGAAAATAAAAAGAAAGTGGTGCTACAAGCTCACATTGATATGGTGCCTCAAAAGAATGAAGATACCGATCATGATTTTGCTAAAGATCCAATTCAACCCTATATTGATGGCGAATGGGTAACGGCGAAAGGCACAACACTCGGTGCTGACAATGGTATGGGGATGGCATCATGCCTAGCAGTATTAGCGTCGACAGATATTAAACATGGTCCCTTAGAAGTCTTACTAACCATCGATGAAGAAGCCGGAATGACTGGTGCTTTTGAGCTGAAAGAAGGTTGGCTTGAAGCCGATATTCTACTCAATACCGATTCTGAGCAGGAAGGTGAAATCTACATGGGTTGTGCCGGTGGCGTAAATGCATCTATCATTTTTGATATCGAGCGTGAAACCATTCCAGCAAGCCATACTATCCAAAAACTATCAGTAAAAGGATTGAAAGGCGGTCACTCTGGATGTGATATCCATACTGGTCGCGGCAATGCCAATAAGTTTTTAGCTCGATTCCTAGCCAATCATGCAAAATCATTAGGCTTACGCGTGATTGAATTTCAAGGTGGTAGTCTACGTAATGCTATCCCTCGTGAAGCATCCGTTATCTTAGCGGTGCCTTCAGAGCAACGTCAACAACTTGAGGCTGCATATCAAGAATACACCGCCCTTGTTCAACAAGAGCTAGGTAAAATTGAAACCGGATTAACCAGTTTAATTGCTGATGGTACAAGCCCGTTTTCAGCATTAACACTTTCCATTCAACAACGTTTCATTGCCGCACTTAACGCTTGTCCTAATGGCGTTATTCGTATGGATGACAATATTGAAGGGGTGGTAGAAACCTCACTCAATGTTGGCGTTATCACCACTGAAGAAAATAAAATCACTATTTTATGTTTAGTGCGTTCATTGATCGACTCTGGCAGAGAAATGGTGGAAGGTACACTAGTATCATTGGCTGATCTAGCTGGCGCACAAGTAGAATTTGATGGTGCATATCCGGGCTGGAAACCTGATCCAGACTCTGAAATCATGCATATTTTCCGTGATGTTTATGAAGGCATCTACGGCCAAAAACCAAACATTATGGTTATCCATGCTGGTTTAGAGTGTGGCTTATTCAAAAAACCTTATCCGAACATGGATATGATATCGTTCGGCCCGACCATTAAATTCCCGCATTCTCCTGATGAGAAAGTGTTGATTGAAAGTGTTGGTCTGTATTGGGAACAAATGATCGCGATTTTGGAAAATATTCCAGAAAAAGTGTAAATTCCAAAGTAACTGGTTCCTAGATTAAGTGTGCAACATTAAATTAATGTATCGCTTCATCTAGGGACTAGGCACTGCTCACCTCATTTTTCATATCAAACTCAATTGCCTATCGAGCTCCAAAGGCTTTAACATCACATTCAATCCAAGCAATCGTATCTCCCGCCCTTGTTGTCGAGTGAGTACTTCCTGCAACATCGATTTAAACTCGGCTAAATTAAAGTGCTGACAGCTATGTTCAATCGTGGTTTGTTGAAAGTCAGAAAATTTAACTTTGATACCTTGTTTCACGATGGATTTCGTTGGCGATGCTTTTAATAAACGCTTATCTAATTCAGGGAATAAGAAGGTTTCAATTACCCGCCAACATTGCTCAAAGCTTGATATATTTTCACTGAATGTCCGCTCAACCCCCACAGACTTTCGATTTCTTTCTACAACGATGCCACGTTCATCAATACCATGACTCTTCTTCCAAAGCGATTCTCCCATACGACCAAATTGCCTTAATAAATCAGAATAATGATATTTCTGAACATCCAAGCACGTATATAAGCCTGCTTGATGTAAACGTTCAATACTGACCTTTCCAACTCCTGGGATCTTTTCTAATGGTAACTGATCAATTACAGTCTGAACTTGATCTGGAGTAATCACAGCTAGGCCATTAGGTTTATTAAAGTCTGAGGCAATTTTAGCTAAAAATTTTAACGGCGCCACTCCGGCAGATGCGGTTAAATTCAGTTCACGCTCAATGTCTTGACGGATAGCTTGTGCTATTAAGGTGGCGGATCCATGGTGCATTGTGCTTTCTGTTACATCTAAATACGCTTCATCCAGCGAAAGCGGCTCAATAATCGCAGTATAACGTGAAAAGATTTCGCGGATTTGTTTTGATACTGATTTATATACATCCATTCTTCCGGGTACGAGTACCAAACTAGGACAAAGTTGAAATGCTTTTGTGGTCGGTAAAGCGGAACGCACACCAAACTCACGCGCTCGATAGTTGCACGTACTGATCACGCCACGTTGCTTTTCACTTCCCCCGACCGCCAAAGCTACATCTTTGTATTCGGGAAAATCTCGCATTTCTACCGCGGCAAAAAAGCAATCCATATCCACATGGATAATTTTTCGTTCACTCATTACAAAATACTGTATATAAACACAGTCACAATGATAGCTTAATTTTTCCTTTCCGCAATAAAAAACGCACAGAATAAATCCTGTGCGTTTAGTATGCCTTCATCTTAAAAGCTGCCGTATGCATCGGCTTCAATTACATAATGCGCTTATTATCCCACTCTGCCAGTTTTTGAGCTCGTAGTGCTTCTCTTGCTTCTCGCTTTTTACGAGCATCACAAGGTTCAGGGCAGTTGCACACTTTATCGACACCAACAGCACCAAGCCCACCACAGCTTCCTTTTACCACTTTCTTTTGAAAGATGTAACCAACAGACATTGCAGCGATTACAGCTAAAAAGATTAAAAATGTAATACCATACGTTGCCATCATGTACCTCGACTGTTATTTATCTTTCAAATACGGTTTAAAGGCATCTGAGCTAAATTCTTTAAAGCCATCTTCTGTTTTTACAATGTATAAAACAGGGATGTTATGTTGATTAGCAATACGAATACCATCTGTTTCACCTAACACCATCAAACCGGTAGATAAGCCATCTGCTGTCATGCACGATGGATTTAACACGGTAACAGAAACCACTTTATTATTAATCGGTTTACCTGTTTTTGGATTAATGATGTGTGAGTAGCGTACACCATTTTCTTCAAAGTAATTGCGATAATCACCAGAAGTGGCTATGGCCATATCACCTGGTTCAATAATATTCTCAACTGAACGTTGATTCGCAACGGGTTTTTCAACGGCTATTCGCCAAGCTACACCATCTCGATTCTTACCTTTGACACGAATTTCACCACCCACTTCGACCATATAATTGGTAATGCCAATCGACTCCAAGTAATCAGCAATTTCATCGGTGCCTCGGCCTTTTGCAATACTAGAGAGATCAACATACAACTCTGGAATATCTTTAACTAACGCATTGCCGGTCTCACTTAAATGTTCGATACCCGTAATCGAACGGCGAGCCTGAAGCTTTTCATCACTAGGTACCACATCTGGGCGATCTTCTGGACCAAAACCCCATAAATTCACAATAGGGCCAACAGTGACGTCCATGGCACCTTCCGTTAACTTATTAATACGCAATGCTTCTCGTACTACGGTTGCCGTATCTTCTGAAACCGTGAAAGGTTCATTAGAACTGTGCTGATTAAAGCGGCTTAGCTCAGAATCTGGTCGATAAGTCGACATCTCATCATTCACTTTCTCTAACACTTTATCGATATTTTTTTGGACATCTTCAACGTCAGGTTGTCCTTCAGCAACAATATACTTCACATTATAACCGGTACCCATTGTCGGGCCAGATAAATGAACTTGTTCAGGCGGCTTTGAACAGCCAGCTAACACCAGCAATGACAAAACCACAAAAAGCGAAATTTTCATTCGCTTAGCAAGATGAATAGCACCTAATTTCACTTGCTGACTCCTTAAACATAAATAAAAAATAATTAGTAATAAATGAGGCTATTTTTACATCAATTTCATTACTAATGACTTTAAAAAAGAATGGCTGACTTAAAAAGTCAGCCATTATAATCAAAAGCTTAGCAGTTAGCCGCCGAAGTCATCCAATAGAATGTTTTCGTCTTCCACACCTAGATCTTTTAACAAGCCAATAACGGCTGCGTTCATCATTGGTGGACCACACATGTAGTATTCACAGTCTTCAGGAGCTTCATGATTTTTCAAGTAGCTTTCATAAAGAACGTTATGAATAAAGCCTGTTTTCCCTTCCCAGTTATCTTCAGGAAGCGGATCAGACAGTGCGCAATGCCATTCAAAGTTATCATTCTCTGCTGCCAGACCATCAAAGTCTTCAACATAGAACATTTCACGTTTAGAACGTGCACCGTACCAGAAGCTCATCTTACGCTTAGAATTCAAACGCTTAAGTTGATCGAAAATATGTGAACGCATTGGAGCCATACCAGCACCACCGCCCACAAAGACCATTTCTGCGTCAGTATCTTTTGCGAAAAACTCACCGAATGGACCTGAAATCGTACACTTGTCACCCGCTTTAAGAGACCAAATGTAAGAAGACATAATACCCGGTGGAACGTCAGGATTATTAGGCGGCGGCGTAGCGATACGCACGTTTAGCATAATAATACCTTCTTCTTCAGGGTAGTTCGCCATTGAGTATGCACGAATCGTTTCTTCTTCCACTTTCGACTCGTAACGGAACAAGTTGAACTTATTCCAGTCTTCACGATATTCCTCAGGAATATCAAAGTCTGAGTATTTAATATGGTGAGCTGGTGCTTCAATTTGAATATAACCACCTGCACGGAAAGGTACAGATTCACCATCTGGGATCGCAATCTTAAATTCTTTGATGAAGGTTGCTTCATTATTGTTTGAAATAACTTCACATTCCCACTTTTTCACACCAAAGATTTCTTCAGGCAATTCGATATCCATGTCGGTTTTCACGTTAACTTGACAAGCTAAACGTTCACCTTCACGAGCTTCACCTTTAGAGATGTGATCCAATTCTGTTGGCAATATATCACCGCCACCAGATTTAATTTTCACACGACACTGGCCACAAGAACCACCACCACCACAAGCAGAAGACACGAAAATGCCCGAGCTTGATAGTGCACCAAGCAGCTTGCTACCTGCGCTTGTAATAATGGCTTTCTCAGGATCGCCATTCACAGAAATCGTAATATCACCCTCTGGAACCAGCTTAGATTTAGCAAATAAAATCACTAAAACTAAAGCAAGAACGATCAGAGTAAACATCACGACGCCAAGAAGAATAATGTCCATTGACTATTCCTTATTTATTGGGCGTTTACCCTACAGTTGAATACCAGAGAAAGACATAAAGCCTAACGCCATTAAACCAGCAGTTATGAAAGTGATACCAAGACCACGAAGTCCCGGAGGCACATCAGAATATTTCATCTTTTCACGAATACCTGCAAGAGCAACAATGGCTAACATCCAACCAACACCTGAACCGAAGCCATATACGATTGATTCTGTGAAGTTATAGTCACGCTGGACCATGAACGACACACCACCAAAGATGGCACAGTTAACCGTAATTAACGGAAGGAAGATACCTAATGCGTTGTACAACGGTGGGAAAAAGCGGTCTAACACCATTTCCAAAATTTGTACTAATGCTGCAATTACACCGATAAAGGTGATGAAGTTAAGGAAACTTAAATCCACACCTTCAACTAATGCACCATCTTTCAATACATGGGTATAAACCAAATTGTTAATTGGCACAGACAGTGTCAATACCACAACGACTGCAACGCCAAGACCGATTGAGGTTTTAACTTTCTTCGATACTGCCAAAAACGTACACATGCCCAAGAAGAAAGACAGTGCCATGTTCTCAATAAAAATCGAACGAACTAGTAAGCTAATATAATGTTCCACGTCTATTACTCCTTCGCTTCTACTTGTTCAGGTTTGAATGTACGGATAACCCAAATTAAGAAACCAATCAGGAAGAATGCAGACGGTGCTAACAGCATTAAGCCGTTTGGTTGATACCAACCGCCTTCAGAAATAAGTGGTAGCACTTGCATACCAAATAATCTTCCTGAACCAAGTAATTCACGGAAAAAACCAACTACGATAAGTACAAAGCCATAACCAAGGCCGTTTACAATACCATCGATAAACGATGGAATTGGCGGTGACTTCATCGCAAAGGCTTCTGCACGTCCCATTACGATACAGTTGGTAATAATCAAACCAACGAAAACAGATAACTGTTTTGAAATATCGTAAAAGTAAGCACGTAGAACCTGGTCTACGACAATTACTAGTGAGGCAATAATTGCCATTTGTACAATAATACGAACACTGCTAGGAATGTTATTACGCATTAAAGATACAAAGAAGTTAGAAAATGCGGTAACAAACATTACAGCCAGCGTCATTACGAACGCGGTTTCTAACTTAGTGGTTACTGCCAGTGCAGAACATACGCCCAACACTTGTAGCGCGATTGGGTTATTGTCAACAATCGGAGCAATAACCGTTTTCTTAAACTCTTTTACGCTAGCCATTAGTTAAGTTCTCCTGCACGTACTTTCGCAAGGAATGGTCCATAACCCATGTCGCCTAACCAGAAATCAAATTGGTGTTGTACACCATTACTAGTTAGTGTTGCGCCTGAAAGACCATCAACGCCATGCTCTGAACCTTCTGGTGCTCCACCTTTCACGACTTTAATAGCAGGCTTGTTATTCTCATCGTATAACTTTTTACCTACAAATTGAGCTTTCCATTTAGGGTTCTCAACTTCACCACCAAGTCCTGGGGTTTCACCTTGTTCGTAGTAAGTAATACCATTCACTGTATTACCGTCAGTTTGCACAGCAACAAATGCATACATCATTGACCATAAACCGCTACCGTTAATTGGAAGAATGACTTCCTTAACTTTTTCGCCATCTTTTACTAGGTAAACAAGACCTTGGTTTGGACGACGTAAAATCTTAGCGATGTCTTGCTCTGATGTTAGCTTGATTGATTGTGCTGGATCTTTTGCTGCAGCGCGCATGTCATATTTACTTGCGTCACCCTCAACCAATTCACCAGTAGAAAAATCCACTAAACGAGGTTCAATGTTATCTTTGTAGATAGTTTGAATCTCTTGAGGGCTTTTCGCATCAAAACCTGCCACTGCAACAATGTTACTTTGAACATCCAGTTTAGCATTGGCGACTTGTTTTGGTTTAAAAACGACTGCTGCTGTTGATACTACGATTGAACACACTAGGCTCAACGCAACAACAATGATCAGCGTTCTTTTAATGCTATCGTTACTATTTGCCATAGCGTGCTTGTCTCCTCTTGACGTTTTTCTCAACGACAAAATAATCGAACAACGGAGCGAAGAGGTTAGCGAATAGAATCGCTAGCATCATGCCTTCAGGGTAAGCGGGGTTAACCACACGAATAAGTACACACATCACACCAATTAACGCACCGTAAACCCATTTACCTTTATTAGTAAATGATGCTGAAACAGGGTCAGTCGCCATGAAGATCATACCAAACGCAAAACCACCTAAGACAAGGTGCCAATACCAAGGCATTGCAAACATTGGATTAGTATCAGAACCAATCAGGTTGAATATCGTCGATACTGCAGCCATACCTAGCATTACACCGACAATGATGCGCCAAGATGCAATTCGCATGTAGACGATCATTAATCCGCCAAGGATTAAAGCTAAAGTAGAAACTTCACCCATAGAACCAGGCAGGTTACCAATGAAAGCATCCATCCATGAGATAGATTGACCAGTAACGGTATTCACTAAAGCGCCGTGACCACCTTGAGCCCATTGACTCAACGCTGTTGCACCAGAGAAACCATCTGCTGCAGTCCAAACTGCGTCACCTGAAATCTGAGCAGGATATGCAAAGAATAGGAATGCACGACCCGCTAATGCAGGGTTTAGGAAGTTACGCCCTGTTCCGCCAAAGATTTCTTTCGCGACAACCACACCAAACGTAATACCTAATGCAGCCTGCCATAATGGCAAAGTAGGTGGAACGATTAACGCAAACAAAATAGAAGTAACAAAGAAACCTTCATTCACTTCATGCTTACGAACCATACAGAACAACACTTCCCAGAAACCACCGACAATGAAAACGGTCGCATAGATAGGTAGGAAATAAGTCGCACCAAGCAGCATCATACTGCCCCAGCCGGCTCCGGCTCCGAGTGTACCGCCCAACATTTCGGTAAACCAGTAATGCCAATCACCTGAGATAATTGATGCAAGCTGATCACCAGAATAAAGATGGTTCAAAGCAACAATAGCTTGGTGACCAGTATTATACATACCCCAAAAAACAGCTGGGAATACGGCTAGCCATACCATGATCATGATACGCTTTAAATCGACGCTATCACGAACATGAGAAGTGCGTTTTGTAACCATACCAGGAGTGTAGAAAAGTGTTGCAGCTGCTTCATATAAAGCAAACCAACGCTCATGCTTCCCGCCAGGTTCAAAATGCGGTTCAATATCTTCTATAAATTTCTTAAGGCCCATGAATTACCCTTCCTTCTCGATCTTGTCTAGGCAATCGCGAAGTAAATCGCCATATTCATACTTACCAGGACATACAAAGGTACATAATGCCAAGTCTTCTTCAGCTAGCTCTAATACGCCTAAACGTTGAGCACTATCTGAATCCCCTGCACACAAATCACGAAGCAATAATGTAGGCTCAATATCTAAAGGCATTACACGTTCGTAATTACCAATTGGAACCATTGCACGATCACTACCATTCGTTGTTGTCGTCATATTAAATACGCGACTTGGGAATAAATGACTTAAGAAAGAACGAGTAATTGAAAATTTGTGAGAACCAGGCATCGCCCAGCCAAACAATTCTTTTTCACGACCTTCATGCAGAGCAGAAACTTGTACGTGATAACGACCAAGGTAAGCATGTGGACCTGAAGCATAAGTACCGGTTAAAACTGAACCAGAAATAACACGCACTTCACCAGGTAATACCTCACCTTCCGTTAGCTCTTCTAAGTTAGCACCAACACAAGTACGAACCAGACGCGGCTCTTTTACTGCTGGGCCTGCCAGAGAAACCACACGGTCTGTGTAAATTTCACCCGTTAAGAACAACTTACCGTATGCAATCACATCTTGATAGTTAAGATGCCACGCGACGTTTTCTAAGTTCACTGGATACAAATGATGCATATGTGTACCAGGCAAACCTGCTGGGTGCACACCGGCAAATACATGTTCTTCAACATTAGATTGAGAAGAAACAGGTAATGTTCCAGAAGCCTTACAAACGTAAACTTTACCATTGGTTAATACGGATAAAACATCCAAACCAGCAGTAAACGCTTCAGGTTCTTGATTAATAATCACCGAAGGATCTGCAGCAAGAGGATTCGTATCCATCGCTGTTACAAAGATCGCTTGAGTGGTCGATTCTATTGCTGGTACCTTGCTAAACGGACGAGTTCGCATTGCAGTCCACAAACCGGATTCAACAAGCTGAGTTTTCACCGCTTCGCGGTCAAGTTTTGCTAGTTGGTCGGCAGTGTAGCTTTCGAAAGTCACTTGGTCATTGCCTGACACTTCAATCACAACGGATTGAAGAACACGCTTAGCACCACGATTCACTTCAAGAACTTTACCGCTTGCTGGAGAAGTGTACTTCACGCCAGGGTTCTTTTTATCTACAAAAAGAACTTGACCTTTTTTCACTTCATCATCAACGCGAGCGTGCATCGTTGGACGCATACCCACGTACTCTTCGCCAAGCAAGGCGACTGTTTTGACGGGCTGACCGTCATTAATCACCTGAGCAGGAACTCCAGCAATAGGAAGATCCAAGCCCTTTTTTATTGTAATCATACGCACTTGCACTACTTTATTTTAGGAAATAAGATTCTTTTAATTGAGTAACTTAAAGACACGACTTTTTAGTGTTCTGCTTTGATTTCATTGAATGAATCAAAGTCTCAACGTTCATATAAAAAGGCTTAATGTTATCCATAAGCGCTTCTAGGTGGCATATTCTAACACTTTTTATGAATGGCTTGCCATTATGATCGATGCTAATCCGTCATTTTTTTATCGCTAAGTTAGAGCAATTAAACACAAAAAATTCATATCTTTGAGGCGCACCACAATTATGAAAAATCACTTACACTGACTTCACGTTGACAAAACTCTCTTTAAATCAAAATAAATGATGGTGTTTAAATTGGAGCGTGTTGATAAAGATTTGATTTGGATTCTGGTTATTTTCCGCCACCAGCACACTTTGGTGAAACCGGTGCACCGTCACGCATTTCATGCCATTCGGACTCAGTATAAGTATGAATAGCCAGAGCATGAATGTGATTTTCAAGCTCATCTGCCAACGTTTGATTCACAGAGCGATGCCTTGCTAATAGCTTTTGCCCTTCAAATTGTTCACTCACCAGCACCACTTTAAAGTGACTCTCTGAACCTGGGGCAACATTATGCATGTAACTTTCATTGGTCACTTGCAAATAAATAGGACTAAAGGTGGCATTAAGCTTTCTTTCTAATATTTCTTGAATCATGATTTTCCCTTCTATTGTCTACATCACTCCCTTTTTGATCAGGGCGGATATAATTTCCGGTTCAAGTACTGCGGATGATTATATACCTAAGTGTAGGGTTACGTAAAAATATGGCATGGAATCAACAGCAACATATCGAGTTTCTACTATCTTGTTCACATACCTTCTGCCACAATACATCGCTCATGAAACACTAAAGATAGATTATGAAAACAGAATTAACATTACAGGATAAACAGTTCACCCTTCTTCGCTTCCCAAAACGCTCGAATGAGATCTTACAAGCATGGGATGCTGGTGATGAATACATCATTAACCACGTCAGTGAAATGGGATTATCTTCAGGAAAGAACATCCTTATCTTAAATGATAATTTTGGTGCTTTATCTTGTTGGTTTGCGCAAGATCATCAAGTCACAATGATGAGCGATTCTTTTATCTCACATAAAGGTGCGCTCAAAAATCTACAGCGTAACCAATGCGCAAAAATTCAGTTCTTAACCTGTTTAGATGATATACCACAAGGCATTGATCTTGTATTAATGCAGATCCCTAAAAGTAATCGCTTACTCACTTGGCAGCTTTCTAAATTAAGGTCATCCCTACCAGAAAACTGCCCAGTTATCGCGGTCAACAAAGCTAAAGAAATTCACACGTCGACTCTAAATTTATTTGAAAAACATCTCGGTACGACAACGACATCCCTTGCCTGGAAAAAGCACCGTTTAGTATTCTCAACGCCAAATTGCCAATCTATTTTAGCGGTTCCTGCTGAGTGCGAATGGCCCGTTGACGGTGAAGATATTATCTTGTCGAATTACGCCAATGTTTACTCTGGTGAGAATTTAGATCTCGGCGCTCGTTTTATGCTGCAACACCTTCCTGTTGATGAAGAATTACGTCACATCATCGATCTTGGTTGCGGTAATGGGATATTATCGATAAAAGCGGGGCAACTAAACCCTCAAGCTCGCATTACAAGTATCGATGAAAGTTTTATGGCGGTCGCTTCTGCGAAAAAGAATTTAGAACGTAATTTAGGAACCGAACGTAACATCCAAGTTATCGCTAATAACTGCTTAGATGGCATGAAAGACAACAGCACTTATTTAGTACTTTGTAACCCTCCTTTCCATCAAAACAACACAATTACTGATCATATTGCGTGGCAAATGTTCTGCGATGCCAAAGATGCATTGAACCATAGTGGTAAATTACTTGTCGTAGGAAACCGCCACTTAGAATACCAAATTAAGCTTTCACGCTTATTTGGCAAGGAACACGTTACTGTAATTGCTGAAAATGATAAATTCGTCATTTTAGAAGCAATAAAAAATAACGATTTAACCAAACCGAATCATAAGGACATCTATTAATGAAAAAGCTCGTTATGCTATTTACTGCACTTGCTTTAACGGCTTGTGCCAGTGTCTCTCAAGACGATTTAATCAATTTAACACCATCTTCAACCTTAAGCTCAAGTAAAGTTGTCGATGGGCTTGCATTCACATTAACTAGCCAAGATGTTCGTAATGCCCAATTTATCGCGATTATTAAAGAAGATGGACAAGAACAAGTTCAGCCCCTTCATGCCAAACAAAATGTTCGTAAAGCTTATGAAGCTGCTGTATATCAGCAACTCTTCTCCCAAGGCTTTACCATAACAAGAAATAGCAATAATATCGTTAATGTTCAAGTGGTTGATGCTGTTGCAACCGTCAATCAAGAACCTGTAAAATATTCAATCGATGGTGAAGTGACCTTAAAAATCACTGCCGAAACACCAGATGGTAAGTTTGTAAAAACCTACACTGGTTCTGGTACTAAATCAGGTTCATTTACCGCAGATAAAACCGATGTTGAAGAAGTACTTAATCGCGTATCGAGTCGCGTATTAACCAGTATTGCCCAAGATTCAGAACTCACAAATTATATGAAAGGTAACTTTTGATGAAGAAGATTTTTTTCTCACTTTTAATGCTATTTAGTGCTTCAAGCTTTGCAGCAAAGAATGTTGAATTCGAAACCTCTGCCGGTAACTTCACCGTTGAACTTAATGAACAACTGGCGCCAATAAGCGTGGCTAACTTCATCAAGTATGTAAATGATGGCAGTTATGTTGGCACTCAATTCCATCGTGTTATTCCAGGCTTTATGGCACAAGGTGGCGGTTTTGATAAAAACATGGTTGAACGTTCTTCTTACGCACCGATTCAAAACGAAGCGGCTAACGGTTTAGAAAACCTCACAGCAACTATTGCCATGGCCCGTACGAGCAACCCGAATTCAGCTACACGTCAATTTTTCATCAACTTAAAAGATAATGACTTTTTAAATTACTCTCGTAATTCAGCTGGTTATGCCGTATTTGGTAAAGTAACCAAAGGGTTTAGTGTAATTCAAGCAATGGCACAGAAGCCAACGCATAGCTTAGGCATGATGCAAGACGTTCCCGTCACACCAATCATGATCACCAAAGCAACTATCAAGTAACCAAGTAACCAAGTAACCAAGTAACCACCATAAATTCAGCCACTATGATTTAAAAAGCGTTTTGTACTTAACATTTTTTAATCCATAGCGGCTTAATTCTCAGTGCAAAATTCCCCAAGGAGTACACCCATGGCCTCTATGACCTGGAAGGCAACTATACAGACCTATTTAGACAAACGTTTGTTATGGGTGTTCATGTTAGGTTGTTCGAGTGGTTTTCCTTGGGTATTAATTGGTTCGAACATGTCAGGTTGGTTAGCTGATGCTGGCCTTAGTCGTTCTGCCATTGGTTATTTTGGCGCGGTATTTGCTGTGTATGCGATTAATTTTTTATGGGCTCCATTGGTTGATCGCGTAAAACTGCCCTTGCTTCATAAGTATTTAGGCCAACGCCGAAGTTGGATCTTGTTATGCCAATTTATCATGTTGGTGTGCACCTTTTTCTTATCTGGCTTAAATCCTACCGAAAACCTTATTTTAATCTCGGCGATTGCATTGGCTATTTCCACCGCTTCTGCCACTCAAGATATCGCCATTGATGCATTTCGTATCGACTCTTTTCCTAAAAGTAATAACAGCAAATTACCTCAAGCTTCTGCGATGGCGGTAATTGGTTGGTGGACCGGCTATTCATTACCAGGTTACCTTGCCTTTTCTAATGCTGATGCTTACGGATGGAACAACGTTTACTACGGCATGACTTTAGTCATTCTGATATTAATGGTATTCACTCTGTTCACTGGGGAACCAATTACTCAGCGTGATGAATTGCAACAAGAAGCAGAAAAGCGTCATGCAAAAGTCGTTAATTCCAAAATTGTGGCATGGCTTTCTGTCACAGTAGTCGAACCCTTTTTAGATTTTTTCCGTCGCAATGGCGTACAAGTTGCCATTACATTATTGCTGTTTGTTTTTCTCTTTAAGATTGGCGAAGCCTTCCTGGGACGAATGTCCATCGTCTTTTATAAAGAAATCGGATTCAGTAATGAACAAATCGGTGAATATTCAAAACTAATTGGCTGGGGCGCAACCATGGTATTTACCTTTGTTGGCAGTATGTTCAATGTACGCTTTGGTATTATAAAAGGGCTAATGATTGGTGGTGTCGCCATGGCAAGCAGTAACTTAATGTTTGCTTGGATTGCCTCCGTTGGTCCAAATGAGCATTTATTGCTTGCTACGGTATTGGTCGATAATTTCACCACAGCATTCTCAACAGTAGCTTTTGTTTCTTTCTTAACAGTACTTACTGGACAAGCTTTTTCAGCAACACAATACGCACTGCTTGCTTCATTAGGAAATTTCGGTCGTACGACATTATCCTCTTTAAGCGGCGAGTTGGTTGATCATCTCAATAGTTGGCCATTGTTTTTCATTATTACGGCAGTAATGGTGATCCCGAGTTTAATCATGCTTTATTCCCTTAGACACTACTTCCATGACTTATTGGAAAAAGCACGAAATCAACAATAGTTCCTCTCTTCATACTACATGAATAAAAAACACCCGATGTAATCGCTTGCTTCGGGTGTTTTTTGTACTAAGCTCAAAAATCAGAAAGCCCCTACGTTAATAGTTCATATTTTAATGACAATACGTGATCAATCTCACAATGTTTTTGTGGGTTTGCAGTTTTTATCACTTACAAATGCGATTTAAACCTTTATTATCTGCGCCATTCAAGGAAGACATACATCATGTATGGATGTGAACACAATATTACTGATTAAAGAGAGCCCTACTCATGCGTAAAACACTTTTAGCTCTTAGTCTTGTCGCTGCTTCAGCACCAGTTTTAGCTGCAGACTATTCTGATGACATTCACAAGAATGACTACAAATGGCTACAATTTAACCTGATGTATTCTTTAGATGAGAAACCAGCCTCTTCTGAAGCCACTAAAGATGGCCATGATTACTTAGAAATGGAATTTGGTGGACGTTCGGGGATCTTCGATCTTTATGGCTATGTGGATGTTTTCAACCTAACAGGCTCTGACAATCAAGATAAATCAGATTCTGCAGACAAAATGTTCATGAAATTTGCACCTCGTATGTCTCTTGATGCATTAACCGGTAAAGATCTCTCTTTCGGTCCGGTTCAAGAGCTTTATGTTGCGACCCTGTTTAACTGGGGTGGTAATAATGGTGGTGTAAATAACTCATTCTACGGTCTAGGTTCTGACATCAATGTTCCTTGGTTAGGTAAAGTTGGCTTAAATGTTTACGCTTTATACGATATCAATCAAAAAGATTGGAATGGTTACCAAATCTCAACGAATTGGTTCAAGCCTTTCTACACCTTTTCTAATGGCTCATTTATTTCTTACCAAGGTTACATTGACTACCAATTTGGCATGAAGGAAAAATACTCTTCTGTAAGCAATGGTGGGGCAATGTTTAACGGTATTTACTGGCACAGTGAACGCTTTGCAGTGGGTTACGGTTTGAAATTATATAAAGATGTTTATGGCCTTGAAGATGGTTCTGCGACAGGTTTTGATGGCGGAACATGGGAATCGAGCGGCATTTCTCATTACTTTGACGTAACTTACAAGTTCTAATCTCACCCTGCTTTTGCAGTAATATGAGATATTAATGGCGCAGATTGAGTTTTCAATCTGCGCCATTATTGTTTTTACGGTATTCTATTTAGAATAAGAAATCGTCCCCAATGATGATGGCTTTAATGGCCGCACTTGCTCTGTAAAACAAAGGAACAATGAAATGAAAATAGGGATTGTCGGTTTGGGCGCTATTGGTTCGTTATGGGCTGTAAAATGCCATCAAAACGACCACCAAGTAGTGGGTTTTACTCGTTCACAAGTGACCGAGACCTTATCGATACAACTAGATGACTCTCAACCTATTAGAATTAAAGCGAACGATTATCATGCTTTACAGCAGTGCCAATTATTACTCGTCACTGTAAAATCCACCCAGGTAACAACAGCGCTTGAACCTCTTCATGCTTTTTTAAATAAAGATACTCCGATTATATTTTTACATAATGGAATGGGGGCGGTTGATGCTTTGGATGACAAATGGCATAAAAACCCTCTTTTGTTAGCAACCACCACTCAAGCGGCTTTTCGACCAATAAAAAATCAAGTCAATCATACTGGTGCAGGGCAAACATTGATTGGACCAAGCCTATTCACTTCCTCATTCAACCTAGCAAAAATTAAAGATTTGATCGTTGAGTTAGACTCTGTTCTACCTCGGGTCAAATGGTGTGATGATATTCATAACGCCCTATGGAACAAACTGATTATTAACTGTGTCATTAATCCATTAACGGCCATTCATCAATGTAGAAATGGCGAACTAGCAAGCGATAAATTCAAAGCTCAAATTTCATGGTTAATCGATGAAATTTGCCAAGTTATCAGCGCCGAGAAAATTGAAATATCGCATCAAGATCTTGTCGATAACGTCTACCGTGTCATTCAGTCCACCGCACAAAATTTTTCATCTATGAATCAAGATATCGCCCATCACAGAGCCACAGAAATTGACTTTATCACAGGATATTTAATGAGAACCGCTAATAAACATGGCCTCACACTGCCACACAACCAAGCGTTAATGGAACAAATCAAAGCGCTGCAAACAAATTAATCAACCCCTTTTTATACTCACTGAAACTCGCATCTTCAAGTCACTTGGGTATATACTCCCCACCCTCTTTTATTTACTTGACTAGGTTAATTATGTCTTCTCAGCATACGTCTTCACTACATAATAATGCCTTCGATATTGATGCAATACGCTCTCAATTCCCATTCATTAATCACGATTCACCCGTGGTGTATTTAGACAGTGCAGCCACAACTCAAAAACCACAATGTGTGATCGACGCGATTAACCAATATTACAGCCAACAAAATGCCAATGTTCACCGTGGAAGCCATAGCTTAACCGCTCATGCCACGCAACAATTTGAGCAAGCACGATCTCGAGTTCAATTTTTTATTGGTGCTAATAGCCATAAAGAAATCATTTGGACACGAGGGGCAACTGAAGCGATTAACTTGATTGCACAAACTTATGCTCGTAGCACATTGCAAGTTGGAGATGAGATTTTAGTGGGTGAAATGGAACATCACGCCAATATCGTCCCTTGGCAAATAGTGGCTCAACAAACTGGTGCCAAAGTAATAAAAGTACCAATGACTCAAGAGTGTCAGTGGGATATGAATGCTTTTCATGCCTTACTCAATAAAAAAACTAGAATCGTCGCAACAGCTCATATCACCAATGTCACCGCTACACGTCAACCGATTGAAGCTATTATCGGACTTGCACATCAATATGGTGCCATGGTGGTGATTGATGGTGCTCAAGGTATCGTGCATGAAACCGTTGATGTTCAAAAGCTAGACTGTGATTTCTATGTTTTTTCAGGGCATAAATTATACGCGCCAGCAGGCATTGGTGTACTTTATGGTAAGCAGAGCTTGTTAGACGCAATGCCACCTTGGCACGGTGGAGGCAAGATGGTTGAGAAAGTCAGCTTTGAGCACACCTCTTTTGCCGATCTTCCCGGTAAATTTGAAGCTGGAACGCCCAATGTTGCCGGTGCTCTTGGTCTTGCTACTGCCATTGAATGGCTAACTGGTTTTGACGTTAACCACATTGAAGCTCATATTCACCAATTAAGTCACCAATTAGTGAAGGGCTTAGCGGCAATTGAAGGCGTCACAATAATAGGTTTACAACCACAGGCGAGCGTTGTTAGTTTTACCATCACCCTTGAAGGCGAAAACATTCATCATCAAGACATTGCGACCTTGCTCGATCAACAAAATATTGCGGTACGCTCTGGGCATCACTGCGCCCACCCATTCATGGATGCATTAGGCATTGATGGCACCATTCGCGTATCAATAGGCGTGTATAACAATGAGAAGGATATTAAAGCGTTACTGGTCGCGTTAACTAAGGCAATTGAACTTTTATAACCGATATTTTATTCAAAAAATTCAACACAGAAGAGTGAGGATTATTCTTAGCGGCTCACTTGTTTGATTTGTTCGACTATCGCTCTTAATCCATTACCACGAGATGGGCTTAAATGATCAATTAATCCCAGTTGAGCAAAGTAAGCGTCTGTATCAAATTGCTGAATATGTTCTGACGTCTGATGATGAAAAGCGGCTAACACTAACGCAATCAGTCCTCGAACAATTCGAGCATCTGAATCGGCTTGAAAATGCCAGTATTCACCATCGAACTCCGACGCTAACCACACTTTACTTTCACATCCAGCCACCAAAAGCTGCTCTTGCTTCAAAGCTTCATCCATTTTAGGAAGTAACTTTCCCCACATGATCACTTGACGATAACGATCCTCCCAACTAGTAAAGCCAGACATGGTTTCAATGACCGTTGTTGCGGTAATGGTGGTACCAAATGGGTGGGACATAACTGTATCTCGCGTTTCGTAAACTAGGCGTTAGGCTCTACTTTATATTTTTGAATTAACTTTTCAACAATGCGCGATACCGCTACAAACCCAAAAGTCGCGGTTACCACCGTTGCTGCGCCAAAACCACTAGCACAATCCATTCGTTTTGGCCCTTCAGCGGTTGATTTCACCCCACACACTGAACCATCAGCTTGCGGATATTTAAGTTGCTCCGTTGAGAATACGCAATCAATGCTGAATTTTCTCTGCGGGTTTTTGCTAAAGTGATGAAAGCGGCGCAGTGTATCTTTCAATTTTTTCGCCAATGGGTCTTGTACTGTCTTCGATAAGTCAGCAATTTTAATTTGAGTTGGATCGGTTTGACCACCAGCTCCACCAGTTGTAATCACTTTGATTTTATTACTACGGCAAAAAGCCAATAACGCCGCTTTTGGCTTAATACTGTCAATAGCATCCAATACGTAATCGAATTCTTTACTGATGTATTGCTGAACATTATCAGGCGTAATAAAGTCATCAATCAAATTGATCTTACATTCTGGATTAATCAAGGCGACACGCTCTGCCATGACTTCAATTTTGCTCTGCCCAACGGTTCCATTTAACGCATGAATTTGACGATTAATGTTAGTGACACAGACATCATCCATATCAATAAGCGTAAGTTCACCCACACCCGTTCTTGCTAACGCTTCAACCGCCCATGAACCAACACCACCAATACCAACAACACAGACATGTGCCGCGCGTAAAATATCGACTTCACTGTGACCATAAAGTCGACGGGTTCCACCGAAACGTTGGTCATAGCTATCAGATGCAGGTTGCAGTGTTTTCATGAGAAGCCTTTATTAAAGCAAAGATCAAAAAGAGCGCGCATTATAGCGAATCGTGTGACGGGTATCTAGGAAAGCCTTACGCTGAAAACGTGTTGTAGCTAGGGATTGCTTCTCTTGTTTCGGAAAAGATGAAAAAGACGAGAATCGGAATCTAATCACTGCGTGCTGGCTGTAGATCCCGGATAACTCGTACCTCGCTTCCGGGATAACCCTATTTCTATGATTATAGTTTTCCTTAGAGCTTACACCTAGGAACTCGCTCTTTACTGTTCATTTCCTAGATCAGCTCCCTCAAAATTCGATACACCTTAATTGGATGGAATTTGCAACGGTGGCGCCGTTAAATCCAGCTTCCATACTCGACCAAAATGTTGATAGTGACCAGCAGCAATACCGGCTCTCGCCCCCATGCCATGATACAAATCAAGGTGTCCGCCTTTCACAGCACCACCAGTATCCAACACAATCAATAACTTAAGAACATGGACACCGGTCCATTGACCATTAACATCCAACAGAGGTACTTCGGCTAAAATAGGCGTTCCCATTGGGAAAATACTGCGATCACCAGCAACTGCTGCCATTGGTAATAAAGGTATGCCTGCCGCCCCGACCACTTTCGCGCCAGGTTGACGTTCAAAGAAAACATAAGATGGGTTTTGTTCTAATAACTCTTTCACCGTGTCAGGATCATTTGCCAAAGCCCAATCTTTAATGGCTTTCATTGACATTTTTTCTTTAGGTATAATGCCTCGGTCAATCAATACTCGACCAATACTGACGTACGGATGATTATTTTTTCCCGAATAAGCAAAGTAATCCAATTCGTCGCTATCCGCATAATGTACAAATCCACTGCCTTGAACTTCCATTAAAAATGGGTCAATCATATTAGAAGCATAGCCAAGCTCTAACCCTTTACCTTTTAGTGCTCCATCATAAACCTGAGCACGAGTTGGGCAGACTGCACCGCATTTTGGCTTGGCATAAACAGGGTATTTAAATAAATGATCGGGGGTGTGGCGCATCTCAATTACCGGCGAAAAATACCCCGTAAATAGAATGTTGCCTTTTTTATCGGCTCCCGCGAGTTGTTCAATATTCACACCATACTTAGCTAACTCAGTCGGATCGCCACTTTCTTGCGCCCAGACATTTAGCTGCGCATATAAATTGGAATATTTAGATTTTAATGACGGCGATTTAATTTCCACTTGCTCTGCTTGTTTGGCAAAAGTCGTAAAATCTTGCGGAGCAGTCGTATGAACTTCCCCTACCTCTTCTAAATTTCGATCCAACTTGCCATCTAAATATTGCTGACCTTGATCATCAGATTGCGCACAACCAAACATGATCACAGCTGAAGTTAAAATCAAAACACGGCCAATCACCGGTTTTATGCACTTAAGAGAAGAGGAAGAGCAAAAAGTAGGAAAACTAAGCACGAAATATCACCAAATTGGTTAAGGAAAAAATAAAAATCAGCATGACAAAATTATCGCTCACACACAAGCAACAAACCGTGTTTTGAAATATCTCAAAACATAAGATGCTTTACCATAACGAGATCCAGATCACTCTGTATCGTCATAAAACTGTCATACAAAGTACACATAATTGACGTGAATAAATAACCAGTTATTACAAGGAGTAAGTAATTAATGGCTAGCCCACTTAAAATTGGAAAGGAAACCGTTCTGGATGCACATTCTGTTGAGTATGAATGGATCCGTAACCTTGCCAGTGATGGAAACAGTCGTGAACAAATTAACCACCTGATTCAATATTGCTTAGGTGGCGACGATCAAATTGCGGATACAATGCGTTTAGTCGCAACTAAACAAGCCAGCATGTATGACTTAATGCGAATCATTAGTTAATTGAACCTAAGATTCGGTAACTTATTGGCAAAAAGTATAGCGATATCCCACTGTTAATTGTCATCTTTCTAACAAATCGCACATAAACGGTAACCAGAGTCCTTTAAACTGATTTTGCTTTAAATAATGATTGATTACAAATGCATTTCTAGTCATTATTTCAACATAAAAAATCAAGGAAAGGTTACCGTGAAATTGCGTAGTACAGCATTAGTGAAAGGATTTAGACAATCAGCCCCATACGTCAATGCCCATCGTGGCAAAACGACGGTGATCATGTTAGGCGGCGAAGTATTTACCGACAGCAATTTTGATAACATCATTAACGATATCGCCCTACTCCACAGCTTAGGAATGCGCATCGTTCTCGTATATGGTGCTCGTCCTCAAATCAACCAAAACCTAGAAAGCAACCATTGTGAATCTCAATATCATAAAGGGATTCGTGTCACCAATGAAGCCGCATTAGATCTTGCAATGCAAGCGGCTGGGCGTTTGCAACTGGCAATCACCGCACGACTGTCCATGAGCTTAAATAATACCCCAATGCAAGGCACTCAGTTAAACGTGGTAAGTGGTAACTTTGTGATTGCACAACCGCTCGGGGTGGATGATGGTATCGATTACTGTCACAGCGGCAAAGTTCGCCGAATTGATTCCTCAGCGATTAATCGCATGTTAGACATGGGCTCCATTGTGGTGGTTGGGCCGATTGCCAGCTCTGTCACTGGTGAAAGCTTCAACCTAATGTATGAAGATGTCGCCACCCAAGTCGCCATACGATTAAAAGCTTATAAGCTCATCGGCTTTTGTTCAGAACAAGGCATTATTGATAACCAAGGTCGCGTCATTCCTGAGCTATTCCCAAATCGTGCAGAACAATTGGTCAGTGATCTGGAAGCACAATCTGATCTTGAAAATGGCTACACCAGTGGTACATTCCGCTTTCTCCGCAGCGCACTTTCTGCTTGTCGCGCAGGTGTCCCACGTTGTCATTTAGTCAGCTATAAGGAAGATGGAGCTCTATTACAAGAACTGTTTTCATTTGATGGCATTGGTACACAAGTGGTCATGGCTAGCGCCGAACAAACCCGCAATGCTCAAATTCAAGATATTGGTGGTATTTTAGATCTTATTCATCCGCTCGAAGAACAAGGTATCTTAGTGCGTCGTTCTCGTGAGCAATTAGAGCAAGAAATCCATAAATTCACAATTATCGACAAAGACAGATTGGTGATTGGTTGCGCCGCTTTATATCCCTATATCGAAGATAAGATGGCAGAGATGGCTTGTGTTGCAGTGCATCCTGATTATCGAGATGGCGATCGAGGTGTCGTGTTATTAAAACACATGAGTCAAGAAGCCAAAGCCATGGGCATCAATAAACTGTTTGTGTTAACCACCCACAGCTTGCATTGGTTTAGAGAACAAGGCTTTGAAGAAGTCGGTGTTGATTCTTTGCCAATGGAAAAACGGGGCTTATACAACTACCAAAGAAAATCAAAAATATTGGTACTTAAAATATAAAACTCAATAACGATAGTTACTTCAATTAATATTAAGGTAACTATCGTTGTTTTATATTGACCAAT
>NZ_AJYK02000049.1:0-450 GCF_000286955.2 Vibrio rumoiensis 1S-45
GAGTTTATGCCACACCCGATGCTTAATGCGTTGCGTTAACACTAATTCATAATTCATGCGGGTAACCTTGCAATACGTTGGCGAGGATCTATAGGTTTGATCCCAACTTCTCGTGTAATAGCCCAAATGAAGGCCACCATTTCTCTTGCAATTGCCGTGACAACAACACTACGATGTTTGCCTAAAAACATCAGCCGTTGATAACGTCGGCACAACCTGAGTTGTGCTTGCCAAGCAATGTCGATAATTTCTTTCGAAAGACCTTCTTGCCGAATTTGTAATTCCGATGAGATGTTGGCTTTATGTTTATAAGAGTGCGCCCCTTCAATCAATAATCGCCTTGCGCGCGAGTTACCACACTTAGTGATACTGCCTTGCCGCCGCTTTTGTCCACTTGAGCTTTCAGAAGGGACTAAACCAAGGTACGACATCAGTTTTCTTGGATGGTCA
>NZ_AJYK02000049.1:460-1193 GCF_000286955.2 Vibrio rumoiensis 1S-45
TCGCCGCTTTTGTCCACTCGAGCTTTCAGAAGGGACTAATCCAAGGTAAGACATCAGTTTTCTTGGATGGTCAAATCGTCGCAAATCCCCAAGTTCAGCAATCGTTCCTAAGGCCACCAGTAAGCGAATACCTCGCATGGCTTGGATGGCTTTGACTACAGGATAATAACGCCAATTTTTAACTTGGTGGATAAGCTCATTATCCAGTCGTTGTAGACGCTGCATTCGTTCGGAGATGATTTGAATCATCTCCTGTAGCACAATTTGTTGGCTATGGTGCGGAAGGACAAGTTCGGTGAGCCAGCGTAAATGTTTTTTAGACCAATTATCTTTCACGACAGTGTTGATGTTGTTGCGGAGAAAGAAGCCTTTAAGTTGAAGCTTTGCATCTTTTAAATCTTTCATTGCGGTTTCACGGGCACGCGATAAATCGCGAATGGCTTCATCCTCGGCTTCAGGTACATAAATCGTACTTAACTCATCAGCTCTAAATAATCTCGCCAACTTTGCCGCATCACGTTTATCGGTTTTCACTCTATCGCCCGGCTTTTTCGGAATGAGAGAAGGGGCCACAATATAACAGTGGTAACCAAGACTGGTTAAAAGTCGATAGATCCAATATCCACATGGTCCAGCTTCATAAATAAAATGAAGCGTGGATTTAGGAAATTGAGATTGAATTTTTTGAGCCAGTTTAATCAACGCGGATTTTGAAGTATCAATCCGGCCATAA
>NZ_AJYK02000050.1 GCF_000286955.2 Vibrio rumoiensis 1S-45
TAAACCTTATTTAGTTGAACATACATAAGACCCTTTTGGGTTGTATGGTTAAGTGAATAAGCGTACACGGTGGATGCCTAGGCAGTCAGAGGCGATGAAGGACGTATTAACTTGCGATAAGCGTAGATTAGGCAGTAAAAGCCACTTGAGTCTACGATTTCCGAATGGGGAAACCCACGTGCATAAGCACGTATTATTAACTGAATACATAGGTTAATAAGGCGAACCCGGGGAACTGAAACATCTAAGTACCCGGAGGAAGAGAAATCAACCGAGATTCCGAAAGTAGCGGCGAGCGAAATTGGATTAGCCCTTAAGCTTTATATGATGCAGGTGAAGGTTCTGGAAAGTACCGCGATACAGGGTGATAGCCCCGTAACCGACACATCATACTAAGTGAAAACGAGTAAGGCGGGACACGTGATATCCTGTTTGAATATGGGGGGACCATCCTCCAAGGCTAATACTCCTGACTGACCGATAGTGAACCAGTACCGTGAGGGAAAGGCGAAAAGAACCCCTGTGAGGGGAGTGAAATAGAACCTGAAACCGTGTACGTACAAGCAGTAGGAGCACCTTCGTGGTGTGACTGCGTACCTTTTGTATAATGGGTCAGCGACTTATATTTAGTAGCAAGGTTAACCGTATAGGGGAGCCGTAGGGAAACCGAGTCTTAACTGGGCGTCGAGTTGCTAGGTATAGACCCGAAACCAGGTGATCTAGCCATGGGCAGGTTGAAGATTGAGTAACATCAATTGGAGGACCGAACCGACTAATGTTGAAAAATTAGCGGATGACTTGTGGCTAGGGGTGAAAGGCCAATCAAACCTGGAGATAGCTGGTTCTCCCCGAAAGCTATTTAGGTAGCGCCTCGGACGAATACTACTGGGGGTAGAGCACTGTTAAGGCTAGGGGGTCATCCCGACTTACCAACCCTTTGCAAACTCCGAATACCAGTAAGTACTATCCGGGAGACACACGGCGGGTGCTAACGTCCGTCGTGGAGAGGGAAACAACCCAGACCGCCAGCTAAGGTCCCAAAGTATAGCTTAAGTGGGAAACGATGTGGGAAGGCTCAGACAGCCAGGATGTTGGCTTAGAAGCAGCCATCATTTAAAGAAAGCGTAATAGCTCACTGGTCGAGTCGGCCTGCGCGGAAGATGTAACGGGGCTAAGCTATACACCGAAGCTGCGGCATCATAGTTTACTATGATGGGTAGGGGAGCGTTCTGTAAGCCGTTGAAGGTGAACTGAGAAGTTTGCTGGAGGTATCAGAAGTGCGAATGCTGACATGAGTAACGATAAAGGGAGTGAAAAACTCCCTCGCCGGAAGACCAAGGGTTCCTGTCCAACGTTAATCGGGGCAGGGTAAGTCGACCCCTAAGGCGAGGCTGAAAAGCGTAGTCGATGGGAAACGGGTTAATATTCCCGTACTTCTTATAAATGCGATGGGGGGACGGAGAAGGCTAGGTGGGCCTGGCGATGGTTGTCCAGGTTCAAGTGCGTAGGCTAATTTCTTAGGTAAATCCGGGAAATTGTTAGGCTGAGACACGATGTCGAGCTACTACGGTAGTGAAGTCATTGATGCCATGCTTCCAGGAAAAGCCTCTAAGCTTCAGTTTATAAGAAATCGTACCCCAAACCGACACAGGTGGTCGGGTAGAGAATACCAAGGCGCTTGAGAGAACTCGGGTGAAGGAACTAGGCAAAATGGTACCGTAACTTCGGGAGAAGGTACGCTCTTGTTGGTGATGAGACTTGCTCTCTAAGCTGACGGGAGTCGCAGATACCAGGTGGCTGCAACTGTTTATTAAAAACACAGCACTGTGCAAAATCGTAAGATGACGTATACGGTGTGACGCCTGCCCGGTGCCGGAAGGTTAATTGATGGGGGTTATACTTCGGTAGAAGCTCTTGATCGAAGCCCCGGTAAACGGCGGCCGTAACTATAACGGTCCTAAGGTAGCGAAATTCCTTGTCGGGTAAGTTCCGACCTGCACGAATGGCGTAATGATGGCCACGCTGTCTCCACCCGAGACTCAAGTGAAATTGAAATCGCTGTGAAGATGCAGTGTACCCGCGGCTAGACGGAAAGACCCCGTGAACCTTTACTACAGCTTGGCACTGAACATTGACCCTACATGTGTAGGATAGGTGGGAGACTTTGAAGCATTGTCGCTAGATGATGTGGAGTCAATCTTGAAATACCACCCTTGTAGTGTTGATGTTCTAACTTAGCCCCATTATCTGGGGTGAGGACAGTGCCTGGTGGGTAGTTTGACTGGGGCGGTCTCCTCCCAAAGAGTAACGGAGGAGCACGAAGGTGGGCTAAACACGGTTGGACATCGTGTGGTTAGTGCAATGGCATAAGCCCGCTTGACTGCGAGAATGACAATTCGAGCAGGTGCGAAAGCAGGTCATAGTGATCCGGTGGTTCTGAATGGAAGGGCCATCGCTCAACGGATAAAAGGTACTCCGGGGATAACAGGCCTGATACCGCCCAAGAGTTCATATCGACGGCGGTGTTTGGCACCTCGATGTCGGCTCATCACATCCTGGGGCTGAAGTCGGTCCCAAGGGTATGGCTGTTCGCCATTTAAAGTGGTACGCGAGCTGGGTTTAGAACGTCGTGAGACAGTTCGGTCCCTATCTGCCGTGGGCGTTGGAAGATTGAAGGGGGCTGCTCCTAGTACGAGAGGACCGGAGTGGACGAACCTCTGGTGTTCGGGTTGTCATGCCAATGGCATTGCCCGGTAGCTAAGGTTCGGAATCGATAAGTGCTGAAAGCATCTAAGCACGAAGCGAGCCCTGAGATGAGTCTTCCCTGGCGCTTTAAGCGTCCTAAAGGGTTGTTCGAGACTAGAACGTTGATAGGCAGGGTGTGTAAGTGCTGCGAGGCATTGAGCTAACCTGTACTAATTGCCCGTGAGGCTTAACCATACAACACCTAAAGGGTTTTG
>NZ_AJYK02000051.1 GCF_000286955.2 Vibrio rumoiensis 1S-45
TGCCATAAAGTACGTCGGTGGTTGTAACGCTTAAATGGCGAACGATAAGAGCAGTATTCAGCGCGGTGTGATGAGATTCCTGCTCTCGCTTAGGCTCGGCAGGAATGACGGGGGCTTAACTTATTTATTTTTGTTCTTAAATCACTTAATGATCCAAAGTGTTAGCTATCCTCAAGTTCGTTATCCCAGAAACGAGGAACGAGTTATTCGAGATCTCTCACACCAATGTAACTTGCGTGAAAGCGAGACCCTCGCATCTTCTTCGCTTGGGCTCATCTGCGGGGTGACGGTGAGGGGGATAACCATTTATTTCTATAAATAACCTAATGATTCAAAGTGTTAGCTTACCTCAAAGTCGTCATCCCGGAAACGAGGCACG
>NZ_AJYK02000052.1 GCF_000286955.2 Vibrio rumoiensis 1S-45
CGTCACATTGGCAAGCCCTTTTTTAACTTTTTCTTACTTTTTTGA
This sequence comes from Vibrio rumoiensis 1S-45, assembly GCF_000286955.2. GTDB lineage: Bacteria > Pseudomonadota > Gammaproteobacteria > Enterobacterales > Vibrionaceae > Vibrio > Vibrio rumoiensis_A. Next base: position 46 of record NZ_AJYK02000052.1, read on the forward strand.
TCGTTTGATTACTTTTGAAGCAAAAAGGCTTGTTTTTGATAGTTTCTTCGCTGTTTTTCATCATAATCAAGCCAACTAAGGAGTCAAAATGAGTCATATACGTAGCTATAAAGGCATTTACCCTAAAATTGGTGAAAATGTTTATATTGATGAGTCTTCAGTTTTAGTTGGAGATATTGTAATTGGTAAAGATTCCAGTATCTGGCCATTAGTTGCCGCGCGAGGCGATGTTAATCATATTCATATTGGTGAATGCACTAACATACAAGATGGTAGCGTATTGCACGTCACCCATAAAAATGCTGAAAACCCAGAAGGCTATCCGCTTATTATCGGTAATGATGTAACCGTTGGTCATAAAGTAATGCTACACGGATGCACGATTCATGATCGAGTATTGGTTGGAATGGGTACAATTATTCTTGATGGGGCAATTATTGAGTCGGATGTCGTCATTGGTGCGGGTAGTTTAGTCCCTCCCAATAAACGCTTAGAAAGTGGTTATCTTTATATAGGCAGTCCCGTTAAGCAGGCTCGCCCATTAAAAGAAGAAGAAAGCGCATTTCTATTAAAATCAGCAGACAATTACGTAGTGAATAAAAACGACTACCTTAACGAGATAAAGTAGTCGTAAATATTTAACCTAGCTCGACCTCTCCAGCTAGGTTAAAGTTTTCATCTTCTATCGCTTCTTCTGCTAAGTCTTCCAAATCAAATCGCAAAGCGTCGAATGCCAACAATATTTTATCTTCTTGTATTGGGTAGCCAGTCATTTCAGACAATTTTTCCAACGAAACAACACACTCAATAAGCTGACCGGCTTGTTGAGCTGGAAAAATAACAGCTTTACGTTTCGCTACCCAAGTTTGAATATCCGGGAATAAAATATTTTGATTCATAAGACGACCTTTCTCTGATACTCAACTGACGAGATTTTTTCTTAATTCACGTAATACTTGGCGATTACTGGGCCTTAACCCTCGCCATAACATGAAACTTTCAGCCGCTTGACCCACTAACATACCTAAACCATCATAAGCATGGATTACGCTATGGGATTTAGCCCATTCATTAAAGTGAGTATTACCCGCGCCATAACTCATATCATAACTAATACTTTGTGGTGTAAAAATGTTGGTACTGATATTTGGCAAGTTCCCACTTAACCCAGCTGACGTTGAGTTAATGATGATGTCAAAAGGCGTATCAATTGCTTCCATTGGCATGGCGTGGATATGACCAAAAGGGGTAAACACATCGGCGAGCGCTTTGGCTTTTTCGAAGGTTCGATTGGTGATAACTATTTCAGCAGGGTTTTGATCCAATAACGGCTTCAAAACCCCTCTTGCCGCGCCACCAGCACCCAGCAATAATATTTTAGCGCCTTTTATTTGTGACTGATATTGCAATAAGTCCTGAACCAACCCTTCACCATCGGTGTTGTCACCAATGATTTGTCCGTCATCCAACTTCTTAAGTGTATTCACCGCTTGAGCCAATTGCGCTCGTTCGGTTAGGCTATCGGCAAACTCAAAAGCATCCAATTTAAATGGCGCGGTTACATTGCACCCTTTACCACCTTGAGCAAAAAACTCACTTACTGCCGTTTTAAAACCATCAACCGGAGCTTCAATAATACCGTACTCCATTTGCTGACCAGTCTGACGAGCAAATAAAGTGTGGATGAAAGGTGACTTACTATGTTTAATCGGGTTTCCAAAAACCACATAATGATCACGTTGTGTATTAATGGCCATATCCTTGCCTTTTAAATAATTACCAATCTCTTGGTTTTAAGTAATTTTGGTATAAAGAAGCTTCTGCTGAATCAGCCTCAGGCGTGTAATCATATTCCCAACGCGCCAACGGAGGCATCGACATTAAAATAGACTCTGTTCGCCCGCCACTTTGCAGTCCAAATAACGTGCCGCGATCATAAACCAAATTAAACCCAACATAACGTCCGCGACGATAAAGTTGGAACTGACGCTCACGTTCGCCATATTCATATTCTTGGCGCTTTTCTACAATCGGTAAGTACGCTTTGGTAAATCCTTCGCCCACGGCGCTCATATACTTAAAGCAAGCATCAAAACCCCATTGGTTTAAATCATCAAAAAATAAACCGCCCACACCTCGGGTTTCATTACGATGAGGTAAGAAGAAATATTTATCACACCAAGCTTTATGTTCTTGATAAACACTGTCACCAAAAGGAGCACAAATAGCTTTAGAAGTGTCGTGCCAATGCTGGCAATCTTCTTCAAATGGATAAAAAGGCGTTAAATCAAACCCACCACCAAACCACCAGATAGGCTCTTCGCCTTCTTTTTCGGCAATGAAGAAACGCACATTAGCATGAGAAGTTGGAATATAAGGGTTCTTAGGATGAAGCACCAAGGAAACGCCCATCGCTTCAAACTGACGACCCGCCAACTCCGGCCGGTGTGCCGTCGCCGAGGCTGGCATTTTATCGCCAAAGACATGAGAGAAATTCACTCCCCCTTGCTCAAAAACACCACCATCTCGTATAACGCGGCTACGACCACCGCCGCCAAGCTCTCTCTCCCAAGCATCTTCTAAAAATTTGCCGCCATCGATAGTTTCAAGTTGCAGACAAATAGAATCTTGCAATGACATTAAAAAGGCTTTTACTGCTGCTTTGTCGACTTGTGACATGAGTTACCCTTGTCTTAATACGTTGGATGTTTTGGCATCTCGAATTTCGGTTGGTTGTGTTCTGCCACCGACCTTACCTTCTAAAATCGCCACCAGTTTATCCCCCAACTGTACTTGCACTTCTTCCGTGGTACGGCAAGGTTCAAGGCCAGTTAAATTAGCACTGGTTGAAGTAATTGGCTTACCAAAAGACAAACACAGCTTTTGCACCAGCGGATGATCAGTCACTCGCACCGCAATCGAATTAAACTGGCCAGTAAGATGAGAAGAAACATTGCTATTAACCGGCATCACCCAAGTAACAGGCCCCGGCCAACTTGCTTTGACCGCTTGAAGTTGCTCATCGGTTAGTTGAGAGTCATCAAGGTAGGGCAATAATTGCTGATAATTAGCCGCAATCAAAATGAGCCCTTTTTCTATTGGACGTTGCTTTAACTGAAGTAATTTATCAATCGCCGACAAATTATCAGGATCGCAACCTACACCAAATACCCCTTCGGTTGGGTATGCAATCACCTCACCTTGGTGCAGTGCTTGTACAACAGCATCAAAATTATCCAACATTTATCCCTCTTAAACCGTGTCATTCCACTTTATTCTGACCAGTGTATAAAACCTTCGTGCTCATGCCTAAAAATTTTTCATTTCAATCCCAATTTCTTTAGCTTGAATACAATTAGATAACTCGCTTAGGTAAAAACAACCTCACGCAAACGTTTTCCTTAGTGCGTTTTCACCGTATAATGCCGAGCAATTACCCTTTATCACTAATATTAAGACCTACATTAAGGAGTTTTCGATGAAAGTTGGAATCATTATGGGTTCAAAATCCGATTGGCCAACCATGAAACTTGCCGCTGAAATGCTAGATCGTTTCAATGTGCCTTATGAAACCAAAGTGGTTTCTGCTCACCGAACTCCCCATTTGTTAGCTGAATATGCAGAAAGTGCAAAAGACCGTGGCATTAAAGTGATTATTGCGGGTGCGGGCGGTGCGGCTCACCTACCAGGGATGACGGCAGCCTTCACTAGCTTACCTGTATTGGGCGTTCCTGTTCAATCACGCGCGCTATCAGGTGTTGATTCTCTCTACTCAATCGTTCAGATGCCAAAAGGCATTGCGGTCGGCACATTGGCGATTGGTGAAGCAGGGGCAGCTAATGCCGGTATTCTTGCTGCGCAAATTTTAGGTACACATGATGAGACAGTCATGGCCGCTGTTGAAGCTTTCCGTAAAGAGCAAACCGATACCGTTCTAGCCAACCCAAACCCAGCCGAGGATTAATACTCATGGCAAATCAGCAAGTTCTTGTTTTAGGTGCCGGCCAATTAGCTCGCATGATGTCTTTAGCTGGCGCGCCATTAAATATTGATATCACCGCCTTTGATGTAGAAAGCGAAAAAGTTGTTCATCCATTAACTGGGCATGTTATCGGTCACGGATTAAATAATGCCATCGCACAAGCGGATGTGATCACCGCTGAATTTGAACATATTCCGCATTCTATTTTAGATATGTGTGAAAAAAGCGGGAAATTCAAACCTTCAACTCAGGCAATCAAAGCTGGGGGAGATCGTCGTATAGAAAAGCAATTGCTTGACGATGCGAACGTTGCCAACGCTAAGTATGCCGTTATTACCAATCGTGCTGAATTTGATGCGGCAATCACTTATGTGGGCATGCCGATGGTGCTAAAAACCGCATTAGGTGGCTACGATGGCAAAGGGCAATGGCGCTTAAAACAGCTGGACCAAGTTGATGCTATCTGGCAAGAAATGGAACAAAGCTTAATCAACACACCTTACCAAGCAATTGTGGCAGAAGAGTTTGTTTCCTTTGATCGTGAAGTCTCTTTAATTGGTGCGCGTCGCACTAACGGTGAGGTCGTGGTCTATCCATTGGCAGAAAATATTCATGTTGATGGTGTACTAAGTCTTTCAACCGCAATCGATGAGCCTAAACTACAAGAACAAGCCAAAGAAATGTTTACCGCCGTCGCCGATAAACTCAATTACGTTGGCGTTCTCGCTCTGGAGTTTTTTGATGTGAATGGTCAACTTCTCGTCAATGAAATTGCCCCACGCGTACACAATTCTGGCCACTGGACACAGCAAGGCGCAGAAGTGTGCCAATTTGAAAACCATTTACGTGCGGTTTGTGATCTACCTTTGGGGGATACCAGCCTTATTCGCCCAACGGCCATGATGAATATTCTTGGTTTAGACCGTTTACCAGAAAGTCTATTAGCCATACCAAACTGCCATATTCACTGGTATGGAAAAGAAAAACGAGCAGGGCGTAAAATGGGGCATATCAATGTGTGTGCAAAATCGTCCGAGCAACTCAATACTACACTGAGCAAATTAGCCAGTATTCTGCCGGCGGAACATTTCCCAGCGTTACATCAACGTTAAGAATATCTGTTCTATACAATTGAGAATATAAAACCAAAAAGTGGGCCTAATATGCCCACTTTTTTGTCTCTACCGACCTTACGTTCAATATTATAAAATTTGAACATGCTGACATTTACGCTCAGCGCATTGTATTTTGCTTCCAGCAGAGTTTTTCTTCTCTATTAATAATGGAAAGCCGCACTCTTGGCATTCGCCAACGACAGGTTGCGCATTAAGAGAAAACTTACATTTAGGATAATTATCACAAGCGTAAAAGGTTTTGCCAAAACGAGATTGGCGTTCAACCAAATGACCTTTACCACATTCAGGGCAAGGAAAGGCTTCTTTTTCTTCAACCGTTAATGGTTTATCCATTGATTCGATGTGATGACACTCAGGAAAGCGGCTGCAACCAATAAACATACCGTATCGACCTTGGCGCAATACCAATTCACCGAGTTGATCGTGACCTTCAGCTTGTTTCGCGCATTCAGGGCACTCTACCCCTAAGGCTTTAATAATATGCCCATCGTTTTGATGTAATGGGCGAATATAATCGCAATGGGGATACTGGGTACACCCTAAAAAAGGGCCATGCTTACCATGACGAAGTTGAAGCTCCCCCTGATGGGTTTCAGCGCATTTAGGGCAAGCTTCATGCTCTAAGGCATGTTCGTGAGCAGAGAATAACTTTTGATCGATTTTTTTACTCATATTATCCGTTCACATTAATGAACTATGCCTTGTTCAGCGGAATACAGTAACTCTTCCATTTGGGTATAGGCATTTTCATTACCAGGAACATTAAATAACACCATTAAAATGACCCATTTTAAGTCATCTAATGTGAATTCTTGCGTCTCCAAACCCATAATCCGATCAATCACCATTTCACGAGTTTCAACCGTCAGCACTTTAACTTGCTCTAAGAAAAGCAGAAAACCACGGCACGCAACATCTAATCGAAGCGTTTCTTCTTGGGTGTAAATACGAGTGGAATTGGCAGAGCCCGTCGCCATATCAAGGCGCTCACCTTGTTGTAGGGCCGCTAAGCCTTCTAACCAATGGAGGGCTTTATAAATTTCTTGTTGGTGGAAACCCGCACGTAATAACTCATCTTCAAGTTCATCTTGATCAATCATGAGTTCTGCATCGCTATGGATATAGGTTTCAAACAGATACATAAGAATGTCCATCATAGCTTTACCCTCCGCGGCAACACTTTAACTTGGCTTACTTCCTATTATTAAGAATATAGCCTCCAGAAACCGAAATAACATGACCTGCGAGTTCGAGCTCTAAAATTTGCATCATTATTTCATGTACTGGTATATGGGTACGTTCAGCCAAAATATCAACAGGCGTTGGTTCATTGCCTACGTTAGCTAACAGTTGGGGAAATGGCAATGCCTGTTGTTGAGTCGGTGACATTTTTTCAAAATTAAATTGAGGCTGAACAGGCACATTAGATACCGATTCCTTACTTATTATAGACCGAGCCACCAACGGATTGATTTCATCAAGTACATCTTGAGCGCACAATGCCATCACCGCGCCCTCTTGAATTAAACGATTGGTGCCGGAATGTCCCGAATTATAGATAGAACCAGGCAATGCAAACACATCTCGATTTTGCTCTAAAGCGTAACGGGCTGTGATTAAAGAACCACTGCGTTCAGCCGCTTCAACCACTAACACACCTTGCGACAAACCACTGATAATGCGATTTCGACGAGGGAAGTGTTCGGGTCTTGGTTTGGCATGAGGGCGAAACTCAGACACTAAAGCTCCACCTTGTTGCACAATACGTTCCGCCAATCCTTTATGTCTGGCAGGGTAAACCTGATCAACGCCAGAACCGAGCACCGCAATCGTGGTGCCTTGCGCTTGCAGTGCGCCATCATGCGCATGACCGTCAATGCCAAGTGCCAAACCGCTAGTGACCGCCACACCTTGTGAAGCAAATTCATAAGAGAACTCACGTGCAGCGCGTAACCCATCCATGCTGGCATTACGGCTTCCCACAATGGCGATTTGCGGTTGATGCAGTGCTTTGGCATCCCCTTTCACAAATAATACTGGAGGGTGTGATGACATTTGCGTCATCAAGCGAGGGTAGTCATTCGATAAAGGCGTCACAATAGAATGATATTGCGAGCTTGCTAACCAAGTTAAACATTGATCAACATCGGCATGAGATTGTTGTTGAATATATTGTACTTGCGCAGGCTTCAGGCCTAGATTTTGCAATTCTAAGCTTGAATAGCCAATAATATTTTGTGGTGAGTCCACCGACAACAGGCGGGATATCGATACCCCGCCCAGTTTAGGTGTGAAGCTTAATGTTAACCATGCAACAAGTTGAGATTCAGTCATGGGGTATCAAACAATTAAGCATTATCATTAGAAGCTTCTGAAGCCACTGCCGTTTCGGTGGTTTCTTTTGTTTGATCAAATTGAATCGGTGAAATCGCAATACTATCGACTTCTATTGGCTCATCACTTTTGGTAATCAAAGCCAAACTAAATTTAGCATAAGGGCGAATCACCACCATTTGACCAATAGGAATAGCAGGAAGCTCAGCTGAACGAAACCCATTAACACCAATGTCTTTTTTATAACGATAATTGCCTTTGCTGCCATAAATAGCCGCGCCACGTTTAGCTAAATCAAAAGTACTGCCTTGACTCAAACCATCATCTGCGCCTCGGTCAATGACCACCACTTGGTTTACCGCCATAAAGTAATGGTTATCCACTGATCCTTTAATATTAGCAACAATACCAGCAGGCGCAGGGGTTGGGAAAAATACCGTAGATAATGCTAAGTCATCACCAATAACGGGCAAAGCAATATCATTAATCATTATCTCTTGCTGTTGATTAATTACTTGTAAACCACTGTATTTATCGCTGGTTTCTTTTAGGGTGGCGCGGGCAACCAAGCGTAAAGAATAAGCACTTGCATCAACATCATCACCACTACGATCATATTTTTCGACTAAACGATAAACCGTCCAATCTGGATGCGTCACTTTACCATCAATATAAATACGCTCATTGTGACTTAAGAACTTACGGCCTTCACTGGTGCCTAAAACGCGTAATGCTGACTTTTCATCATCATTGGTCAGTAATAAATCGGATTTTAAATAAGGCATAACCAACCCATCCGCTAAGGTTGGAATAGCATCTTTAGTTTGCTTACGAACATGAGGACCGACTTTTTTCATCGGCTTTAAACTTAATAAAGGTTCCCCATTGCGCCAGGTTAACGTCAAACGGTCACCGGGATAGATAAGATGAGGATTAGATATTTCAGGGTTAACTTGCCACAAACGAGGCCACAGCCAAGGGCTATCTAAAAACAGGGCCGAAATATCCCATAAGGTGTCCCCTTTTTTCACCACATAAGTCGTGGGCGCATCCTGCTTTAATACTAAAGGCTGCTGATTGGTGGCGGCAGAAATAGAAAAACTGACCACAAAAATGGCAAAAATATTCAATAAGTATCGCATTGCTTTAGGCATGACCTTAGATTCCTTGGTCGACATTTTGTCGCTTAATGTCATTAGATGCTGTCATTTGCCTTGTAAAATGTCTAGAATTGGAACCATTAGGTTTAAGCTGTTTTCGGCACAGTTCAATATTTAGAGTGTATATGTCTGTATTACAAGTATTAACATTCCCAGATGATCGCCTTCGCACCGTTGCAAAACCCGTTGAAAAGGTGACTCCAGAGATCCAAAAATTCATCGATGACATGATTGAAACCATGTATGACGAAGAAGGCATTGGCCTTGCTGCCACTCAAGTGGATTTTCATCAACGCATCGTAGTGATAGACGTTTCTGATGAGCGTGATCAGCCTATGGTGCTGATCAACCCAGAAATCATCGAAAAACGTGGTGACGATGGCATTGAAGAAGGGTGTTTATCTGTCCCTGGTGCACGAGCCTTAGTGCCTCGTGCTGCAGAAGTGACCGTTCGCGCTCTAAATCGTGATGGTGAAGAATTCACTTTTGAGGCGGACGATTTATTAGCGATTTGCGTTCAACATGAGCTTGACCACTTAATGGGTAAGTTGTTTGTTGATTATTTATCGCCATTAAAGCGTAAGCGTATCCAAGATAAGCTGACAAAAATAAAGCGCTTTAACGAAAAACAAGATAAATAACCACCAGCGTTATATCGACCGTAATTGAAACCTCGGCTTCAACTACCAAGAACATATTAAATAAAAGGAACACCACTTGAGTCAGTCTTTAAAAGTTGTCTTTGCTGGTACTCCGGATTTCGCCGCCCGTCACTTGGCGGCGTTGTTGTCTTCGGAGCATGATGTTATTGCCGTTTACACCCAGCCTGATCGCCCAGCTGGTCGTGGTAAAAAGCTCACGGCTAGCCCAGTCAAAGCGCTCGCGCTAGAGCATGACATCCCGGTATTTCAACCTGAAAACTTCAAATCAGATGAAGCAAAGCAGCAACTTAAAGACTTAGACGCTGATCTTATGGTCGTGGTGGCTTATGGTTTATTGCTTCCTCAAGTGGTACTCGATACCCCGCGTTTAGGCTGTATTAATGTACATGGTTCAATTTTGCCTCGCTGGCGTGGCGCTGCGCCAATTCAACGCTCAATTTGGGCAGGGGATGAGCAAACAGGTGTCACCATTATGCAAATGGACATAGGCCTAGACACTGGCGATATGCTGTCAATTGCGACCTTACCGATTGAAGCGAGCGACACTAGCGCTTCTATGTATGACAAGTTAGCCGAACTGGGCCCAACGGCGCTGATTGACTGCTTAACCGATATTGCCAATGGTCAAATCTCGCCACAAAAGCAAGATGATCAACAAGCTAACTACGCCAAGAAACTCAGTAAAGAAGAAGCGAAGATCAATTGGAATGATGAAGCTGAACATATTGAGCGCTGCGTACGCGCCTTCAACCCTTGGCCAATGAGCTTCTTTAGCGTTGAAGAAAATAACGTAAAAGTATGGCAATCACGTGTTGAAGCTAGCACCGAAATACACACACCGGGGCAAGTTATCCAAGCGGATAAAACTGGCATTTATGTTGCCACGGGTAAAGATGTGTTAGTTCTGGAACAGTTACAAATTCCGGGCAAAAAAGCGCTTTCGGTGCAAGATACTCTCAATGCTCGTAGCCATTGGTTTGAAGTAGGTACCATACTTAACTAACTAAGATTTCAAATAAAAGGTACAGAAATGTGCCTTTGTTTATTTTACCCATTTAATTGGGTTACTGCGTTAACCAGTAACCGACAAGAGAAAACATCATGAACGTTCGTGCCGCTGCCGCTAAAGTCTTATTTGAAGTTGTGGATCAAGGTTACTCACTCTCTTCTTCCCTTCCTGCCGCTCAGCAAACTATTCGCCCTCGTGACCATGCCTTGCTGCAAGAGATCTGCTACGGCGCGCTGCGTTATTTGCCACGTTTAGAGTCCATTGTGAATGAATTAATGGACAAACCACTGAAAGGCAAACAGCGAGTATTTCATCACTTAATCTTAGTGGGGATTTATCAATTAAGTTTTATGCGTATCCCTGCACATGCCGCGGTGGGTGAAACGGTTGAAGGTACTCAAGACCTTAGAGGCCCTCGCCTACGTGGACTTATCAATGCAGTATTACGCAATTACCAACGTAATCAAGAGCAGCTTGATGCCCAATCCATCAGCCACAATGCTGGTAAATATGCGCATCCAAGTTGGTTACTAAAATTACTGCAACAAGCCTACCCAAGCGATTGGGAAAGCATTGTTGAAGCCAATAATAGCAAAGCACCAATGTGGCTGCGTGTTAACCGCCAGCACCACACTCGTGATGAGTATCTCGCATTATTAAATGAAAATGAGATTGAAGCGGAAATTCACCCACAAGCTGAAGATGCGCTGCGTCTACTTTCACCTTGTGATGTCATGACGCTACCGGGCTTTGAGCAAGGTTGGGTATCGGTGCAAGATGCTGCGGCTCAATTGTCGGTCGACTACTTGAAACCCCAAGATGGTGAATTAATTTTAGATTGCTGCGCGGCGCCCGGAGGCAAAACTGCGCACATTTTAGAGCACACGCAAAACGCAGAAGTCGTCGCCATTGATTGCGATGATAATCGTTTAAGCCGAGTTCACGACAACCTACAACGTTTACAACTGCAAGCCGAAGTCATTTGCGGTGATGCTCGCTACCCTGAAGAATGGTGGAATGGGGAGAAATTCGATCGTATTTTGCTTGATGCCCCTTGTTCGGCCACCGGCGTAATTCGTCGTCACCCAGATATCAAATGGCTACGTCGCGCGAACGATATTGAAGCGTTATCAGCATTACAAAGTGAAATTTTAGATGCGATGTGGCGTCAATTAAAACCAGAAGGTACTTTGGTGTATGCGACGTGTTCGATCACCCCTCAAGAAAACGTTGAACAGGTTCGTGCCTTTATCGCGCGTACCACCAATGCACAATTAATTGGTAGTGAGATTGAGAACCCAGGTCGCCAAATTCTTCCGGGTGAAGAAAATATGGATGGCTTTTATTACGCGGTGTTACGCAAAACCGTTTAGTCTCCTCAAGCAAATATGAAGACCACACTTTAACATTGTGGTACATCGATACAGGCTTAATTTAGGTATAACACACACTATGAAAATCATTATTCTTGGCGCGGGACAAGTTGGCGGTACGCTGGCAGAAAACTTAGTTGGTGAAAATAACGATATTACGGTGATAGACCGCAATACGGATCGCCTGCGAGAGCTGCAAGATAAATACGATTTACGCGTGGTCAATGGTTATGCCAGTCATCCAGATACCTTACGTGAAGCAGGCGCACAAGATGCCGATATGCTGGTGGCCGTCACCAATTCGGATGAAACCAACATGGCCGCTTGTCAGGTTGCCTTCACCTTATTTAATACCCCAAGCCGTATTGCTCGTATTCGCTCACCGGAATACCTCGCCGAAAAAGATGCCTTATTTCAATCTGGCGCGATTCCAGTTGATCACTTAATTGCCCCTGAAGAGTTGGTCACCAGTTATATTGAGCGCCTGATCCAATACCCGGGTGCCTTACAAGTGGTGAGTTTCGCAGAACGTAAAGTAAGCTTAGTGGCAGTAAAAGCCTATTACGGCGGGCCATTGGTCGGTAATGCGTTATCTGCATTGCGTGAACACATGCCTCATATTGATACCCGAGTTGCCGCAATTTTCCGCCAAGGTCGCCCGATTCGCCCACAAGGCACGACTATCATTGAAGCGGACGATGAAGTCTTCTTTGTGGCGGCAAGTAACCACATTCGCGCGGTGATGAGTGAACTGCAACGCTTAGAAAAAACCTATCGTCGCATCATGATTGTTGGTGGTGGTAATATTGGTTCAAGCTTGGCTAAACGCTTAGAGAAAGATTACAGCGTCAAATTGATTGAGCGCAGTTACCAACGCGCTGAGCAACTATCAGAAGAGCTGGAAAACACCATCGTCTTTTGTGGGGATGCGGCCGATCAAGAATTACTTAACGAAGAAAACATCGACCAAGTGGATGTCTTCATTGCACTGACCAACGAAGATGAAACCAACATCATGTCCGCCATGCTAGCAAAACGATTAGGTGCCAAAAAAGTCATGGTGCTAATTCAACGCAGTGCCTATGTCGATCTGGTACAAGGCGGTGCAATTGATGTGGCAATTTCTCCTCAACAAGCCACCATTTCAGCGCTACTGACTCACGTACGTCGTGCTGATATCGTTAACGTATCCTCTTTACGCCGTGGCGCCGCAGAAGCGATTGAAGCGATTGCTCATGGTGATGAAAGCACTTCTAAAGTGGTTGGTAAAGCCATTGGTGATATTAAGTTGCCACCGGGTACCACTATTGGTGCGATTGTTCGTGGGGAAGAAGTACTGATCGCCCATGACCGCACCGTGATTGAACAAGACGATCACGTCGTGATGTTCTTAGTCGATAAAAAATACGTGCCAGACGTTGAACGTCTATTCCAACCGAGCCCGTTCTTCTTATAAATATGGCAATGTAAAACCATGGTTAATTATCGTCCGATATTATTCGTTCTTGGATTAGTGTTATCAAAAATAGCACTATTCATGTACGTACCCACGTTGATGGCTTTTTTTACCGGAACCGATGGGTTTATTGAATTTGGCCAAGCGGTGATCATTACTCATATTGCCTCGTTCATTTTATTAACTTTAGGTCGAACCAAAGATTTTCGTCTTGGCGTGCGAGATATGTTTCTCCTCACCAGTTTGGTGTGGACGATTGCCAGCTGTTTTGCGGCTTTACCTTTCATGTTCATTAACCACATTAGCTTTACCGATGCATATTTTGAAACCATGTCTGGTATCACCACTACAGGTTCAACCGTATTAAGTCATCTAGATGATATGGCTCCCAGTATTTTATTGTGGCGTTCTACCCTGCAATGGATAGGAGGCGTGGGCTTTATTGTGATGGCTGTTGCTATCTTACCTATGCTGAATGTCGGTGGGATGAAGCTGTTCCAAACCGAATCCTCCGATTGGTCCGATAAAAGCAGCCCAAGGGCAAAAAATGTCGCTAAAAATATCGTGTGGGTCTATTTGATTTTAACGCTACTGTGCGTACTTGGTTACTTTTACACTGGCATGGGGTGGTTTGATGCGATTAACCATGCCTTCACCACATTATCAACCGGAGGTTATTCCACCTCAGATCAATCAATGAATCATTTTTCTAATGGTTCTCATTGGGTTGGCTCGTTATTTATGTTCTTAGGCGGATTACCCTTCTTATTATTTGTGACTGCTCTACGTAAAAAAAGTTTAACGACGTTATTACGTGATGCTCAAGTTCGCGGATTTGCTTATCTAGTGCTTTCTAGCAGTTTATTAATCGCATTGTGGATGACCTTTAAAGATCATTATGACTTTGCCGATGCTATTCGAATATCAACGTTTAATATCATTTCCGTTTTAACCACCACAGGTTTTGGCCTAGATGACTTCACCTCATGGGGCGGCTTACCTACGGTGATCTTCTTCTTCTTAATGATCACCGGAGCTTGCTCAGGCTCAACCGCTGGCGGCATTAAAATCTTTCGCTTTCAAATTGCTTCGACCTTACTCAACAAACAAATGATGCGATTAATTCACCCATCAGGAGTATTTGTTCAAAGATACAATCAACGCCCGGTCAATGACGACATCGTCCGCTCTGTTGTCGCTTTCGTGTTAACATTTGTGCTCACTATTATGTTTATTGCTGGATGCTTAAGCGCCTTAGGTCTTGACCCTACGACCAGCATCACAGGTGCGATGACCGCAGTTGCCAACGTAGGGCCGGGTATGGGCTCGGTTATTGGCCCAACTGGCAACTTTGCCCCATTACCAGATGCCGCCAAATGGCTACTGAGTTTTGGCATGTTAATGGGTCGCTTAGAAATCCTGACCATTTTGGTTTTATTCTTTCCTGCCTTTTGGCGCACTTAACTTAAATAAAAATGGCGAATTCCAATAAAAGAATTCGCCATTTTGATGGTATAGCCGTAGAAATGGAAACTAAGCCACTACCGGCTGAACATACCAATAAATACTGATGAAGTGACAAACACACCCAGCCAAGACAAATAAGTGCCAGATAGCATGATTGTATGGGATCCGTTTACTGGCATAAAAAATAACACCCAATGAGTAAATCACCCCTCCCGCGACCAGCCACACCACCGCCATAATGTCCAAATGCGTCGCAAGTTGATAGACCACCACTAAAGATAACCAACCCATGGTTAAATAGCTGATCAATGAAAAAGAAGGAAAGCGATACACAAATGCTATCTTCATGATCACCCCTAAAATTGCAATCGACCAAATCACCACCATCAAACCAATCGCAAGTTCCGTTCTAAGCCCCACCAGTAAGAAAGGGGTATAACTGCCTGCAATCAGCAAATAAATAGCACTATGATCTAACGTTTTAAGCCAACGTTTAGCCGCTGGGTTGGCTATCGCATGATATAAAGTCGAAGCAAGAAAGAGCACAATAACGCTTGCCCCATAAACACTCATACTGATGTAAGTTAAAGTATCGGCATGATGCTCATACGATTTCATCAAAAGCGCGATTAAAGCAATAATGCCAAACAATATACCTAAACCATGGCTAATACTGTTGGCCAATTCTTCTCGAGGTGAGTATTCCACCGATTGCATATCAATAACCTAAGTGACTTCAATAATATTGTTATTCTGGCACATTCAGCTTACAAGTGTAAGCCAAAATTAATCAAAGCCATTAAGATATAGCATTCTCATTATGAAGATCGATCTAAAAACTCAATGACTTTACGTCCCGCAGTATGAGGGTCTTCATCATGCAGAAGTACCAATTCTCGTTTCAGTTTATTACTGCCAATCAAATTCGATAGCATGCCGCCCATGCCTTTTTTCTGACGATCGACCTCAAACCAAATTTTAAGATCATCTTGAGTTCGGTAGGTTACAACTTCCAACTCACGCCAACGCCCATGAAAATCACCATGCACCGGCACAAATTCAAATTCTTGTACAAAAGGAAGCTCAAATCCTTTTACCGCTTCGCATTCCACTTGTCGAATTCGTAAACCAGCTTCTTCCAACGCAGAAAAAATACCATCTTCTAATGGGTCAGGACGAACCGTGATTTCATCTTTATCCGTAGGATCAGCGGCAAGCGCAATATCAAGGCTAGTTTCAAGCCACACTTTAGAGTCACCAAGAGTGATCGGCGTATTCCATGGCACATCTAATACCACAGGAAAAACGCGATCTTGCTGAGGTTCGATATCAAAAGTTTCAGGTAAAGACCACTTAGCTAATACATGGGTTTTCGCTATTTTTTGTCCGGCCATTTCTCGGCCATCTTTATTCAAACGCTCTGCACGATAACGACAACACAGCTTCAGGTGAATGTTATCTATCGATTGCTTGGTTGAGCCCCCATAAACATGCACATCAACAGCAACAGATTGCCCTGGGTAAACCACATCTTGTTTAAGTATGGTGTCAACTCGAGCAGAACCAATACCTAAGCTGGCTAACGTTTTCTTAAAAAATGACATACCGGCTCCTTGTCTTTTTTAAATCTAAGTAAAATATTCACTTACCAATAAAAAGGTTATCGCATTAACAAATGTTTATGACTATACTATTACACAGTCGAAAAATTATTCGATTGCTGATCGTAATTTGGACAAACAATCAAAATAAATAAATAATGATTGGATCAGCTAACAATAGCAATGGATATGCGTTTTTATAGGTAGTTACTATATGCGTCCCGTTCCTGTTCGTGCATCCAGTTGTCGCGGTTCTGCTTCTCGTCGTCGCCATTGTTTTGCTGCTGCTCCCGTAGCTAAGCCAATACAAGCGCCAACGAATACGCAAAATCAACAATAGTAATGCACATAAACTGAACTTATTACAAGAGCGTAGCATCATTTAGGTGCTGCGCTTTTTTTTATAATTTGATACCGTATTGTTAGTCCTTACTATTATTATGGAATAAAAAATGAAATGCCACCGAGTAAATGAACTGGTCGAATTACTTCACCCTGAATGGCAAAAAGACTCCGATCTTAACTTATTGCAATTTATCGTGAAGTTGAGCAAAGAAGCAGGTTACCAAGGCCAGTTGGAAGACCTCACCGATGATGTTCTGATATATCACCTTAAAATGCGTAATAGCCAGAAAGAAGATATGATTCCAGGGCTTGCCAAAGACCAAGAAGATGATTTCAAAACCGCATTATTACGAGCGCGTGGCATCATCAAATAGTAGGCTTTGATTAGCCAAGCGCCCTTTTCACTCCAAATCAGCTTGGCTATATTTCTTTAATTTTCAATCGTTCAAATAATAAACCTTGAAGCGCGTAGCGACTTACTGTCATCCTTTCCTATATACTACGCCACAACAATTCCGCATTAATAACCTAAAGCAACGCACTTTAGGATCGGACAAGGAAGCAGCAATGGATCCAAATAGAATTGATGTGAAAATCATCGACCCTAAAACCAATCGTGATGCCAACGGTAAAATATACGTTCGCAAGAGCCAAGGTGCCTACCAAAAACTAAGGCGTTATGGTGGCTGGTTCTTAATGGTTCTCTTTGCCATGATTCCTTGGCTTTCTTACGACGGAAGACAAGCCATTTTATTTGATTTAGGCAAACAACAATTCTTATTTTTTGGGGCGACCTTTTTCCCTCAAGACCTCACCTTGCTTGCTCTCATTTTCGTTATTGCCGCTTTCGGCCTATTTTTTCTAACCACTTTTTTAGGCCGGGTATGGTGTGGCTATTTATGCCCACAAACCGTTTGGACTTTCATTTTTATTTGGTTTGAAGAAAAGCTAGAAGGCCCGGCCAACAAACGTCGTAAACAAGATAACAATAAATACTCCTCAAACCTTATCTTACGCAAAGCGATCAAGCACTTAGCATGGTGGTCAGTATCCATCATTACCGGCTTAGTGTTTGTTGGCTACTTCATTCCGATCAAAGAATTGTTCGTTGAATTTTTCACCTTTAAATTAGCTTTCTTACCTGCATTTTGGGTATGGTTCTTTGCCGCTTGTACTTACGGGAATGCTGGCTGGATGCGCGCCATTATGTGTTTACACATGTGCCCTTACGCTCGCTTCCAATCGGCCATGTTCGATAAAGATACTTATATCGTCGGCTATGACACTAAACGCGGTGAAAAACGCGGTCCTCGCTCATTAAAAGCGGAAAAACCAAAAGATTTAGGTGACTGTATTGATTGTGACTTATGCGTCCAAGTTTGCCCAACCGGAATCGATATTCGTAACGGTTTGCAATACGAATGCATTAACTGCGGTGCTTGTATTGATGCTTGCGATAAAACCATGGAACGCATGGGTTATGAGAAAGGCTTAATCAGTTACACCACTGAGCATAAATTATCGGGCAAAAAAACCAAAATTACCCGTCCAAAGCTGATTGGTTATGGCGTTGCTTTATTATTAATGATTGGTTTGCTGGTGACACAAGTGATTACCGTGGATCCGGTTAACATGAGTGTACTGCGCGACCGTAGCCAAATGTATCGCATTGATAACAATGGTTGGATTGAGAACACTTACACGTTAAAAATTCTTAATAAAACCCAACAAACCCAACAATACACGATTGATGTAAAAGGGTTAAAAGATGTGAAATGGTATGGTTCTCAAACCATCACCGTTCCGGCCGGTCAATTGGTCAGCGAACCTTTAAGCTTAGCGGTTAGCCCTGATGAATTAGCATCGCCGATAGTGAAATTTGAGTTTATACTCTCAGACAGTGATGGATTTACATTGAACGTCGAAAGTCGCTTTATTAAAAAGCTGTAAACGACCGATATTAAACGATACGCAATAAGGAAGGGCTTAGTAATAAGCCCTTTTATTTTATGAATGATATCAATACACAACCTGATACAGCCTTTAATTTTGACGCTTTAACGCCTGACTTTATGTGGTATGCGATAGAAAGCATTGGCATTAGAGCTGAATCAGGCTTACTGGCACTCAATAGCTATGAAAACCGTGTGTATCAGTTTATCGATGAAGAAAAGCAGCGTTACGTGGTGAAGTTCTATCGCCCTCAACGTTGGACTCAACAGCAGATATTAGAAGAGCACCAGTTCACACTCGAACTCTTAGAGCAAGACATCCCTGTTGCCCCTCCTTGCATTATTAATGGCTCGACGTTGCATCAATACCAAGGGTATTACTTTGCATTGTTTGTCAGTGTCGGTGGCCGTCAATTTGAAGTGGATAATATCGACCAGTTAGAAGGTGTAGGGCGCTTTTTAGGTCGAATTCACCAAGTAGGCCAAGCCAAACCGTTTATTCATCGCCCAACCATGAATCTAGACGAGTATTTATATCAACCACGTAAATTGCTTAATAACAGCACCTTTATTCCTAGTCATTTAGAAAATAGCTTCTTCAGTGATTTGGATATGCTAATTGGCCAATTAGAGCAACACTGGACTGAACCTAAAAACATCATACGTCTGCATGGTGATTGTCACCCAGGTAATATCTTATGGCGAGATGGCCCTATGTTTGTCGATTTAGATGATTCTCGTAATGGCCCAGCCATTCAAGATATCTGGATGTTACTCAGCGGTGAACGCCAAGATAAAATAATGCAATTGGATACGGTTTTAGAGGCTTATTCAGAATTTTGCACATTTGATGCAAATCAATTGAAACTGATTGAGCCTTTACGTGGTCTTAGAATGGTGCACTACATGGCATGGTTAGCAAAACGTTGGCACGATCCGGCTTTTCCGATTGCATTCCCATGGTTTAACGATGCAAAATACTGGGAAAGCCAAGTGCTGGCATTTAAAGAACAAATTGCCGCTTTACAAGAACCACCGTTATCATTAACCCCACAATGGTAATTCGCTTTTAAATGAAATGGAGTTGATTCACTAATGAAAAAAATCTTTACCCTGTTTGCTGCTTTGTTATTAAGCTTTGCAGCCCAAGCTGAGCGTTTCCCTGAAGGCGATTACTACAAAGTAGTCGACTTACCTCATTCATCAAGCCCAACAGTAACCGAGTTCTTCTCTTTTTATTGCCCACACTGTAATGACTTCGAACCTATGATTGGCGCATTGAAAAAACACCTTGATGGCAAAGCCGATTTTGAAAAAGTGCCCGTTTCTTTCATGGGTGGCAACATGGGTCAACCAATGAGCAAAGCTTACGCGACAATGGTGTCATTAAATGTAGATGACAAATTAGTACCTGTGCTATTTAACCGCATTCACGCACAACGCAATCCACCTAAAGATGAAGCTGAACTACGCCAAATTTTCTTAGACAACGGCGTGTCTGCTGCTGACTTTGATGGCACTTACAACAGCTTCGCGGTTGATTCTATGGTTCGTCGTTTTGATAAATCATTTAAAGATAGCGGCTTATCAGGCGTTCCAACGGTTGTGGTTAATAACAAATACATTGTTAACTCAAGCAAAATCAAAGATCTTAATGAATACTTTGATCTGATTGATTCTTTATTAAAGAAATAATAAACGCCCGTCAAATAGTTAATTTCAACTTTAAATAAGAATGGGAAGAGACAGTCGCTTCCCATTTTTTATAGATAGCAACAGCACACTACACCGCTTGGGCCGTAAGTTGTTTGAGCAATCTATCCATATTGCGATACCCTAACGCTTCCGCTAAATGCGCTTTACTAATGCATTCCGATTGAGCTAAATCAGCTATCGTGCGTGCCACTTTCAAGATCCGATGATAAGCCCGAACCGATAACCCTAATTGATGCAAAGCATGCTCTAAAAACTCCGCATCGGCTTTTTCTAAACGGCAGAAGGTTTCTATTTCTCGGCTAGAGAGCAAGGCATTAACCTTTCCATTTCGAGTGAGCATTAATTGCCTTGCTTGTAGCACTCGTTGTTTAACTGCTTCTGTGGTTTCTCCTCTGTCTCCACCTTGTGAAAGCGTGCCTTTGGGCAGTGATGGGATTTCTATCGACATATCAAAACGATCAAGCAGCGGCCCAGATAGACGGCTTAAATAACGTAAAATAATTTGTGGATTAGTCCGCGTTTGTGAGCCTTCATAATAACCTGTGGGGCTTGGGTTTAACGCCCCAACCAACTGAAATCGTGCCGGAAAGCGCGTTTTCCCAGCCGCGCGAGAAATAATAATCTCACCCGATTCAAGCGGCTCACGCAGTGAATCCAACACCTTTCGATCAAACTCTGGCATTTCATCTAAAAAAAGTAGGCCATTGTGCGCTAGCGAGATTTCTCCCGGACGAGGAATAGAACCACCGCCAACTAACGCCGCCATCGAGCTTGAATGATGAGGTGAACGAAAAGGGCGAGCCTTCCAGTTGTGATGATTAATTTCAATGTCAGTGAGAGACGCCACCGAAGCACTTTCTAACGCCTCATCATCACTCATTTCAGGCAGTAAATCGCACAAACGCGACGCTAACATGGTTTTTCCGGTTCCCGGTGGCCCTAAGAATAATAAGTTGTGAGACCCTGCTGCGGCTATTTCTAATGCTCGCTTTCCTTGTTGCTGACCAATAATGTCTTGTAAGTCCCGTTCATTGGGTTTGGCTTGCGGTGGGTTCGATGAGGTAAATAAGCTCATGGTTTGCTGACCACATAAATCTGCGCACACCTCCAATAATGTCGCAGCAGATTTATGCGTTCCTTGCCCAACTAAAGCCGCTTGGTCGCCATTGTCATTCGGCACCACTAAGCGACGATCTTGTTTCATACACGCCAATGCCGCAGGAAGCACCCCTTTCACTCGGCGCAATTCTCCTGATAACGCTAACTCACCAACAAACTCATGGCCTTCTAATTTGTTAACCGCAATTTGTTGAGAGGCCGCCAAAATCCCCAACGCAATCGGCAAATCAAATCGCCCGCCTTCTTTGGGTAAATCCGCTGGGGCTAAATTGACCGTGATACGTTTTGCCGGAAATTCAAAGTTCGAATTTAAAATGGCACTGCGCACGCGATCTTTTGATTCTTTAACCGTAGTTTCCGGCAGTCCAACCAAAGAAAAACCCGGCATGCCATTGCTAATATGCACTTCAACCGTCACTTCTGGCGCTTCCACCCCAACACACGCTCGGCTGTGTATAATTGCCAATTCCATTTATTCACCTATTGATTGATTCGCCATAATTGGCTGTTTTCTCTCTGTATACCTTTATATACAAGCTTTGAACTGAGTCGGATGGTGAAAAAAGTGTGAGTTTTTGCTTGTAATATAATCAAATTATGTGATACCACTAGAAGAACAAATTATTGTTACTGATTCAGACGGAATTGAAATGAATCCAATCGCTCGTATTCACACTCTGATTATTCTCATTAACGTGGTCATTATTCGGTCCGCGCGGGGTGTAGTGAGCGACAAGTAACAACCAACACTATCTAGCCCCCGCACTCAAGTCCGGGGGTTTTTTATTATCTTTTTTATACAAAAGTACATGAGCCAATAAAAATAATAACAAGCGAATGTCAGCCACGAGAGCAGGACAAGGATATGCCAATGAGCAATTCTCAAATGGAAGAATGTCGACAACACAACACAACACGCAATGAAATGCAGGAGTGCAACCAATGAATGGATCAGAACTGGTTGTAAGTGCATTACAACAAGAAGGGATAAAAACTGTATTTGGCTACCCGGGCGGTGCCATCATGCCAATTTACGATGCTTTGTATGACGGTGGAGTTGAACACATCCTATGCCGTCATGAGCAAGGCGCGGTCATGGCCGCAATTGGTATGGCACGTTCCACTCAAGAAGTGGCCGTTTGTATGGCCACATCAGGCCCAGGTGCAACCAACTTAGTGACCGGTCTTGCCGATGCATTGATGGATTCCATTCCAATTGTTGCGATTACCGGTCAAGTAGCCAGTACTCACATTGGTACCGATGCTTTCCAAGAAATGGATGTGATCGGTATGTCGCTATCTTGTTGTAAACATAGCTATCTAGTAACCGATGTCAAAGATCTTGCCCCGACATTGGCAGAAGCGTTTGAATTGGCTAAATCAGGTCGACCGGGCCCAGTATTAGTCGATATTGCCAAAGATGTTCAACTTGCCGAAGCACCCGTTAAAATCTTACCTGAATTCACGCCACCTGCGATTCCTGTTGCCAGTAAAAATTCCATCGAACAAGCGCAACAAGTCCTAGCCAAAAGCCGTAAACCTGTTTTGTATGTTGGTGGTGGGGTTCAACTGGCTAAAGCAACGCAAACCGTACGTGAGTTTCTAAAGTTAAACCCAATGCCAGCGGTGAGCACTTTGAAAGGCTTAGGTTCTATTGAGCGTCATTACCCTCATTATCTAGGCATGTTAGGCATGCACGGTACCAAGGCCGCTAACTTAGTGGTGCAAGATGCCGATTTACTGATTGTCGTGGGTGCGCGTTTTGATGACCGAGTCACCGGCAAACTAGATACCTTTGCGCCACACGCCAAAGTGATTCACTTAGATATCGATGCCGCTGAATTTAACAAGCTGCGTCATGCGCATGCTCCGTTACGTGGTGATTTGAATCTTCTATTACCTCAACTTGAATTAAGTACGGATATTTCAGAATGGATCGAACATTGCGATCGTCTTCGTACCAAATTCAAATGGCGTTATAACCACCCGGGCGATTTGATCTACGCACCAAAACTGTTAAAGCAATTAAGCGATATGATGCCGGATAGCGCCATCGTTTCAACCGACGTTGGCCAACATCAAATGTGGGCGGCGCAACACATTCAACCACGTGCCCCTGAAAATTACATCACTTCAGCTGGCCTTGGTACCATGGGCTTTGGTTTACCCGCGGCCATGGGTGCAAAAGTCGCGCGCCCAGATGATGAATCAATCCTGATCACCGGTGATGGTTCATTTATGATGAATATCCAAGAGCTGGGAACGTTAAAACGTCGCAAAATCCCAGTAAAAATGGTGCTACTGAACAACCAACGTTTAGGCATGGTTCGCCAATGGCAATCCTTGTTCTTTGATGGTCGCCACAGTGAGACCATTTTAGACGATAACCCAGATTTCATCATGTTGGCGCAAGCATTCGACATTCCGGGAAAAACCATTACTCGTAAAGAAGAAGTCGAGCCGGCATTAAAAGAAATGTTGGCCAGTGAAACCCCATACCTATTACACGTGCTTATTTCTGAAGAAGAAAATGTTTGGCCATTAGTGCCACCGGGCGCTGCAAACCAAGACATGTTGGAGAACACCTAATGGACAGATATCAACTCAACATTAAAGCCGATGATAAACCGGTATTACTTGAACGTGTATTGCGGGTTATCCGTCATCGTGGCTTTACTATTCGACAAGTGATCGCTACCGTAAACCATGAAAGTGATATCGCCACAGTGGAAATCATTGTCGATAGCGCAAGACCTATCAGTATTTTGATCAATCAAATTGAAAAGCTTTGGGATATTCGCACAGTAGAAACCCAACTGTTGCAAACACACCTCTCAGAAGAATAACGCGGATTTAAAAAGGAAGACAAAATGGCGACCAGCACGGCAGATTTTATTTGGTTTAATGGAAAGATGGTTCCTTGGGCAGAAGCTAATGTCCACGTATTAACGCATGCAATGCACTACGGAACCTCTGTTTTTGAAGGCATTCGTTGCTATAACACGCCAAATGGTCCGATTGTGTTTCGCCATAAAGAGCACATGCAACGTTTGGAAGACTCCGCCAAAATTTACCGCTTCCCTATTCCTTATACTGTCGATGAAATGATGGAAGCCTGCCGTGAAACGCTACGCGCGAACAAGTTAGATTCCGCTTATATTCGCCCATTGGGTTTTGTGGGTAATGTGGGTTTGGGCGTGTGCCCACCGGTGGATTCACAAATGGAAGTGATCATTGCTGCTTTCCCTTGGGGCTCATACTTAGGTGAAGAAGCACTGGCAAATGGCGTAGATGCGATGATTTCAAGTTGGAATCGTGCCGCCCCAAACACCATACCAACAGCAGCCAAAGCTGGGGGTAACTACCTATCTTCATTATTAGTTGGCGGTGAAGCTCGTCGCCATGGTTATGATGAAGGGATTGCGCTTAGCGTAAGTGGTTATATTTCAGAAGGTGCTGGCGAAAATATTTTTGTTGTGAAAAACGGCGTAATTGTAACCCCACCCGCCACCAGCTCAATTTTACCGGGCATCACGCGCGATTCGATTGTGATCCTCGCCAAAGAGCTGGGTTATGAAATACAAGAAGCAAACATTGCACGTGAAGCTCTTTATCTTGCCGATGAAATTTTCATGACAGGCACAGCTGCTGAAATCGTACCGGTGCGCAGTGTTGATCAAATCACCGTTGGCTCTGGCAAACGTGGCCCGATCACTGAACATATTCAATCAACCTTCTTTGGCTTATTTAATGGTACCACTGAAGATAAGTGGGGCTGGCTTGATCCAGTCTACCCACAAAAGAAGTAAGATTTTAACTCAATATTATCGAATTTAAATATATCGCTCCCCCAACGTAATTGAAGTTGCCGCTAGGCGAATGAACGCAGTGAACAACGCTGTAGCTTCAAGAACGAAGGGGGGGACATTAAAAGGATTTCAAATTATGCCTATCTATCGCTCCGCTACTACAACTCATGGCCGCAATATGGCTGGTGCTCGTGCTTTATGGCGCGCCACTGGCGTGAAAGAAGAAGATTTCGGTAAACCAATCATTGCCGTTGTAAACTCATTCACTCAGTTTGTACCCGGTCATGTGCACTTAAAAGACATGGGGCAATTGGTGGCTGCTGAGATTGAAAAATCAGGCGGGATTGCCAAAGAATTCAACACCATTGCGGTAGATGATGGCATTGCGATGGGTCACGGCGGCATGTTGTACTCATTGCCTTCTCGTGAATTGATTGCCGATTCAGTTGAATACATGGTGAATGCACACTGCGCCGATGCCATGGTGTGTATTTCTAACTGTGACAAAATCACTCCGGGAATGTTAATGGCATCACTACGCCTAAACATCCCAGTCATCTTTGTTTCAGGTGGTCCAATGGAAGCGGGTAAAACTAAGCTTTCTGATCAACTGATCAAACTGGATTTAGTCGATGCGATGATCCAAGGTGCCGACCCAAAAGTTTCTGATGCGCAAAGTGAGCAAGTAGAGCGTTCAGCGTGTCCTACTTGTGGTTCATGTTCAGGCATGTTTACCGCCAACTCAATGAACTGTTTAACCGAAGCGCTGGGCCTTAGCCAGCCGGGTAATGGTTCAATGCTCGCCACTCACGCCGACCGTGAACAATTGTTCTTAAAAGCAGGTCAACGCATTGTTGAATTAACCAAGCGTTACTACCTTGAAGATGATGAGTCTGCCCTTCCACGTAATATCGCTTCACGCGATGCATTTGAAAATGCCATGGCACTTGATGTGGCGATGGGTGGTTCAACCAACACCGTATTGCATTTAATTGCAGCAGCGCAAGAAGGTGAAATTGACTTCACCATGGAAGACATCGATCGCATGTCTCGCTTGATCCCAAACATCTGTAAAGTGGCACCGTCTACCCCGAAATACCACATGGAAGATGTGCACCGTGCAGGTGGCGTGATGGCAATTTTAGGTGAGTTGGATAGAGCCGGTCTTATCAACAACCAAACCAATACGGTATTGGGCTTAACCATGTCTGAGCAACTGGCTCAATACGACATCATGCAAACTGAGTCAGAAGAGGTGAAAACCTTCTTCCGCGCTGGCCCTGCTGGTATCCGTACCACCAAAGCTTTCTCACAAGATTGCCGTTGGGACACGCTTGATGATGACCGTGAAAATGGTTGTGTCCGCACCAAAGAACATGCCTTTAGCCAAGATGGTGGTTTAGCGGTATTAAGCGGCAATATCGCACTGAATGGCTGTATTGTAAAAACCGCAGGTGTGGATGAGAACAGCCTACAATTCCAAGGCCCTGCTGTGGTATTTGAAAGCCAAGAAAGCGCCGTTGAAGGTATTTTAGGTGGTAAAGTGAAAGCGGGTGACGTAGTCGTTATTCGCTACGAAGGTCCAAAAGGTGGCCCGGGAATGCAAGAAATGCTGTACCCAACCACCTATTTAAAATCAATGGGCTTAGGGAAAGAGTGTGCACTGTTAACCGATGGTCGTTTCTCTGGTGGTACTTCAGGTCTTTCTATTGGACATGCTTCTCCAGAAGCGGCCGATGGCGGTACTATTGGTTTAGTTAACCAAGGCGATATCATTACTATCGATATTCCAAACCGTACCATTGAACTTGAAGTTAGCGAGCAAGAATTAGCAGAACGTCGCGCCAAACAAGATCAATTGGGTTGGAAACCTGCCAATCGTGAACGTGTGGTGTCTTATGCCCTTAAAGCTTACGCGATGCTTGCGACCAGCGCAGATAAAGGCGCAGTACGTGATAAATCTAAGCTAGAGGGATAATCCCTATGGCGGATGATAGACATACAGAAGATCTACCAAGAACCGGCGCAGAGTACCTGCGTCAGATCTTGCGCGCGCCGATCTATGAAGTCGCAGTGGTGACGCCTTTACAAGAAATGACCCGACTGTCTGAACGCTTAGGTAACCTTATTCAGCTTAAGCGTGAAGACCGCCAACCGGTGCACTCTTTTAAACTGCGTGGCGCTTATAACATGGTTGCCAGTTTAACCGAGCAGCAAAAACAAGCGGGTGTGATCACCGCCTCAGCCGGCAATCATGCTCAAGGGATTGCATTATCGGGTAAGCACTTGTCGATTCGCGCCATCATTGTAATGCCGAAAACCACTCCAGATATCAAAGTCAATGCGGTACGCGG
Organism: Vibrio rumoiensis 1S-45; assembly: GCF_000286955.2. Taxonomy (GTDB): domain Bacteria; phylum Pseudomonadota; class Gammaproteobacteria; order Enterobacterales; family Vibrionaceae; genus Vibrio; species Vibrio rumoiensis_A. The sequence continues at coordinate 27,521 of NZ_AJYK02000052.1, forward strand.
TTATGGCGGTGAAGTGGTTTTACATGGCAGTAATTTTGATGAAGCCAAAGCCGAAGCCGAACGCCTCGCCGAAAAACATAGCTACACCTATGTACCTCCATTTGATCACCCATTGGTGATCGCCGGTCAAGGCACCATTGGTATGGAAATGCTGCAACAAAATGGTCACTTAGATTATATCTTTGTGCCTGTTGGCGGTGGTGGTTTAGCCGCAGGTGTGGCGGTACTGATCAAGCAATTGATGCCAGAAATCAAAGTGATTGCTGTCGAACCTGAAGATTCTGCCTGTTTGAAAGCGGCATTAGATGCCGGCAAACCAGTGCCACTGGATCGCGTGAGTATGTTTGCCGATGGCGTGGCAGTGAAAATCATTGGTAATGAAACCTTCCGTTTATGCCAAGAATACCTTGATGGCCACATTACGGTTTCAAGTGATGAAATTTGCGCAGCAGTCAAAGATATTTTTGAAGATACCCGAGCCATTGCCGAGCCTTCTGGCGCACTGGCATTAGCGGGTTTAAAAAAATATGCCGAGAAAAACAAACTGAAAGGCAAGCAACGGGTACGGTACTTTCTGGTGCAAATACCAACTTTCACGGTTTGCGTTATGTCTCAGAGCGTTGTGAATTAGGTGAAAAACGTGAAGGTTTACTCGCGGTGACCATTCCGGAAAGACAAGGGGCTTTCTTGGAATTCTGCCATATTATTGGCGGTCGTGCGGTCACCGAATTTAACTACCGTTATAACGATGACAAACAAGCCAACATTTTTGTCGGGGTGCGTTTGCAAGATGGTCAGCAAGAATTAGATCATATTGTCGAAGAATTGCGTCAAGCAGGCTACCCGGTAGCAGATTTATCTGATGATGAAATGGCAAAACTGCACATTCGCTATATGATTGGTGGTAAACCATTAAAGCCGCTTAGCGAACGCTTATACAGTTTTGAATTTCCAGAGTCGCCTGGTGCCCTGTTAAACTTTTTAACCACCTTAGGCACGCATTGGAACATCAGCCTGTTCAACTATCGCAACCACGGCGCTGATTATGGCCGAGTGTTATGTGGCTTTGAGCTTGAAGAAAGTGATTTGGAGCGTTTTTCTGCTCACTTGCAAGAGTTGGGTTATCAATATAAAGATGAAAACGACAGCCCGTCGTATAAGTTCTTTTTAAGTTAACGTTTATCGTTCACTTTCTTAATCTGAGCGCTTGCTGATTGTGACTTGAAAAAGAGTCATGTACAGCAAGCGCTTTTTTCTTTTTCGAGCAACGATAAACGTTCACATCTTCTCCGCGTATATTCTACTCCAACCAATCCTGATACATCTTCTCGCTATCTCCTAGGTATTCAATCAACCATTCCACTAGCTTATTACCATCATCTTTGCGCCACACTAAGCAACAAGCGCTCAACGGTTTATCACCACTGATTTGTGCTTCAATTAATATCCCTTGATCAATAAAGTGCTCTGCCATGTGGCGCGGCATATAGCCCATGCCCACTTTATTTTTCAGGCACTCAATGGCACTAAACCAATTTGGCAACAATAAACGACGCTGCTGAGCTGAGTGCCAAGTATGGCGTTTAGGTAAAATGGTCGACGTATCATCTAAACAAATCGCCGGTATCTTTGATAAGTCCTCATTGGTTAGTGTCGCTTTACCCGCCAAAGGATGATCCGCGGCCATAACATACACCCAATCAAGACTGCCCATGGATTTAACGCCGTAGTCGCCACTGACCGGAATCGCCGACGTCGCACCAATCACCACATCAGCACGACCTTCCGATATCGCTTCCCACGAACCATTAAAGACTTCCATATTGATCTGAAGTTCAGCAAAATCAAAGGTTTGGTAGAAATCTTCAATCAAAGGTTTTAGCTGCTCAAGCTTGACGATGTTATCTAAAGTCAGCTTAACGGTTTTATGGTAACCATTTTCTACCCGCTTGGTTTGCGCTTTGACTTCTTCCATATGGCGCAATAATTGGCGAGCTTCATTGATAAAATGCTGCCCCGCTTCGGTTAACTCTACTTTTCGAGCTAAACGATTAAATATTTTCACACCAAGCTCATCTTCAACCTGTCTAACCGCATAACTAATGGCAGATGGTACTTTATGAAGCTGCTCAGCTGCCGCAGTAAAACTGCCTAAACGAGCAATAGTATCGAGCATTTGTAATGATTGTTTCGAATACATAATTAGAGCGCCCCACTACCCATCAAAAAATTTGAATGCTAACTCAAAATTATAACGTTTAATTTTGTCACAAGGAAAATTTATAATGCTTCTATCGGTATGGATGCGCTTATTGCCATCAACCACAAAGAACATGAATGGCACCGTTATGAATATTGCAAAAACACAACTTTTTTACCTCGCAGCACTTTCGATGTTGGGCTTTGTTGCCACCGACATGTACTTACCTGCGTTTAAAGTCCTAGAAACTCATTTTTCAACCGGCCCAGAATCAATTGCCCTATCTTTATCCATCTTCTTAGCGGGTATGGCATCGGGTCAATTATTATGGGGTTTAGCCTCTGATAAATTTGGTCATCGTAATACGCTGGCAGCAGGTTTAGTGCTGTTCTCATTAGCCTCACTTGGTTTAGGTTTTAGCCAAGAAGTATGGCAACTATTAACCTTACGTTTTGTTCAAGCGATTGGCGTGTGTGCTCCTGCGGTGATTTGGCAAGCCATGGTGATTAAGCGTTATTCAAGCTCTGTCAGCCAGCAAGTGTTTGCCTCAATTATGCCGCTAGTGGCATTGTCGCCAGCAATTGCGCCACAACTGGGCGTGTTTTTAATGAGTCACTTTGGTTGGTCGAGTATTTTTATCTTCTTAACTGTCGTGGGCGCTGCGCTAACGTGGTTTACCCTTGCTCAACCGCAAGATGAAGCAGAAGAACCAAAACAGACTTCCATTAAGCAAGATATCAAAGCGTTATTCAGTTCTCGTGTGTACTTGGGCAATGTGATGATATTTGCTATGGCTTCGGCTTGTTTCTTTGCCTACTTGACGGGCATGCCAGAAATCATGACGTCTATGGGATATGATGCTAAAGACATTGGTTTAAGCTTTATCCCTCAAACCATTGCATTTATGGCTGGTGGTTATTTTGGTAAACGCTATGTGACAAAAATTGGCGATGCTAAAGTGTTAAAAGTTCTGCTGGCACTATTCGCGGTGTCTGCAACGATCATGTTTGTTGCTTCGCACATGGCACTTAGCACTATCTGGCCAGTATTGATTCCATTTTGCTTTATTGCAGTAGCCAATGGTGCGCTTTATCCAATCGTAGTCAATCGTGCATTATCGAGCTGCAAAAATAGCCCAGCCACAGCAGCCGGTCTACAAAATAGCTTACAGATCTGTGTGAGTGGTTTAGCCAGTGCCTTGGTCGCCACTTATGCTAGCCAAGCATTACCAACAACAGGCATCACAGCTGTATTATGTACGGCAGGGTTATTGGCCGGTTATTTCTTATCAACGTCTAAAAAAGCACTCACGGTCGACCTTGTTGAAGAAAGTTAATCGTTTAGATGTAAATCATAGTTAAAATAACAATAAGCATAAAAAATGCCGCAACTCTTAAAAAAGTTGCGGCATTTTGTGTTTATCACTTGGTATTCAAAGTAATCGATATAACTTACTTCTTAGTTGGGCGTTTCCAATCCGCAATCACACGCTCTTTAGCACGAGTAATCACTAATTCTTTTTCACCAACGTCTTTAGTCAGTGTGGTTCCTGCACCAATAGTAGCACCATTTGCGATACTCACAGGGGCAATCAATTGTGAGTCAGAACCGACAAATACATCATCACCAATAATGGTTTTGAATTTATTGGCACCATCGTAATTACAGGTGATCACACCTGCGCCAACGTTAACACGCTCGCCTATCTCAGCATCACCAAGGTAGGTTAAGTGACCTGCTTTAGAGTCTTTACCTAAACGTGCATTTTTAATTTCAACAAAATTACCCACATGAGCTTTATTTTTAAGCTCTGTTCCTGGACGCAGGCGAGCAAATGGACCAACAGTACACTCTTCACCAACAGTCGCACCATCAATTACCGTGTAAGGACTGATCACGCTGTTATCGTCAATTTCACAATCTTTAAGAACGCATCCAGCACCAATAAAGACATTATCACCAATAGAAACATTGCCTTCGATAATTACGTTAACATCGATCTCAGAATCCATACCACACTGTAATTCGCCTCGTAAATCAAAGCGATCTGGATCGCGTAGCATCACGCCTTGCTCTAATAATTTTTGCGCTTGCATGACTTGATAAGCACGCTCTAAACGCGCCAGTTGCGAGCGATCATTCACGCCTTCAACTTCAATAGGGTTCACCGGATGTACCGCTTCAACCGCGCGGCCTTCATCATGCGCCGCCGCAATAATATCCGTTAGGTAATATTCACCTTGAGCATTTTCATTTTTTAATGCCGATAACCAACGCTTAAGATCACCACCGGTGGCGACCATCACACCCGTGTTAATTTCTTTAATAAGTTTTTGTTCTTCTGTGGCGTCTTTTTGTTCCACAATCGCCACAACTGGGCCATTCTTACGAATAATACGACCATAACCGGCTGGCTTATCTAAAATAACCGTCAGTAATGCAATACCACCGGTCGGTTGGGCATCAAGCAGGTTTTCAACCGTTTCACTTGAAATTAATGGCACATCACCATAAAGAATCAATACTTTTTCATCATCAGCAAAATCAGGAGAAGCTTGGTTAACTGCATGCCCCGTCCCTAACTGATCCGCTTGCAAAACCCAATTAACTGGCTCATTTTGCAACGTTTGTTTCATCTGGTCGCCGCCATGACCATAAACCAAATGAATATTTTTCGCGCCAAGACCAGTACAGGTATCAATAACGTGCTTAGCCATTGGGCGACCAGCTAAAGTGTGTAAGACCTTCGGCTTCTCTGAATACATGCGAGTGCCTTTACCCGCAGCAAGAATAACAGCGCTAAAATTCATTTACGTTCCCTTTGTATTTATAAACTCTTAGAATATTAACTTATTTATATACTATTTTAATTAAAACTTCGTAAAACTAAGCTCAATAAATATAAAAAAGGCGACCATATAGGGCCGCCTTTCCATTTACTCTACTAATGCTAATTACTTACGACGTGTCTGACGAGTTAGTTCAATAACTCGTAGCTGAGCAATCGCTTTCGCTAAATCACTTGCCGCTTGTGCGAAGTCGATATCGCCATGCTGATTTTGAATGTTCTCTTCAGCTTTGCGTTTGGCTTCTTCAGCCTTAGCGGCGTCAAGCTCTTCACCACGAATAGCCGTATCAGCCAGTACTGTCGCAGTACCCGGTTGAACTTCTACCATACCACCAGAAATATAAATAATTTCCTCGTGGCCGTGTTGTTTCACTAAACGCACCATGCCAGGCTTAATAGCAGTCAGAAGCGGGGTGTGGCCAGGGTAAATCCCTAGTTCACCTTCACTACCTGTCACCATGAAAGACTCAACCGTACCAGAGAAAAGTTTCTTCTCAGCACTTACGATGTCTAGGTGAAAAGTCATAGCCATGTTGCCTCCTAATTCGCTTTATGCTTATAAATTTAAGCTTATATAAACTTAAAGCTTCTTAGCATTCTCAACAGCATCGTCAATCGTACCGCAGTACATGAACGCTTGCTCTGGAATGTCATCGTAATCACCAGCAATCAGACCTTTAAAGCCGCGTAATGTTTCTTTTAGAGAAACGTACACGCCTGGGTCGCCAGTAAATACTTCAGCAACGTGATAAGGCTGAGTTAAGAAACGCTCAATCTTACGAGCACGAGATACAAGTTGCTTATCTTCTTCAGATAATTCATCCATACCTAAGATCGCGATGATGTCTTTTAGCTCTTTATAACGTTGTAGTGTCGTCTGTACACCTTGAGCAATACCGTAGTGCTCTTGACCAACCACTAATGGATCCAACATACGAGATGAAGAATCTAATGGGTCAATCGCAGGGTATAGACCCATTGCTGCGATGTTACGGTTAAGTACAACCGTTGCATCTAAGTGAGCAAACGTTGTCGCAGGAGATGGATCGGTTAAGTCATCCGCTGGTACGTATACCGCCTGAACAGAGGTAATAGAACCTTGTTTAGTCGACGTGATACGTTCCTGAAGAACACCCATTTCTTCTGCTAGTGTTGGCTGATAACCTACCGCAGATGGCATACGACCTAGTAGAGCCGAAACCTCTGTACCTGCAAGGGTATAACGGTAAATGTTATCGATGAACAATAGTACGTCACGACCTTCATCACGGAAACGCTCCGCCATAGTCAGGCCAGTCAGTGCTACACGTAAACGGTTTCCAGGTGGCTCATTCATTTGGCCATAAACCATTGCTACTTTTGATTTTTCAGGTTCTTCAACGTTTACAACGCCAGCTTCCTGCATTTCAAAGTAGAAATCGTTACCTTCACGAGTACGCTCACCAACACCGGCAAACACAGATAAACCTGAGTGTTGCAATGCGATGTTGTTGATAAGTTCCATCATGTTAACGGTCTTACCTACACCAGCACCACCGAATAGACCGATTTTACCACCCTTAGCGAATGGACAAATTAAGTCGATTACTTTAACACCAGTTTCTAGTAATTCCGTTACGTTAGATTGCTCTTCGTAACTTGGTGCTGCACGGTGAATAGCGTAATGCTCTTCCGCGCCAATTTCACCACACTCATCGATAGCATCACCTAACACGTTCATGATGCGACCAAGTGTTTTTGTTCCTACTGGTACTGAGATTGGAGCACCTGAATTCGATACTTCCAAACCACGACGTAAACCATCAGAGCTACCCATTACGATTGCGCGAACTACGCCACCGCCAAGTTGTTGCTGAACTTCAAGAACAAGACGCTCTTTAGAATCAGTAACATTCAGGGCATCGTATACACGAGGTACACTGTCCTGTGGGAACTCTACGTCGACTACTGCACCGATGATCTGTACGATCTTACCTGTAGCCATCGTTAAATCCTCTAAACTATTTAATTACCTAAGCACTAAAATTTAATAACCGTGCTGCTAATAACAAGACTAAACTGCTGCCGCACCTGATACGATTTCTGACAATTCTTGTGTAATCGCCGTTTGACGGGCTTTGTTGTACACAAGTTGTAAGTCATCAATCAAGTTGCTTGCATTATCTGTTGCAGCTTTCATCGCCACCATTCGTGCCGCTTGCTCACAAGCAAGGTTTTCTACCACGCCTTGATACACTTGAGATTCAACATAACGTTTCAACAAGGCATCTAGCAGTGGTTTCGGCTCGGGTTCATAAATATAATCCCAAGAATGAGTGCGTTTCATGTCATCGCTATCCGATTTAGGCAAAGGTAGCAATTGATCGATCTTTGGTTCTTGAACCATGGTATTAACAAAACTGTTAAATACCACGTAAAGGCGATCTAACTCACCTTCATCATATTTCTGCAGCATCACGCCGACACTACCAATCAAAGATTCTAGGCTTGGGTTATCCCCTAGGCCTGAAATTTGAGCGGACAGTTTCATACCTGTGCCTTTGAAAAAAGCGGTGGCTTTAGAGCCAATCACTGCAAGTTCAACACCTGCGCCTTTTTCAGACCAACCTTTCATATCGTTTAGGGCTTTTTTAAACAAGTTAATGTTCAAACCACCACATAAACCACGATCGGTAGAAATAATGATGTAACCAACTTTTTTAGCTTCACGTTCCTCAAGATAAGGGTGCTTATACTCAAGGGCAGCGTTCGCTACATGACCGATCACTTTACGCATTGTTTGTGCATATGGACGAGAAGATTCCATTGCGTCTTGCGAACGACGCATTTTGGAAGCTGCTACCATTTCCATTGCTTTCGTAATTTTTTGTGTGCTTTTAACACTACCAATTTTGGTACGAATTTCTTTTGCGCCGGCCATCGTTACACTCCGTTAATAGGGCCCCATAAAGGGAATCCCGTTAATGGATATTCGTTAGTGGTGATGCGACTTCGAGGATTTAAGTATTTTAAAATCACGAAAACATCACCCACGAATTACCAGGTCTGAGTTGCTATGAAGTCATCAACCAACTTTTTAAGTTTGGCTTCGATGTCATCGTTATAAGCACCCGTTTTGTTGATTTCAGCGACGAAATCAGCATGTTGACCATGAGCGTACGACAGTAGTGCCGATTCGAAATCCGCTAGCTTGTTAAGAGCGATATCGGTTAAGTAACCGCGCTCAGCAGCAAAAATCACAAGAGCCTGATCAAACACTGAGAAAGGAGCGTATTGCTTTTGCTTCATTAGCTCAGTTACTTTTTGACCATGGTTTAGCTGACGCTTCGTCGTTGCATCTAGATCAGATGAGAACTGAGCAAACGCTGCTAGTTCACGATACTGTGCAAGTGCGGTACGAATACCACCAGACAGTTTCTTAATGATCTTAGTTTGCGCTGCACCACCTACACGAGATACCGAAATACCTGGGTCTACCGCAGGGCGGATACCAGCATTAAATAGCTCAGTTTGTAGGAAGATCTGACCATCGGTAATCGAAATTACGTTAGTCGGTACGAATGCAGATACGTCACCAGCTTGTGTTTCAATGATAGGAAGAGCAGTTAAAGAACCCGTCTTACCTTTCACTTCACCATTTGTGAACTTCTCAACATACGCTTCGCTTACACGAGAGGCGCGTTCTAGAAGACGCGAGTGAAGATAGAAAACATCACCTGGGAAGGCTTCACGGCCTGGTGGACGTTTTAGTAGTAGAGATATTTGACGGTAAGCAACCGCTTGTTTAGATAGATCATCATAAACAATCAGTGCATCTTCACCGCGATCACGGAAGTATTCACCCATCGCACAACCTGAATATGGAGCCAGGTATTGCAATGCTGCAGACTCAGAAGCCGATGCTACAACCACGATAGTGTTTGCAAGTGCACCGTGCTCTTCAAGTTTACGTACTACGTTCGCAATAGTAGAGGCTTTTTGGCCAATCGCTACGTAGATAGAGTAAATGCCTGAATCACGTTGGTTGATAATGGCATCGATAGCCATTGCCGTCTTACCAGTCTGACGGTCACCGATGATAAGCTCACGTTGACCACGACCGATTGGGATCATTGAGTCAACAGATTTATAACCAGTTTGAACTGGTTGATCTACTGACTTACGGTCGATAACACCTGGTGCAATTACTTCTACAGGAGAAGTTAATTGAGCATTAATAGGACCTTTACCATCAATTGGCTCACCCAGTGTGTTTACAACACGACCAAGCATTTCAGGACCTACAGGTACTTCAAGGATACGACCAGTACCCGTTACTTTCATGCCTTCCTGAAGGTTAGCATACGGGCCCATTACTACCGCACCAACCGAGTCACGCTCAAGGTTAAGTGCAAGTGCGTAACGGCCACCCGGTAGTTCAATCATTTCACCCTGCATCACGTCCGCTAGGCCGTGAATACGGATAATACCATCGCTTACTGAAACGATAGTACCTTCATTACGAGCTTCACTTACAACTTCGAATTTCTCGATACGTTGTTTGATCAGTTCGCTAATTTCTGTGGAATTAAGTTGCATGCTCCAATCCCCATTAAGACATTAATGCGTCACTCAAACGGTTCAAACGACCGCGAGTTGAGTTGTCGATTATTAAGTCTCCGGCTCGAATAATAACTCCACTAAGTAGAGTCTCATCTACACTGCAATTCAGCTTTACTTTACGATCAAGGCGCTGCTCGAGTTTGCTGCTGAGTTCTGCAAGTTGAGTTTCAGTTAGTGTTGTTGCAGAAATAATTTCTACATCAACCTGATTTTCTAATTCTTTTTTCAGAATCAAAAACTCTTCACAGATTTCAGGAAGGGCCTTAAGGCGCCCATTCTGAGCCAGAACTTTAATAAAGTTTTGGCCATTTTCATCAAACTCTGCGCAAATCGAAATGAAAACTTCAGCCAATTGTTCAGCGGCAAGCGCTTTATTCAAAAGGTTGATAACATCTTCATTCTTTGCGACTTCTGCAGCGAAAGAAAGCATCTCAGACCATTGGTCTACTGCCCCTTTCTCAACCGAAAATTCAAAGGCTGCTTTAGCATAGGGGCGTGCGATTGTAGTCAAATCAGACATATGCTGCCCCTCTAGTTATAGTTTTGCAGTAATATCGTCGAGAATATCTTGGTGTGCATTCTGATCGATAGAACGCTCCAAAATTTTCTCAGCACCGGCAATCGCTAAAATAGCAACTTGCTTACGTAGTTCATCACGAGCGCGGTTGCGTTCAGTTTCAATTTCAGCTTGGCCTTGATCAATGATCTTTTGACGCTCAATTTGAGCTTCAGTTTGGCTTTCTTCTAAAATCTGACTTTTACGCTTGTTCGCTTGATCGATGATCTCAGCAGCGGCTTTTTTTGCTTCTTTCAATTTGTCGAAGCATTAGCTTGTGCCAGGCTCAAGTCTTTAGCTGCGCGGTCAGCGGCTGCTAAACCATCAGCAATATTTTTCTGACGGTTTTCGATCGCTGCCATTAGTGGCGGCCATACATATTTCATGCAGAACCACACAAAGATGACAAACGCTATCGCTTGACCTAACAGAGTTGCGTTTATGTTCACCGCATACTCTCCTTTGTTTGCAATTTAAAAACAAATACCAGGATAATGAATTATTATCCGGCGACCGCAAACATCACATACAGACCTAGACCAACCGCGATCATAGGAATCGCATCCACAAGACCCATAACGATGAAGAATTGTGTACGTAGTAGTGGGATAAGATCTGGTTGGCGAGCAGCACCTTCTAGGAATTTACCACCTAACATGCCGATACCAATTGCTGCACCGATTGCCGCAAGACCCATCATGATAGCCGCAGCAATGTACAGCAGATCCATGTTCAAGTTTTCCATTGTATAACTCCAAGTTTTATCTGAATGTTATGTAAAAAATTTTTTTATTAATGTTCTTCTGATGCTTGAGATAGATACACTATCGTCAAAATCATAAAGATAAATGCCTGTAGGGTGATGATCAATATGTGGAAGATCGCCCATGGCACGGAGAGAACCCATTGTGACCACCAAGGCAGAAGCCCTGCAATCAAAATGAAAATCAACTCACCTGCATACATGTTACCGAATAAACGCAGTCCCAATGAAACTGGTTTAGCCAACAACGTTACCCCTTCAAGCACTAGGTTAATTGGAATAAAAGCCCAGTGATTAAACGGTTGTAAACCTAACTCTTTAGCAAACCCAGTGATACCTTTCATCTTGATGCTATAGTAGATAATCAAGACAAACACGCCCAATGACATTGACATTGTAATGTTAACGTCGGCGCTCGGTACAACACGTAAATACGGGATTCCCAAGAGAGTCGCTGTATGAGGAAGAAAATCGACCGGAATAAGATCCATTAGGTTCATTAGGAAAACCCATCCGAAGACGGTTAATGCTAATGGAGCAACTAATGCGTTCTTTCCATGGAAAATATCTTTTACTGAGGCATCAACAAACTCAACGATCATCTCGATGAAACATTGAAGCTTTCCTGGTACACCGCTAGTGGCTTTTTTGCCAACACGGTAAAAGATCCACATCATTAAGGTTCCTAATAGAACCGAAACGATCAATGAATCGATATTAAACGTCCAGAAACCGCTACCAACATCTAAGTTCGTAAGATGGTGTGAGATGTACTCCTGAGGAGTTAATTCACCTGAACCAGCCATTAGATATCCTGTCTAATTACGTTTTATAAAACCAAATGACATGATGCATTGCACAACAAAGGCCAAGATATAACCTAAAAAGAAGGTGATAAGGTGCACTTCTGTATATTTAAAGAAATATACAAATAGAGCGCCGGTAATCACAAACTTATAAGCTATGCTTATATAGGCTTTCGCCATGACTTTTGCTGCCGTATCTGCGCCGGGTTTATTCAAATATAAACTCGTTACAATATACGGAATACAGTACACCAGCCCCCCAAAAATGGCAGATTGACTTGCCATCTCTCCCTGAACATACAAACTGATCAAGCTTAAAGCACCAACAACAATAAACTGAGTTAAGATTAAAAAAAACATTCTATTTACACCCAATTACATTTTTTTGGTTCAGCTGTATGCGCAGGACATACTACACCTTACTTTGCTTCTATTACAGAAAAGAGCAAGGTGTAAAATGATTATTTTCACATTCTGTTAAATGATTGGCGATATTCTACTAACAGAGTTAATTTATACTTAAGTTTGTGTTAAGGAGACTTAATACCTGCTCCATGTCCTCGAAATCAATGGTAATTTTCCCTTTCCCTTTAGCATTCCGACGAATCACAACCTTTGTGCCTAACTGTTCAGATAATTGTTCTGAAAAAGTCACAGCTGAAGTATCTTCTACCGTTTCTGTTTTTTCTTTCGGTTCTAAGTGTTTTTTCACTAGAGCTTCAGTTTGTCGAACGGTTAATTTCTTAGCAACCACAATTTTTGCAACATTACTTTGATCGTTAAAATCTAAAGATAACAAGGCTCTGGCATGACCCATTTCTATTTCTTTTGATATAACGCATTGCTTGACTTCATCATCAAGCGTATTGAGGCGTAATAAATTGGTGACAGCGGTGCGAGATTTACCAATAGCATCCGCCACTTGCTGATGAGTTAATTCAAATTCTTGTTGTAAACGTTCCAAAGCTTGAGCTTCTTCAATCGCATTTAAGTTTTCACGTTGAATATTTTCAATCAAGGCCATCGCAATCGCCGCGCGATCTTGAACATTCTTAATCACACAAGGAACTTGAGTTAAGCCCGCTAATTTGGCTGCACGCCAGCGGCGCTCACCAGCAATGATTTCAAATTGAGATTCAGAGACTCTACGCACCACCAAAGGCTGAATAATGCCTTGCGAGCGAATAGAGGAGGATAATTCTTCCAACGCTTCAGATTGAATATCTTTTCTTGGTTGGTATTTACCTGGAATCAGTTGAGAAATAGAAATTTCAGCCAATTGCCCTTCCGAGGACAAAGCTTGGCTATGTGCTACTTTTTGTTGTTTTTCTCGAGCAAGCGAGCTCGTTGAAAGTAGAGCATCAAGGCCTTTACCTAAACCACGTTTAGACATCTGAGCGGATTCCTTTATATCTTTAATGAATTATTGAGTTATAGCGCGAGTATTTCTTCACGGCGAAGCATTTCACCAGCAAGCGCTAGATAAGCTTTAGAGCCTGCTGAATACTTATCATAATACATGGCAGGCTTACCATGGCTAGGCGCTTCTGCTAAGCGGACATTACGAGGAATAACGGTACGGTAAACCTTATCGCCAAAGTGTTTCTTTAATTGCTCTGAAACGTCGTTAGATAGGCGATTTCTTGGATCAAACATTGTCCGTAAAATACCTTCAATTTTTAGTTCATTGTTAACGACTGCCGCTAATTTACTGATGGTATCCATCAAAGCAGTTAGCCCTTCTAATGCAAAATATTCACACTGCATAGGTACTAATACCGAGTGAGATGCGGCCATAGCATTGATAGTTAATAAATTAAGCGATGGTGGACAATCAATAAAAATATAATCGTATTGATCTTTAACGTTCGCTAACGTGTTTTTCAGTCGTAATTCTCGAGCAAACACTTCCATCAATTTAATTTCAGCTGCAGTCACATCACCATTGGCAGCGATTAAGTCATAACCTGCTGGAGTATTTTTACATACCACTTCATCAAATGAGGTTTCTTCAACCAGAAGATCGTAAGCCGTAAAATCGACAGAATACTTATCAATACCACTTGCCATAGTGGCATTACCTTGAGGATCAAGGTCAATAACAAGAATGTTTCTTTTGGTTGCTGCCATTGAAGCCGCTAGGTTAACGCACGTTGTCGTTTTCCCAACACCACCTTTTTGGTTAGCAATTGAAATGATTTTACCCACGAATACCTCGTTATTAATCCTTTTTTTCCAAAACGATTAAGTGGCGATCACCTTCTAATTCTGGAACTTGTAGTGCTTTTATCTCTAGCACATTGAATGCATTAGGTAACAGTGCAATTTCATCTTCAGGTAATTGGCCTTTTAACGCAAGGAAAACTCCACCATCAGGTTTTGGTAAATGATGACACCATTCCACCATATCGATCATAGAAGCAAATGCTCGGCTGATCACAGCATCAAAACCTTGTTCTGGTTGAAATTCTTCGACTCGGCTCTGTACTGGTTGTACGTTTTTAATGTCCAATTCGTGCAATACTTGTTTGATAAAACGAATTCTTTTCCCCAAACTATCAAGCAAAGTAAAGTCATAGTTTGGGTTTAAAATCGCTAACGGAATCCCTGGTAAACCAGGCCCTGTACCCACATCAATAAAGCGGGTACCAGATAAATATGGGCTAACAACCACACTATCCATAATATGCTTTACTAGCATATCCATAGGATTACGTACCGATGTTAAGTTGTACGCTTTATTCCATTTGTCTAATAACAACACATAGCCAACCAGTTGATCGCGTTGTCGATCATTTACCTCAAGATCTGTTTGAGATAATAGTGCATCCAGCTTATCTCTCAATTGTTTATTTATTAAACTGAGATTCATGCAGCATCACCTTTCTTTAATTGACCATGTTTTTTTAAGTGAACCAGTAAAATCGAAATTGCGGCCGGTGTAATACCGGAAATACGTGAAGCAATACCGATAGTTTCAGGCTTAGTATTATTTAACTTAGCCACCACTTCATTAGAAAGCCCTTTCACTTGAGAATAATCTAATTCTACCGGTAATTTGGTATTTTCATGGCGAAGCGATTTTTCAATTTCTTCTTTTTGACGCAAGATATAACCTTCATACTTCACTTGGATTTCAACTTGCTCAGTCGCTTGATGATCATCCATTTGTGAAGTGTATGCAGCTAATGATGTGAGTTTTTCATAAGTCATCTCAGGACGACGTAAAAGATCTTCACCACTGGCTTCACGGGTAATTGGCGTTTTAAGTAGCAGGTTCAATTCATCAATATTATCCGATTTTGGGTTCACCCAAATATCTTTCAAACGTTGACGTTCTTGTTCCATATTCTCTACTTTTTGATTAAAACGAGCCCAACGCGCATCATCCACCAAACCAAGCTCTCGACCTTTTTCAGTTAAACGCAAATCGGCATTATCTTCACGAAGTAATAAGCGATATTCCGCACGAGAAGTAAACATGCGATAAGGTTCTTTGGTACCCATGGTAGACAAGTCGTCAATCAAAACACCCATGTAAGCTTCATCACGACGTGGGCTCCAAGATTCTTTACCTTGAGTGTAAAGCGAGGCATTAAGGCCCGCCATTAAACCTTGAGCAGCTGCTTCTTCATAACCAGTCGTACCATTGATTTGACCGGCAAAGAATAAACCTGCAATGAACTTGGTTTCATAGCTTTGTTTTAAATCGCGTGGATCGAAAAAGTCATACTCTATCGCATAACCTGGGCGCATGATTTGTGCATTTTCAAAACCTTTCATTGATTGAACAATTTTGACTTGTACATCAAATGGCAGGCTGGTTGAAATACCGTTAGGGTAAAGTTCTGTCGTAGTTAAACCTTCCGGTTCAATAAATATTTGATGACTATTTTTATCAGCAAAACGCATCACTTTATCTTCAATTGAAGGACAGTAACGAGGGCCAATACCTTCGATCACACCTGAATACATCGGGCTACGATCAAGGTTTTTTCGGATCACATCATGCGTTTTTTCATTGGTGTGAGTAATAAAACATGGAATTTGATCAGGATGATCACTGGCCTTACCCATAAATGAAAATACTGGGATTGGCGTATCGCCATGTTGCTTTTCAAGGCAGCTAAGATCGACAGTACGGGCATCAATACGAGGAGGCGTACCCGTTTTTAAACGATCAACTCGAAAAGGAAGATCTCGCAGGCGTTGTGCTAGTGCAATCGATGGTGGATCACCAGCGCGACCACCAGAGAAGTTTTCTAAACCAATATGGATTTTACCACCCAGAAAAGTACCGACAGTAAGCACCACAGCTTTGGCTTTAAATTTCAAACCCATTTGAGTGATTGCACCAACCACTTGATCGTTTTCAACGATCAAGTCATCAACGGCTTGTTGAAATAAGGTTAGATTCGGTTGATTCTCAAGAGTGGTGCGAACTGCTGATTTATATAATAAACGATCAGCTTGAGCACGGGTTGCACGCACTGCTGGCCCTTTAGATGCATTAAGAGTACGAAATTGAATTCCTGATTTATCAATAGCTTGAGCCATTAATCCGCCCAAAGCATCGACTTCTTTAACCAAATGACCTTTGCCGATACCACCGATGGCAGGATTACAGGACATTTGACCTAAAGTATCAATATTGTGAGTTAGGAGTAGTGTTTTTTGGCCTGTACGAGCAGACGCAAGAGCAGCTTCCGTTCCAGCATGACCACCACCAACGACGATGACGTCAAAGTTTTCGTGATAAAACATGATCAGACCTCAAGAGTTCAATTTAACGATCATTCGTTTAATGATCTAGGAAATAAAAGGAGAGCTATTCTACCTTTTTTAATCTCCATAGAGAATCAATTTGTCTAATTAAATAAAGGCTTCAAAGGCTTTAATATATATAAGATCTTTATATAGATCTTTTATTAGATCTACTATTAGAGAAGCACGATCTTGTGGATAATCAAAAAATGATCTTAAAGATCATAGTGTTTAGGAGGATCGTTTCTTGTGATCTAACCTTGATCTTATTCTGTATTAGCTGGGATCTAAATTGCTAGTTATACACAGGCGATCTTGATGGAATAGTTATCCAGTGAATAACTATAGTAGGATCACAGGATAAAGTGCTACTTATCCACAGATGGTTTGATTAAAAAGTGAGCGGTTGAACCTTTTTATTTTATGAAAAAATGGAAATTAACAAAAATAGGAAAGTAAAGGCAGACATGTATTCTGCCTTTGGGAGGGATAATTGAAGTGATTAGCCAATAAAATGGGCCATATTTTCTTGTATCCAAGTTTCTGCAGCATCTTCAGGAACCGGAGTTTCGAGCACATCTATCTCTAAATGTGGGCATAATTCTTGTGTTCCAATGTCTAACAAGGCTTCTCTGGCACTCTTTCCTGCACCACAAAAGGTATCGTAACTTGAGTCTCCAATTGCTATTACGGCAAATTTCACGTCAGACATTCTTGGAGGGGCGTCCTGGAGTTGTGCCATGAAAGGTTGAATATTGTCTGGATAATCCCCTGCACCATGCGTTGAAGTCACAATTAACCAGATCCCTGAAGCTGGAATTTGTGTAAGATCCGGTTGATTATAAATAGTGGTTTGCGCCCCTTGTGCAATAAGAAGATCGCTTAGGTGATCGCCGACATATTCTGCGCTGCCTAGTGTACTGCCTGTGATGATATGGATCATGACCACTCCTGTGATGTGATTTTTATGCTATTGGTATTCATCGTGCGTTTTAACTGAAAATTGTGTTTATTTTCCAATACAGAATGAAGAAAAAATACGACCTAATAGGTCATCAGAACTGAATTCACCAGTAATCTCGTTGAGGTATTGCTGGGTAATTCTTAGCTCTTCAGCCAATATTTCCCCGGCCATGTAACCTTCAAGCTGTTGCTGACCAATCGCTAAATGCTCTGTAGCTTTATCTAAGGCTTCTAAGTGGCGTCGGCGAGCCATAAAGCTGCCTTCATTACCACCAGCAAACCCCATACAGGCTTTAAGATGATCACGCAGTGCATCAACACCTTCGCAGGTCTTCGCTGATAGACGGATCAAGGTTGGATTGTTGATGTGGCAAATGCCCAACACTTCTCCTGTTTGATCCGCTTTGTTGCGGATCACTGTCATTCCAATATTTTCAGGTAATTTTTCAACAAAATCAGGCCAAATTTCTTTGGGATCCGTCGCGCTAGTCGTCGTGCCATCGACCATAAATAACACTCGATCCGCTTGTGCTATTTCTTCCCATGCTCGTTCAATGCCGATTCGTTCCACTTCATCAGAGGCTTCACGCAGCCCAGCAGTATCAATAATGTGTAAAGGCATACCATCAATGTGTATGTGCTCTCTAAGAACGTCTCGCGTGGTTCCTGCTATATCGGTAACAATCGCAGACTCTTTACCCGACAGTGCGTTTAATAGGCTAGATTTACCAGCATTCGGTCGTCCAGCAATGACTACTTTCATACCTTCGCGAATTATCGCACCTTGGTTGGCTTCTTTACGCACCGCATTAAGGTTATCTATGATCGACTGTAGATCGGAACTGACTTTTCCATCGGCCAGAAAATCAATTTCTTCTTCGGGAAAGTCGATCGCGGCTTCAACATATATACGTAAATAAATTAACGATTCTACTAAGGTATTTATACGTTGAGAAAACTCACCTTGGAGAGAGTTTAATGCCGATTTCGCGGCTTCTTCAGAGCTTGCATCAATCAGATCGGCGATGGCTTCAGCTTGAGTTAAGTCGATCTTATCATTTAAAAAGGCGCGTTCAGAGAATTCACCAGGTCTGGCTGCGCGGATCCCTTTAATTTTTAAAATTCGCTTGATCAACATATCCATGACTACCGGCCCACCATGGCCTTGCAGTTCTAATACATCTTCCCCGGTAAAGGAATTGGGATTCGGAAAATAAAGTGCGATACCTTGGTCAAGCTGAGCACCGTTTTCATCGGTAAATGGAAGGTATTCGGCGTAGCGAGGCTTCACTTCACGGCCTAAGACTTCTAGTGCCACTTGTTTGGCTTGAGGGCCTGAGACTCGGATGATACCAACACCACCACGACCAAGGGCGGTAGCTTGAGCGACAATTGTCTCTGTATTCATAATAACAACCATTTAAATAGGAAAACGCTTACCAATTGTAATTCGCTTAATAGATTTATAAAGAGATAATTTAATCGTTTATCTTCAGTATTATGGAAAAGCAAATAAGCAAAAGGCGACCGTTTAGGCCGCCTTTGTTCGTTCAGTCATCTAAGAAACTTATTTGCCTTTCTTAGAATGCAGACCTTTCTTCTCTAGTGCTCGGTAGATTAGCGATTGCTGTACCAAGGTCACGATGTTCGACATTAGGTAATAAAGAACTAGACCTGATGGGAACCATAGGAAGAAGAAGATGAAGATGATTGGCATGAACATCATCATTTTCTGCTGCATTGGATCGGTAACCGTTGTTGGGCTCATCTTCTGGATGATCAACATTGAGATACCCATCAATACTGGCAGGATGTAATACGGGTCTTGTGCTGACAAGTCATGAATCCAACCAAAGAAAGGTGCATGACGTAATTCAACCGACTCCATTAATGCCCAGTAAAGTGCAATGAAGATTGGCATTTGCAGAAGAATAGGGAAACAACCACCTAGTGGGTTTACCTTTTCTTCTTTATACATTGCCATCATTTCTTGGCTAATACGTTGGCGGTCATCACCTAAGCGCTCTTTCATGGCAGTGATTTTCGGCTGCAACATACGCATTTTTGCCATGGAAGTGTACTGAGCTTTGGTAAGCGGGTACATAGCACCACGAACAATGAAGGTTAGGAGAATAATTGCCACACCCCAGTTCACAACAAATGTCTGAATGAAGGACAATAAAGTATGAAGTGGTTTAGCAATGAACCATAACCAACCGTAGTCGACAACAAGATCAAGATGCGGGGCGGTTGCTTCCATTGCATTTTGTAGCTTAGGACCAGCCCAAAGGGTGGCTTTAATTTCGCCACTTTGGTTGTTGGCAATCACTTGATTTGGAGTACGCACACCAATATCGGCAATATTACCAATCACACGAGAATAAAGAATAGTGCCTGGTTGATCGCGAGGGATCCAAGCTGATGTAAAGTAGTGTTGCAACATGGCAACCCAACCTTGACCATCTTCTAATTTAACGTTGAGGTTTTTGTCCTGCATTTCGTCAAATTTGTATTTTTTGTAATGATTTTCAGATGTAGAGAATGCACCACCGGTATACACTGGCATGCCTAAGTGACCTGCACCTTCAACCATCGTTTGGCGTAGGTGAGCGTACATACCTAATGTGGCATCTTGACCCGAGTTGTTTTTGATATCATAAACAACATCAATCGCGTAACTTCCGCGTTTAATGATAAAGGTTTTGGTGTAATCAATACCATTTGCGCTGTAAGTCAAAGGAATGCGTAATTCATCTTGACCATCAGCCAATTGGAAACTTTGTGCTGTTGTTTGGTATTGAGGACGTTTTGAGCTGCTGATATCGATACCTTGAGGGCCAACCAAACCACTTTGAGCAATGTATTCATGCTCAGGTGTTTCTTTTAGCAGAACAAAAGAATCTTTAGAATCCAGCGTCGCATTATATTTATTCAACTTAGCTGAAACGACATCACCACCAACTGGGTTGATAGCAAGCGTTAACACATCAGAAGTTACTTTGATGGTTGAAGCGGCAGGTTGATTGTTGACTTGCTGAGGGACGAGCGGATCGGATGAAGCCTCTGCAGGATCATGCGGCAAGCTGCTGTCAGTATTCGTTTGAGTCTGCTGCACGCTAGTTTGAGCTGGTTGAGCATCCTTATTATTCCATTGTTGGAACAATAAAAAACTTACTAGAGCAAAAGCGATTAACAGGATATTACGTTGAGAATCCATTGTTATTTATCTCTGTCGTGTTTTTGATTTGGCGGGACAGGGTCATATCCCCCAGCATTTAAAGGATGGCATTTTAATAGACGTTTGCCAGATAACCAACACCCTTTTACAAAACCGTGCTCATTAATTGCTTCTATAGCATAAGTTGAACACGTTGGTGTAAAGCGACATCGAGGTCCAAGCAAAGGACTAATGATTCCTTTATATAGGTAAATTAACCTAATTGCTAACCACGATAAGGGCGAGATAGGCGATGCCATAACTTCTCAAATATTTTAAAAACTTCTTCGTTACTCAAATCTTGAGCACTCTTTTTCGCAATTACAACAAAATCTTTATTTGGCAATTGGCTTTGCTGTAAACGAAAACTTTCACGAGCTAAACGTTTAAAACGGTTACGACCAACGGCGGTTTTGATTTGTTTTTTAGGAACTGCTAATCCAAGTCTTGGATGGAGGAGTGTATTATTGCGAGCGATAATAGTGAAATGAGGGGAGCCTGCTCGATGAGCTTGCTGGAAGACGTTTTGATAATGCTCGGGAGTTAACAAACGTAACTCCCGAGTAAAAGTAGACTTAGTCAAAATAATTCAAGAATTATTTTGAAAGGCGCTTACGGCCTTTTGCACGACGTGCATTAATTGTCTTACGACCATTCTTAGTTGCCATACGAGCACGGAAACCGTGAGTACGTTTGCGCTTAAGAACAGTAGGTTGAAAAGTGCGTTTCATGGTAATTACCTTTACTGATCAGTAGTTTATAGGTTCTTGTTAAACCCGGTGTGAGATGTTTTATCCGACACCTCTCAACAAAGAGGCGGAATTGTAATCATTGACCGTCAAAGAGTCAATGCTACATGACAGAATAAAGCGCATTTATTGTGCTTTATTCTTGTCGTTGGCCTAAAAATCCGTGTGCGGATTATACGGTTTCTTATTGTAAGTGCAAGGATCCTATTGGATCCCAACCTGATTTAAAAACTTAATAAGCTGTGGATTAGTGGGATCTTTAAATATTTGATCCGGCGTTCCTTGTTCCACTATCTTGCCATTAGCCATATAGATCACTCGATCCGCGACTTCCCGAGCAAATTGCATTTCGTGAGTGACCACCAGCATGGTTTGGTGCTGCTTGGCTAATTTTTTCATTAAGGATAACACTTCACCGACCCATTCCGGATCAAGCGCAGAAGTTGGCTCATCAAATAATAATAGCTCTGGTTCAAATGCCATGGCTCGGCCAATACCTACACGTTGTTGCTGACCACCAGAGAGTGCAGCAGGGTAGCTATCGCCCTTGTCACCTAAGCCTATGTCATCCAAAATTTGTTGTGCGCGAGCAAGGGCATCACTTTTCTTCCAGCCTCTCACCGTGATTAAGCCTTCAGCAATATTTTGCCTTGCTGTCTGGTGAGAAAATAACGCGTAATTTTGAAATACAAAGCCGGTTTTACGGCGTAATGCCAATATATCGGCTTTGGTGTGCTTCTCGGCATTCACGGTAGCATCATCAATGCTAATCACGCCTTGTTCCGGGTATTCAAGAAAATTGACGCAGCGTAAAAGAGTGGATTTACCGGTACCGCTTGACCCTATAATGACGATGATTTCGCCTTTATTAATCTCAATATCCACGCCACTAAGCACTTCGGTGTTACCAAACGATTTGTGTAGATTTGAAATAGTGATCATCGTTGATACGCCTTGTTTAATTTATTTTCTGCCCAAGTTTGTACTTGAGTGAGGACTAACACTACACCCCAGTAGATCAAAGCAACCGCGAGGAATGCTTCGAAGAATCGAAAACTAGAAGAGGCTTCCATTTGTGCTTTCGCCATGATTTCAGCCACGCCTAATGTAAAGGCCAGAGAGGTTGATTTAATCATATCAATGAAATAGTTCATTAAAGAAGGCAGCGCAACGCGCGTGGCTTGAGGGAGAATGATACGGCGCATTGATTGGTAACGCGTCATTCCAATCGATAAACTGGCTTCCATTTGGCTTCGATCAATGCCGATAATAGCCGCGCGAATACTTTCGGCCATATAAGACGCAAAGTGCAACGTTAAACCAATAACGGCAGCGCTAAAAGCATCAATACCCACCATGATCGGGAATATCTGCGGCAAACCGTAATACAATAAGAATAACTGCACTAACAGAGGGGTACCACGGAAAAAGCTGATGTACAGTTGGCAAAGTTGGTTTAATACAGGCACCTTAAAGACGCGAATATTAGCCACAATCACCGCTAATATTAAGGCGAATACAACGCCCCAGATTGCCATTTCTAATGTTGTGCCTAAATATTTGAATAAGATAGGCAGAAGATCCAACATGTAATTAAAATCGAAATTCATGACTAAAGTGTATGTCCTTCCATTGGGCTAAATTGCCAGTTAACTTGCTCATCCGAGCGCTCTGCATGTAAGCGATACTGGTGATAGTGAGCGACTTTGCTCCGATGCGCAATACTTACCAGTGTGGTATTTGGCAGTTGTTTTGCGAGAATTTGGTAAATGTCACTTTCGGTTTCCTCATCTAACGATGAGGTCGCTTCATCTAAAAATAACCATTGTGGTTGTAAAATCAAAGCCCTAACAATAGCCACTCTTTGTTGTTCACCCGCAGACATGGTGTGTGACCAGTGTTGATGTTGATCTAATTGTGACGCAAAGTGCCCTAAATGACATAGATTCAATCGTTCTATTATCTCACTATCTTGTATATTGGTATCACGCTGTGGATAGCATAACACTTCTCTTAATGTTCCCTCTGGAAGGTATGGCTTTTGAGGAAGAAACAAACTGTGTTGCGATATTTCAATATGACCTTCTGAATAAGGCCAAATACCAGAGATGGTTTTTAATAAGGTGCTTTTTCCTATTCCTGATTGACCAGAAATTAAGGTATGTTGCCCCGACTGTAGTTGAATATCGTCTAACTGGCTTAATATTGTGCCGTTTGGTAATTTTACTTGGCAATGATGAATAGTGAGTTGATCTTGTTGGGTTTTAGTGACAACTAGCTGGCTGTGTTGCGCTTGTTGTTTGGTGGCTTGCATATCGTCGTTATAGCTGGTTAAACGGTCAACACTGGCCTTCCAACTGGCAATACTTGCGTAAGAGTCAACAAACCAACTGACCGCGCCCATCACTTGACCAAATGCATTATTGATTTGCATTAAGCCGCCCAGTTTTATTGCGCCTGAGAAAAAACTTGGCGCGGCAATCATAATAGGGAAGATAATAGCAATTTGGCTATAACCACTATTAAAGCCAACAATTTGCTTTTGTTTACGCATAATTTGCCAAGTATTTTTCCATACTTGGTTAAATTTAACTTCAAGTTGCTCTCGTTCTTTATTCTCACCTTGATAAAGTGCAATTCCTTCGGCATTTTCTCGTAGCCTAACTAAAGAATAACGAAAGTTAGCTTCAAGTTTTTGTTGAATAAAATTTAAGTTAATTAAAGGTTTACCAATTTTATGCATGATAAAACTGCCGACCGTCGCATAGATTAATGCCGCCCAGACCATGAAGCCTGGGATCGTCACTTGGTGACCTGCCAGATGAAAACTAAACGGGCCAGATAGGCCCCATAAAATAGTAATGAAAGAGGCTAAGGTTACTACTGAATTTAAAAGGCCAAGTGATAAGCTTAACGTGTCATTGGTAAATTGGTCGATATCTTCGGCAATACGTTGATCGGGGTTATCGGTTTGATGGTTGCCACGTTCGAGTTGAAAATAAGAGCGATCGTTCAGCCAATGAGTCAGGTAGGCATTGGTTAACCAACGACGCCAACGAAGTTGCAGCATCATATTTAAGTAAATTCGATAGACCGCGATAACAATGAAGATGGCCGCGATGATTGAAAATTTGATCAACAGGTGAGTAAACGCCGTTTTATCTAATTCTTGTAATGCATTATAAAAATCAGAATTCCACTGATTTAAGATCACCGACATGTACACCATGCCTAAATTGAGTGCCACAATGGCAATTAATAGCCCCCATGCCATCCATTTCTCTTCCGATTGCCAATAGGGTTTCGATAACTGCCAAACTTTTCCCAGAAAATGTTGGGAAGTAAGATGAAAAGATGGGCGGCTATTCATGTGTGGATTCCTAAAGGCAAAAAAGATGCAACTATGACCAAGAGTTGAAGATGAGGTTCATTGAACTAAGGGTAAAGGCAAAAATAAAGTTACATTTTGATACAAATAGCGATGAAAGGGTAGGGATTGAAAGTAAAAGGGCAGTAAAAGATAAACTAAAAAGCCGCGTTAAGCTGTCATAAACAGGCTCAACACGGCTTACATTATTGTTATTTGAATCTATGGTGAGCTAGGGAGTATTACTTTTTAGTAATATCCGCACCAAACCATTTTTCAGAAATCTTACCTAGTGTGCCGTCAGCACGCATTTCGCCTAGAGCTTTATTGACTTCAGTTTGCAGTTTTTGGCCTTTAGCATTATTGACAAATGGCCATGCGTTTTCGATGGTTTCAAACGGTTCGCCAGCCAGTTGAAGTGGCAAGCTAGTTTGTTTGATCAGCTGTAAAGCTGATAAACGGTCCATAATGAAAGCGTCAGAACGACCTAAAGCCACATCTTGTTCGATACCAGCATCGTAGGTTTTGATGTTGATCTTACCTTCTTTATCGTAACTACGAAGCACTTGCTCAAAGTTCGATCCTAGGTTAACCGCAACGGTTTTACCGGCAAGATCATCGACGCTTTTGATCGAATCATTGCCTTTCTTAACGGTGATTTGTACACCATCAACCACATAAGGATCAGAGAAGATATATTTCGCTTTACGCGTATCGGTGATCGTGACCTGATTTGAGATAGTATCAATTCGGCCAGTTTCTAATAATCCGAATAACCCAGAGAAGTTTGCAGTCACGTAAGTCACATGGTAGTCATTACGTTTTCCTATCTCATCCCATAAATCAACTTCAAAGCCTTGAAGCTTATCAAGTTTTTGAAATGTAAATGGAAAGTATGTGCCAGACATACCCACTTTAACTTCTTGCTCAGCAGCTTGTGCAAAATGGGTAACAGAAAGAAAAAGGGCTGCAGCGGTGACAATTTTATTTATAATACGGCTCATGGTTTATTCTCCAGATGATTTGGCCTTTATACTACGTTAAGTGCTATTGATAAATCTAAGAACAAGATGTTATTAACCATAACTAATGGTCTCAAACTTGCATAAGATATCAGCAAAGTAGCTGTGGGTAACTTTATCCTCTTTTTAGGTTATGCACATCCTAAAAGTGGGCTTAACTGCTTGGTTTAACATAAAATTGGGATAGCAATAGAAAAAACTGTGAATAACTTAGATCTTATTCACCGATCTAAGGATCTATTACTGGTGATCTTGTTGGTCAAGATGTAGAATTACATTCCTTTCAGATCATTTCATTTCGTGTGGGGTTAATGTGTCGTCTTCGTTATGGTTGCAATGCTTGCAACAGCTTCAAGAAGAGCTTCCTGCAACTGAATTCAGTATGTGGGTAAGACCCCTACAAGCTGAGCTCAATGACAATACTCTCACCTTATTTGCGCCTAACCGTTTTGTGTTGGATTGGGTGCGTGATAAGTATCTCAATAGTATTAATCGTTTATTGAATGAGTTTTGTGGGGCAGATACACCGAATCTTCATTTTGAAGTAGGCAGTAAGCCCGTTCAATCTACCAATGCTGTACCAAGAAGAACTGCTGCTGATGTTGCGGCTGAATCTTCTGCGCCTGCACAAGTACAACAAAGTCGTCCTTTGAATAAATCGTGGGATACGGGTCAGCGTGAAGTGGTGGTGGATGTTAACCATCGTTCAAACGTGAACCCTAAGCATAAGTTTCATAACTTTGTTGAAGGTAAATCAAACCAGTTAGGTTTGGCGGCTGCAAAACAGGTTGCTGATAACCCAGGGGCTTCTTACAACCCATTATTTTTATATGGTGGGACAGGCTTAGGTAAAACGCACCTTTTGCATGCTGTGGGTAATGCTATTGTTGCCAGTAAACCTGATGCTCGAGTGGTGTACATGCACTCAGAGCGTTTTGTGCAAGATATGGTAAAAGCATTGCAAACTAATGCGATTGAAGAATTCAAACGTTACTATCGTAGCCTAGACGCTTTACTGATTGATGATATTCAATTCTTTGCCAATAAAGAGCGTACTCAAGAAGAGTTTTTCCATACCTTTAATGCTTTATTGGAAGGTAATCAGCAAATCATCTTAACGTCTGACCGTTATCCAAAAGAGATCAACGGGGTCGAAGATCGCTTAAAATCTCGCTTTGGCTGGGGTTTAACCGTGGCGATAGAACCGCCAGAGCTTGAAACTCGTGTGGCGATTTTGATGAAAAAAGCCGAAGACCATCAAATTACCTTGGCTGATGAAGTAGCGTTCTTTATTGCTAAGCGCTTGCGTTCAAATGTTCGTGAGTTGGAAGGCGCGCTAAACCGCGTTATTGCCAACGCTAATTTTACTGGCCGTCCAATCACTATTGATTTTGTGCGAGAAGCATTGCGTGACTTATTAGCGTTACAAGAAAAGCTGGTCACTATCGATAATATTCAAAAAACCGTCGCAGAATATTACAAAATTAAAGTAGCTGACTTATTATCTAAACGTCGTTCTCGTTCGGTAGCGCGTCCTCGTCAGTTGGCGATGGCATTATCGAAAGAATTAACCAACCATAGCTTGCCAGAAATTGGCGATGCGTTTGGTGGTCGCGACCATACAACGGTGCTTCATGCTTGCCGTAAAATCAAAGAACTTCGTGAAGAGAGCCATGACATTAAAGAAGACTATTCGAATTTGATTCGTACCCTTTCTTCTTAATAGCTTATCCGTTACGCAAGCTTAGGCCGTGTTTTTAATAGAATTAGATTATTTAGAGTAGATTATGAAATTTACCATTGAACGAACCCAATTGATTAAACCATTACAACAAGTTTCTGGTGCTTTAGGTGGCCGTTCCACCTTGCCTATTTTGGGCAACTTATTAATCAAAGTTGATAATGGTGAACTTTCGATCACGGCTACGGACCTCGAAGTTGAACTGGTTTGTCGTTTAACTTTGAGTGGCGACTTTGAACCGGGCAGCACGACCGTCCCTTCTCGTAAATTCTTGGATATTTGCCGAGGCTTACCCGATAGCTCCCAGATTGATGTGACGTTAGATGATGAACGCTTGCTGATCAAATCAGGCCGAAGCCGTTTCTCTTTGGCAACCTTGCCAGCGTCTGATTTCCCAAATATTGAAGATTGGCAAAGTGAAGTTGAAGTGACGGTGACCCAGATTGAGTTACGCCACTTAGTCGAAAAAACTCAGTTTTCTATGGCGAACCAAGATGTTCGTTATTACTTAAACGGTATGTTGTTTGAAATAGAAGGTACGACGCTACGTGCTATCGCGACCGATGGCCACCGTATGGCGGTATCGGAAACCGCGTTGGTTGGAGAATATCCACAACAACAAGTGATCGTGCCACGTAAAGGGGTGCTTGAGCTGGTTAAGTTGTTGGATCGCCCTGATGAAAGCGTGACACTGCAAATTGGTAGCTCAAATATTCGCGCCAATGTAAATGAATTTACCTTCACCTCTAAGCTGGTGGATGGTCGTTTCCCTGACTATCGTCGCGTTATGCCTCAGCACAGTAATAAAACGCTTGAAGCCGATTGTGAAGCGCTGCGTCAATCATTTTCTCGTGCGGCAATTCTATCCAATGAAAAATTCCGTGGCGTACGCGTGAACCTTGCAGGGTCAGAAATGCGTATTACCGCCAATAACCCAGAACAAGAAGAAGCGGAAGAAAACCTCGATGTGAACTATCAAGGTGAGCCGTTAGAAATAGGTTTTAACGTGAGCTATGTGTTGGATATTTTAAACACCTTAAAATGCCAAACGGTTCGTATGTCATTAAGCGATGCTAACGCCAGTGCTTTAGTTGAAAACGTAGATGATGCCTCGGCCATGTACGTTGTAATGCCAATTCGCCTGTAGTCATACCGGTTAGTGAAACCGTTACTTTGAAAGTAAAGATAACTCTATTGAAATATCCTAAAGTGATGGGCTAATTAATGCCTTTGGTACGTTTAGCCATTCAACAGTTTCGTAATATTAAAGCCTGTGATCTTCAGTTATCACCAGGCTTTAATTTTCTTGTCGGGCCTAATGGCAGCGGTAAAACCAGTGTGCTTGAGGCTATTTACTTGCTGGGGCATGGTCGCTCATTTAAAAGCACATTGACTGGACGAGTGATCCAAAATGAGCAATCGGAACTGTTTGTTCATGGTCGTTTCATGTCTGAAGATGACTATGAATTACCGATTGGGATCAACAAACAGCGCGATGGCAGTAGTGAAGTAAAAATTGGTGGGCAAAGTGGGCAGAAAATTGCTCAATTGGCGCAAATTTTGCCTTTGCAACTAATTCATACTGAAGGGTTTGAATTACTCACTGAAGGGCCTAAGTTTCGTCGCTCGTTTATTGATTGGGGCGTTTTTCATACCCAACCCAGTTTTTATGAAAAATGGTCTCGTTTAAAACGTTTAATTAAGCAACGCAACGCATTATTGAAAAGCGCCACGCATTATCAAGAATTAAGTTACTGGGATTTGGAATTAGCCGAATTAGCCGAAACCATTAGCCAATGGCGCTTGGAGTATGTTAATCAGCTTAAACAGGTCGCCCAACAGATTTGTGGTGTATTTTTACCTGAATTTGAAGTGAAAATTCAGTATTATAGGGGCTGGGATAAAGACACCCCATACGCGGATATTTTACAAAAGAATTTCGAGCGAGATCAGCAACTCGGCTACACGTTTAGCGGGCCGAATAAAGCGGATCTCAAACTCAAAATCAATGCGACACCGGTCGAAGATGTGTTGTCTCGTGGACAACTTAAATTAATGGTTTGCGCATTGCGGTTAGCGCAAGGGCAACATCTAACACAATCGACAGGTAAGCAATGTATTTATTTAATTGATGACTTTGCTTCAGAGCTAGATAGTCAACGCCGAGGGCGACTTGCTGAGTATTTAAAGCAAACGCAGGCACAGGTTTTTGTAAGTTCTATTACTGCAAGTCACATTGCTGAAATGCAAAGTGAAAATAGCAGGATGTTTCATGTGGAACATGGCAAAATAGAGCAAGGATAATTAAGGCGAGAACAATTCATGTCGAATAACAATGATTCTGCAAATAGCTACGATTCATCGAGTATTAAAGTACTTAAAGGGCTGGATGCAGTGCGTAAGCGTCCAGGAATGTATATCGGTGATACCGATGATGGTACCGGCCTTCACCACATGGTGTTTGAGGTCGTCGATAACTCAATTGATGAAGCATTAGCTGGTCATTGTTCAGACATCATTATTACCATTCACGAAGATAATTCGGTTTCGGTAAGCGATGACGGTCGTGGTATTCCGACTGAAATGCACGAAGAAGAAGGCGTTTCGGCTGCCGAAGTTATCATGACGGTACTGCACGCTGGTGGTAAGTTCGATGATAACTCTTATAAAGTATCGGGTGGTTTGCATGGTGTGGGTGTTTCGGTCGTAAACGCCCTGTCTGAAAAAGTGGAATTGACCATCAAACGCCAAGGTGAAATTTTCCAACAGATTTATAAGCATGGTGTTCCTGAAGCGCCACTTGCTGTGATTGGTAAAACAGACGGTACAGGTACTTGTATCCGCTTCTGGCCGAGTGAAGAAACCTTTACTAACATCGAGTTCCATTACGAAATTTTGGCGAAGCGTTTACGTGAATTATCATTCCTAAACTCAGGCGTTTCGATTAAATTAACGGATGAGCGTGAAGAAGATAAATCGGATCACTTTATGTTTGAAGGGGGCATCCGTGCTTTCGTTGAGCATCTAAACCGCAACAAAACTCCAATTCACCAAAAGATTTTCTATTTTGACCATGCGCGTGAAGAAGACGGTATTACCGTTGAAGTAGCAATGCAATGGAACGATGGCTTCCAAGAAGGTGTGTACTGTTTCACCAACAACATCCCACAACGCGATGGTGGTACTCACTTAGCTGGTTTCCGTGGCGCATTAACGCGTACACTGAATAACTTCATGGACAAAGAAGGTTACTCTAAGAAAGCCCAAGCGGCGACTTCGGGTGATGATGCTCGTGAAGGTCTAACCGCAGTAGTTTCGGTAAAAGTGCCGGATCCAAAGTTCTCAAGCCAAACCAAAGATAAACTGGTTTCTTCTGAAGTGAAATCAGCGGTTGAGTCAGCGATGAACGAGAAGCTGTCTGAGTTCTTAATTGAAAACCCAGGCGAAGCAAAAATTGTTTGTGGCAAAATCATTGATGCGGCTCGTGCTCGTGAAGCTGCGCGTAAAGCACGTGATATGACTCGTCGTAAAGGCGCATTAGATTTAGCCGGTCTACCGGGTAAACTGGCGGATTGCCAAGAAAAAGATCCTTCTCTTTCTGAACTATACATAGTGGAAGGGGACTCTGCTGGCGGATCAGCCAAGCAGGGACGTAACCGTAAAAACCAAGCGATTCTGCCGCTTAAAGGTAAAATCCTTAACGTTGAAAAAGCCCGTTTTGATAAAATGTTGTCTTCTCAAGAAGTAGCAACGCTGATTACCGCACTTGGTTGTGGTATCGGACGTGACGAATACAACCCAGACAAACTGCGTTACCACAACATCATCATCATGACCGATGCCGATGTCGATGGTTCTCACATTCGTACTTTGCTATTGACCTTCTTCTACCGTCAAATGCCAGAGTTGATTGAACGTGGTTACATCTATATTGCCCAGCCACCACTTTACAAAGTGAAGAAAGGTAAGCAAGAGCAATACATTAAAGATGAAGACGCAATGGAGCTATACCAAGCGGGTCTAGCTTTAGATAATGCGGGTTTATATGTAAATACAGATGCTCCTGCATTAACGGGTGAAGCACTTGAAAAGCTAGTTCTTCAATACAATGAAGGCATGAAGCTAGTGAAACGAATGAGCCGTCGTTATCCGCATGCGATGATCAATGAGCTGACTTACATTCCTCGCTTAACCGCAGAAATGTGTAAAGATGCGACTCAAGTTCAAGCTTGGGGACAAAAATTGGTTGAGCAACTCAATGCTAAAGAAGTCGGTGCAAGCCAATACTCACTAGAAGTGGAAAAACACGAAGAGTTGGGTGTGAGCATTGCTAAGCTGGTGGTTCGTACTCACGGTGTTATGCATGAATATGTCGTGTCATTAGACTTATTGAACTCGAAAGAATACGGTCGTTTAGCGGATTTATCGGAAGCGTTAGATGGTTTAATTGAAGAAGGTGCTTACGTGAAACGTGGTGAGCGTACTCAGCCTGTTAGTAGCTTCTCAGAAGCATTAGACTGGTTAATTAAAGAGTCTCGTCGTGGTTTATCTCTACAACGTTACAAAGGTCTAGGTGAGATGAACCCAGATCAGCTTTGGGAAACCACTATGGATCCAGAAACTCGTCGCATGATGCAAGTCACCATTGATGATGCCGTTGCATCGGATGAATTGTTTACGACATTAATGGGTGACCAAGTTGAACCTCGTCGTAAGTTCATCGAAGACAACGCATTGAAAGTAGCTAACCTAGACGTTTAGATACCTGACATCTAGTTTCACGAAAGAATAAGAACCTTGGTTAGCCATACCGAGGTTTTTTATTTATTTTTTACTATGCTCTCTTGAAAGCTGATGCACTCATCCATATATCAAGTTATGAAGGAGATGCCATTAGGGTCTTCTGAAAAGTTAATTGAGTATTGCCAATGATAACTGCGTCGATGACGGGTTTAGGGATATGGATTAACACACAATTTGAAATTGCAGGATTAAGCTCGGGCTTTAACTGCACACTATTGCTTAAATAAGAGGATAGTATTATGCGTAATGTAGACTTCTCACCTTTATATCGTAATGCCATTGGTTTTGATCGTTTATTAAACCTAATGGAAACCAATAATGCCAAGAACACCTCTGGCGGATACCCTCCATACAATATCGAGAAAAAAGACGATAACCACTTCCGTATTACCATGGCGGTAGCCGGTTTCTCAGAAGAGCACCTTGATATTACCCAACACGAAAATATGCTAATTGTTCGCGGTGAACGCAAACCGGAAGAAGGTAAAAACTACGTTTATCAAGGTATTGCTGAGCGTGATTTTGAGCGTAAATTCCAATTAGCCGATTACGTCAAAGTATTGGGTGCGGATATGGAAAATGGTTTATTGCATGTAGATTTGGAACGTGAAATTCCCGAAGCGATGCAACCACGAAAAATTGCCATTAACGGTAAAGAGCTGCTAGAAAACCATTAAGTTAGAAAATAACCAATCTAGCCAGTTGATAAAGGAAGAGAAGGGTGCCAAATGGGGCACCCTTTTTTGTATCCTGAATACTTGAAGCTACTACTTCAGTTACTTTGGGTATGCATACTAATTTTGTTGATACGCTTTATTCACTTCCTCGGCAATAATTTCAATACCACGCTGCATATCTTGTTCATTTTGTACGTAATTCATGCGTAAGCACTGATGGGCGTGATCCCATTTTTCGTTATTTTCATCATTCTCTTGGCCGAAGAAGAAATATTCTCCCGGAACAATTAATACACCACGCGCTTTGAGGCGTTGATACAGTTCCATCGTCGTGATCGGCAATTCATCAAACCATAGCCATAAGAAGATCGCGCCTTCTGGTTTGTGGATTTTAAAGCGTTGATCGGTAATTGCGTTTTGCAATAATTCAACAGCATGCTGCGCTTTACGTTGGTAATACGGTTTGATCACATTCTCGCTTAGAGGCAATAAATCCCCTTGGTTGATCATGTGAGTGGCAAGGGCTGGCCCAATGCTGCTTGGTGCTAAATTGACGATGCCATTGATATTGGTCATAGCTTGAGTGATCGCTTCACTGGCAATCACAATGCCACAACGAACGCCGGGTAAACCGAGTTTAGATAAGCTCATGCATAAAATGGTGTTGTCATTCCAAAATGGCGTCACTTCTTCAAAAATGATATTCGGGAATGGGGTGCCGTAGGCGTTATCAATGATCAGCGGAATATTGTTGGCACGCGCCAGTTTATCGAGCTTACACACTTCTTCATCGGTCAATACATTACCGGTTGGGTTGGTTGGGCGAGAGGCACAAATGGCGGCCACTGACTCATCGACATGTACTTGCTCAAAATCAACATGATATTTGAACATGCGGTTATCGAGCATTTCAATTTCTGGGTGATAAGAGACAAAAATATCATCGTCGATACCGGCATCGCTATAACCAATGTATTCTGGAGCAAGTGGCAGCAATATTTTTTTATGGCTGCCATCGGCTTGTTTGCCTGCAAATAAATTAAAGAGTGAGAAAAAGGCACTTTGGCTGCCGTTGGTCAGGCTGATGTTCTTGGCGCTAATGTCCCAACCGTAAGTGGTTTTAAGTAATTCTGCCAAGGCTTGAGTAAAAGCATCTTTCCCTTTAGGACCATCGTAATTGGTCATGGCGGCGATCAGTTCACCGTTGTCGAGCATATCTAAGCTGGCTTGTTTAAAGTAATCGAGCATTTCTGGAATGGCGGCCGGATTACCACCACCGAGCATGATCGCACCGGGAGTGCGCAGCCCTTCGTTCAAATCATCCATTAACTGGGTAATGCCCGAGTAGCGATTAAACTTGTCACCAAACTTAGAAAATTGCATGAAACACCTAATCTTTATTATTGTCATTGGCCTTTGATATGAAGGCACAACATACCTAATTGTGCTTATTAGATAAAGAGGGTTGTTGAGTTTATTTCAACGGTTCACGGGGGATTCTTAGCGAATAGAACTGATATTCAGAAGAAAACAATTGGGAGATGATTTATGGCGCTCTTGAAAATGCACATCCTTATCCTCATTTATCTAATCATAAGAACGTATGTACTTGTCTTATTGACGTTGCAGTGGTGTGACCATGTTAGTTGTCATTACTTGTCGCTTTTCTGCAATGTTCATAGTTGAGTATAAAACAATACGACAACTCTCCACTCTGGTTGATTCTTGTAACCATGAGCCCTTTATTTTCGCTGCACTAGGATATCATTATGACTGACATGTTATTTCAACCTTATCGTCTCAACGATACGTTAACTTTATCTAACCGCATTACCATGGCACCTTTAACTCGCTGTATGGCTGATGATGATTTGGTACCAACGGATCAAATGGTCGCTTATTACGCTCGTCGCGCTGATGTGGGTTTGATCATTAGCGAAGCGACCATCATTCGTGCCGATGGCCAAGGTTTTCCAAATACACCGGGGTTATTTACTCAGGCGCAAATTGACGGTTGGAAGAAAGTTACTTCAGCGGTACATGACAATGGCGGCAAGATTTTTGCTCAGTTATGGCATTTAGGTCGCCAAGCGCATTCGCATTATTTTGGAGAAGGCACGGTTTATGCACCTTCTGCCCTGCAAATTGAGGGTACTTTACCTCGTGCGCGTGACTTTCATTATGAGATGCCAAAAGCGGCTAGCCATGACGAGATTGCTCAATTGGTAGCGGATTACACTCAAGCGGCTAAAAACGCAATTGAAGCTGGGTTTGATGGGGTAGAAATTCATGCAGCTAACGGTTATTTAATTGATCAATTCCTGCATTTTGATACTAACCGTCGTGATGATGAATACGGTCAAACAGTCGAAAATATGTCACGTTTTGCACTCGACATTACTGATTCAATTAGTGCGGCCATTGGCAAAGATCGTACGGCGATTCGCTTGTCTCCAGCGGCTTATACTCACATTGAAATTGATGCTCGTGATAAGGAAGTATTTGATTACCTGTTAGCTCAGCTGTCAGAGCGAGATCTTGCTTATGTGCATGCTGGTATTTTTGATGACAGCGTGGTGTACGAGCACTTAGGCGGTAAAGTTTCTGAATACATGCGTAAGCAGTTTAAAGGTCACTTTATGGCGGTGGGGGGTTACTCGCCTAATCAAGCGGCGAATCATATTGCGAACAATGATTTTGATTTGATTGCGATTGGTCGACCATTAATCGCCAATCCAGATTACATTGAAAAAGTAAAAACAGGCCAACCACTGACGGAATACAATGTCGATATGTTGGCTGAATTGGTTTAAAAACCCCAAGCGATAATGAAAAATAATAAGCCCAGTGAGCAGTGATGCTGACTGGGCTTTGTTTTGTTGGTAATGTTATTTTTAGATGAATTTTCAACCTTCCTAGGTCAAACAAACGCATCCCAATCAATCTTAGTGATACGCTCATCGGCGATATACACCAACACATCACCTTGCTTAATTGCGTGCTCTAACGGAGGGTTCAGTGCTAAACCTTCGCCTTGGTTAATCGCAATTAGAATCGCATCATATTTCTGCTTAAAACGTGAAAATACCGTATTAAAGCTGGTGGCTTGGCCTTGATAGGTCACCATGTATTGAGTCATGCCTAAAGCGTTATTTACTAACTCATAATGCAGTTGGCTTGAGCCGGGATCGACTGCCGACTTCGCTATCATTTCTGACGCAATGGATGGAATACATTCCACATTTTTACAATGTTGTTTGAGTAGGGTGCCTAAATGGGCATCCCTAAAGTAAGTCACGATGTGAGCGTTAGGGTTTTCATTGGCGCAATTTAGCCCAGCAGCCATAATGTCGTTATCACTGTCTAAATCAATAATGATGGTTTTGGCTTTACTGACACCCGCTTTTGCCATGTCTTGTTCATCGGTGAATGAGCTCACATGCACAAATTCTATTTTGCTAGGAAAAGGGTTTTCAATTTGTTGAGCGGAACACAACACAATGGCTTGATGCGTGCTTTTGATTTCGTGTAACAGCATTTCGATTAGATGAGGAGTACGCTCTTCACTCCAGCCTAAAATTAAAATATGGTTATCTACATTCACTTTTCTATGCCCCATTAATCGTGCTTTCCACAGTTGAATGGCGTTGGCGGCTAAGCGGCCCACGACCATTGCAAATAAACCCACACCGCCCGGAATAATAAACAGTGCTGTCACCCATTTTCCCATAACGGTTTGTGGCGACATATCACCATAACCGACGGTCGAACCAGTCACCATAATGTAGTAAATAAAATCAGTAAAAGGGGTTAGGGCTTCTTCTTGAGCGATATCCAACAGCACCCAAGCCAGCACTAAATAAATCCCTAAAGCGATCAGTAAGTTTTTGCCACTGAGCCGATTAAATTTAGCCGTGAACCAGCGATGAAGCTTTTGCAGTATTGGCACGTAGACTTAATCCTTTTCCCTTGGTACTAAAATAAATAAAAAGCCCAAGCTAATAATAGCTTGGGCTTATCTTGACGACTTTTAGTGCAACGACCAAGGATGTTTTTGTAACAACAACTATCGAGTCACGCTATTTAATCATTTAGTGTTTTTGGCGACGCTTATTTTTGCAATAAAGAGATGTCCGCGATCTGCAAGAACAAGTTACGTAAGTTGTTCAACAGAGTTAAACGGTTTTTCTTCAGCGCTTCGTCATCGGCCATTACCATGACGTTATCGAAGAAAGCATCGACAGGTTCGCGTAGTGCAGCCAACTTGCTTAATGCTTGTTGGTAGTCACCCGTTGCAAATGCAGGCTCTAGGGCTTCGGTCATGACTTCAACGTTTTCAGCCAGTGCTTTTTCGGCGTCTTCTTGCAGTAACGCAAGGTCGATATCAGCGCTTAATTCACCATCGAATTTAGCCAGAATGTTCCCCACACGCTTGTTGGCGGCAGCCAGTGCTTCGGCAGCATCCAATTCACGGAAGTGTGATACTGCTTTTACGCGTTGGTCGAAATCCAGTGGTTTGGTTGGACGACGAGCCAATACCGCTTGAATGATATCAATACTAAAGCCAGCGTCTTGATACCAAGCGCGGAAGCGACCTAGCATAAATTCAAGCACATCTTCTTCAACATTCTTGTTGCTAAGATCAACGTTAAATTGAGCTTTGGCTTGAGCGATCAAGTCAATCAGGTCTAGGTTGTAGCCTTTTTCAACGATGATGCGCAAAATGCCTAATGCCGCGCGGCGTAGAGCAAATGGATCCGAACCTTTTGGTGCTTGGCCAATACCGAAGATGCCAACCAGCGTATCCAGTTTGTCTGCCATCGCAACTGCTGCTGCAACGTTTGAGCTTGGTAATTCGTCCCCAGCAAAACGTGGCATGTATTGCTCGTTTAGCGCAACCGCCACTTCTTCATCTTCACCATCATGGCGAGCATAGTGCATGCCCATCACGCCTTGAGTATCGGTGAATTCAAATACCATTGAGGTCATCAAATCACATTTGGCTAATAGACCTGCACGTTTTGATTTGGTTACG
The DNA here is from genome assembly GCF_000286955.2 of Vibrio rumoiensis 1S-45. Taxonomy (GTDB): domain Bacteria; phylum Pseudomonadota; class Gammaproteobacteria; order Enterobacterales; family Vibrionaceae; genus Vibrio; species Vibrio rumoiensis_A. The sequence goes on from NZ_AJYK02000052.1 coordinate 65,634, forward strand.
TCTGCGCCAATCGCTTCAGCAATTAAGCCGGCAAGCTCGGTGATGCGATCGGTTTTATCTTTGATAGTACCCAGTTGTTTCTGGAATATCGCCGTTTCTAGCTCAGGTAGGTGAGATTCTAGTGTGCGCTTACGGTCGGTGTTAAAGAAGAACTCCGCATCCGCTAAACGTGGGCGAACGACTTTTTCGTTGCCTTCGATCACTTGACGTGGATCTTTAGATTCGATGTTCGAAACAAAGATGAAGTTAGGTAGCAGCTTCTTGTTGTCATCATAGACAGGGAAGTATTTCTGGTCGCCTTTCATGGTATACACCAAGGCTTCTGAAGGTACTTTCAAGAACTCTTCTTCAAATTTTGCGGTCAATACTACTGGCCATTCAACCAAAGAGGTGACTTCTTCTACTAAGTCATCTTCTAGATCGGCGATACCGCCAACCGCTGCTGCCGCTTTTTGTGAATCACGCAGAATAATGGCTTTACGTGCTTCGTAATCAGCCATCACTTTACCGCGCTCTTCTAGCAAGCTTGGGTATTGGTCGGCGTGATCGATAGTGAATTCACGTTCACCCATGAAACGGTGTCCACGAATGGTGCGCGCAGAAGCCACGCCTAAGATTTCACCTTCGATCAGCTCATCACCCAATAAAATAGTTAAGGTTTTTACTGGGCGAATAAATTGTGTGTCTTTGTCAGCCCAACGCATTGGTTTGGCGATTGGTAGGTTGGCTAATGCTTTAGCTGCCATATCAACCACTAAATCTTTAACTGCTTGGCCTTTGACTTGTTGTTTGTGCAGTAGCCATTCACCTTTGTCGGTTTTTAGGCGTTCCGCTTGTTCAACGGTGATGCCATTACCGCGAGCCCAGCCTTGAGCCGCTTTAGTTGGGTTACCATCGGCATCGAAAGCAGAAGAGATCGCAGGGCCACGTTTTTCAACGATTTTGTCCTGTTGGCCTTCTTCTAGTTCGGTGACTTTTAGGGCCAAACGACGAGGCGCGGCGTACCATTTTACGCCTTGATGAGCGATATCCGCGGCTTTTAATTCGGCTTCAAAGTTTGCCGCAAAGGCTTCTGCTAGAGTGCGAAGTTGCGTTGGTGGTAGCTCTTCGGTACCGAGTTCAATTAGAAAATTCTTCGCCATGATTACTTCTCCTCACCTTTGCTTTTCACGTCACTATTTTTACACATTGGGAAGCCTAAAGCCTCACGAGAAGCGTAGTAAGCTTCTGCAACGGACTTAGTTAGGTTGCGAATACGTAAGATATAACGTTGACGTTCGGTGACTGAAATTGCTTTACGTGCATCGAGTAAGTTAAAGGCATGGCCTGCTTTTAAAATCCGCTCGTAAGCGGGCAGAGGAAGCGGTTTTTCTAGCTCAAGTAAGTGCAGACATTCTTTTTCACATTGATCGAAAAAGGTGAATAGGAAATCCACATCAGCATGTTCGAAGTTGTAGGTTGATTGCTCAACTTCATTTTGATGGAAAATGTCACCATAGGTTACTTTGCCTAATGGGCCATCTGTCCAGACGAGGTCGTAAACGGAATCGACTTCTTGAATGTACATCGCAAGACGCTCGATACCGTAAGTGATCTCACCGGTAACTGGCTTACATTCAAGACCACCCACTTGTTGGAAGTAAGTAAACTGAGTTACTTCCATGCCGTTTAACCACACTTCCCAGCCAAGCCCCCAAGCGCCTAAAGTTGGGTTTTCCCAGTTATCTTCCACAAAACGAATGTCATGAATAAGTGGGTCAATACCAAGGACTTCCAGCGAGCCTAAGTAAAGCTCTTGAATGTTGTCTGGTGATGGTTTGATTATCACTTGGAATTGATAATAGTGCTGAAGACGGTTTGGGTTTTCGCCATAACGACCGTCGGTTGGACGGCGTGAAGGTTGCACGTAAGCAGTAGCAATTGGCTCTGGACCAATTGCGCGAAGGCAAGTCATCGGGTGTGAGGTGCCAGCACCTACTTCCATATCTAAAGGTTGAACAATGGTACAGCCGACTTGGGCCCAATAATCCTGCAGCGCGAGGATCATTCCTTGAAAGGTTTTGACGTCGTATTTTTGCATAACTTTATTTGCCTACTCAGTTCGCGCAATGATTGAAAATGGATAATTTTAAAAATAGTGATTCAGTATAGCGAGTTCACTTATTCGCCTCAATCTGTGATTGCAGTAAAAGCAAATGATTGCAGTAAAACAGATGAACTTATATGCTTTTGCGACAAAAAAGCCATAAATCAGGCTAAATCATAAGAAAAGTGAGCAATTGATAATGTTAGATGTAATGTTTTTGGCGCTAGCCTTGAGTATGGATGCATTTGCTGTGTCTATTGGTTTAGGGTCAAAGTTGGGCACTCAAACCAATAAGCCGATGTCACTTGCTATAAAAGCGGGCGTGTATTTTGGTGTGGCTCAAGCGGTCATGCCATTCATTGGTTTCCTTGGTGGACAAGGCGTTTTAGGTTGGGTGGAAGATTATGCCCCATATATTGCTTTTGTTTTATTGTTGTTTATTGGTGGCAAGATGATTTACGAATCATTTGTTGAAGGTATTGAAGAGGATTTTTGCCAAATTACTCATCGAGTTATGTTAACGCTGGCTATTGCCACCAGCATTGATGCGATGGCAGCGGGCTTTAGTTTGCCACTACTTGGCGTGAACCCATTTATTGCCTGTGCCTTAATCGGTATTGTGACTTTTGCCTTTAGTTTCTTGGGTGTGTTTATTGGGCGTAAAAGTGGCACCTGGCTGGAAAGCAAAGCAGAGCTTTTAGGTGGCGTAGTGTTAATTATCATTGCCTTTAAGTTTTTGTTGGTGTGATAGAAATTCACCTTATTGTCATACCCATCATCTACACTTAAACAAGGTTATTTAGATCGTGTGAGGTGAGCATTATGTTGACACGTTATGCAAATATGACTCCAAAAAACCAAAGTTATCTTTTTACCTTTGGTTTGGCGTTAACCTTGATAGGTATGGCGGTGACTGATATGTGGTTGCCGATGGTGGTTGGAGCTATTGTGTTAGCGGCTTTGGCGGTAGAGTCTTGGATTCGAAACTTGTATATCATTCCGATGAAGAAGCAGATTAAAGAGTTAAATGTGCGTTTAGCTCGGCTAGAACATAAAGAGTAAAAAGCAGGCAGCCATAGGGTTGCCTGTTTTTTATGGCGTAATTTTTTAGATAAAGTGATGAATTACCTTAAGCCTTTTTTGATCAAAAATTGATAAGGTAGGCTGTCGGTTTCAGTGCCCAGCAACTGATGATCCATAAAGCGACAGAAGCTGGGAATATCACGTGTGGTTGAAGGATCGTCTGCGGTGACCAGCAATACTTCGCCTTCTTGCATGGTGCGGATTGTTTTTCTGACCATCATTACAGGTTCTGGGCAGCGTAAGCCTTGTGCGTCGAGTATTTTGTTGGCGTTTTTAGGGTCAAATGACATGGCTTGTGAACTCTATAGTGTGATCTAGGGCGTAAATTGAGCCGAGATAATACCGATGGAGAAAAAAAAGGCAATATTGACTTAGCAAACTCTCATTTTGTTCACTAGGTTTATAGTGTGAGTGACCAAGATATAACTTCTCGCTTCCAATCTGAATCTATTTTTATCCAGCTTAGGATTTTCCGCCAGTGTGGTTTCACACTTGGCGGTTTTTTATTTTAGTCATGGGGTATTTTGTATTTTATTGCCAATCAATGCTTTCTTCGGCGTGCTTTTCACACTCTGTTTTGACTAAATCAAATAAAATGGCGCCAGTTTTTGAACAAACCCAATCATCATTCGTGAATTTGAAGTGATATCCGCCAGATTTAGACGCTAACCAGATCTCGTGCATCGGTTCTTGGCGGTTAATAATAATTTGGCTGCGATTTTCAAATTCGAGTGTCATCACATTACCGGATACCTCGTAATCAATGTCAGCCTCTGAGTTATCAATGGCTTCTTCGATTTGCGTCATTTGTAGATCAACTAATTGGTGAAATTCCGTATCATTCATGCTGGTTTATCCTATTTCTTGATAGCGCTTGGCTATTGCTTTTCTTGTGTGTGGTGCGATTATAGGGGGCATTAAATCATTAATCACGATATCAAAATGAAAAAACCTATTTTAGCGGGAATAATGCTGTCAGTAACGGTATTAGCAGGGTGTGGTCAAACAGGTGCTTTATATTTGCCACAAGATGCGCCAGAGCCTGTCAATACAGAAGCGGTCAGCATTAAAGGGTCGGATGGCAGCGTAACCAAACAACCAGCTGCGGACCAAGCAGTCAGCGCAGCACAATCTACTTTGCCTGAATCAGAGCAACAAGCACAATAAGGAAGAGAACATTGGATTTTTTTAATTATCAGGATGATGGTCAGCTTTGGGCTGAAGACGTCTCTCTTACACAATTAGCCGAGCAATATGGAACACCTCTTTATGTGTATTCTCGTGCCACATTAGAGCGTCATTGGAAGGCATTTGATTCTTCAGTGGGCGAACACCCACATTTAGTGTGTTATGCAGTCAAAGCGAATTCTAATATTGGTGTGCTTAATGTGTTGGCTCGCCTTGGTTCAGGTTTTGATATTGTGTCTGGTGGTGAGCTTGAGCGTGTGATTGCCGCTGGTGGCGATCCGAAAAAAATCGTGTTCTCTGGTGTGGGTAAAACGCCAAGCGAGATGAAGCGTGCATTAGAGCTTGGTATTAAATGTTTTAACGTTGAATCCGAGCCAGAGCTTGAGCGTTTAAATAAAGTCGCCGGTGATTTGGGCGTTAAAGCGCCAATTTCATTGCGTATTAATCCAGATGTTGATGCACATACTCATCCTTATATTTCGACTGGCTTACGTGATAATAAATTTGGTATTGCGTTTGATCGCGCACCGGAAGTGTATAAATTTGCCAATAGCTTAGAAAACTTAGATATCCACGGTATTGATTGCCATATCGGTTCTCAGTTAACGGATTTAACTCCATTCATTGATGCCACCGATCGCCTGTTGGCTTTAATTGACGCATTGACTGAGCAAGGCATTAATATTCGTCACCTTGATGTCGGTGGTGGTTTAGGTGTGGTGTATCGTGATGAATTGCCACCTCAACCGTCTGAATACGCTAAAGCGTTATTGTCCCGTTTAGATAACCATAGTCACCTTGAATTAGTGTTTGAGCCAGGTCGCGCGATTGCGGCGAATGCAGGCGTGTTATTAACCAAAGTAGAATTGCTCAAACCAACCGAGCATAAAAACTTTGCGATTATAGATGCGGCAATGAATGACTTAATTCGCCCTTCGCTATACCAAGCTTGGATGGATATTGTTCCAGTTTCGCCTCGTAAAGGTGAAGTGACGACTTACGATTTAGTTGGACCAATTTGTGAAACCGGTGACTTCTTAGGGAAAGACCGCGAGTTGGTGCTGGAAGAAGGTGATCTGCTAGCGGTACGTTCTGCAGGTGCTTATGGCTTTGTGATGTCTTCGAACTACAACACGCGTGCTCGCGCCGCAGAAGTGATTGTTGATGGCAAGCAAGCGCATTTAGTGCGTCAACGTGAAGAATTGACATCTTTGTGGGAACTGGAAAGTATCCTACCGCAATAAATACAGCAATTTACGCCCTAGATTTTGACTAGGGCGTTTTATTTGAATAAATGAGGCGATATGCATTTCCATTTTTCTAAAATGCACGGTTTGGGTAACGACTTTATGGTGGTCGATTGTATTACTCAAAACATCTTCTTTTCACCGGAATTGATTCGTCGCTTAGCCGATCGTCATACGGGCGTAGGGTTTGATCAATTATTGGTGGTGGAAGCGCCCTACGATCCAGAAACCGATTTTCATTATCGTATTTTTAATGCCGATGGCAGTGAAGTGGAGCAATGTGGTAATGGCGCACGCTGTTTTGCCCGCTTTGTTCGTATGAAAGGCTTAACCAATAAATACAGCATTAATGTTAGCACCAAAAAAGGCCGCATGGTCTTAAAAGTCGAAAGCCTTGATTCGGTGACAGTGAACATGGGGCAACCTATTTTTGAACCAAGCAAGATCCCATTTAAAGCCAAACAAGCTGAAAAAACCTACATTCTACGTGCCGGTGAGCATACGTTATTCTGTGGTGCCGTTAGCATGGGTAACCCGCATGTGGTGACGATTGTCGAGGATGTGAATACCTTCGATGTCGATACAGTTGGCCCGTTGCTTGAATCGCATGAGCGCTTCCCTGAACGTGTAAATGCCGGTTTTATGCAGATTATCGACCGAAATAACGTAAAACTACGTGTTTATGAACGTGGTGCCGGTGAGACGCAAGCTTGTGGCAGTGGTGCTTGTGGCGCAGTGGCAATAGGAATTGACCAAGGGCTGTTAGATTCGGATGTTACCGTACAATTACCTGGTGGCACGTTAAAAATCTACTGGCAAGGTGCGGGTAAGCCGCTACACATGACAGGCCCGGTTGCGCATGTCTATGATGGCCAAATTACCTGTTAACATATTAATAATATCAATAGAGAAATGATGGAAACGACAGACTTAACTGCCGAGATTGTGGCCGATTATTTGAAAGATCACCCTGACTTTTTTGCCGATCGTCGGGCTCTTCTCGATCATTTGTCGATATCCCACCAGCAACAAGGGGCGGTGTCGTTAGTTGAAATCCAAATGCGTCGCCAACGCCAAAAAATTGAAGAGCTTGAAGAAGACATTACTCAGTTGATGTCTCTAGCGGCGAAAAATGATCGCACTTTTCATCAATTAATGAATCTACAGCAACGGCTATTACGTTGTGACTCTCTTGTTCAGATTGAAGCTGCGCTTGAGGGTTATGCTCATTCGATAGGGCTGAAAGCGCATCTATTTTTGTTGGTTCAAGATAAATCACGCAATAAGCATGGTTCGCTTGAGAAAAATGATGAACGTGAAATGAACCAGCGTAAATGGGCATTACAACACGATACCTACCAACGTTTTATGACCAATCACTTAAATGGTAAAGAAGCCTACCTTGGGCGCTTGAATCGCCAAGACCGCCATGCTTTATTTGGTGGCGATCGCTTTGCCAGTGATGAGTTATCCGAGTTGGGTTCTTATGTTATTTTGCCATTGGTGCGTCAATCACCATTAGGGTTGCTTGCATTTTCAAGCCAAGAAGGTGGGCATTTCCAGCCAGAAATGGATACGTTATTTTTACGTCACCTTACCGCGTTAGTGACCTTTTTAGTCAAAGATATGCCTATTGATGATGAAATGATGTCTGAAATAAAAACGCTCAGTTGTGCTAATGGCGGGTAAATCCTTCGTATCACCTGAAATACTGCCCGATGAGCTTGCTCATCCGTTGCAGCGTTTTTATGATTATCTGCTTAATGAAAAAGGCCTTAGCCAACGAACTCAAGCGAATTATCAACAGCAATTGACCACGATGGCTCAGCAGCTCGTTTCACTTGGGGTGTCCTCATGGCCAGAAGTGGATGCCGCTTGGGTAAGGCAATTGGTTAGCAAAGCCAAGCGAGAAAAGCTCAAAGCCAGCAGTATCGCCACTCGCCTTTCTTCTCTACGCAGCTTTTTTGATTACTTAATCTTGGTGGGTCTGCTCGAAGCCAATCCCGCTAAAGGGGTGTCTGCGCCAAAAAACCAACGGCCTCTGCCGAAAAACTTAGATGTCGATGAAATGGGGTTGTTGCTGGAAGTGCAAGATGATGACCCTCTCGCGGTTCGTGATCGCGCCATGATGGAATTAATGTACGGAGCGGGGCTGCGTTTGGCTGAATTGGTCAATATCGATGTTAATCAAGTGCAATTAAGCCAAGGTGAAATTCGCGTGATTGGTAAAGGTAATAAGGAGCGTAAAGCGCCTTTTTCCGGCCAAGCTAAAGAGTGGTTAGGGCGATGGTTATCCATTCGCTCAACGATGGCATCAGAATCGGAACTGGCTTTATTTGTGTCGAAACGTGGCACTCGAATCTCGCATCGTAACGTGCAAAAACGCATGGAAGAATGGGGGATTAAACAAGGTGTTTCGAGCCATATTAGCCCGCATAAATTACGCCATTCATTTGCCACCCACATGTTGGAATCCAGCGGTAATTTAAGAGCAGTACAAGAACTGCTTGGCCATGAAAATATTTCGACCACACAAATCTACACTAATTTGGATTTTCAACATTTGGCCAGTGTATACGACAAAGCCCATCCAAGAGCCAGAAAGAATAAAAAATCCGACGATTAATCCCTAAGGAGTTGTTATGTCTGTGCGTTTTTATCGCAACATCCCCACCATTAAAGCCATGACGTTCGATTTAGACGATACCTTGTATGACAACCACCCAGTGATCGTGGGGTTAGAACAAAAAACCACGCAGTGGATGCACACCCATCACCCGATCAGCCAACAAATGAGCCCTAGCCAATGGCGAGCTTTAAAGTTGCAACTTGCTAAGCAAACGCCCTTTTTGCAAAGCGATGTTTCTGAGTGGCGTTTTCAGCAGATCCGTCAGGGGTTAATTCATTTGGGTTACGATGATCCAAATGCTTCCCAAGCGGCAAAAGATGCCATGGATCAAGTGCTTATTTGGCGTCATCAAATTGATGTGCCAGATTTGATTCACCAAGTGATGAGTAAGCTGAAGGCACACATGCCACTGATTGCGATCACCAATGGCAATGTTAATCCAGATAAAATTGGCTTAGGTGACTATTTTGATTTGGTGTTGAACGCCGGCCCTGATGGTTGGGCAAAGCCGCATGGGGAGATGTTTGAAACGGCTTTAGCGCATTTAGGTTTACCCGCGAAGCAGGTTTTGCATGTTGGGGATAATTTGATTTCCGATGTGGCGGGGGCGAAATACGCAGGAATGAGTGCTTGTTGGATAAACGATTTTAGCAAGAGCTTGTTTACAGAAAATGAAGCCAAAGTATTGCCTGATGTGGAGATCACCTCGGTTGGGGATTTGTTGTGTTTTTTAGGTGACGAGTAGGTTTGTTGTGAGTGTGCCGGATTTTTCCAGTTCATGGTGATATGAATGTTCATGGGCTAGCCTTCGGCGACCAACCTTTTTTCAACAGCCAAAAAAGGTGGCAAAAAGGCCGCTGCTAGAAATTTTGTTCTCTTTGTTGCGTTTGGTCTTTTTGCTAACGGCTTCAAGAGGGCATCCATGCCCTCGAGAAGCCTAGCCGTCATCCATGACGACTTACGCAAAAATACTGGCACTACACAAAGCAAAATTTAGGCAGAGGGGTTTCATTGAAGATAATTGAACTGTATACCCATCGTCATCCTTGAAGCGACGAAGGAGCTATCAGGGATCTCGCATTCTTGTGCTTTGCAGAAGGTGGTCAGTAGATTCCTGCTCTCGCCTAGGCTCGGAAGGAATGACGTTGCGTTTGTGATGAGCAGCTGAGTTCGAGCTATAAGCAGCGAAGAATCCTAGTCAGAGAATTTTATTAGACGTTTATTTAGTCTGATATTTAAGTAAACGATCTTAATTTCATATTTTACCGTCATCCTTGAATCGACGAAGGAGCTATCAGGGATCTCGCTTTCATGTACTTTTCAGAAATTGGTCACTAGATTCCTGCTTTCGCCTAGGTTCGGAAGAAATGACGTTGCGTTTGTGATGAGCTGCTGGGTTCGGGCGATGAGCCGCGAAGCTCCCTAGTTTCGATAATCCGTTTATAGAAATTCTTTTCCCTTTTCCTGCCAAACCCTATGATTCCGATCTTCTTCATACACCGCCAAAAACAATTCAAAATATTGCTGTAATGGCGTGACATCCCGTTGCGGTTCTCGTTGCTGTAATAGCGCCATCCCCACTTCGCAGGTACACAAATGACCGGTCGTTTGATTACGACGAAGTGAGTAGTGGGAGTCGTTAGATGTATGCAGCATCACTTTAGGTAGTGCGGCGAGCCACGGGCTTTTGTTGAGCATTTTTTTGGCTTCTTGCCAGGTACTATCCAAAATAATGAACAATGGTTCTACGGCATCACTCTGTTGGTTATCTTGGATGGTTATGCTACTAACTGCAAACGCATCATCACTCGGAAATAACACATAAGTCGGTTGGTGCTTTATCTGTTCCAGTAATGCCGCTGGGGGGTGGACGCGATCCCAAATATGTACGGTGCAATTCGCTAGACTTTGAGTTAACAGTTTTCCAGTGTTGGTCGCGCGGTTAAGTTCATTGGGGTGAGTTAGTAGTGCAATATGAACCGCGCTATCAAGCTTTGGATGGTGTGAACAAATACACTGATAACGAAGGCCACACTGGAGGCATAAGGTGGCTGGTTTGCTTGAAGCCACTGGTATGTGTGGCGTATCTGAATTCAGTGACATGATTGAATGGTGCACCCTAATTAAAAAGCTTAGGTTCAGAGTTTACAGTTTTATTCCTTTTTGCGCTGCGTTGATCTTATCGGAAAATAAAGTGACATTGGCTGGTTCACTTTCACCATCAATTCCTTGCGAGACACTTAATGGGTAACTGACACCGGTATAAGCGAGGGTTTTATTTTTTCCCAACTCGTTTGGAATGATCAGATCTCGCCAGCCAAAGTGATGATAGTTGGTGACTTTTATCGGTAAGTGAGTGGCGCTAATTCGGCTATTAAATTGCCATTGTCCTTGATGATTTTCAAACATCAGCACTGTACAGCCTTCACTTTGACACCAATCCATCAATACAAATAATTCAGGTTGATTGTCGTTGTTAATATCGTAGGTAAGCCAACGGTAACGGTTGTTATCGGGGTTAGAGCGGCTCATGGTAAAATAGTCACGAATGGTGGCATCGACTTTTGCGTTGTAATCAGTACGTCCAACAATGTTGGCTGTAGGCAACGTATTAACTGCGCCTTGGGTCATTTTATTTTGCGTAGGGATGATGCTGATCTCGACTTTCATCTTTTGTAAGATTAAGCCGTTATTGCCTAATTGATATTCCATCCCGTTAACGATTTCTTTTTCTGCTGTTAACTGAAAACCATCGATAGTAAACATACGCAGCGCATTGATAGTTTGACCGTCATGTTGTGTCATTAACACATTGATCTGTTGTTCATTAGCTTGTTGCCAAAAGCCCGTTTCAACTAAGCTTTCATCGCCATTTTGATAGTCATAGACAGTGGTTGCCGTGTGATCGGCATTGAGTTTCAAAGTCGTGGTTAAACCTGCAATTACTTTACTTTGATAGGTGCCAGCAGACTGTTGGCCAATATTTTCATTGGCTTGTTGCTGGCTATCGATAATAAAATTTTGTTCATCAGTGAGTTTTTCTGAAGGCGGCTGATTTTCGCTGCTGCCCATTTCTATCGGTTCACTTTGTGCTAACAATTGAGGCTGGCTTGAGCAGGCTGTCAGTAAAAGGAGAGTGATAAAACTCAGTGGGATTGTAAAAGCCTTCATGTTACTTTCCTTAGTGTTAGCGGGTCATGAGATACCGTCGTTGATGACAAACTACCTTGACTACCAATAGACTGGTATAAAAACAGAAGGTTCATTATGGCATATTGGTTATTTAAAACTGAACCGGACACCTTTTCTATCGATACTCTGCGTGAGCAAAATGTGTCGTGTTGGGAGGGAGTACGCAATTATCAAGCAAGAAACATGCTGCGTGATGACGTTAGTGTTGGTGATCAGGTGTTGATCTATCATTCGTCTTGTAAAAAAATTGGCGTGGCAGGCATCGCGAAAGTGGTGAAAGGGGCGTACCCAGATCATTTTCAATTTCACCCAGAAAGCCCGTACTTTGATATTAAATCCGATCCAAGTAATCCTCGCTGGGTTATGGTGGATATTGAGTTTGTGCGCAAAACCAGCCGCATTATTAGTTTGGCGGAAATGAAAGCGATGCCGCAATTAGACAATTTACCTTTAGTGAAGCGTGGTAATCGTTTATCGATTATGCCTGTCAGCGAAGAGGAATGGTTGGCGATTTTAGATAAAGAATAGACAATAAATCGAGCAATAAAAATGGCGACTCATTGATAAAATGAGCCGCCATTTTTGTATGATGTCCAAGTGAATTCTGTGTCTTGAAGTGACTTGGGTAGACATTAAATACTATAAGTTTATAGCAAATGGTCTTCTAAATAATGCGCGACGGCTTCATCGGCGCTGCTACCAATAATGTCATTGTTAGGGAGTGCTTTCATCACTTTTTCGTGTGCGGTTCCCATGATCAAACCTTTATGCGCGGCAGCCAGCATTTCAACATCGTTCATGCCATCGCCAAATGACACACAATGTTCCAGCTCTTTACCCAGCTTTTGTGCTACGGCTTGTAGTGCATCACCTTTTGATACATTTGGAGCCATCATTTCCAAGCACCAAGGTGTCGAAAAGGCAATACTGATGCGATCACCAAATTCTGCTTTTAGTTGTTGTTCATACTCTGCCAAATGATCGTGATCAGGGTGAGTGAAGAACAATTTCGCAATATCTTCAGTTGGCGCATTGTTGGTATCAAATAGGCTGTAGTTAAAGCCAGATTCTTGATGATGCTTGCTCAGTTTGAGATCTTCTTTATCGGTTAACCAGTCGTTACTGCGATAAATGTGAATACGGTGGTTTGGATCTTGTTTGATGATATCGACAATCGGTTGGATCACATCTTCAGGTAGGTTTTTGCTGTACAGCAATTCGTTGTCTGGAGAATGAACACGTGCACCGTTTGAGGTGATCATATAAGCCGGAATGCCTGCACTTGTACGAAAACTTTCCACATCGACATGGTGACGGCCGGTGGCAAAAATAAATGTCATGCCTTTTTCATGTAATTTCTTGAGGGTTTTTTTCGTAAATTCCCCAAGGGTGTGATCAGGCAAAAGTAAGGTGCCATCAAGATCGGAAGCAACGATATGAAAATTATGGTTTGAAGATGATGTTGAAGAAATAGGGTTCGACATGTTGCCTCTTTTTAATAACCGTAAAAATAAATACAGAGTAATTGTACGCCAAAACAAATAGGAAAAAGAGGGTAAAGCTTTGAATGGCAATTTTCCTCTTTTGTGATTGCTAGGCTTGTTTTGGTTGAGTTCTCATCTGTGAATTATAAAAAGCTAATATGTTGTCTAATGCTTGATTGCGAAAACGATCGGCCTCACAAAGCAATTCATGTTTCGCGCCTTTAATGACCACAAGTTGCCCTAGTGCTGGCTGGTTTTTGTTGAGTTTATTGATAAAGCGGCGCTGGGCGGCATTGTCGACAATGGTGTCTTCACTAGCTTGCAATAGCAATAAGGGTAGGTTGATCTGTTGCACTTGTTGGCTGCATTGCTTTGCTGCTAATAAAGATTGATGTACCCAATGACTGCTTGGTCCACCTAATTGAATGTCCGGCACTTGTTCGTATAAACCACGAAACCATTGGTAGCGTAAAGCGCTGCTGGTTAAGTTGTTGGTTTCAAAAGGCTTGGCATGGTAAGGGGTTTGCCCGGGCGCATAAGCTGGAATATCGCTGCGTGACGACATCCATTTGGTTATTGAGCGTGAAAATGGACGCAGATACCATTGCATCTGAATACCAATCATAGGGGCGCTTAAGGCGACACCATCAAACCCATGTTGTGGGTGTGTTTGCAGATAGCGGGTTGTAATCGCGCCCCCCATTGAGTGAGCGAGAAAGAACTTTTGTTGATAGTGACTTAAATCAAAACTGTTGAGAACATGATGTAAATCTTTGATATAAAAATCGAAATGTTCGACATGGCCAATTTGTTTATCGCTGCAACAGCGATCTGATAACCCTTGTCCACGGTGATCATAAGAATAAATATCATAGCCTTGTTGGAATAAATCCCAGAATAATTCTTGGTATTTATTGACGCTTTCAATGCGTCCGTTGACCACGACGATTGCTTTGGTGTGTTGGGGCTTCGTCAACGAAATCCAATAAAGCTTTTTGCCTTGTTGCCCTTCAATGAACCCATCATTTTTTGTTTGCCAAAATGGCGTTAAAGTCTGCTGTGAAAACTCAATGAGCTGGTCTTCACTGTTCCATTTGGTTTGCTCTGGGCTAGTTTGATTCATGCGTCTTTCCAATCAATAACAGGGCGGCAATCACTCGATTTATACAGCCGTCACTATGCCATTTTTTTCTCATTATCACAGCTTCTATATTGGTATTTCTTTGTCTATTTGAATATGAATATTTGATGACAATGTGGTTTGAGTGGTTGCCTTTTTTTAAAAAAAATACAATATACGCATATCCATATATAAGAATGAGTTTTAAGCATGTTACCTCATCAATTTTTTAAAATGTTATCCGATGAAACGCGTATTCGCTGTTTGTTATTAATTGCTCGAGAAGGGCAGTTATGTGTATGCGAACTGACGGAAGCATTGCAAGAAAGCCAACCTAAGATTTCTCGCCACTTGGCGCAGCTGCGTCAGTCTGGGGTGTTGGTGGATGAACGTAAAGGCCAATGGGTATATTACGGCTTAGCGGGTGATTTGCCCGGTTGGTTGCGTAAAGTGATTGATGGTTTAAAACAGTCTCAATGCTTGCAAAAACAGTATTTAAACGATAGTGAACGCTTACACAAAATGACGGAAAGACCGGTTTGTTGTTAAGTAAACACATCTTAATAAACACAATGAATACACAAGATTTAAGGAATAAACGAGATGACAATTAAAGTTGGAATTAACGGTTTTGGTCGTATTGGTCGCTTAGCATTACGCGCGGCATTTGATTGGCCTGAAGTAGAGTTTGTGCGCATTAATGATGTAGCGGGTGATGCGAATACCCTAGCACATTTGTTGGAGTTTGATTCTGTGCAAGGCCGTTGGTCATATGAAGTTACGGCAGAAGAGTCTTCTATCGTCATTAACGGTAAACGTATTGCGGTGACCCAACAAAAAGAGATCCAAGCGGTCGATTGGTCAGATTGTGATGTGGTGATTGAGTCGACGGGTAAACATAAAAAAACCGCGCTGTTGAACCAGTATTTAGAGCAAGGCGTAAAACGTGTGGTGGTGTCGGCTCCAGTAAAAGAAGAAGGCATTGCGAATATTGTGGTTGGGGTGAATGACGCGATCTTTAACCCAGAAAAGCATCGCATTGTAACGGCGGCCTCTTGCACCACTAACTGCATTGCACCGATTGTTAAAGTGATCCATGAAAAACTGGGGATTGAGCAATCTTCTTTCACCACCATCCATGATTTAACCAACACTCAAACCATTTTAGATGCACCGCATAAAGATCTACGCCGTGCTCGCGCTTGTGGCATGAGTTTGATCCCAACGACAACAGGCTCTGCCACCGCGATTGTGGAAATTTTCCCTGATCTAAAAGGTAAAATTAACGGACATGCCGTGCGCGTTCCATTAGCCAATGCCTCATTAACCGACATCATCTTTGATGTGAAACGTGATACCACCGCTGAAGAAGTGAACGCATTATTAAAACAAGCCTCTCAAGGTGAATTAAAGGGAATTTTAGGCTTTGAAGAGAAACCATTAGTGTCGATTGACTATCGTGGCGACCAACGCTCAACGATTGTTGATGCTTTATCAACCATGGTGGTAGGAACGCGTATGGTGAAAATCTACGCTTGGTATGACAACGAAATGGGATACGCCACTCGAACTGCAGAGTTAGTTCGTAAAGTCGGCTTGGCATAATCAAAAAGGAATGAATCATGACACATCCAACATGGCAATTACCGTTAAATGAACAAGGTTCTGGGTTAGTACTTACTCCTTGCCCTGGTACTAAAGGTGTTGAGTTAGAAGCATCATTACAACAACTGAAGGCGCAAGGTGTGTCAGTGGTGGTGACTGCGCTTAATGATGAGGAACTGCATGAGAAGTCGGTAAATGACCTTGGTAAACAAGTGCAAGCATTGGGCATGAAGTGGTTTCAATTGGTGATTGAAGATGATCGAGCGCCAGATGCTAATTTTGCTTTAGAGTGGAATGCGGCTAGCCCTTCTATCCATGCGGCCTTAAAACAAGGTGAGAAAGTTGCAATGCATTGCATGGGGGGATCTGGACGTACAGGTCTATTAGCGGCACATGCATTGCTTGAGCTGAATTGGCCATTAGACAGGATTATAAGTGAAGTTCAGGCTTTGCGTCCTGGCGCTTTTACTAAGCCGGTGCAAGTGGATTACATCAAACAAGTGGCTGGTCAGTAAGCCCATTTAGATTCAGGTAGCCTTATGTTTGCTCATTTAGACCGACAAGTTCGTCAATACATGCTGGTGACGTTTAATTATTGGAATTTTACTTTAACCGATGGTGCACTGCGTATGCTGGTGGTGTTGTATTTCCATGATTTGGGTTACAGCACTTTAGCGATTGCTTCATTGTTCTTATTTTACGAGTTCTTTGGTGTGGTCACCAACCTTGTTGGTGGTTGGTTAGGGGCTCGTTTGGGCTTAAATAAAACCATGAATGTTGGTCTAGCAATGCAAATTGTTGCCTTGGTGATGTTAGCGCTTCCTAACCCTTGGTTAACCATTCCATGGGTGATGGCTGCGCAAGCATTATCGGGGATTGCCAAAGACTTAAATAAAATGAGTGCCAAAAGCGCCATTAAAACCTTAGTGCCAAACGATCAACAAGGGGCGCTGTATCATTGGGTTGCGGTGCTGACGGGATCTAAAAATGCCTTGAAAGGGATTGGTTTCTTTATTGGTGGCCTCTTGTTGTCATTAATTGGCTTCCAATACTCTGTTTTAGCGATGGCTGCGGTGTTGTGCTTGGTATTAATCAGTAGTGTTATTTTGCTTGAAAGTGATATGGGCAAAGCCAAATCCAAACCAAAATTTACACAAATGTTTTCCAAATCTGCGCCTATTAATATTCTTTCTGCTGCTCGTTTATTCTTATTTGGTGCACGTGATGTGTGGTTTGTGGTGGCATTGCCGGTGTACTTAGGCAGTGTGTTTGGTTGGGATCATTTGTGGGTCGGCGGTTTTCTTGCGTTGTGGGTGATAGCGTATGGAATCGTCCAAGGCTTTGCGCCAAGGTTAACAGGCAAAGCTAAAGGTCAAGTTCCTGATGGTCGTTCGGCTTTATTTTGGGCATTAGGTTTAACGGTTATTACTGGTTTGGTCGCTTATGGTGTGCAAAGTCAATGGCAACCTGAGCTGGTGATTGTCGGTGGTTTAATGATTTTTGGAGCGGTATTTGCGGTGAACTCATCATTGCATTCTTACTTAATTGTGAGTTTTGCTAAAGGGGATGGAGTGTCGTTAGATGTTGGCTTTTATTATATGGCTAACGCGATGGGGCGCTTAATCGGTACAATTTTATCCGGTTGGGTATTCCAAATGGCTGGATTAGCGGCTTGTTTGTGGGTGTCATTTGCCTTTTTAGTCCTGACTTGTGTGATTTCGTTATGGTTACCGAGACAACCTCATAATCAGGCGTCACAAACGTTAAGTTAAGTTTCCGTCAACTTATAGCCACTGCCATGCACATGCTTTATTGTT
This sequence comes from Vibrio rumoiensis 1S-45, assembly GCF_000286955.2. Taxonomy (GTDB): domain Bacteria; phylum Pseudomonadota; class Gammaproteobacteria; order Enterobacterales; family Vibrionaceae; genus Vibrio; species Vibrio rumoiensis_A. The sequence goes on from NZ_AJYK02000052.1 coordinate 83,085, forward strand.
ATTATCAATATTAATAACAATAAAATAGCGATCACCTATGAATCAACGTGTGTTTTTCTTTGATCTCCTTCGCTGTGTGGCAGCAGTGGCTGTTATCGCCATTCATGTATTGGCTCCATATCGCCATGAACTTGGAGTGATTTCATTCTCTGATTGGGCGACTGCAGTCAGTGTCAACGGTGTGTCTCGTTGGGCGGTGCCAGTTTTTATTATGATATCAGGCGCTTTGTTACTGACCGATACACGACCATTTAATTTTAAATATTATGTTCAACGTCGGTTGGGCAAAGTATTAGTACCTTTTGTGGTGTGGTCACTGTTCTATGTTTACTTATCGGGTTGGACAGCAACTGGCTTTGATGTTTCTGTTAGTCAGCAAGTGCTCCGTGACAGCTTGACTCACGAAACTTACTATCATCTAGGCTTCTTCTATTATTTCATTCCTTTGTATTTGTTGATCCCATTCTTTCAAATTTTTGTCCGATATGTCGATGACACTACCTTGTTTGCTACTGTGGGATTGTGGTTGCTATGTACGACGATGTTTTTATTCAGCATCGATGGTCCTTGGAGTAATCAATACTTCCTTTATAGTGGTTATTTACTGCTAGGGTATGTGTTGTATCAAAAAATACCGTTAACTTCGGCTGCTGTATCTGCGATTGCTTTACTTGGTATTGTGGCATTAATCGCGACGGTGGGTATGGTGATTTATGGCAGTTTAGAGGCGGGTGAATATACCGTAGGGCGTTGGCTATCTTATAAAACATTAAATACTGTGTTAGCGGCAAGTATGGTGTTTATGGTGTGTCGTTTTTATGGTGAAAGGTTATCAGGAAAGGCACGTAAAGTGGTTGGGTTTGTGAGTACTTACAGCTTGGGTATTTATATTTTGCATCCGATATTCTTGTGGCCAATGAAAAACTTTGGTTGGTATCAAGGGCATTCTGCTTGGGTGATCCCATTGTGGATTGTGTTAAGTGGCGCTGGATCGTTAGGGCTTAGTTGGTTAATTGCGCGTTCCGCTAAAACGCGCTGGTTGCTTCCTTAATCTCTTTTTAATGCAAAATGAATAAAACGGTTACCTTTATAAGTCAGTGTGCCTTTATCACCAGGATTGAGGGCACTAAAATAATGAATGCCGACTTTGAACTCTCGTTTTGGACCCAAAGGTAACTTTTGCACGTATATCCAATATTCCTGATCTTCTTCACCAACGGCTGCGTCGGGGATATCTAGGCTTTGCTTGTCTAATACTTCGACATTCACTTTTTGTTCAGGAGCATCTTCTCCTAAATTATGCCTCTTATGGAAACCAATATACATCCAAGCCGCTAACGCGATGAGTAAGAGAATACAAATTAATAAAGTGATGGGCATACTAATGAATCCTAAGTGTTTAATTTAAGTGGTGATATTAACTAAGCTTGGATTAAAAAGCGTGATCTAGTTGGTTTTTTCTTTGTGAATTGCTAGTTTTCTCTAAGTTATCTTGTTGTAGTTGGGTATATAGTAAACAAATATAGACACCATGAGGTGGTGAGGGGGAAAAGTGTCAGACATTGAAAAAGTGGTTTCCCATACTCGTCGTTTAGAGCGTTTATTAAGGGAGCAATATTACGCTAAAGGGCAAGGCTTACTTGAGCTCACAGAAAGCTGTGTTAGCCGTTTACCTCATGATGTCGTACAGAAGATCCATTATATTTCTAATATTCGGCAGCAGCTATTAGAGGATGATGATTATCAGCTTGAAGATAGAGATGCATTTATTCGAGCGTGTTTAGAGTGTGAAAAAGAGCTCACACCAAGAAGTGGTCGGTTTATCTGGGGAGTCGCCATTTTTCTCATGGTACTGATGACGGCCGGAGCATTATTGTTTTATACCATTCACTGGGATGAAGTGACGAAATTTTTATAAAACTTATCGTTAGAAAACAAAAAAGGACGCCTAAGCGTCCTTTTTTGTTTTTGGAATTAGATTAAGAAATCATTGGTAGAGTCATCAAACCAACCATTACTGCAATTAATACCAATCCTTGTCTTTGAGATGTAGTCATAAGAAAACTTCCTTCTGGTTGATTGAATATGCAGCTAATATAACAAAAAAAACGCAGTTGATCTAGATCTTTTTAATAGTGGCTTAAAAAAGTAAGTTTACTGTGATTTTTTTACCTGATATTGACATTTAAATGTCATCAGATCTCTAATGGAATCTTGAGTTTCATTTATGTGGCTTATAGGTTTATTTTTAAGTTGTTGTTAAGTAATAAGTTAATGGTTATTCGTTTTTATTTTTACTATGTAAGAAAACCTTACTGATGATTTTGTTATGGTTGAGGTTGAGAGCCTTCTTTACTCGTTTTTAAAACTTTTTCTTTATTCGAATAGTGCCTTTGTGAGAATAGATCTCATCTTTCGTTGAGGGTGGAAGGCATAATTGAACGTTAAATATAGCTATCTTGTGATTGCTCGTTATTGATACAGTTATTTCCATTTTAACTTGTTGTTTTTTATTGATATATGTCTATTGATTGCTTTTTGTCCTCTAAAACTTATGTTTTTGGTGCTTAGCTTGCTTGAAGGGGAGGTTTGTAAGATTTTTATTGCTTTATATTTAGATGACGAAAGGTTTAAATGTAAATGAAGAGCGGTTTATTTTTATATCGGTGCAAAATATCGTTGTTTTTAAGGTAAATTGAAGGCGCTAGTAGGGAAAAATCGACAATTTAAAGAATTCTGGTTATAAAACTCTTTATGGCATTAAGTATAAATATTATGGTATTTGATCGTTTTAGTGGCTTGTAAGCACCACGAGAAATAGCGATGCGTCTTTTGTGTTATAGCAATCTCAGCAATTATCTGATTAATAAATTACTATCATTGATATTAATACGCCCCCACTCATTTTTATGTTGGACTTTTTATGGAAATTTTATCAGCAGCAGTAATGCTGTTTTTGATTATGGATCCTTTGGGTAATTTGCCCGTTGTCTTGTCGATTTTAAAACATTTAGAACCCAAACGACGCCGAATTGTCTTGGTTCGTGAGTTATGTTTTGCCCTTATCATCTTGATGCTATTTTTATTTGCAGGGAAATCGATACTGGGTTTTTTACATGTAAAAGCAGAAACGCTTAGCATCTCTGGCGGTTTGATCTTATTTATTATTGCGATTCGCATGATATTCCCGCAGCCTGGCGGTGTGGTAGGCCTCGCTGCAGGTGAAGAGCCTTTCTTCGTACCAATGGCGATGCCTATGATTGCTGGGCCGTCAGTGATTGCGTCTTTATTGCTATTATCGAGCCAATCCCCAGATAAAATGTTGGATTGGTCTTTGGCGGTTTTATTGGCTTGGGGGGCAACCTTTATCATTTTAATGTTTTATAACTTCTTCCACCGTGTTTTAGGTGAAAAGGGCTTGAAAGCAATTGAGCGATTGATGGGCCTATTGTTGGTGATGATGTCCACGCAGATGTTCTTAGATGGATTAAAGCAATACTTATCATAGAGTGAATAGGAAGTAAGATCGTACCGGCAAAAAAGGCGTACTTTGAAAGTACGCCTTTTTATTGGAAGGGGTTCTAGAGCGAGTTATTTCAAATATTTGTTTTTAATATCAATTAAGGCAAAAGTGCCAAATAAGAAGATGGAAAACTTTTCCCATCGAGTGAGTTTCACGTCTTTGCCTAATGCATCGCCCGAGAAAAGCAAACTTTGTAGTGCATGCATAAACAACATGAAAATCGCCATCACATTGAGTGCAACATGAGTTAACCCTGGAAATGGCTGAATGAGATTTGCGATAAATACTCCCCAAACCAACAACATAAACAGCTTAGCGACGATATGCATGATCTTTTTCATAGTGATTACTCTATTTCAGTTTGATAAAGGCGATAACAGACTTGCCCTGCGGTTTTTTCTCGGTGCAGTTGCCAGTGCTCTGGTAATGTTGGCAATGTGAGTTCTTTTTCGGTTTCGATGTAAATCAGTGCGTTGGGCGATAACCAATGATTATCTTGCAACAAGGTAATGGTTTCTTCTAATAATCCTTGTCGAAAAGGTGGATCAATAAAAACCACATCATAAGGTGTGCCTTCTTTTTGTAAGAATTGCAGGGCATTTTGGTTGAATATTTCGATATTGTTGGCTTTGAGTTGCTGGCTATTTTTCACTAATTGTTGATGAGCGTGCTTATTTAGCTCAATCATAGTGACCAATTCAGCCTGACGTGATGCGGATTCAAAGCCTAAACCGCCTGAACCGGCAAACAGATCTAAACACCGCGCATGAGGAATATCGGTAGCTAACCAATTAAATAAGGTTTCTTTTACTCTATCAGTGGTTGGGCGTAAGCCTTCAGCATCGTGAACGGGCAATTTTCGCCCTCGCCATAAGCCACTGATGATGCGAACAAAGCCGCCACTGCCTTTGTTATTTGAAGTGTTTGTAACTTTACGTCTTTGCATAGGGAATAAACCGCAGATAGATTTTTTAGACCACAGATAAAGTGATAGTATACCAACCCAGAATATCAGAGGTGAATATGCCATTCTGGGCGTTTGGTATAAAGTGTATCAAGCTTCTGAGTGTGTGTTCAGGATTTTGTCGTTTTTCCCATTGGCTGTGATTTGATATTATGGCCCAACGACAGGTCATCTCTACCTTTAAGATCAGAAATAACATTATTAATTTAGTCACTTGAACTCAAAGTGAATGCTAGGATTATTCCATGACAGCTAAAAAGAAACGCGGTTTACTCTCTTGGCTTGGTTTTGCTGATGAAGAAGAACAGAAATCATCAGTTGAAAACGGTGCTGATACTCAAGAATCTTCAGAATTAGAAGAACAAAGCGAACACCTTACCGAGAGTGATGTGGTTGAGTCTGCTGCAGATTCAGAAGCCGAAGAAGCGTTGGAGTCATCCACGACTGCGGAGCTTGATGACAACATTGATCAGCCTGAAAGTGAGGTGATTGACGATCAACCTATTGAAACTGAGCCAGAAGATCAAAGTGATACAATACAAGCTCAAGAATTAGAAAGTGATCGAGTTCAAGAACAAACCAAACCAACCGAAAGTTTCTTTGCTCGTTTAAAGCGCAGTTTGCAACGTACTAAGCAAAATATTGGTGCTGGCTTCTTTGGTTTATTTAAAGATAAGAAGATTGATGACGAGTTATTTGAAGAATTAGAAGAACAATTGCTTATTGCTGACGTTGGCATGAACACGACAGTTAAAATAATTGATAGCCTAACCGAAAAAGCCTCTCGTCAAGATCTTAAAGATGGTGAAGCGTTATACGGCTTATTAAAGCAAGAAATGGCGGATTTACTGTCTGAAGTGGAACAACCGTTAGAGATTGATACCACTAAAACACCGTACGTTATTTTAATGGTCGGTGTGAATGGTGTGGGTAAAACCACCACGATTGGTAAATTGGCGAAACAATTTCAATCGCAAGGTAAATCGGTCATTTTAGCGGCTGGTGATACTTTCCGAGCGGCTGCAGTAGAACAGTTACAAGTTTGGGGACAACGTAATGATGTGCCTGTTATTGCCCAACATACTGGCGCAGACAGCGCATCGGTTATTTATGATGCGATTGAAGCGGCAAAAGCGCGTGGAGTTGATGTGGTCATCGCTGACACGGCTGGTCGTTTACAGAACAAAAGTAACTTAATGGAAGAGTTACGAAAAATTGTGCGTGTGATGAAGAAAATCGATGATTCAGCACCGCACGAAGTCATGCTGACGTTAGACGCAGGCACTGGCCAAAATGCGATAAGCCAAGCGAAATTATTTAGCGACGTTGCTCCGGTAACGGGGATCAACTTAACTAAGCTTGATGGTACAGCTAAAGGCGGTGTGATTTTTGCTTTAGCCGATCAATTTAAAATCCCAATTCGTTATATTGGCGTGGGTGAAGGCATTGATGATCTGCGCCCATTTGAAGCTAATGATTTTATTGAAGCCCTATTTAGTCGAGAAGAATGATTTCATCAACAAGATGATTGAAGGAACATAGATGATTCAGTTTCAACAAGTGAGTAAAGTATACCGTGGTGGGCATCAAGCTCTACAAAAGGTGAACTTTCAGTTGCATAAAGGTGAGATGGCTTTCTTAGGTGGTCACTCTGGTGCAGGTAAAAGTACCTTATTAAAGCTTATTTGTGCGATAGAACGCCCAAGTGATGGAAAAATCTTATTTAACGATCATGATATTAGTCGGATCAAAAGTGGTGATATTCCTTTCTTGCGTCGTAATATTGGGATCATCTTTCAAGATCATAAATTGCTGATGGACCGTACGGTCTTTGATAACGTTGCTTTACCGATGCGAATTGAAGGTGCATCGGAAAACGAGATCAAGCGTCGCGTTTCCGCAGCATTAGATAAGATTGGTATGTTAGATAAAGCACCTTGCCTACCTAGACAGTTATCCGGTGGTGAGCAACAACGGGTTGGTATCGCTAGAGCGGTAGTGAATCGTCCGCGCTTATTATTGGCCGATGAACCTACGGGTAATTTAGATCATGATTTGTCTCATCAAGTCTTACGCTTACTTGAAGAATTTAACCGTGCTGGAGTGTCGATCATTCTTGCTACCCACGATTTAGAATTGGTGAATAGCCGCCCTCAATATCGTCGTTTTGAGTTAAACCAAGGTTTCTTAAGTGAGGTTGAGCGCTATGGTCAATAAGAAAACCAACGCGGCGAAAAAGCCTAAAGCAAAAGCGTCAGCTCGTCCAAAGTCTGAAGGGTTTATTCGCTCTCATATTAAACAAGCTAAAATTGCGCTGCATAATTTGCTGCAACGCCCCTTAGGCACCATATTGACATTAGCTGTTGTGGCTATGTCATTGGCGCTGCCTGCTACTTTCTATACCGCGGGAAAAAACATCGCGACCGCGGCAGAAGATATGAACAGCGCTTCACAAATGAGTGTTTATTTTAAAGAAGGCACACCAGAAGCACGTTTAATGGTGCTAAAAGATCAATTAGAAAGCTGGCCAGAGGTTCAATCGATTCAATATATTTCATCTCAACAAGGCTTGGATGATTTGAGTCAGTTTGCTGGCCTTGAAAAAGCAATGTCGTTATTAAGCGATACAGCTCTGCCACCAGTGCTGATTGTTTTGCCTAAAAGTGAATTTGAACAAACGGATGCGGCTAAAGCGTTGTCTAAAAAGCTACAAGCTCAAGATGGCGTGACCGATGTTCGTATGGATGAAGATTGGTTTGCTCGATTGGATGCGATTAAACACTTAGCGTATATCGTATCGTGTTCATTTGCCGTGTTAATGTTGGTATCGGTTTTCTTAATTGTGGGTAACACGTTGCGTTTCAACATACTGGCGCATAAAGAAGAGATTCAAGTAATGAAAATGATTGGCGCAACCGATCGTTTTATTCTTCGTCCTTATTTATACACTGGTTTATGGTTAGGATTTTTAGGCGCGTTATTAGCGTGGTTGATGACCATGACCATTACGTTGTTAGTGAGTGGCGCTGTGGACACTTTGGCTAATTTATATGACAGCCATTTTAGTTTACTGAGCTTAGGCTGGGATGAGAGTGTCATTTTATTGATGGTCGGTTCAACCTTAGGTTGGATTGCCGCTAATTTATCAGCAAGAAAACACCTCAAAGAAATTGAACCTGTTTAAATTTTAGGCCTCTAATAGCCAGTTGGTTGGTTTTAGAGGCATAAAATGAAGGTTTACCTACTTATTTGGCCTTTAAAATAGAAAGTGAGTCACAAATCCAACTTGTTGATAGCATTTTAAAAATAGGGGGTCAGCAATCGCTTGCATCCTATTCATTTACTATGAATAATAGTTACCCCCTTGAAGATGGGCTTGTTTAAGTCCAGAATAGGTGGGTTGAAATACAGTAAAATGTCTTTTTAACATGTTTAACTAAAGACGAATGAGGAATTGAATGTCAAACGCATATCCAATGGCTTTAGTCACTGCAGAGAGCTTAGATAGCTACATCCGCACAGCAAACAGCTACCCAATGCTGACTGTTGAAGAAGAACGTGACTTAGCAGAGCGATTACATTACAACGGTGAAATTGAAGCTGCAAAAGGCTTAATTTTGTCGCATCTACGTTTTGTTGTGCATGTTGCTCGTGGTTATTCTGGCTACGGTCTGCCTTTAGCGGATCTCATCCAAGAGGGTAACATTGGCTTAATGAAGGCAGTAAAACGCTTCAATCCTGAAGTGGGTGTTCGCCTTGTGTCATTTGCCGTTCACTGGATTAAAGCCGAAATTCACGAATACGTGCTACGTAACTGGCGTATTGTGAAGATTGCAACCACCAAAGCGCAACGTAAGTTATTCTTTAATTTACGCAAATCAAAGAAGCGTTTAGGTTGGTTCAATAATGGTGAAGTCGAAACGGTTGCAAAAGAACTGGGCGTTTCCACCAAAGAAGTTCGTGAAATGGAATCTCGTTTAGCGGCGCAAGATGCGACGTTTGAAATGCCTTCTGAAGATGATGACTCAGTATCGTCTTACACTGCTCCGGTACTGTATCTTGAAGATAAGCAATCTGATATTGCTGAAACCATTGAAGCGGATAATTGGGAATCGCACACCAATAATCGTTTAGGTCATGCTTTAGCGACGTTAGATGAGCGCAGCCAACATATTGTACGCTCTCGTTGGTTAGATGATCAGAAAGCGACACTTCAAGAGTTAGCCGAAACGTATAATATTTCTGCTGAGCGTATTCGTCAGCTTGAAAAGAATGCGATGAAGAAGTTGAAGCTTGCTGTCGGTGAGTTTTAATCTTCAGATAATTTGCTACTAAAATACGGCAATAAGATCGATTCAAATTTAAAAGCCAAGATCATTTGATCTTGGCTTTTTTTATGGGATCACAGTGGGTGATCACAAGGTTATTTATTATGATCTTAATCTGTGGGTAAATGTGTGGAGAAAGCATGTGCCTATCGTCGGATAGACACACTACATATAGTGTTAGCGGCAATGGATCGATGGGGATAAAAATGAGGTTACACACATTTAGATCAGGATCATTACTACATGTTGTGGATCCAAATTTGAAAAAACACTTTATCAACGTAATCCACAGTTTTATCCACAAATGGTGAAAATTTAGCCATTTGGTTTGACCTTAGTTTCTATCTGTCTTTGTTTATTGTGGGATACGTTATACTGGGCGTGAATTTTGCGACCATAAGTTGAGTAGAAACAACGAAATTTAAGGTCAAGCAATGTTAGTGTATGGATATCAAATAAAGGAAAGAACATGGATCAATTTCAACATATTAGTGTCGAACAGGCTCAACAGATGTTAACCACAGGATCGGCGGTATTATTGGATATCCGAGACCCTCAATCTTTTGCTGTGGCACATGCTGAACAAGCGAAGCATTTAACCAATGACACTATCGTTACTTTGATGGAAGAAGTGGAATTTGATCAACCCGTGTTGGTGATGTGCTATCACGGGATCAGCAGTCAAGGTGCGGCGCAATATTTGGTCAATCAAGGCTATGAAGAAGTGTATAGTGTAGATGGCGGTTTTGAAGCGTGGCAACGCAGCGATTTACCTATGGTGAAAATGGCGTAAAGTCATTATCCCATATAGGTGGATTGAACAATGAGAAAATCTAGGTAGGTACTATGGTTCGGTTAGTGGCTTTAAATAACCCTCGTTTAGCGCAAGCTTTCATTGATTATATGGCTTCTCGTCATATCGATGTTCAAATGCTGCCGGAAGGTGAGGGTCAGTTTGCGCTTTGGTTACAGCAATCGGAGCATCAAGTTGAAGCCGAAGCAGAATTAGCGAGATTTCTTGAAAACCCCAACGACTCTAGGTATCAAGCTGCTTCATGGGAAGTTGCGGGTTCGCGTACTCAAAAGTTTCACTATAATACGCCTAACTTTATGGCGTTGATCAAAGCGAAAGCTGGGCCTTTTACTTTGTTGATCATGCTTGCTTGCACGATTATTTACGCTCTGCAAATGTTTGGCTTTGGGGTGCAAATCTTTCAAGCTCTACACTTTCCTGCTGATCCTCAACAAAAATGGCAATTATGGCGTTGGATTTCGCATGCGTTATTACACTTCTCAATAGCGCATATTGCGTTTAATTTATTGTGGTGGTGGCAATTTGGGGGAGATATCGAGAAAAAACTAGGCTCTGGTAAGTTGCTACAAATTTTCTTGTTATCTGCCGCTTTATCTGGCGCAGCACAATACTGGGTGGAAGGCGCGAACTTTGGTGGCTTATCGGGTGTGGTGTACGCTTTAATGGGCTATTTATGGATTATAGGTTGGCGCAGACCAGATAAGGGATTGTTTATTCCTCGCCCTTTAGTGGTGTTTATGTTGGTGTGGTTAGGCCTTGGTTTCTTACAGCCTTTCATGGCGATTGCGAATTCAGCACATTTGGCCGGTTTAATTGCAGGGTGCGGGCTAGCGGCATTGGAAGGCCGAAGCAAAGCGTAATTCTGTGGCTTAGTTAAGCCTTTCGCGGTGAGTGGATACTCGACACTCTTTTCTCTTGTTACAATGGTGAATTATTGCCATTGATGTTGTAAACGAAAGCATGATGAAACAACGTTATTCCCAACATTTTAATATTTTTACTCGTATCGATTGGCAGCAAGTTCAATCGTTTCGCTTTTCTGACGCTTTTGATCCTGATTGGTTACTTGAGCAAGGCTCTTTGTCGCGCTTATTTTCAAAGCATTGTAATGACTTTGCGGCTCATTTAGTTACCCAACGTATTTTATCACCCGATAAGTTAACGGATTTTCAACGCGCTATGTTGTTTGAGCCTGGCTCTCCTGCACAAGAATGTTTATTGCGAGAGGTGGTATTAACTGCGGATGGTGTTCCATGGTTATTAGGTAGCACGCTGATTCCTCGTTCATCGCTGTCTGATGAGCAGTTTGATTTAACCCAGCAAGGGGAAGTGCCGCTTGGATTAACAGTGTTTCAAGCTGAAAAAGTATCTCGGGATGGTTTGCACTTAGGACAAATTCATTGTGAATTGGGTGACTTGGCTGCACGAAGTTCTCGTTTGTGGATGAACCAAAAGCCAATGCTAGTGGCGGAACTTTTTCTTCCTCCTTCACCTATTTATCGCAAGGAATGAATGCAATGAGTATGACAAAAGCGGCCGCGTATTGGCAGCTCACTCGTATGAATCGTCCAATTGGGTCGTTGTTATTATTATGGCCGACGCTTTGGGCATTGCTGTTAGCTGCCGATGGTATTCCTCAATGGGATGTAACGTTGGTTTTTGTGTTGGGTGTTTTTTCTATGCGTTCAGCAGGATGCGTGATTAATGATTTTGCTGATCGCAAAGTCGATGGTCATGTTAAGCGCACCAAGAATCGCCCATTACCTTCGGGGTTGGTGAGCAGTAAAGAAGCCTTAGTCTTATTTTTTGTTTTAATTTTGGTGTCTTTTTTATTGGTGCTGAGTATGAATACGCTCACTATCCAACTTTCTTTAGTTGGTGGAGTGTTGGCGTTTATTTACCCATTTATGAAGCGTTATACCAATCTTCCGCAATTATTTTTAGGCTTGGCATTTAGTTGGGCAATACCGATGGCGTGGGCAGCTGAAGCGGGATTGCTTCCCAATGAAGTGTGGTTAGTTTTTGTGATTAATCTGCTGTGGACCATTGCCTACGACACGCAATATGCCATGGTCGACAGAGATGATGATTTAAAAATTGGCATTAAATCGACCGCTATTTTATTTGGCCGTTTTGATAAGTTAATTATTGGATTATTGCAATTAGCGAGTTTGTTGTTATTGATGGTACTTGGATCGTGGATGGCATTATCTCAAGCTTATTATTGGGGTATTTTGGCTGCTGCAGCCTTGTTTGTTTATCAACAGCGTTTGATTAAAGATCGTGGCCGAGACGATTGCTTTACCGCTTTTTTAAATAATAATTATGTTGGAATGGTGATTACGATTGGGATATTGATTAGCGTTCTTTGATCTATATTTCTCGATGTAAGGTAGAGAAATAACCCACGTTAAACCATGACAAACGAAAACGCCGCGCCATCTTAGTGATGACGCGGCGTTTTTTGTTATACATCCATCATTAGTTTTTCTTCAAAATACTTTCTTGTAGCGTCAGTTGTATTTCAGGTGAAAGCAGCTCGCCCAATAGGTCGACCAGTACTTGGGTTTTGTAATGTTTATCAGCCGATTCAATGTAACCTTGTAGCTTGAGTGTTTGAAAGAAGGTGGTAAATACACCTTTATCAAAAAACTCTGGTGCATTGATGCCATGCAATCTGCCAAGACGTTGTGCGATGTTCTGGCTTTGTTGCTCTAGCGTGGACTTATCGATATCAGGTATTGCCACCAGCTGCGTTAACGCCACTGCGTAGCGCTGCAAGGTTTCAACAATCGTTCTAGAGAGCAATATGAGTGTTTGTACTTGGCTTGGATTGATAGACAGTTCGTCTTGTTGTTCAATAATCAATTGTTGGCGTATCAGCTCATCGACCAATGAATTTACGTAGTCCTCTAATGCTTCTTGCTCATGATGTAAGAACAATTCTGCTTTTAAGAATGGATAAATTAAGGCGATAGCTTGTTGCAGCTCATTTCTTGAGATGCGTTCTTTTTGTATGACCAAGTGAGCAATTAAAGAAGGCACCGCAAATAAATGGATGATGTTATTACGGTAGTAAGTCATCAGAATAGATTGCTTACGATCAAGTGAAATAATGTCACCTTTCTCATCACCTTCAATGACAAATTTATCCAGTTTTTGCGCATGTTCTACTAATTCAGATGCGGTTGTATTTGGTACGGTACTAGTGTCGCTGTAAGGCACTTGAGTTAACAGTGACAAGTAACAGCTGATTTGTTGCTCTAACTTCTTACGAGAAAGCGCGCGTTGATTAGAGGCCAGTAAAGCAGTTGCACATAATGTAAGTGCATTGGTTGCAGCCGCATCGTTAATACGAGTCATCATTTGGTTGGCGAGTTTAGCCACCACTGGATTCATCCATTGTGGCTTTTGAGCGGGATCGGCACTGTTGTCTTTGCTTGACCAACCTGGCACTTCTTCATTTAAGAATTGGTTTAAATTGATAGGCTCACCAAAGTTCACATAACCTTGTCCAAAGTTACGCAGCTTTCGGATGGTTTTTAACACCATGCCAGCATTTTCTTTTTCTTTGCGTTTACCTGTGAGCTCTTTGGCGTAAGTCGATACTTCCATGACATGCTCATAACCAATATAAACGGGTACTAAAGTCACTGGACGATTGAGTCCACGAAGCATGGTTTGAATTGTCATAGCAAGCATGCCAGTTTTGGCTTGTAGCAAGCGGCCAGTACGTGAGCGACCGCCTTCAGAGAAGAATTCGACCGAATAACCTTTAGTAAATAGTTCTGCTAAATACTCTCGGAAGATCGTTGAATATAGCTTATTGCCTTTAAAGGTGCGTCGGATAAAGAATGCGCCACCACGACGGAAAATTGGCCCCGCGGGGAAAAAGTTCAAGTTCACACCTGCCGCAATATGTGGGGGAACCATACCTTCATGATGCAGCACATAAGACAACAGTAAGTAATCCATATGGCTACGATGACAAGGAACATAAATGATCTCGTGGCCGTCTTGAGCCAGTTTACGTACCGTGGCCATATTATTAATGTTCAAGCCTTGGTAGAGCTTATTCCATAACCAGCCTAAGAAGGTCGCGCCAGTTTTGATTAATGAATAAGAAAAGTCGGCCGCGATTTCATCGAGAATATCTTGGGCTTGCTTTTGGGCTTTCTCAATCGAGATTTTTTTCGATTTGGCTTCGTCTGCAATCGCCTGTTGGATTTCTGGTGACTTGAGTAAACGATTAAAGAGTACTTGGCGTTGAGGCAAACTTGGGCCTGACGCTGCTAGCTTTTGGCGAGAAAAGTGAATACGTGCCACACGTGCAAGTTTGTGGGCAATGGTTTCGTCTACGCCATGGGTGTCAGCCATGTATCGCAGTGAAACCACTGGGCTGAAACGGATCAAGCAGTCACGGCCAGAAGACAGTAACAAGCGTGTTTTTTGACAGGCGCTAATGGCTTCAAGGTACGGCTTTTCTTTGCCTTCTTTATTAGGCTTTCTACCCCATAACACTGAGGTAGGCAGCATTTGAATATCAAGTTCAGAGTCACCTTGGTGTAGCTTGAGCAGTTGAGTAAATAGCTCGACCGATTGTTTAGGCAGCACTTTTTTACTTTGTTTGGTCATGCCTTTTGAGGTGAGAAAAACAAAGCGATCGTATTCTTTACCATTAATGACTAATGGAGTTAGTGGGTCAGGTAACCCAAGTGCTTTGGTTTGGGTTTGCAACGAAATAAGGTCAATATCCGAATTAAATGGCATGGCATACACGATAGGTTTACCCAAATCGAGCTGCAATTCTTCAGTCGGATTAGCTGGAATCGTTTTCCCTTTTACTAAGAAGGAAAGAGGTAGCTTGAGAAATGAACGAGAAATCATTTGTCCATAAGACATAACGTTGTATAGCCTCAAAAATAAAAAATATAGCCGTAGACCTTGCGATCTTCGATCTTAAAAATTGCGCTGCAAGGATATCAGAAACCGAGCAAGACGAAGAGTTTATTCAAACAAAATAGCTCGATTCAATATGAGTTTGCTCTTATCTCGCTCTAAAGTGCTTTTTCTTATGGTTGTTTAAAAAGTGATTCATTTCTCTGGAGTTATTGAAAGTTACTGTATATACTCACAGTCAACTGTATAAAAAGACAGGTGGAATATGAAGCCGTTAACCCCTCGCCAGCAACAGATATTTGAACTAATAAAAGATAAGATTGATGTAACAGGAATGCCACCGACTCGTGCTGAAATTGCTCGTGAGCTGGGGTTTCGTTCGGCAAATGCCGCGGAAGAACACTTAAAAGCGCTTGCGCGTAAAAATGTGATTGAAATTATCCCGGGTGCGTCTCGTGGTATTCGCATTGTGCAAACGGAAGAAGAAATACAAGAAGAGCTTGGTTTGCCTTTGATTGGCCAAGTGGCAGCTGGTGAGCCAATTTTGGCGCAAGAGCACGTTGAAAGCCATTATCAAGTAGATCCAACCATGTTCCGGCCTCAAGCGGATTTCTTATTACGTGTGCAAGGCATGAGTATGAAAGATATCGGTATTATTGATGGTGACTTGCTTGCTGTACATAAAACGCAAGATGTACGTGATGGGCAAGTCGTGGTTGCTCGTGTTGATGATGATGTCACCGTAAAGCGCCTAGAACGCAAAGGCTCAACGGTTTTATTGCATGCCGAGAATGAAGAGTTTAGCCCAATCCAAGTCGATTTAACTCAACAACATCTAACGATTGAAGGAATTGCTGTCGGCATTATCCGTAATAACACTTGGATGTAATTTAATCACTTGGTTAGAGTGATTTATGTTGTAAATCTAATTGATAATCATTACCATCAATTAATCTCAACCATGGAGGTTAATTGATGCCATCTTCACCTTCCACTTCTTCAGCAACACCAACCCAACCATTGCCTTGTACCTATCAAGTACCTGCCGATTTGCTTCAGCCATTATGGTTGCGTAGCCGTGAAAGCCTGATTGATGATGGGTTAGTTTATGATCCTATCGCGGCAAGAGCTTGCCAACGCTGTCATCTGTCGGCTGATTGTTTGGCGGGCGATATCGATCAAAAGCAATTACTCCATGCTACATTAACGCAATTGTGCGACATAGAAGTGAAGCGTTTTTTGACTCGCCATCCTAAAGCATGGGTGATTAATGTTGGAGCAGGACTCGATACTCGTTTTTACCGGCTAGATAATGGGTTGTGTAATTGGGTTGAAGTGGATATTGATGAAACCTTAGTGTGGCGACAAAAACTTTTTCACCACAGCGAACGTTATAAAATGTTATGTGGTTCTGTTCCCGATATGAGCTGGCTATCGCAACTGGATATTCCTGAAGATGTGCCGGTGTTAGTGGTCTGTGAACAAGCCTTACTTATGCAGCGACGAAATCAAGTCGCACATTTTGTGCAAAAAGTTGGTTGTCACTTTTCTCATGCGGAAGCGTGTTTAATACTGGCAGGCGATCGAACTCAATCTTATTGGGGAAAGCGTATGGGGTGCGCGCAATATCAACACGGCTTAAAAGATCCTGCCGCGAGCGTGGTGTCATGGCTTCCGTGGATTCACCGCATTAAGCTGCATTCACCCGTTGAGCATGATTGCAAACGATGGAGTGCTTGGCAGAGAGTCGTGTCAAAGTTGCCTTTTATGAAGCGCCGTTTAACCCCGGTTCTACTGCATGCTCGTTGGTAATCAAGACATAGTTCATTTTCTTAGTTTGATTTCTTCGTTTTCTAAAGCAAGGTAAACTGTCGCTTCATTAAGTGAGGTTTCCGTGATCAAACAACTCCAACATATCTTATCCAAACGCGCGCTGCACCAACAGGTGTTAGTGCTCGCTATCCCTATGGTTCTTTCCAACATTACCGTTCCTCTTTTAGGTCTGGTGGATGCGGCGGTGATCGGTCACTTAGATTATGCTTGGTATTTGGGTGGGGTGGCATTAGGTAGCACCATGATCAGTGTGACCTTTTGGTTGCTAGGCTTTCTGCGTATGGCAACGACTGGCTTAGCCGCTCAAGCGCAAGGTGAAGAAAGCTCGCAAAAACTCGCTCAAGTTTGGCTGCAAGGTATGCTAGTGGCTTGGATTCTTGCCGGTTTATTACTGCTTTTTCACTCTCCAATTGCTGATTTAATATTTTCCGTAAGTAATGCGAGTGAAGAAGTAAAGCACTATGGCATGCAGTATTTTTCCATTCGAGTTTGGAGTGCTCCTGCGGCATTAGCCAACTTTGTGATTTTAGGGTGGCTGCTTGGAACTCAAAATGCCAGAGCTCCGATGTACTTAGTGATCGTGACGAACCTAACCAATATTATTTTAGATATTTTGTTTGTATTGGTGTTTGATTGGAAAGTAGCCGGAGCGGCTTGGGCATCGGTGTTGGCTGATTATACTGGTTTGCTGTTGGGATTATTTTTTGTCATGCGAACGTGGCTCAAGCAGCAATTGCCTAATGTGCTGTCATTACTGCCTTCTGCTACACAAGGTTTAGGCCGCATGTTACGTCTAAATAGTGATATTTTCTTGCGCTCTCTTTGTTTGCAAGCGGTATTTAGCTTTATGACTTTTCAAGGCGCGGCATTAGGTGATGATGTGGTGGCGGCAAATGCGGTACTAATGAGTTTTTTAATGATGGTATCGTATGGCATGGATGGATTTGCTTATGCAATGGAGGCGATGGTAGGAAAAGCGGTTGGTGCGAAGAGCCGAGATCAGCTATTACATTCATTAATTGGCACGTCATTTTGGGGGTTAATTTGTAGCTTGATATTAACTCTTTTGTTTTTGTTATTTGGTCACAACCTGATTCGGTTAATTACGGATATCCCGAATGTACAAGCACAAGCTGATATGTATTTGCCTTGGTTGATTGTGATGCCAATTGTGTCGATGTGGTGTTTTCTTTTGGATGGTATTTTTGTGGGAGCAACCAAAGGTAAGGACATGAGAAATAGCATGTTGATCGCCATGTTGTGTTTCTTTGCTTTGTATTTCAGTTTTTCAGCATGGGGAAATCACGCTTTATGGATGTCGATGGTTTGCTTTATGGGTATGCGCGGAATTGGTTTAGCGATAATTTTCATCACTCAATGGAAAGCTGATCGCTTTGTTGAATCCAGTTAATCTACACTCTAATAATTACTGAATTATTAAATGACAACCAAACAATAGAGATAGAAAAGGAGCCTAAATTCAGCTCCTTTTTTGTTTTTTATGTTGAATCATTTATTTAAATAGTCATTAAAACAGACGATTTAAGCCATTAAGTGCCGCTACTCGGAACGCTTCCGCCATGGTTGGGTAGTTAAAGGTGGTGTTAACAAAATACTCGATGGTATTCGCTTTCCCTTTTTGTTCCATAATGGCTTGGCCGATGTGAATAATTTCAGCCGCTCGCTCACCAAAACAGTGGATCCCTAATATCTGTTTAGTTTCACGGTGGAATAAGATCTTCAAACTGCCAATATCTTTACCTGCGATTTGTGCTCGAGCTAGGTGTTTAAACGAGGCTCGACCAACTTCATAAGGCACTTTTGCTGCGGTTAGTTCTTGCTCTGTTTTGCCCACTGAACTGATTTCTGGAATGGTATAAATACCGGTTGGAATATCATCAATTAAGAAGTTATCGGCTTTTCCTTTGGAAATAGCTTGTGCTACAAATCGACCTTGATCATAGGCAGCACTTGCAAGGCTCGGGTAACCAATCACATCACCTACGGCATATACATGTTCAACGGCAGTTTGGTAATGCTTATTGACCGATAGCTGGCCACGAGAATCAGGGGTTAAACCCGCAGCTTCTAAATTGAGTTTATCAGTATTACCTGTTCGGCCATTGGCATACAGCAGGCAATCGGCTTTCATTTTTTTGCCTGAATCTAAATGGACGATAACCCCGTCATCTGTACCTTCTACTTTTTGATACGTTTCATCATTGCGAATCACGACGCCACTATTCCAAAAGTGATAAGAAAGCGCATCCGATGTTTCATTATCAAGGAAAGCGAGTAGACGATCTCGGGTGTTTATTAGATCGGTTTTAACGCCCAACCCGCGGAAGATAGACGCGTATTCACAACCAATAACACCAGCACCGTATATGATGATGTGTCTTGGGTCGTGCTTAAGGCTTAAAATGGTATCACTGTTATAAATGCGCTCATGATTAAAATCGACGTCATCGGGTTGATATGGGCGAGAGCCGGTCGCGATTACAAATTTGTCGGCGGTGTAATGTTCAAAAGTGCCATCGGTTTGTGCGACGGAAATGCTATTCGTGCCCGTGAATTGAGCGCTACCAAATATTAATGCGCAATCATTACGGTCGTAAAAGCCTTGTCGTAAACGGGTTTGCTTATCGATAACGCTTTTAGCATGGTCGAGAATATCAGAGAAAGAAGCCGTTAAGCTGGTGTTATTTTTGCAAAAAAGTGGGTTACTGTTGAATTCAATAATACGACTTACTGCATGGCGAAGGGCTTTTGAAGGAATCGTGCCCCAGTGAGTGCAACCCCCACCAACGCTGCTTTCTTTTTCAATGATCGCTACATTTAAACCAGCTTTTGCTAGCCCCATTGCTGCGCCTTCACCGCCTGGTCCACTACCAATGACGATGACATCAAAATGTGTCGAATCCTTCATGCTATTCCCTTGTTTTGCCTAATCGTTCATAAGTGCTCAAAAAAGAGAGCGACTTGATGTTATTTAGAAGTAGGATATTAACCTATTCATTTTATGGGTAAATGATCAGCATGACAGACAGTCGTTGTGATCACATAGATCAAATATTCATAAGGAAATTTGCGAGAGGTTGTAAGGAATATTTTACTGCATCAATAGGATAAACCTCCATTTATCGGTATATTAACCGTCTGGTTGATAAGTAGAATTGAATTATGGGTATTCGAGCTCAACAAAAAGAAAAAACACGCCGCTCTTTAATTGATGCTGCTTTCGGGCAACTGAGCGCGGATCGTGGTTTTTCCAATTTAAGTTTACGAGAAGTCTCTCGAGAAGCTGGTATTGCGCCAACTTCATTTTATCGCCATTTTAAAGATATGGATGAATTGGGTTTGGTGATGGTGGACGAAGGTGGTTTATTGTTGCGCCAACTCATGCGGCAAGCTCGCCAACGAATAGTGGCTGAAGGCAGCTTAATTCGCACTTCGGTTCAAACTTTTATGGAATTTATCGAGCAAAGCCCGAATATCTTTCGCTTATTATTGCGCGAACGTTCTGGTACTTCTGCTGAGTTTCGGATGGCGGTAGCTCGTGAAGTTCAGCATTTTGGCGCGGAATTAACTGAATATTTGGTGCATGCAGGAATGAGCCGAGAGCAAGCATCGATTCAGGCTGAAGCCTCGGTTACGATTGTTTTTACCTCGGGTGCAGAGGCCTTGGATTTAGAGCCAGAAGCCAGGGATGCTTTGGCTGAAAGAATGATTCTTCAATTAAGAATGCTGGCGAAAGGCGCGGTGGTTTCGCGTGATGTCACAAAGACAAGGTAATACACGCTCTATGCCGCAGAATTGATCTCTGCGGCTTTTTTGTTGGTATTAAATTTATTTACGATCCAGAAAAACGCCGACTTCCATGTGGTGAGTAAATGGAAATTGATCAAATAACGCAAAGCGAGTGATGTTGTGGGTTTGCGTTAATATCGCTAAGTTATCCTTTAATGTTTCAGGGTTACATGAGATATACATAATGCGCTCATAACCTTGAACCATTTTACATGTCCCTTCGTCCATTCCTGAGCGTGGTGGATCGACAAAAATCGTATTGCAATTGTAGCTGGTTAAGTCGATACCATTATCTTTTAGGCGGCGAAACTCCCGTTTACCTTCCATTGCGTCTGTGAAATCTTCAGCTGACATACGAATGATTTGCACGTTATCAATGTGATTGGCTTTAATATTGTATTGTGCGGAATCAACCGAAGGCTTAGCTAATTCAGTGGCTAACACGCGATCGAAATTTTGCGCTAACGCCAATGAGAAATTACCGTTTCCGCAATAGAGTTCTAATAAATCACCTTGGCTTTCTTGAGTGCAATCGACTGCCCATTCCAGCATTTTTTGCGCTACGATGCCGTTTGGTTGGGTGAAACTATTTTCAACTTGCTGATAAATATATGGCTTACCGTCAACATGCAGTTTCTCAATGACATAATCACGATCCATCACAATTTTCATTTTTCGAGCGCGACCAATCAGATCAAGATTGAAGCCTTCATCATTTAAACGCTGCTTCAAAGCGAGAGCTTCTTTTTTCCATTCTTCATCCAGTTGGCGATGGTAAAGTAAAGAAACTAAAACCTCGCCGCTAAGCGTAGATAAAAAGTCTACTTGGAAAAGCTTATGGCGCAAGCTACGGTTACCTTTCATTGCCTCAAGCAGCATTGGCATGAGGTCATTAATCAAGCGACTCGCGGTAGGGAATTGGTCGACACGATACTTTTCACGAGTTTTCTGATCAAACATGATGTAGTACATGTCTTCCCCTTCATGCCAAACTCGAAACTCAGCACGCATACGGTAATACTGTTCTGGAGATTCAAAGACTTCAATTTCAGGCGTAGTAAATTCACCAAACATTTCATCTAAACGTTGTAGTTTTTCATTCAATTGTTGTGTGTAGAGATTGCTGTCGCCAGTTTGGTTTGACATAAGTTAAGCCTTTTGCTTTGAAACAGAACAGGATTAGAACAAGGAGCGCAGATTTTATCCATCGAGGGCAAGATGTCCAGTTTTGTCGTCAATCTATCTATTTTCATGTATGAATGATAAGAAACTTATTCATTGTTACTAACTATAGGTAGACATCAAAATCATAGCACTTTAGGATGCTTGCAGCTGGTGGCCGTACGCTTTCTAATGTTGAAATGTGCGGCTTAAAAGGGAATTTGGTGTAAATCCAGAACTGACGCGCAGCGGTGAAAAGAACGAAACTTTCCAGTACCTTTTATTTTGGTACTTTGACACTACCTCAAAGGGATGGGGTGGGAAGTCGAAAGGAGTAGGTAACGAAACAACATTCTGTTTTGTTGAGCTTTAAGTCCGAAAACCTGCCAGTGATTCAGAGCAATGGCTCGCAATGTTTCTCGCGTTTTAGGACTAAACAATCATGAAAAAAACAACTTTAGCTGCAGCCATTAGTGCTGTAGTCAGCAGTAGTATTTTACTGCCTTTACATGCTCAAGAATCCACATCTTCACTGCAAACAACGGATGTAATGTTGGTGACGGCCACCAAGCGTACTGATCCGGTGACTAATTTAGTCACACCTATCATCGAAATTACTAAAAAACAAATAGAAGACTCTCAAGCCAATTCGTTAACGGATGTGTTGCAACAGTTACCGGGTGTGCAACTTAGTTCTAATGGTGGCTATAACCAGCCTAGCCGTATTTATGTGCGCGGCAGTAGTGATGTGTTGGTCTTGTTTAATGGTGTACGTTTAGGCAGTGCGACGCTTGGTTATTCTGATGTGAGCCAAGTTCCTTTGGCTGGTATCGAGAAAATTGAATATTTGCGTGGCTCAAGAGCCGCTGTCTATGGTGCTGATGCGAGTGCTGGTGTGATTAACATCATCACGCGTGGTAACAATAAAGAGACGACTGGAAGCGTACAGGCTACTGGTGGTTCAAATGGTTACCAAAGTTATACCGCCAGCGCCGCCATGGTGCCAAGTGATAAATCGTGGGTAAATATTACGGCTCAATACCAAAATTCGGATGGTTATGATGTTGCGACTTTTGGTGATGAAGACCGAGATGGCTTTGAGAATAGCAATTTTGTCGCAGATTGGGGCGTGCAGCTAGATGATAACTGGTTAATTCGTATGAATGGTTATTATCATCAAGGCCAAACGGAGTATGATTATAATCCTGCTTGGGGAATCAGTTCTGATCAAAATAAGACCAATAATTATAGTTTTAATGGACAGGTCATTTATACGACAGAACGTTTTGTTTCGAACTTAACGCTTGGTAATAGCCAAGACAAATCAAAAACCCAGCACAATATACCTTCTTCTCAAACCGTGACTCAAAGAAATCAATTAACTTGGCGAAACAGCTACCAGTTAACCCAAGTTGATAGCCTTGGTTTTGGTGCTGAATATTTGAATGATGATGTGAGTGATTCTGATACGGTATATGAAGTACAAGAACGTGATAATAAAGCAGCTTACTTAACATTAGGGCACGATGGAGATGTCCTTCAGTTAGAAGGTAGTGTTCGTTTTGATGACAATGAGCAGTTTGGTGATAAAACCACGTGGCAATTAGGTGCTGGCTGGCAATTTATTGAAGCGTTGCGTTTAACTACTAATATTGGTACTGGTTTTAAAGCCCCTACTTTTAATCAATTGTACTACCCTGGCTTTTCTAATCCAGATTTACAGCCTGAAGAATCAACCAATTATGAAGTGGCTATTGAAGGTGAGCATAGTTTCATTAACTGGCGTTTGGCTGGTTTTTATAACGACATAGATAATCGCATTAGTTGCCAATCCGCTTTTTCTACCTGCATTAATGACAGTCTTACTATTCAAGGTGTTGAGTGGGTTGGTAATTTCAATACTGGTTTGTTGAGTCATCAAGTTTCTCTGGAATATCTAGACCCAGAAGATAAAGCGACAGGAAAAGATGCCATTCGTATCGCTCGAGAGAACTTTAAGTGGCAAGTTGGCTATCAAGCGGAAGTTTGGCAGGCCAATGTTAGCTATGTATACCAAGGTAAACGTTATGATACGGGTGACGTACGCTTAGATGGTTACAGCTTAGTAAATTTAGCAGCAAGTTATAATTTAACTAATCAGTGGGTTTTATCCGCTCGTATCGATAATTTATTCGATGCTGATTATGAAACTGCAGCAAATTATAACGAACCTGAACGCTCTTATTATGGCTCTATTGCTTACCAATTTTAATATTTAGGTTTGGTTTCTTAATGCAAGCGCTCATCATATTGATGGGCGTTTTTTATTTTGCATGCGCGTAAATAAATCAGTTCGGTTATACTCGTCTGCAGTTGATTTTAAGTTAAGCAAGGTGAAGACGTTGGCCAATATTTTGATTTTTGACTCTGGCGTAGGAGGGCTTTCTGTCTTCCAGAAAATACAAAATCAATTACCCATGTTGAACTACGTGTATTTATTCGATAATGAAGCTTATCCCTATGGCGAATTAAAACCGGAGATATTGATTTCTCGTGTCACCACTTTAGTTTGTTCAATAGTAAAGCGATTAAACATTGATATGGTAGTGATTGCTTGTAACACCGCTAGTACGATTGTACTACCAGCGCTTCGGGATATATTAACTGTACCTGTTGTCGGAGTCGTGCCAGCGATCAAGCCAGCGGCATCGATATCACAAAAAGCGATTGGATTAATTGCCACGCCAGCAACGGTAGAGCGTCAATATACCCATGATTTAATTAAACAATATTCATCCTCTATTCCCGTGAGACTATTGGGAACGACGCGTTTAGTTACAATGGCTGAAGAAAAGCTGCGAGGAAAAGCGGTTGATATTGAAGAGTTAAAAGGTGTGCTGGGACCTTTGATTGATCAGATAGATGTCGCTGTATTAGGTTGTACGCATTTTCCATTGCTACATAATGAGATTCAAACGGTTTTCGGTTCGGATGTTACGTTAGTGGATTCAGGGCTCGCGATTGCCAAAAGAGTGGAGGATTTACTGCAATTAAACAATATTGGTTTTCAAAAGAAGCAAAAGCCTTACGCTATATACAGCAGTGCCACACCTTGGGAAGGCGTGGCACTGAATAATGGATTACAACAGTTTGGGTTTAGTCCAGTTCAGACATTCCGCCTTCAGGATGCTTAGGATCATTAGCAACACGAACTTTTAGAGTTCTTTGCATGTAATCTTTTTCATTTAAAGCTGAAATGACGTTATCAGCATCCGACTCAGCGACAACAACAAAACCAAAGCCACGACGTTTACCTGTTCTTTTGTCCTTCATAAGGCGAACAGCAAACACTTCACCGTGTTCAGAGAAAGCTTGACGTACATTTGACTCATTCGCTTTATATGGAAGATTTCCCACATAAAGAGTTTGAGTCGATGCTTTTTCTGAATTAGAGCTAGATTGTGCTGAAGAAGAAACAGAAAGAATAAGAGTGGTTGCGACAACACCAACTAAAAAGCTAACTACTGGATTTATATCTACAGAGAAAAATAGAGCGGTTCCAAGTACTGCAAGAGCGATGACCATAATGGTCGATTTTTTTGAGTTCATATTTGCATACTACATGTTGAATGAAAGAAAGTAAGAATACATCTATATAAGAATAGACATATTGATCTTACGTTTAATAACCAACATTTACCAACTTATTGCTGTGATACTGCTCAAATGTTGAAATTATAATCACAAAATAGTGATTTGGCTTAATTTTAAGCAGTTGAATTTTTTTTTCAAAAAAGCACTTGCCAATGATTAAATACTCCCTATAATGCGCCCTCACTG
>NZ_AJYK02000053.1 GCF_000286955.2 Vibrio rumoiensis 1S-45
TCAATGCTATGGATAAGAAATACCTAGATAAATTGAGAAGGAAGTATGGCAATACTCTTATTGAAATGTTCCTAAGAAAGACGGTACTAAAAAATTGAACTTTGGAATAACCTTAAGGAATATACAGCATGTTAATTATCTGAAGTTTGATTTAGATTTGACTGAAGGTAAGTTGATTTGTTTGTCTGGAAAAAATAGCGTAGGAAAGACCACATTATTTAGGGCTGTGAGAAATATTTATTTAAATAATACTTTTATTGAAACTGCGGCACCTTATATCTTTAATGAAGATAGTTGTGTGGAATACAGAATTGGTGACGATAATATTATATTTAAATATAATAAAAAGCTGTCTGTAATTGATTCAAAACAAATTATCCCTGATTCAATTAAAGAGCGCTTCTTAGTTGAGTTACCAATCCCACATGGGGAGCGCTTCAATCAATTCAAAAAATTATCTGATATTGATGATAAATTAAGATCGAAAATTGCTGTTGGAGACTATAAAAAACCTTATGAGTTAATTAGTTTTTTAAATTTAGTTTATGGTGAAGAACGGT
>NZ_AJYK02000054.1 GCF_000286955.2 Vibrio rumoiensis 1S-45
TTTTATACATGATTTATTACTTTGTAATTATCTCAATATTATATTCCATAATGTTGTTTCTCTTTGGTGGTTATGAATATAAAGAAGAATTAGGATATGTTAATGGTATTAATTCATTTTTTTATCAAAGACAATTTGGAGTCTCTCCATTTTATCGAATGAGTTCATTTTTTGATAATCCTAATCAATTTGCTATGTGGATTATTGTCGGTGCATTTTCTGGATTGACACTATCTAAATTGAAAAGAACAAATAGTATATATTTCTTGTTTTTTATTTTAATAGCTTTGTTATTAGCTTTTTCAAGGGCTTCAATCTTGGCATTTATAGCTTTCTTTAGTTTTTACTTTTCAATTAAACATACAAGACGATTTTATTTAGTATTATGTTTTTTTATGGTGTTCTCTATTTTTTTTAGTATGTCTTCTCTTCATATTATTGATGGCTCAAGTGAAAGATTATCAGTTGACTTAAACTCTAGAGGAGATGCATGGGATTTGTTAATTGATTCTTTTTATAATAATCCTATGTTAGGAGTTGGCTTTGGATTACTAGATGAAGTGATTTTGAATAATCAAGGTGTAGAGTTTTCTGCCCACAATGTACATTTGCAGTTTTTAAGTGAAGTTGGTATTACCGGTTATTTTGTTTTTATAACATTAGCTTTATTACCTATATATTATGGTTTTAAAGTTTATTTTCTTAATGAAGGGAATAACAATGATGTTATTTTGTTATCTATTTCATGGTGCTTTTCATTGTTGATTCACCAGATATTTGAAAATACATTATTTAGGTCTGGATTCTTTACTTTATTTTGGTTTTATATTTGTCTGTCTATATTTAGATTGAAAGCTTTAAATAAATAATATTAGGAATGAATGTGAATATTTTACTTGTTATTACTGGTCTTGAGGTTGGAGGAGCGGAACGTCAAGTTATTGATATCGCTGATGAGCTAATATCGCATGGGCATAAGGTTACTATTGCTTATTTTCTGGGAACTGCAAGACTAAGACCCAAAAAAAATGAAGTGAAGCTAGTTGAATTAGGCAGTGGTAAAAAAAACATTTGGGCATTTCTATTTGGCTTTTTAAGTTTAATATCTTTGATCAAGGCTTTGAAACCTGATGTGGTTCATGCTCACATGTTTCATGCAATAATTATTTCTAGATTGATAAGGATATTTATTAGAATTCCACGATTAATTTGCACCTCCCATAGCAGCTATGATGGAGGTAGGTTAAGAATGCTTTGCTATAGAATAACTTCTTATTTTGGTGATGAGTTTACCAATGTAAGTCAAAAAGCTGTAGATCAACTTGAAGATCGTGGAGCTGCAAAGAAAGGTTCGATGCTTGCCATTTTAAATGGTATTAATATAAATAACTTCAGCTATTCAAGTGAAAAAAGATATTTTATTCGGCAGGATTTTTTTGAAAGCACACAAATATTACTTTCTGTTGGCCGATTTCATAAAGCAAAGGATTATCCAAATTTATTACAAGCATTCTTCTTAATATGTAAAGTTAGAAGTGATGTTGAGCTTTGGATCGCAGGTGATGGCCCATTAAAAAAAGAAATGGTTGCTTTAATTAAATCATTAGGATTGGAACGAAAAGTGAAATTATTAGGAATTAGAGATGATATTCCCTATTTAATGAATGCTGCTGATATTTATGTTCTTTCTTCTGCTTGGGAGGGGTTTGGGTTAGTTGTTGCGGAAGCTATGGCAACTGAACGAGTGGTAGTGGCAACTGATTGTGGAGGTGTAAGAGAAGTAGTTGGAGATTGTGGATTTTTAGTTCCAGCTTCTGATTCTATTTTATTATCGGATGCTCTTAATGATGCTTTAAGGCTGAATAATAAATCACGAGTAAAGTTAGGGAAAAGTGCCAGATTAAGAATTAAAGAACACTATAGCATCAATGTAACAGTACAAAAATGGTTAGATATTTATATAGGAAGACCAAATTGAAAATTATAGTTATTGGAGCATTACCGTCATCGTTGTACAATTTTCGTGGGCAATTACTTAAAATTTTAAAAAGTACGGGCTTAGAGATTACCTCATTGGCTTCTGGTGCCAAACAAGAACAAATTAATACGATTGAATCTCTTGGTTCTAAGTATATTGACGTTCCTATTATTCGTAATGGCTTAAGTCCTACCCAAGATATAAAAACGTTCTTTAGTCTCCGCTCTATTTTTAAGCAACAGCAACCAGACGTAATTTTAGCGTACACCATCAAACCTATTATTTGGGGCGGTTTAGCGGCTCGTTTTGTGCCTAATTGCCGCTTTTATGCTTTAGTGACTGGCCTTGGTTTTGCTTTTCAAAAAGGCTCTTGGAAAAAGAACCTGTTAATGAAGTTAGTGGCGTTTTTGTATAAAGCCGCACTAAAAAATGCTGAAAAAGTCATTTTCCAAAATCCTGATAATCGTCAAGTGTTTATTGACCAAGGTATTGTACCAGAACATAAAACCTGCGTGGTTAATGGATCTGGGGTGGATGTTACTCACTTTGAAATTAAGCCGCTAACCTCAGAACCTAGATTTTTGTTGATTGCTCGCTTGTTGGGTGACAAAGGAATAAGGGAATATATTGCCGCTGCCGATATGGTGAAGCAGCAATACCCTAATGCTTATTTTCAATTGGTTGGCCCGGAAGATCCGTCTCCAGATGGTATTTCATTAACTGAATTAGAGCAGTTAAATGCTAATCATTCAGTGGATTATGTCGGAGCCACGAATGATGTACGCCCTTATATAGAAGGTTGTAATATTTTTGTATTACCCTCTTACCATGAAGGGTTACCAAGAACAGTACTTGAAGCTATGGCAACCGGTCGTCCTATCTTAACAACCGATGTTCCGGGATGCAGAGAAACCGTTGTTAATGGCTATAACGGATTTTTAGTTGAAAAAGCCAATGCTGATCAATTAGCTGAACAAATGATTTGGTTTATTGAACATCAAGATTCATGGCAAAAGATGGCGACTAATAGTAGAAGCATGGTGGAAGATAAATTTGATGTTCATAAAGTGAATAAGGAACTAATGAAGATCATGGAATTAGATAAGGATATATGATGAAACGACTCTTTGATTTCTTAATTGCTTTATTGGCATTACTTGCTTTGTCTCCAGTTATCATCATCACCGCAATTTTTATTCGCTTTAAATTAGGGTCGCCGATTTTATTTACCCAAGATCGCCCAGGCTTGAATGGCAACGTGTTTAAGATGATGAAGTTTCGTTCCATGTTAGATGCGCAAGATACCAAGGGTAATCCTCTGCCCGATGAGCAACGAATGACAACTTTTGGTGCTTTATTGCGTTCAACCAGCCTGGATGAATTACCGGGCTTAATTAACGTATTAAAAGGTGACATGAGCTTGGTGGGTCCTAGACCACTTAGAGTGGAATATTTACCACTTTACAATGAAGAGCAGTCTAAGCGGCATAATGTACGGCCGGGTATTACCGGTTGGGCTCAAGTGAATGGACGTAACGCAATTAGCTGGGAGCAAAAGTTTGAATTAGATGTTTGGTATGTTAATAATCAAAGTTTCTTGTTAGATTTTAAAATTCTTTTATTAACGGTAAAAAAAGTATTAATTAGAGATGGGATAAGTAGTTCGGAGAGTGTCACTATGACTAAATTTGAAGGGACTAAAAATGATTAATTCACTTATTATTGTTGGTGCGAGTGGTTTTGGCAAAGAAGTCGCTTGGCTTGCAAAAAGATTGAAATTAAATATTCTTGGTTTTTTAGATGATGATGAAAACCTCAGTGGTTCAACATTATACGGCTACCCTGTATTAGGTTGTATTTCTGATTGGCATCATTATGAGGATCATGTTTTTTCTGTTGCTATTGCTTCCCCTCGTATTAGAAAAAAAATAATAACTCAAATGATGGCTAGTGGTAATCCTAATTTTCATACTCTAATTGATCCGAGTGTTCAGGTTGAGGGTGAAGTTAATAATATCGGTTCAGGAACTATAATCTGTGCAGGTACAATATGCACCGCAGATATTAATATTGGTCACTTCTCTATTATTAACAAACAAGTATCAGTTGGTCACGATGTGAATATTGGTGATTTTTGTACTATAGCTCCTCAGGTTATGCTTGGTGGTCATTCTATTATCGGTGATGGTTCTGAAATTGGCGCATCCACTTCGATACGTCAAGCTAGTGTTGTTGGGTCTGGTGCTAGTATTGGCATGGGAAGTGTGGTTGTAAAAAATATTGATGCTAATAGTCTTTATTTTGGATCTCCAGCAACGAAAGTAAAATCACTTACTGTATTTTAGTTGTTATTTATTGACTCTTTTTATAATTATTTTATTGGACTTAATTAATCTAAAGCTTGAGGTAGATTCCTGATGTCGCCTATGGCTCATCAGGAATGGCGGCTTTTAGAATATTGATTTTATCTTTTGTAAGGACTCTTCATGTTAAACACTCCTTTTTCTCCTTGGCCTTCTTTTACTCAAGAAGAAGCCGATGCGGTTAGCAGCGTGTTGTTATCAAATAAAGTCAATTATTGGACAGGTCAAGAATGTCGTGAATTTGAAAAAGAATTTGCAGCATGGAGTGATTCTGACTATGCGATTGCAGTGGGGAATGGAACGCTGGCGTTAGATCTTGCTTTAAAAGCATTAAATGTGGGCGAAGGTGATGAAGTTATTGTTACGCCTCGCACTTTTTTAGCGTCGGTTTCCAGTGTGGTAACGGCAGGGGCAACACCTGTTTTTGCCGATGTTGATCTTAATAGCCAGAATATAGAAGCTTCCACTATTGAAGCTGTGATTACTCCAAAAACCAAAGCGGTGATCGTGGTGCATTTGGCGGGCATGCCTGCGGATATGGATCCCATCATGGCATTGGCTGAAAAACACGGCTTTTATGTGATTGAAGATTGTGCTCAGGCGCATGGCGCGAAATACAAAGGGCGCAGTGTTGGGTCGATTGGTCATGTTGGTGCTTGGTCTTTCTGTCAAGACAAGATCATGACCACAGGCGGTGAAGGCGGCATGGTCACCACTAACGATAAAACTTTATGGTCTGCCATGTGGAGTTATAAAGACCACGGCAAAAGTTTTGATGCGATCTATAATAAACAACACCCCCCAGGGTTTCGCTGGTTACACGAAAGTTTTGGAACGAACTGGCGCATGACAGAAATGCAAGGCGTGATTGGTCGTATTCAGTTAACTCGTATGAGTGAATGGACAGCCGTTCGACAAGCTTATGCAAAACGCATTGATGATGTCGTGGCCGATTTACCCTTGGTACGTCGTGTTAATGTAATGCCTGAGGTTGAACATGCTGAATATAAACACTACCTATTTGTTAAACCAGAACAGCTAAAAGAAGGTTGGAATCGTGATCGTATTGTTGACGAGATTGTTAAACAAGGAGTACCAGCCTTTCAAGGAAGTTGTTCTGAGGTTTATAATGAAAAAGCATTTGAAGGTACAGGGTTTAAACCTGAGCGTGCCTTACCCAATGCCAAGCAGTTAGGGGAAACTAGCTTAATGTTTTTGGTGCATCCAACCTTAACAGAAGCAGAAATTGAATTAACGGTCTCGGTTATTCGTACAGTGTTAGTTCAAGCCCAAGTTTAAATAAAGCAGGGTTAAATCAGCAGTATAGTTATCACACTAACAAGGATTGTTGGTAACTGAATACGTTTTTATTCACAAAGAAACCTTTGATGCTTTCTTTGTATTACTTTGAAGAATTTTAATATGTCTAAATTTATTCAGAAATTTAATTATATATGGGGGTTGCCAAGGCCAGTAAAGCGAATAATCAGTTTGTTGATTGATTCGTTTTTTATTACCGTGGCATTTTACTTTGCACATTGGATTCGTTTAGCTGATTTAAGTAGCCTAGATGCAGGTAATCATCTTGTATTAATATCAACGATTCCTATTACGTTGTTAATTTTTACCAAGTTAGGCTTATATCGCGCCATTTTACGTTACCTAAACTTTAAAGCGATTATAAATATTACATTTGGCTCGATGTTGTCTGCATTGTTAATCATTTTATTTGCTTACTTTTATAATGCCGATGTACCCCGCTCGATTCCATTCATTTATGCTGCTCTGATGTATATGCTGTGTGGTGGCTCTCGCATGTTTATTCGTAATCTCACCATGACCCATCTTGGCCTCGTAGGTAAGCGAGAACCCGTGTTGATTTATGGGGCTGGAGATACTGGCCGTCAATTAGCACTTTTAATGCAGCCTTCTAATTATAAAGTGGTTGGATTTATTGACCAAGACCCTACATTAGCCAATACGGTTATTTCTGGTATTGCCGTTTATGCCCCAAATAGTGTGGAAGCATTAATTGCTAAATATAAAATCAAAAAAGTCCTGCTTGCGGTGCCTTCTGCCACTCGTATTCAACGTCGAGATATTATTAATACTTTGTTGGAATACCCACTTGAAGTTCAAACTGTACCGGCAATGATTGATATTGTGACCGGAAAAACCAGCATCGATCAATTAATTGATGTGCCGATTGAAGATTTATTAGGGCGAGAGGCGGTAGTACCTGATTCGAATTTGCTTCAATCGAATATTAAAGACCAAGTGGTGATGGTGACAGGTGCCGGAGGGTCGATTGGTTCGGAATTATGCCGTCAGATCATTAAGCAGCAACCTAAAACCTTAGTACTGTTTGAGTTGAGTGAGTTTGGGTTGTATGCCATCGATAAAGAGCTGACAGAACTGGTTGAGCTTGAAGGGTTAAGTGTCAATATTGTTCCTTTACTTGGTTCTGTTCAGCGTATTAACCGTTTAGTGGCAGTAATGAGTTCTTTCCAGGTAGATACTGTGTATCACGCTGCGGCTTATAAACATGTACCATTGGTGGAATATAACGTGGTGGAAGGGGTGCGCAATAATGTGTTTGGTACGTACTATACCGCCAAAGCTGCGATTGAAACTGGCGTGAAGAATTTTGTTCTAATTTCGACAGATAAAGCGGTCCGCCCGACCAATGTGATGGGTGCAACCAAGCGCATGGCCGAATTGGGCTTACAAGCTTTAGCTGAAAAAGAAATGAAGAAGAAAGAGCAAAATCAACCATTTGTACGTTTTAGCATGGTGCGTTTTGGTAACGTGCTAGGCTCTTCTGGTTCAGTGATCCCATTGTTTAAACGCCAGATTAAATTGGGCGGCCCGATTACAATCACTCATCCAGAAATCATTCGCTACTTTATGACGATCCCAGAAGCGGCTCAGTTGGTTATTCAAGCTGGCGCAATGGGGAAAGGGGGCGATGTCTTTGTGTTGGATATGGGCGAGCCTGTTAAAATTGTTGACCTTGCTACTAACCTAGTACATTTGTCGGGCTTAGACATTAAATCGGAAGATAACCCTAATGGCGATATTGAATTTAAATTCACTGGGTTAAGACCAGGTGAGAAGCTGTTTGAAGAGCTGTTGATTGGTGATGATGGTGTACAAGAAACCGAGCATAATCGGATCATGACCGCTAATGAAGTGTATTGGAGCAATGATAAATATTGCGAATTGATGGGGAAATTAGATACAGCTTGTCATGAATTTAACCATGAAGAAATTCGTCAATTGTTGCTTGAAGCACCAACAGGTTTTAATCCTTCAGATTGCATTGGCGATTTGGTGTGGCAAGCTCGTTCAAAGGAAAACAAAGCATTCCCAGTTTTTGAACAATATGATGGGCTTAGGCTAGTCGGTCAAAAGTTCACTCAGTAAGCTTAGGTTTGTTAAATATTTAGGTTTGTTAAATATTTAGTTTATTAAGCAGGTATAAAAGCGAAATTGTCATAGCCATCGGGGTATCTCGTTGGCTTTTTTTATGTGCGTTGAACTAGAAGGTTGTTGAATTAAAGGTTTCATAGTATTGATAGGTTTGTTATAAAAGTGTGACGGTTTGTTTGATTATCCTAAATTTTGGTCGTTTTGATTCGATTTGGTTGATTATCATACAAAAGGTACAGCAGGCATTTGGATGTAGCCTGGTTTATAACAATAAATACGGATGTTATTATGAAAAAAATTCTTCAAGTGGCCGCTCTTTCGGCATCACTTTTTGCTGCAAGTTCTGCGATGGCAGATACAACACTTCAAAACATTACAAAATCGGGCGAATTGCGTGTGTGTTTTGATGCCGGTTATATGCCTTTTGAGATGAAAGCTAAAAATGGTGAGTTCATTGGTTTTGATGTCGATTTAGGCAAAATGTTAGCTAAATCGATTGATGTGAAATTCACGCCAGTTAACACCTCGTGGGATGGCATTATTCCAGCGTTGATCACCAATAAATGTGATGTGATCATGGGCGGCATGACGATTACTGCTAAACGTAATATGCAAGTGAACTTCACCCAACCTTATGTGGTTATCGGCCAAAGTATTCTGCTTAATGCGAAGCACAAAGGTAAAATCACCAGCTACCGCGAGCTTAACGATCCAAAATACACCATTGCGACTAAGCTAGGCACCACAGGTATCGTGGCTGCGGATCGCTTCCTTCCTAAAGCCAAGCAAAACAAATTTGAAACCACTGCGGATGCCGCGTTAGAAGTGTCGAACGGTAAAGCTGATGCGTTCGTGTACGACTTACCATTTAATGCTATTTATACTGCGCAGCATGAAAGTGAAGTGACACACTTAGATACGCCATTTACCTTTGAGCCGCTTGGTTTTGCTATTCGTCAGGGTGATCCTGATTTCTTAAATTTCCTAAATAACTACTTAAACCAGATCAAGGGCGATGGCTCTTACGATCGTATTTACGACAAATGGTTTAAGTCAGCATCTTGGCTGGATAAAGTTCAGTAATAACGCGACATAACGGTGGGGATTTTCCCCTGCCGTTTTCGTCATCTGTTTTTTAAGTTGTTAATCAGATCGTTATAATTAGAGAGCTATTATGCAACCTAGACCGAATAAAGTTTTTTGGAACCTTGTCTTCGTCGGCATTATTGTCGCGATGTTTTCCCTTGTTTATTTATCAACCTCACGCATCAATTACCACTGGAATTGGGAGCGTGTCCTTCCTTATATTGTCAATGTTCAACCAGAATCGATCCTTGCGCCTCTAGATGGCGACATTGTTAAGGATGCTAAAGGTAAGCTGATTTTACAATCGGTTGCTGGTGATGAGTTGATGGATTTATCTAAATTTAAAAACCTGCACGTTTCCGATGGCGATTTGGTATTTGAAGGCGACACGTTAGCAGAACGTAGCCAATGGCATTTAGGCACCTTGAGTAAAGGGGTAATAGTGACCATTCAGTTGTCATTATTGTCTTTGGTGTTTGCGGTGGTGATTGGCATGGTGGTGGCGCTGATGCGTTTATCCAGTAATATTGCGTTGCGTAATTTAGCGATTAGTTATATTGAAGTGATACGTGGTACGCCTCTGTTGGTACAAATATTTATTGTGTATTTCTTCATTGGTACGGTTTTAGATTTAGAACGTTTTACCGCTGGTGTGGTGGCGCTCTCTATGTTCACTGCGTCTTATGTGGCCGAAATAATTCGTTCTGGTATTCAGTCTATTCATAAAGGGCAAATGGAAGCGTCTCGTTCTTTGGGGATGAGTTACCCGCAAGCCATGACGTACATCATTTTACCTCAAGCGTTTAAGCGGGTTTTACC
Source organism: Vibrio rumoiensis 1S-45 (assembly GCF_000286955.2). Lineage (GTDB taxonomy): Bacteria > Pseudomonadota > Gammaproteobacteria > Enterobacterales > Vibrionaceae > Vibrio > Vibrio rumoiensis_A. The sequence continues at coordinate 9,679 of NZ_AJYK02000054.1, forward strand.
GCCAATGGCGGGGCAATTTATTAACCTGATTAAAGACTCTTCTTTGGTGTCGGTGATTGCGATTACCGATTTAACCAAAGCTGGACGTGAAGTGGTGAGTGGCAGTTTTGCACCGTTTGAAGTGTGGTTTACTGTGGCATTGTTGTACTTGATCTTAACCGGCAGTTTGTCGTGGGCGATTCAAGTGTTAGAGAAGAGGTTAGCAGTCAGTGATTAATTCTAATGAAACCTATTCACCGACCTTACAAGGTGAGCCGATGATCGTCGCGGAGAAGATCAATAAAGTGTACCCAAATGGCTGCCATGCGTTAAAAAATGTGTCTGCTTCGGTTAAGCGTGGTGAAGTGGTGGTAATTGTTGGGCCTTCGGGATCTGGTAAGTCTACTTTTCTGCGTGCGCTGAATCAGCTAGAAACCATTAATGACGGTAAAATCGAAATTGATGGTACGGATATGTACGCACGCAAAACCAATATTAATACTTTGCGTGAAAACGTCGGCATGGTGTTCCAAAGCTTTAACCTGTTTCCGCATAAAACGGCATTAGAAAATGTAATGCTCGCACCGATGGTGGTATCAAAGCGTAAAAAGTCGGACGTGGAAGTTGATGCTAAAGCTTTAATGGCAAAAGTGGGTTTGGCCGATCGCATGAATAACTACCCGAACCATTTGTCGGGTGGCCAACAGCAACGTGTAGCAATTGCTCGCGCATTGGCGATGAAGCCCCATATTATGTTATTTGATGAACCAACTTCGGCGCTTGATCCTGAAATGGTAGGGGAAGTGTTAGAGGTCATGAAAAGCTTAGCTAATGAAGGCATGACAATGGTGGTAGTGACACATGAAATGGGCTTTGCTCGTGAAGTCGCCGACCGTGTTTTGTTTATGCAAGATGGCGAGTTGCTGGTGGATTCAAGCCCTGATGATTTCTTTGATAACCCGGAACACCCACGCTTGCAGCAGTTTTTGTCTATGTTGTTGTAGAAGATTCCTGATGTCGCCTACGGCTCCTCAGGAATGACGGGGTGT
>NZ_AJYK02000055.1 GCF_000286955.2 Vibrio rumoiensis 1S-45
TAGGCTCATGTGCGGGGTGACGGTAAGGGCGCTAGCTCATTTATGCCCCATTGTCATTTTCTCTCATTAAATAGCTTGTCGTCCTGCTTCCAAGTTTCCCCCAATAAAATTCATGTGAGAGAAATATATGTGACTGCACAATTATTCATTAAAGGTGAGCAGTTAGAAATCGGTTGCCCGGAGATATGCTGAAGATGGTTTTGAGTCACTTTGGGACAAAAGCGCCTTAGAGCCAGTAGAAGTGGGCACTGGTGCGGTACAGCCCACTCCTGAGCGGATGTGTAATCGAGGGAATTAGTAATTTCTGGCTTTGGTTAGATGCCAACCGTTACCATGCCTGCACTTATAAACCTCTAACGCAATGCCTTGCTCTTCGTAAATAATACTTGCTCTAATTTTTGCTTCCTTGCTAGTTAAGTACGAATTTTTATACTCATTGGTAGCAGATGTACATTTGCTACACTTTTGACTAGGAGTCATTCTACATTTTGGCGATAAATGCCAGTAATTGCACCTTTGACATTCATACGGCGCTAACTCATTGTCATAAACATTCTTGGAGTATTCAGCTGCGCTTTGTGCTTCAAACTCCGTATAATAAAAGCTTAAAGGTTTGCCGGATACTTTCCCTAAGCACGTTTCACTTTTCATGCCAACACCTCACCACAAATGTTGGATGGTTTTCCAGCATAGTAACGAGACTTAAAACGATTACAATTGAAGTTTATTTGGTTTAATGCAGTCTCTACGCCCACATCAGTAATACGTTCACTGTAACTATAACCAGACATACCTTTAGAGTTTTGATAAAAACGTCCGTTTGGGTCAACCATCAAGTATGACTCAGTCATTGTATTGTTTGATTCAGCGGAGATTGGTAAGCCTTTGCCTGAATGTCGTTCAACAAAACTACTAAATTGTTCATCTGAAACTAGCAAGTCACTCTTACCAGTTGGCATGACTTGAAGAACTTTCCATTTATCTAGCGACATAGTGGAAATTAGCGGAGAGAAGTCTTCTTCCCAATTTAGAACATTTACAACAGTGTTTATTTTGGTCTTCAAGCCTTTTTGAGTGTGCGATAGATGTTGGATTGCGAGCTTAAGATCATCTATGTTAAATGAATTGCCTTTTCTATCAATACGACCTAACTCTCTTCTTACTAGATGTTGTTGACTATCGAAGCTGATACCAACCATATCTAAAGTGTTAGGAGGTAACTCAAAACGACTTCTTAGCAGGTAGCTGCCGTTAGTAATAATTGAAGTTTTGAATCCTTTTTGTTTTGCCAGCCCTAAGGCCGTAGAGAACGAGCTACCTAATAGCATTGGCTCACCACCAGCGAAATTTAAACGTACATCTTGGTAACCAAGAGTTCTTTTTATCTCTGGGTCACCATGAATGAAATAGCTAGCTAGCTTGTCGAGCAGTTTTTCAATTGCATCCAATGAACGATGCAGTTCATTGGGTTTTCCCCACTTAGCAAAGCAATAGGTACAGTTATAGTTGCACGCCTCTGTTATGTGCCAGTTGATTACGAGTTCATTTAACTGACTATGACTAGAGGCCGTTTCGTTCGTTGTGTTAGTAATAAGGTGGGTTTCTGTAGACATACGTATACTCCTTGACAGGCCTACTCTTGTAGGCCATAAAGTTTTTACATGGCGGACGGTAAGCGTCAGAGTAGGAGCATCAGGCTCCAGTACACCAAGATTGGATGAATGAATTAAATGTAGTTTATGGGGTGCGCATTAAGTTACGTCTCGTTTTGAGGGCGTCCTCATGGTTTATTACCATACCAAGTTTTTGTCGTTGGCAGATAAGTAGCCACCATTCAGCTGCAATAATGCCTCGCTTCAAATCAGGAATAGTAGAATTCTTTTTTGTTCTTCTGCGGACTGCTTTGTAACATTCACTTGCGATTGCTCGTACATCAGGATCAGGGTCTGACTGTTTGATGAAATACACTGCCTTATGAACTTTACCGTTAAGGTCAACCCCTAATTCAGTTAATGCCTTTAAGTACCCTTGTCGCCAAACTGAAGACTGCTCAACTATTTGTTCGGCTGTGTATTGTTTTTCTCTCGCTTTTTCACCTTTACGAAGGCGTAAACGGCTTAGGCAAAACTCTGCTAACTCATTAGTGCATGTAACATAAGGTCCCATCAAAGCTTTCAAACGGTTTTCAGCTGACTCGGTCAACTTAACATCTAGGTGTTTCTCAAACAGCCGAGTAGCTAGATCACATACAGGAATATACCATTGAGTTAAATTACTTTGGTTAAATGGACTTCCCAAAGAAATCGATTCATCAGTTAGCGGTAGAGTATAGGAGCGCATTAGTAACAATCGATGACGAAAGGATTTGTTAGGATGTAAACGATCAAGCCCTTCTAGTAGCTGTTTGAGCTGGTCATCATGCCTTTTCTGCTCTTCAGGCTGGCATGCTCCGGTCACTTCTTTTCTTAAAATCCCTATACTTTTATCGATGTATGGAAATAGGTTTTGCTCGTGTAAACAACGAGTGGCGGTGACCGTCCACTCAGGGATTAACGTTTTAGGAAAACCATTTGTTTCTGGAAGCTGATTAAACAGCCCACGCCACCATTCAAAACAGGCCCGGATAAATTCGGATGATTCTCCCCTTCTTGCAGGAAAAGTAGCAGATAAAACATGAAGTTGTTCGCGAGCTTCTAACGTATCTAAGTTTGCTAAGAAAAGATCTTTCCAAACACCAAAGAAAGTTTCGCATACCCATCTCTCAGAGCTTTTAGACAATTCTGGCAATATTTGTTTGCTGCTCAAAATATGGTCAAAATCTTGCTGGATTGACCATTGGATCCATGCTTCTAATTGTTTAGGAGTTAACTGAGAACATAAATCCTCAAGCTCTTTTTTTAGACGAATATCGAACTTATCGTGTTCGTATGTTCTCCAGTCAATATCAATCTGAATGTGACGGTAGATATCGCTAAAATATTGATCTATGTGGTTCGCCCACTCTTTAGCCTCTAGATCTCCAACACTGTCTACGTTGAAATTAAGAATTAGAACCTTCTCAAGATCTCGCTTTGTGTTGTTGAGCCAGTTAGTTACAGAGCTTTTGGCCTCTTCGTCATCAAAGTCTTTTTGCCAAACTAGTGACTCAAGTCTTTGCCAAGGGGAGTCCCAGAAAAATCTAGATGGGTTGAAAGAAATTCGTCCCATTTCAGCATCATATTTGAGCCATGCTCTTAAGAACTCTAGACCTAGTTGGATTGATTGAGCGTGTTCGCTAGGGGAGCTAGAATCATCGTTTGATGAAGCTAGCGATAGTAGTCCATTAACTAAGGCCGAGTCGTCTGAATGATTGTTTAAACAGTCAAACGTTGGCGCGATAAAGTAGAAGCAATCCCAAAGAATGTGCATTCTCTCATTTTCATTTAGAGAGCTAAATGCTTCATCATTAAAGAACTCTTTGGTGAGAAAAAACTCATCACCATAGTGATTTCGAACAAACCAAGCATATGAGTGAAGATGTCTTTCTATCCCCGCCTTATAGAAACCGTGAGGAGAGGTTGGAAAATATGTGCTTGCCACATCAGCCAAAAATTTAAAAAGCAATGACTCTCTATAAGAATCGTCATCACGAAATGGCTGTAACCGAAAGCGTATATTTACATTTTGGCAAAACGCAAGCGCTATGCATTTTTCTGGTTCAGAGTTCTGCTCGTTAGCAGTAGTCAACGCTTCTTCAAGACGGGAAGAACTGTAAAAAACATCAATCCAGTTTTCTGACAGGTGTTTAATCAATAACGTTCGGAAATTGTCTTTAACTTCAAATTCGTCAAGTGCTTGTACGAAACGTTCGACGGGATCTTTTTTTTCATCGAGGGAGCGATTGCCAAATGGCGCATCTATCCTGCACATAGTTTTCTCCAATAAAAATGGGAGTTAGGTTTCACATATAGAATTAACCGGAGCAGTGTCCGGATTTGCAGCTGAAACCTCCCGTGCAATAGAGGGGAGCGGAAAAGTGAGTAACGTACTCGATAGCCGACTGCAATTTAGTCCAATAGAAGGTAAGTTAATTCTGTCGCCTTGTCAACGGGTTAGTGATTTGATACGAAAAATGAGTACCCTTATCAGAGCTTAGTTTGACTGCGTAAAAAAATTATACCCAGAGACGTTTTACGGTACCGGTAAGCTAGGCTAAGTAGGAACACGCTCGCGTCAGGCCAATCACTTCTGTCACGAGCATGCCCCATTGTAATCTAGACCTTTTAGTCATTCACAACCCGTTCATGAGCTTTTCCCTTACTAGAAGTTATCCATTCTTCTAATGCTGTTCGTCGTGAATCCCCGTGTTATATCACGGGGTAAATTCGACCAACTCAACAGAGTGCGCTTAAATGGCTTCAATAATTATGAACTAAGTGATTTTTTTATGAAGTGGTTTTCGTTATCAGTTTCAAGAACGAATAAGCACTGAAAATACTTATTTTCTTCTATTTTATTTGGTTCACATATTTTTATTAAGTTAAGAGCAAGTATGCTATAGCGTTGATACCAGATAAAGTACTCTGTACAGACATGAGCTTCCTTCTCGTCTTCTGTTTCAATTATCTTATGATTCATCATATGGCTATACGTATAAGCACATTGGACAAGAACGTTTACACTCCCAAGAATGGAATGAGCAAGCTTCAGCATCTCTTGCTTTTCTTCGTTAGTAAGAACCCTAGTTGTATCTGCGTACTCTTGTAGTATTTCAACAATTTTTTTCCCTTTTAGCTCATTGTGAAAATGTTTATTGTTTACTTGAAGATTGATTTTTTCATCGAAAGCCTCTTTAAACCTTAAAAGTTTATCTTTATATGAGTCCACTTCAATTATAGCGACATTTTTTCTGTAATTTTTGCGTTCAATTTCTAATGTTTTATAAACAAACCATGCCGCTATTCCTGAAGCAACAAACGTAAGTGGCCCAATTATTACACCGCTAAAGAATGTTGAAAAATGTGCCCAAGGTTCAGGATCATTGCTTATAGGAAGTTTATAAAAGTTCATGGTGTATAACCCTAACCAAATCACAGCCCAAGATGTTACAACCCAGATTAAAGGTACTGTCTTATTTTTTTTCATTGATAATCACTTTTAATAGTCATAAGGACAAATTGTCAAACAGACACAAACCACCACCTCGATTGAGCATGGTGATTTCTATGAATTATATTGATTTAAGTTCTTTGACAATAATTCTTTATAGTCCTACCAAGAAAGAAATCAATGTAGGTTCAGCTAAATTTAATAATTACTTCGTCTAGATAAGATGCACCATTAACCATAATTAGACAAAGTGCGCACTGTACAAAGGCGTATTAATTGGCAAACTGCCTTATAAAAAGTTATTCATGAATCACTAATATTAGAATCCCTGAAACTCATTTATGTCCAGAAGCTTGCTAGAGACGAAGCAAATTAACTTTCCAGAACCGAGACTGACACCTTAAATCAAAGCAAATAAATATCCTCAAGAATACAAATGGTCACTGTCTTCACGACGGAACCTCATTCACCGATAACGTCAAAGTAGCCCAATATGTCTAAAGATTTTGATTTCACTACACAATACACTCTCGATAAACCTTTTTTTGAAGAGTGCTATGACCAAACAAGCCGTCCTTCTACGTTTCCTAGATCCTATTTAAAAGCCATGTTTTTTCTTATTTTTGGTGGCATCGTCGTTCAATTCAAACTATTACCTAGCAGTTATCTTGGGTGGTTTTTTATTGTGCTGAGTGTAGTTGAGGTGCTGAATGTATACTTTCACCGAGCTTGGTGGGTGTGGAGACAAACCTACAGTACTGGCTCTGGAAGTAAAGTGACGTTTCACGTAGACGATAGCGGTGTGCGTTATGAAAGCCCTGCTAATAGTCGTCGCATCGCTTGGGATAAAATCGATCAAGTCCAACAAGGCGATTTAGGGATTGTTTTTCATATGGGTAAACAGCGGCAATATGTCAGTCAATCTTGCTTAAATGATGAAGTGATCGCATTCATTGTCAAACAGCATCAGGCACCTGAAAAGTAGTTGTAGCGGCCAAGTAAAACTGGTCACCTTAGAGACTTCCCATACATTTTATTATCTGAAATGAGATTAAATAAGCCATGTTCCTAGCTCATTTTTGTCCAAAAATGAGTTAGATTTACTCCTAATACAAGAATGCCAGCATCAAGTGCTGGCATTCTTGTATATCAAGCTTTAAAAGTTTACTACACGAGCTTGTAGAAAGCGGGTGAGTAACCTTGCTTCATAGCGTCAGTCATCTTTAAAAGGCGTGGTAGGGCGTATTTGAAGAACATTTCATAGCCTTCACACAATACGTTGTGGTCTTGTTCTACTTTATTGGCATTTACAAATTTACCGACACGGTTTTTCGGACAGCCACCGTTGCATAATGCTAAGAAATCGCAGGTTTTACACTTATCGCTCAGCGTATCGAATTTATCTTGCCCAAATTTTCGTTGCTCTTGAGAGGACACCATTTGTGCCAGTTCCGTTGCGGTTTGTGTACCTTCATCGGTTTTAACTTGGCCAATTTTAAATTCATCGTAGCCAAAGTGGTCGCAGCTGAAGACGCGACCATCCGATTCCATCATTAACTGCTGGCCGCACGTTGGTGCGTGGTGACACATCTGGCTTGGGTAATCCATTAAAATCATTAAGCAGTTTTCAAAAAATTGCACATAGGTTTTGCCAATGTCTTCACACCATGCATCGAACACATCGCAAAGAAACACTCCCCATTGGCCACCGGTTAGTGTCCAGTCATAGTCAAAGCGGCGATCCATTTCATGATCGATACACGGTTGAAACTGCATGTAGCCACTACCGTTGTCTTTTAAGAATGAGTAGATCTCTTTTCCCATTTTGTAGCTTTTGTTGTTGATCACGGTAAGGGTGTTGAATTCGACATCAAACTTTTTTAAGTGCTCAAGGCCACGCATAGTACGTTCAAATGAAGAATGGCCTTTTTTATCTATGCGAGCAATGTCGTTAATGAGGTTAGGGCCATCAATACTGATCCCAACCATAAAATTTTCATCTTTAAAAAATTGCGCCCAACGGTCGTTAATCAAGGTGCCATTGGTTTGAATGGTATTCACAATTTGTTTTTTGGTTTGTGTGGCTTTTTGCGCCGTAACGACTTGTTCGTAAAACTCAAGTCCACGCATCATAGGTTCACCACCATGCCAGATGAAATCGACTTGTGGGCTTTTTTCTGGTTGAGAAAGGATATGATCTTTGACGACTTTTTCTGCCAATTCGACATCCATACCCGGTAAGTTCTTTTCTTCATTGCGTAAGTAATAGCAATAATGGCAATCAAGATTACATTTGGCACTTTCTGCCTTAATGAAGATGCTATACGGAATCGTTGGGGTTGATTGAGCGGTTGTCATTAATGCTTCCTATCCCATGATGTAACAATAATGGGTTGTTTTTATTATGAGTTCATTCACGTCATTATACGCGTATTGAGCCAAATTAAGGCGAGAAATTTCAAGTTTATACCCGGCTTGTTAATCACTTCACGTCAACTTTAATTAATTTGGATTGATAACAAAGTGAAAATAAAAATCCGAGTATAATCAACATACTCGGATTTTTCATTGCTAATAGAATTTCTTAGCCTTTAGATGACATACCAATACCGCCAGCGTCTTGTGCTGGTGGGAACGCTTTTAGCGATTTTTGATATTCCATCATTTGTTTTTGTAAAATTGGCACTACCCAAGAACGCTCTTTTACCCATAGGAACCAACCACGAGTATCCGGAGTACGCTCATAAGGATCGGCTTTTAGGTCGTAAAGCATGCCAACAGGCCATTCTTGAGGCTCTGCGAACCATTCACTCTTCGTACGAAGGTTCACTTTCCATTTACCTACACGGAACGCGTTTAAGCTCGTTTCGTTATAGTAAGGGAAGAATTGACGCTCGCTCTTGCCACCTTTAGTCAAAACATCTAATTGGTTGTAGCCATCTAGGTGAGATTTGAATTGCTCGCCATCAATGGTTGTTCCTTTTAGTAAACGTTCTTTAACTGTGGTATCACCCGCCGCTGCCATTAGGGTTGGTACCCAGTCTTCAGAGGTCATGAACTCACCCGTGTAAGATCCAGCAGGGATGTGTCCCGGCCAGCTTATAAGCATTGGTACGCGGAACCCACCATCCCAAGTTGTGCCTTTTTGGCCTCTAAATTGAGCGGTACCCGCCATTGGCCAATGGTCTAGGTTAATACCGTTATCGGCAGTAAACATGATGATGGTGTTTTTGGTTAAGCCTTGCTTATCCAGTTGGTCGAGTAATACACCGACTTGATCATCAAGCTCTTTTAGGGCATCAAAGTATTCTGTGTGACCACTTGCACCTAAGTATTCATCTTTAACATGAATTTGTTGGTGCATACGTGAAGGGTTAAGCCACATGAAGAACGGCTTGTCTGGTGATTTTTGTTTATGTTTAGTGATCCAATCACCAGCATAAGCAAAGAATTCATCATCGATGGTTTTCATGCGCTCAGAACCTAGAACGCCTTTATCTTCGATGGTTTGTTTACCAATTTTACCCCAACGCTTATCAACCGTTGGGTCATCTTTGTCGGTTGCAAAAGTATGGATTACATGACGTGGGTAACCTACAAAGTTTGGATCTTTTGGAAACTCAGGTTGCTCTGGCATTTCCATTACGTTTAAGTGGTATAGGAAACCGAAGAACTCGTCAAAACCGTGACGAGTTAGAAGGAATTCATTACGATCACCAATGTGAGATTTACCAACTGCGATGGTGTCATACCCTTTATCTTTTAGCATTTGCGCTAATGTTGGGGTTGAATCTTGAATACCGATGTGAGAACCCGGTTGACCTACAGTAGTCAAACCAGTACGAATAGGGTATTGACCCGTAATAAAGGCTGAACGACCAGCGGTTGAGCTGCCTTGAGCGTAATAGTCACTGACCATCATGCCGCTTTTTGCAATACGATCGATGTTAGGTGTTTCAATCGCACCTAGGCCACGGTGGTATGCCGATAAGTCAGCAGGGCTAACATCATCGAGCATGATGGTTAAAATATTTGGCTGCGATGGAGCAGCATGAGCACCAAATGATGCCACTGCCGCCACAGCGAGCGCTGATTTGGTAAAGGTTTTTACTTTCATGTTTACCTCGGTTAAGGGGTGTTGTGAATTATTGGGTAACAGGCTGAATCGCAGGTACCGTCCATTTCATATCGAGAACTTCTTTCGTCGGAATGTACATCCGCGTGATGACATAGAAACCATCTTTTGGTAATGGTACCCAATTAGATAATGTGTCATCCGTTGGTTTTTGATGAGAGAAGTGTAAATTAAAAGATCCATCTTTCGCTTTGGTGATCGGTGTTTGATCGTTAATGTTGAAGCGTTGGATTTCATTTTTTACTAATAATTTGGTTTTAGCGTCGTAAACCGTGACCGACCAAAACGCACCTACAGGCGGCTCTTTGTCAAAATGCATGGTGTAATCATTCTGACCTGACAATGGTTTGCCTTTAATATCGGTATAGGCAATGGGATACATCGCTTCTTTGGCGCCTTGCCCACCTAAGTAGGGGTGAGAAACTAAAGAGCGGAATGCATTATCATCGCCAAATGAATCTAATAGGAATGAGTAATACCAACCATCTTTTGCTGTAGTGGCACTCGGGTTCGCAGCTTGTACATTTACGATTTTTTGACCATCAACCACGGCTTGTGCCAATAGTTTTTGCTGAGCGGGTGATAATTGACTCTTATCAAAGCCATTTTCAGTAATACCAATTTTCTTAAATTGGCCAAACAAAGCTTGTTGACGTTCTGGAAGCGGGTTGGCTTTAAGGTATTCACCGAGCTGAACGTAGAAGTTCAGAGGATCTTTAGCATCGCCCGGTGCTTTTGGTAGTGGGTTTACTTTGGTTGCTTTACCGCCTTGGTATTCGCTTAACGAGGTTAAGGTGTACTTGTCTTGAATGGCATGAACAGTCGGGTAATCTTTTTCATTGAAAACTTGAGTACGTCCCCATAACCAAACTTTGGTTGTTGGTGATTCAACGACCTCAACATCACGAGGAGCAGTACCTTTCCAACCTGGAGGTACCATCATGAAATTACGAGCTAGAGTGCCAGTGGAGCGTGTGCCGACATATTGGAACAGGTTATGCCACATGTCGAACATATCGATAACGTAGTAGCGATCAGAAATTGCTGGGACTGATAAAATAACGGGGCCATTGCTTAAATCAACAATTGCGCTGGAATACAATGTGTCTCGGTTAGCCGTTGGCATATCACTATCGACATCGGTCGGTAGGCGGCGAGCATGACCAAAATTGTTCAATGCTGCTCGATAACTGGTATCTGATTGTTTTTGAGATAAGTCAGTATACAGGCGTGAGACATTTTCCATTCTCACTAATGTGGAGCCCCACAAGTAAGCATTAACGCCGAGTATATAACTTTCTTGTTCTAGAGGATTTTGTACATTCATGACAGGTTGAGCATTTGCTGTTACATCTGCGGCATGAGAAATATTTACAGTAAATAACGCCGAGCTGATTAACGCAGCACAAATGGTTTTGTTCCATGTCTTTTTCATTTTATATAACCTCTTGTTTAAAGTAATGAGTATAAACAACGTGACGCATTTGCTTCCATTTGAGAAAAGGACTTACTCATTCATTATTCATTAAAGAGTAATCTATCAATAAAAACTGTGAGCTTGGGTGAATAATTGAATATTGAAAAGATAGACTATAGTCTAGGAGTTACTTAACTTCTTGTTCTTAAAGTTAAAATATCTTTAAATAAGATCCAGATCACTTCGTTCTTTGAAGCATTGTTATCCTTGTAAATGTTGTGTGAGTAAACGTAGTTAACAGATGATATGAAGTATTCAAGGCATGAAAGTAAAAGCCGCCAACGATATATTTTCGAAGGCGGCTTTATTGATGGAAATGAGTCACTTGGACTAATGAGGTAATTGGGTTAACTGAGTATGATTAATAGTGTGCCTGCAAGGGTCATGAGTATATTAGCAATCGCATAAGTGCCGGCATACCCAAGCGCAGGAATGGTTGATTTAGCATAATCATTAACAATATCCATTGCTGGGGCACATGTACGAGCTCCAATAATGGCACCGAAGAGTAAAGCACGGTTCATTTTTAGAACATAAGCACCGAACAAATACGCGCATACCACAGGCACAACACTGATAATGAAACTGACACCGATGATTTTGGCACCAACTTGCCCGAGGTAGTCAAACATATTACTACCAGCACTCAGACCAATACCCACCATAAACACCATTAAGCCTAAGTCTTTCACCATATTTAACGCACCTTGAGGCACATAACCAAAAGTGGGGTGGTTTGCTCTTAAAAAGCCCAAGGTGATCCCAGCAATTAATAACCCTACCGCATTACCAAGGCCAAAAGTGACTTGGCCAAAGGTCATGGTGATTAAGCCGAATAATAAGCCAATGATAAAGAAACTACAGAAGGCTAATAAGTCGGCAATTTGGCTATGAATGGAGATGAAACCAATGCGTTCGGCAAGCCCTAATACACGGCTCTTTTCACCACTGACTTGTAGAATGTCACCTTTTGCGAGCACGATGTTTAAATCCATTGGCATTTCAATTTGAGCCCGAACCACGCGACTGAGGAAACAACCGTATTCAGCGATATTCAAATCCGATAACTTTTTACCCGCGATACTATCGCTTTTTACTACAATTTCTTCTTCTGCGATTCGTAAGTCTAATAGGTTACGGTCAAATACTTCTTTACCATTTCGGAAACTAGGATCAAGGCGTGCATGGCTGTCAGGGTAACCTACGAGCGCAATTTCATCGCCAAGTTGTAAAATCGCATCACCATCAGGGTGGGCTAAAATACCATTTCGGCGAATACGTTCAATGTAGCAACCGGTTTGACGATAAATACCGAGCTCTCTAAGGTTTTTACCATCGGCCCAATCGATCAGTTCTTGTCCGACGCGATACGCACGAATAATCGGTAAATAAACTTTTCTCTGTCCAGCGCCACCTAATCCACGCTCTTGTGCGATACGTTGTGCTGAGTCGCTTAGGTTTTCTTTTTGTAGTTTTGGAAGCAGTTTGGCAAACATGATCATACTGGTTAAGCCAATCAGATAAGAAAGTGCATAACCAACAGATAGGTTGTCTAAAATGGTTGCTAATTGCATGTCGTCAGGGATCGTACCTAAACCCGAATTTAATGCATCTTGCGCCCCTACTAATATTGGTGTGGAGGTCATGGAACCGGCCATAATACCGGAGGTTAGACCGAAATCTAATCCCAATAAATGTCCAAGACCATAGGTTAGACCAATGGCCGTGACTAACACGACAAGGCTTAAAAAGAAGTAGTGCTTACCATCTCGAAAGAAGATGCCAAAGAAATTGGGACCAGCTTCAATTCCAACGCAATAGATAAACAGCATGAACCCGATGGTGAGTGCTTCAGCATTAAAATCAAATCCTAAATGTCCCATCAATAGCGCGGTAAGCAGCACACCAATTGAATTGCCAAGTTGGAAATTGCCAAATCGAATTTTGCCAATGGATAACCCAATGGCAAGGACAACAAATAATAATAGTATAGGGTTTTGATTTAAGAGCGCAGCAACGTCTATATTCACGGTAATCTCAAGCGAAAGGGTATAACAAAAGAAACGGCTTTTTACACCAGTAAAGAATACTTAAAGTGTATCGGATAAATTGGGAATGAATAAGAGAAATTATGCTTTTTTAATATTAATTTTTTATATGTTAATTTTTGGTTATCAAATTTGAATTTAGGATCCATTTATTCAAGTAAACATTTGGAATTGGAAGTGAAAAATACAATTAAAAACAGCCCAAAGAAGGGCTGTTAGTCGTATTACCTTTTTGCGAGGATTAGATGTTATCAACACCCTCATGCAATTTATATATGCATATTAATCGTACAGACCTAAGTTTGCTTTTGAATAAGCTTCAAACTCTGTGAATCCACCGACATGGTCTTGGTCAACAAAGATTTGTGGAACCGTTTCAACAGGTTTACCAACGGTTTTTTCTAGATCTGCCTTGCTAATTCCTTCAGCGTGGATATCAACATAACGGTAGTTGAAATCATCACGTTGTTCTTTCAATTTATCGGCAAGATCTTTCGCACGAACACAAAATGGGCAACCAGGGCGACCAAAAATTACTACAAACATCGATTTTCTCCTTACTTTCATTATGCCGCTCACTATGCCTTAAGATATCGAGGATTTAAAGTTGATATCAGCATTTATTTCAATAGGTAATATCTATCAAGAGTTCAGTGATTAAAATTAAAACGGATTCACTTTGTCGTATCGGGAGTCTTTCAATACGTCTTTAACTCGTTTTAAGTTCTCTCTGAAGCCCGAGCCTCGGCGTAAGGTAAACCCAGTTGCAAGAACGTCAATTACGGTCATTTGGACAATGCGGCTCGCCATTGGCATATAAACATCGGTATCTTCTGGCACATCAAGGGTAATAGAGAGATCGCTTGCCGCTTCCAATGGTGAATCTTTGGCGGTAATGGCGATAACCGTGGCACCATTTTCTCGTGCTACATGGGCGATTTCTACTTGGCTTTTGGTGCGGCCAGTGTGTGAAATCAGTACCACCACATCGTTTTCAGTTGAATTAATACAGCTCATACGTTGCATAACAATATCATCAAAATTCATGATTGGGATTTTGAATCGAATGAACTTATTTTGCGCATCTTTAGCGACGGCTGATGATGCACCTAAGCCAAAAAATGAAATTCGCTTCGCTTGGGTGAGTAAATCGACAGCTCGGTTTATCTGGTAAGGATCAATGCTGTTTTTCGCCACATCTAAACACGCCATAGCGGATTCGAATATTTTGTAGGTATAGGCATCTGGCCCGTCGGATTCTTCAACATTACGATTAACGTATGGCGTACCGCTAGCAAGGCTTTGCGCTAGATGTAATTTAAAATCAGGGAAACCTTTGGTGTCTAAGCGACGGCAAAAGCGATTAACCGTTGGCTCGCTGACATTAGCAATTTTTGCGAGGGTGGCAATACTGGAATGAATCGCCGTTTGTGGCGCTTCAATAATAACTTCTGCGACTTTACGTTCTGATTTACTGAAAATATCGAGGTTTTTTTGGATCTTTTCTAATGTATTCATACTGCTCTCGGAAATGCTCACATTTAAGTCAAAGAATGAAGTTGCCAACGTAATCGTTAAAGTATAACCATGGATATGCTTGAAAGACGTATACAGTTATTTTTTTATTCTGAGAATATGACAAAGCTCAAAATTAATTACAGTTTTGGAAGTGTTTTGAAGTAAATAAGCGATAAAAAGCCCCATAACGATGAGTGCCATGTAGCTTTTAGAAATAAAATTTCAATTCAATGTTAATTCAGTACAAAAAAGAGCCTATATCAAGCTGATGTGATTTAACTTTGAAGGATTTTTTCAGTGAGCGCTTTTATTTTAGGGAGTAGCACAGGGCTAGATTGTGCTATGACTCTTTGTTCTTCAATTACTGAGTGAAGAATGTCTTTTCCGGTAAGTGGATTGGCAAGCACAACCCTAAAAACATTGGTCTCCATACGATCCCATTTTTTAGGTGTTAGGCGAGTTCGAGAAACAAAAGAGCGACCATTTTCACGCTGGCTCTTTTGAATAAAGGTGGTGAGCTCGTTGAGGTACTGATGTATCTCTGCTTTTTCTGTTGCTGAAGCAAGGGCTAAGGCTTGCTGAGTGCTTGCCGGAACATATCGGTAAGTGAGGATGCAGAGCTCTGGTTTAGAGATAAGTTCAAAATCAGGTTGTTGTTCAATGAGGTCGGCAAAATATTGTGCTTTTTCAATGCTCTGATCGATTAAGAGTTCATAACCTGGGCGGCTGATAATGTGCATACTGGAATAAACCAGCATGGCCATACCAGAACGAGAACCTTCAAGTGTATGCGCCCCTAAGTCTTTTGAGCCTTTACGTAAAATATATTCAGCATGGTGTTCAATCGATTTCATAGCGCTTGGATCTTTGAATAACACCATACCTGCGCCCATAGGAATATAAAGCTGCTTATGGGCATCGATAGTGACTGAATCGGCGCGTTCTATGCCTTTTAGTAAATGGCGATAATTATTCGACATTAGTGTTGCACCACCCCAAGCGGCATCAACATGGAAGTGGCATTGTTCACGCTCTGCAATATCGGCAATGCTATCGAGTGGATCAATGTTACCTGTTTCGGTTGTACCGGCGACACCAATAATGGCAAATGGCTTTATATTTTGAGCTTTAAGATCACGGATAGTTTGCTCGAGTGATGTCGGGCAAATACGGTTTTGGTCATCTGTTTTTACTGAAATTAAGCTGTGTTGACCAATACCCAATACATCGGCGGCTTTTTTTAATGAGTAATGACCACGTTCAGAAACCAAAATAGCCATTCCTTTATAGCCATAATGCATCATGGCATTGAATAATCCTTCTTTTTCGACGCCTTGAAATTGGCCATCTGCTTTTAAAGCATTATTACGTGCCACCCACAGCGCAGTAATATTGGCGATGGTTCCGCCTGAACAAAAAGCGCCTAAAGAATGCTCGGCACTGTGCATCCATTGTTGGTAAAAGGTGTCGTTTTCACCATAAATAAGCCGGTGAAGCATGCCTAATACTTGTCGCTCAAGAGGTGTGAAAGCTTTCGAGGTTTCTATTTTTACTAAGTTCTGATTAAGCGCAATCATGATCTTAGATAAAGGCATCAAAAA
This sequence comes from Vibrio rumoiensis 1S-45, assembly GCF_000286955.2. Taxonomy (GTDB): domain Bacteria; phylum Pseudomonadota; class Gammaproteobacteria; order Enterobacterales; family Vibrionaceae; genus Vibrio; species Vibrio rumoiensis_A. The sequence continues at coordinate 15,868 of NZ_AJYK02000055.1, forward strand.
GTAAGGCAGTGCCGAGGTCATATGCCCGATGAAGCTTGGAGCGGAAGTATGAACCGAGTGGGAAACCACAGTATCTAAAAGGTGCTGGGTGTGTTCTGAGACAAAACTTGGAATTTCAGGAATGGCAGCATCGGAGAAATCTTTTTCGATCTCGGATAACGGCTTTTCTTCTGCAACGATGTGCTCTCTCAAAAATTCATTAAGATTTTGAGAAAGTTTTTGCTCGATATTTCCTAAAGTGGAGTCGGGAGCTTCAGGTACTGTAAAGATACGCAGTAAGCTCTCAAAATTGACATCTACAATTTTGTCATCAGATCCCATAAAACGGCTTTCTTCTTTGGTATTTTAATTATATTCAAATTTGAGCGAGATAATTTATATGAAATTATAGGTAAAGTCTCGCTCAATATTGAAGGTAGAAAGGTGGTAGATTACTTACATTCTATAGCGCTTGCTTTGCCGACGGCGTTGTTATATTTATCGAGAGCCGGCTTAATGTTACTTGGGTGACTTAATAAATCTGCGAAAGCTGAGCGTAGTTCGTAGTTTTTTTCGTTAGGTGGAGCCTGACGATCATTGAAGGTTGTCTTCGCTATTTTGCCTAACTCATCATCACGTTGTGATAATACTTTAATATCCGATTGTTCCAATTTTAACCATGACTCAACAGACTCATCAGTTGCGACTTTCGATGGATCTTTAACTAAGTAATAATCTACCGCGGCACGATTGAGTTCAAAGTGGTGAGTGCGTCCGGCTAAAAACCAATCACCGACTTCTTTTAAGTCTGGATGCGTTTCGGTCGTAATCGAAACAAGATCTTGGTACCACGTTAAAGAGGCATCAATATAAGCATCATATTTTTGGATTAAGCATTGAGTATCGGTGCTATTTGCTGCGAATACAGAGCCACTTGACATGGAAAGTAAAAGGGCAATGGCGAATTTTTTCATTGTCAGTCCTTGAATAGAGGCTAATTAAGCCGAAGCATTGTAAACCCGTAAACGAGATAAGTCAGTGATTCTATCAATAAAAGCGAGCCTTTGTGATCACCCTTACGCTTCGTAACAGTACTTATACCCAAGTAACCTTAGATATAACATGATCTTAACTGCCTAAAGAAACAAAGAACAGCATTAAAACAGGCACTAATATACTCAGGATGAAGCCACTAACAATGGCAATCGGCACACATTTAACACCACCTGTGCTTTGAATCACTGGAAGGGTGAAGTCCATTGCGGTTGCACCGGCATACCCAATAGAAGTACATGGGTAGCGGCGTATTAACATTGGAATGGCCACCAAAGCGACTAGTTCACGTAATAACTCCAGCATAAATGAAGCACCGCCATAGATCGGGCCATAAGCGTCACCCATTAAAATTCCAGCTAATGAATACCACCCGAAACCTGAGGACATAGCTAAAGCGTTCGTCAGTGGGATATCTAGAATATACGCAGCCAGTATTCCGCCACACCAAGAAGTAAGAATAATCACTAACGCAATCATCATTCCGCGTTTATTGAGAATGATTTGTCGTAATGTTAAGCCGCTATTGCGCAGTTGGATCCCAATAAAGAAAAGCAACAACAGAAGAATGGCTTCACTGGATTCATTAATACCCGGTAACTGGAATGGCAATAAAAGCCCTATTAATAAGCCAGCGCCGACCACAATGATTAATTTCGCGGATTCAAGCGCCATCATATAAATAGGAAGCGAGATACCTTTTGCTGTTGATTCGACTGGAAAGTACTTATCGATAAATGGCAGCGCGGCGAGGTTACAAAGTCCAATAGTGATAAAGAAGGTTGACGTGTAAAGAAGAATAGTTTGAAGGTTGCTGCTTAGATTATCTAAAGCGGACAAACTCAACCCCATTAAAAACAAGATGACATAAATAAGATAGGACACCGTTTTATTAATACGGCTTAACCAAACGTCATTATGTAAGGCGATAAAATAACCGATGATCAAAGGTAAGAAGATCATAAATACGCCTGAATACATAAACACCTCAACGTTTGTGGGAAGAATAGGGATATATTGATTAAGTCTGTCTATATCCAATAACCCTAACGTAAAGGCCGTAGGGAACAGTACTGACTATCTTAATGATAAAAATGAATAAAAATAGTAATATTGTTATTTATTTACGAGGTGAATTAATTTGCACTAAAAATTGAAACGTTTCATATCAACAAGGTTGATTATTTTTAGTTCGAATTAATCTTTATTATTTAAGTGTACTAGTGGATAAAATTGCGATCGGAATCTCATTTCACGGCAATTTTTACCCTTGTGATGTGAGCTGCGCACTTACTTAATTTTCATCATGAAGTATCATTTCTAATTGAAGTCAGTCATAAAAATTCTAATTAATATAACTTGTTTTTAGAGTGGCTCTCATTACTTAACAAATATTTAGTTACAAGGAAGTTTACAGTTAAAAAGTCAGTTATTGACGCTTGTGTCTTGATCGGGGGGTTAAACATAAGTATGGAGGTTACAAAATGGGCAGTAATATGGAAAGGTCATTTTTTGAGTATGTGACCAAGTTTGGCTCGTTTCAAAAGCGTTCGATGTTTGGTGGTATTGGATTATTCAGTGAAGATGCGATGTACGCTCTGATTTCTAATGGCATAATCTTTATTCGTGGTGGTGGTAGTCTTGATGAAGCCCTCGAAGCAAAAGGATGCAAAAGATACAAACATGTGAAAAAACAAACCGTAGCAACAGTAAATTACTTTGATATTACAAAGCTATATACCGAAGGTGATGCACTGTTAGATGACATCATTAAAGACTCTATTGAATTCTCTAAAAAGGAAAGAGCATTTCAAAAGTCGGAAGATAGTCGTAGATTGCGTGATTTACCTAATATGCAATTGACCTTAGAACGCATGGTTAAAAAAGCCGGTGTACCTGATGTGACAACCTTTCTACAAATGGGGCCTGAAGACGTCTTTAAACGTGTGAAAGATGCTTATGGCGGTGATGTTGATATCCGTTTATTGTGGAAATTTGCAGGTGCAGCAGATGGGTGCCATTGGAAGCTTATTCAAGAGCCGAGAAGGCAGCAACTTTTATCCAATGTTCATCATTAATTTCTGATGTATCTACAAAAAACCTCGCACTTTAAAAATGCGAGGTTTTTTATTAGGTTGAAGAAAAATATTGCGCTTAGAAATTAAAGCGCGTGGTGATCATGAGTTGATCGCCGTAAATGTAATTAAGTTTTCCTTCAAGACCAATCGAGAACAATTCTGTTGCATGGAAACGACCCGAAATGGTGCCGTACACATCATCAGTATCAGCATCATTGTTAATTTTGTAATAACCTAGTTTACCTGCAACCTCAAATTGAGGGCCAAGCCATTGTCTAACACCAATATTTACTTCCATACCAGCATCGTTATCGAATTTTTTGGTATCGTCATCAACCATTTTAAATAGCATTTCACCGGTAATGTCTGCCCAATTATTCACCGGAGCATGAAACCCCAAACCTGCGGAAAGGTCGTAATCGTTGTCGAATTCTGAATCAAGAGACAAAATAGCGTGTGCATTTGGATGAATAGATTTACTGACACCAGCACCAAAAGTCATTGGGCTTAATCCAATACGAGCATCCACGTAATCGTAATTGAAGTTGCTCATGTTCGCTGAGCTTGCGCTATCACTTGCAGCAAAAACAGAACTTGAAGCAAGTAAACATCCAGTAAAAATAAATAACTTACGCATGAAAGAAAACCCTTTTCTTAAAACAATATAGGTAGTTAAGTAAAGAAATACGACTAAGAAATAAGCATAAAATGTTAAGACGATCCGTTCTTTACTTGTATGGCACAATTTTGGCAGAAGCTTACCAAGATGTATACATCAGTCACTTTAAAATGCCGTTTTGGCGAGTATTTAATACCCAAGTGGCTTGGAATATAAACTAACAAACTTTACTAAAGAGTGGAACGTTCTGGAGTAATCCTTACATTATGATTACCTAAATTTGGAAAGAAAATGTTTCAATGGCATACACCCAAGTGGGTCTTGCATCTTGGAGTAACCTTGTGACGAAACTGTCTTACTATGTAGGCGAACTTTACATCATTCTCACAGATGTAACTCTTTGTCATGACAAGTGAATTCAAATTACGATAAACTGAGTTTATTTTACCGGAAAGGAACAACATGAATAATTTGAAAAAGTATGCAGCAATTGGTGGGGCAGTTGCCATTGTTGCATGTTGGCCGTTAGCGATTGGTCAATTTGCTCAATCGACGATTACAGATGCAATACAAAAGCTGGATCAAAAAGAAGTTAAAGTAGAGATTGTGAAATACGATCGTGGTTATTTGACTGCAACGGCACAAACACAAGTCACCGTTGTTGATCCAGCGTTAAAGCAACAACTTGAACTGAATGGTCTTCCTACGAGCTTTATACTGGATCATCAAATTAATCATGGTTTGTTCAGCGTTTCTTCTGATACAAGACTGGATGACTATAAAGCCTTACCAGCTACCGTTCATTCTGTGACTTATATTAATGGCTCATCGTCCGTTGAAATGAAAAGCGAAAAGATGGAATTTAATTTCGCAAACGACTTGAATTCTAAATTGGAATTATCTCCAGGTAGTATGACAGCAGATATTAGTCGTGATGGTCACGTTAAATTCGCTTATCAATTAGAAAGCTTTAATGGACATTTTTCTAATGGTGAATCCTTGTTACTAAAAAGCATTAGTGGTTCTGGTGATGGTAAAAAAGTGAATGGCTTTTGGTTGGGTAAGCAAGAGGCAGCCTTAGGTGAAGTAAACATGTTGACCCCAACCGGAGAAAGTATGGTGAATGTTCACCAGTTCAATTACCAGTTCAACACAGAAGAAAAAGCAGAACAGAAAACCTTCAGTAGTCATCATAAAATATCGGTAGACAGTATTGATGTTGAAGATGACACCTTAACTGACCTAGGCCTTGAAGTGTCGTTTAATGATATCGACATGCCAGCCTTCTCAGCGTTATTGGATGTGTATCAAACACATGGTCAAGATTTAACCAATGACAATGTTAAATCGATAATGGGGCAAGTTGATACTTTGTTCGAGAAAGGCTTTAGTGTCGCAGTCAATAAAATCAAAGCGACCATACGTAAAGGTCACTTTGATGGAGATTTAACGCTGAACTTCCCTGCGGGTAAAAAAAATGTGACTCAAAACCCAATGACGATCCCAGCATCATTGACTGGTGGCACCAATGCTTTTATTTCGAATGAAATGGTGACGGAGTTTCCTTTCATTCAATCTGGATTAGACGGTTTAATTCAGCAAGGTGTGATGACGCATAAAACAGATGGTTATCATATTAACGGTGAAGTGAAAGACGGTAATGTCGAGTTTAAGAGTGGTAAAAAAATGCCGCTCTTTGTCTTGCTCGCACCATTGTTTATGTAAACTTTCGCTTGTCAGGACATTAAAGAGGCCAACTTGGCCTCTTTTTTATTGCTTCCTATAAAAAGGTGTTTTGAAGGCGACAAAAAAAGTGGTATTACTGTAGGTAATTTTTACATTTAAACCATTCATCGTATGTAGCAGGAGCAATATTTATCATGGAACCTATCTATAACTTCAGTGCGGGCCCCGCAAGTCTTCCAAAGGCAGTGATGCAACAAGCTCAACAAGAGTTTATTAATTGGAATGGGCTTGGCACTTCCGTTATGGAAATCAGTCACCGCAGTAAACCTTTTTTAAAGGTTGCTGAGGAAGCAGAACAAGATCTGCGTGACTTATTGTCTATCCCAAGTAATTACAAAGTTCTTTTTTGCCAAGGTGGAGCACGTGCTCAATTTGCCGCTGTACCAATGAACTTATTAGGTAATGCAAAGACAGCTGATTATATTGATGGTGGTTATTGGGCGGCGAGCGCTGTTGAAGAAGCACAAAAATACTGTGAGCCGAATGTGATCAATGCATCGACCATCATTGATGGTAAAACAGCGATTATCCCAGCTTCAGATTGGGTTTTATCAAAAGGTGCGGCTTATGTTCATTTCTGCCCAAATGAAACTATTGACGGCATTGAAATTAATGATTTGCCAATAACGGATAAACCGATTGTGGCGGATATGTCGTCAACGATTTTATCTCGTGAAATTGATGTGTCAAAGTATGGTGTTATTTACGCTGGTGCACAAAAGAATATTGGCCCAGCAGGGTTATGTATTGTGATTGTACGTGATGACTTGCTTGAATTGGCTCACTCAGCATTGCCAAGTATTTTGAATTACAAAGTGTTGTTCGAAAAAGAATCAATGTACAACACGCCACCAACATACGCATGGTATTTATCGGGCTTAGTTTTTAAATGGTTGAAGTCGAATGGCGGTGTTGCTGCGATGGAAAAAATCAATCGTGAAAAAGCGGCAACTTTGTATCAATACATTGATGAGTCTGAATTTTATCGTAACAATGTACATGCCAATAACCGTTCATTAATGAACGTACCATTCCAATTAGCTAAACCTGAATTGGATGCTTTATTCTTGGAGCAAGCGGAAGCTCGTGGCCTACAAGCATTAAAAGGCCATCGTGCAGTGGGTGGAATGAGAGCCTCTATTTATAACGCGATGCCGCTAGAAGGGGTACAAGCTCTGGTTGATTTTATGAAAGAGTTTGAGCAAAACAACGCGTAAGTTAGCAAAACAACTTATTAAACCTAAGGCTATTTAAGTTAGAAAAATCCATCACAAACAAAAACGCCATGGAAACTTAATCTGAAGTGACCATGGCGTTTTTATGTCTTCAAGTCAGGATTATAAGCGTTGATGTAAACGCTGATATAAACCTTGTTGAGCCAGTAACTCACGATGAGTTCCTTGTTCAACGACCTTACCCTGTTCCATTAAACAAATACTATCCATGCGATCAAGGCCGACTAAGCGGTGAGTGACAAACACAACCGTCTTACCTTGTGAATGCTGTTCCAGTAATTGCATGATTTGATGTTCAGTTTGTTTATCTAGACCTTCAGTTGGTTCATCTAGCAATAAAATTGGTGCATTGTGCAAAATAGCACGAGCGATACCAACGCGACGTTTTTCACCACCAGACAATTGACGACCACCATCGCCTAGCCAAGTGTCTAATCCTAAACCTTCATTTAAATGTTCAAGACCGACTTGTTTTAAAATGCTCAGTAGCTCTTCATCATTCGCTGTAGGCTTAGCTAAATGTAAGTTGTCTTTTAATGTGCCATTTAATATATCAACTCGTTGGCTCACCACTGAAATGGATTCGCGCAAGCCTTTTTCTGTCCACTGGGTAATGGGACTATTGCCGATATGCAGTTCTCCAGAAGTAATATCAAATTGACGAGTAAGTAACTGAAGTAACGTTGATTTACCCGAACCAGTTTGACCCACAATGGCCATTTTTTGCCCCGATTTTAACGATAGTGATACACCATCTAACGCAAAATTTTCACTCTCATAGTATTTAAACTTCACATCGTTTAGTGCCAGGCTGTATTCTTGGGCATGTTCTGTGCCGGATTCAGGGAAAACAATGTCAGGCGTTGCATGTAAAATTTCATTTAATCGTCTGGCTGATTCAAGTGTTTGCCCTAAGTATTGAAATGCACCAGCAATTGGCATTAATAGCTCAAAACTTGCCATGGTTGCAAAAGCCATAAGAGCGACCATTGGGCCTGGTGGTTGACCATTCACACCATCGGCTGCCATCCAAATGATCAGAACTAAGCTCCAACCATTAGCAAGAAGAAGTAGGGCACTTGCAAGACCAGTATAATGCGCGTTTTTGAATTGGTTTTTTACTAAGTTATCCTGATGTTCACTAATGGCTTGTCTATATTTAGGTTCTGCACCAAATAGAATTAATTCACTGTGCCCTTGAACCCAATCCAGCGTGGCAATTCGTAATTTTGCTTTATTTTGCGTGAGAGTTTCACCATTTTGCTTGCCTAACTTGTAGAAAATAATCGGCCAAAGCAAAAGCAAGGTTAGTAAAATCGCGCCAAGGGTTAAGCCTATGGTGAGATCAAACCATGCAAGAAGAAACGTTAACGATACGATACCAAAGATGCCCACAATAATTGGGCTCACTAAACGTAAATACACATGATCCATGGCATCTACGTCGGCCACTAATCGGTTGAGTAAATCCGCATCACGCAGTTTAGACAGACGACCAGGGATCAACGGCGTTAACTTCTTAAAGAAGAAAATCCGTAAATCTGCCAACAATTTGAATGTGGCGTCGTGGCTAACAACACGCTCACCCCAACGCCCGGCAGTTCTTGCCATGGCGAAACCACGAACCCCACCACCTGGCAGCATATAGTTAAAGGTTTCACGAGCAATGGTTAAACCGGCAACAGAGGCCGCCGCAATAAACCAACCAGATAATGTTAATAAGCCAATCGATGCGACTAAGGTCGCAAAAGCTAAGAGCATCCCGAGAGATAAACTAAACCAGTGCTTTCTATATAACTTGAGATAAGGTGCTAACTCACGCATCTAAATTCCCCTTATTCTCGCTATCGATTTCTACTTTTGCTGATAGCATTTGAGCAAATAATCCGACTTCTTTAATTTCATTATAATGACCAGATTGAACAATTTGACCTGATTGCATAACAAGAATATTTTTTACCGTTTTTAAGTGGTCGAGCTGGTGAGTAACCATCAAGGTTGTTTTACCCACAGTGTTGTTATTCAGTGCGGTAGCGACGAGGTGCTCACTGTGAGCATCAAGACTAGCCGTTGGTTCATCCAATAACCAAAACTGGCCGTTTTGTAACATGGCGCGAGCTAAAGCAATGCGTTGGGCTTGTCCAACCGATAGGCCGCCAGATCGATCACTCACGTGATAATCCAAACCATGAGTTTCAATGAATTCATCAGCAAAGGCATCTTTTAATGCTTTAGTTACTTCTTGTTCTGATATGTTTTGCTGACCTAATGTGACGTTCTCATAAATAGTGCCATTGACTAAAAGTGGATTTTGACCGACCCAGCTAATGTTTTGTCTCCAACTTTTTAAATCAAGGTCTTTCACTTCAATGCCATTGATCTTTAACGATCCTTGATAAGGAAGAAAGCCAAGAATTGCGTTAATTAAGCTGGTTTTACCTGCACCACTTGGTCCAACTAAGGCGGTGGTTTGGCTGGTGTTCATTGAGAATGAAATAGGCCCTACGAGCTTTATTTTTTGAGAATCTTTGTTTTTCTCAGAGCTATACACTTCTAAATTTTCAGCCGTAATGGTGATGGATTCAGGGTTTGGAAGTGGGGTGCTGCCCGATTTTGCTGCCTCTACATCGGCTTCTAAAAATTCCACCAAACTTTCTGCTGCACCTAAGGCCTGAGCTTTAGCATGGTAGTAAGTCCCTAGATCACGTAATGGCTGATAAAACTCAGGGGCTAGAATTAAGATAAATAACCCAGTGAATAAGGTGATACCCGCACCATAATAGCCAAAGTTCAATTCACCAATGTAGCTAAAGCCAAAATAGACGGCGGTAATAGCGATAGAGATTGAAGTGAAAAACTCTAAAACCGCAGAGGATAAAAACGCGATGCGTAATACATCCATAGTGCTTTTGCGTAACACTTCAGATGCGCCACGCAATAATTCTGTTTCAGATTCTGCACGGTGAAATAAACGGATGGTAGTCATCGATTGTAGGCGGTCGTAGAAATGCCCAGATAATCGTTGCAGTGCTTTAAAGTTCTTTTTATTGGCATCCGCGGCTTTCATGCCAACTAACGCCATAAACATCGGTACAAGTGGCGCGGTGATTAAGAAGATTAAGCCAGCAGCCCAGTTGAATGGAAAAACAACCACCAGAATGATAAAGGGAATGAATACCGCCAGTGACATTTGAGGTAAGTAACGAGAGAAGAAATCTTGCATTTCTTCCACTTGTTCCAGTAAAAGTGTTGCCCATGTTCCGGCTGGTTTCCCTTTAATATAAGCCGGGCCTAAGTCTCGTAATTTATCTAATATTTGTTGGCGAATATAAATGCGAACATACTCACCGCAACGATAACCTGCAATTTCACGTCCCCACGTACAAACCGCTCGCCCAACAATCATTAGCGCTAATCCAATAAAAGAAGGCACTAATTGATGTTTATCGGTTTGTTCTATGATGATGTTATGCAAAATAGAGGCGAGAAAACCAGCTTGACCGAGTAAAAATACGGTCGAAAGTACGCCTAAGCCGATGGTCGTGAATAGCCAAAATTTAGCCAATTTACCTTGTTGTTTTAGCCACTTATTTAGATGGCTTCTGTGCTGTTTATCCATGTAAGACTGATTCCCAACTGGATTTTAAAAAGAGACAGGGCTGCATCGACGTTGCAAGTTGCACTGAACATCATAGATGCGAGATGACAATAAAATAAGGCTGAACAACGTGATGATTTAGCTGTAGGACAGGGATAAATTCAATTCGTTCAGCTTTATTTTCAATTAGTTAATCACCATAAAAGAGGGGGGATTACCCTCTTCTTATTGGTATTTATTAATCGTTTAGGCTATCTAGGTAACGTTCTGCGTCTAATGCAGCCATACAGCCCGTTCCTGCTGAAGTGATTGCTTGGCGGTAATTATGATCCATGACATCACCCGCAGCAAAGATACCTTCAATACTGGTTTGAGTAGCATTACCGTCAAGGCCTGATTTCACAATGATGTAGTCATCTTTCATTTCAAGTTGACCTTGGAAAATTGCCGTGTTTGGTTGATGACCAATAGCAATAAAAGCACCCATTACATCGATTTGTTCAACATTATCAGATTGAGTATCTTTAATACGAACGCCGGTTACGCCCATTTCATCACCAACCACTTCTTCTAAAGTACGATCAGTATGAAGGACGATGTTGCCGTTTTGTACTTTGTCCATTAAACGGTTGATCAAAATTTTCTCAGCGCGGAAAGTATCGCGACGGTGAATTAAATGTACTTCAGATGCGATGTTTGATAGGTAGAGCGCTTCTTCAACCGCTGTATTACCGCCACCCACAACCGCCACTTTTTGATTACGGTAAAAGAAACCATCACAGGTTGCACAAGCCGATACTCCGCGGCCTTTAAATGCTTCTTCTGAATCAAGACCTAAGTATTTTGCTGAAGCACCTGTTGAAATAATTAACGCATCGCAAGTGTATTCACTTGAGTCACCTTTTAATCGGAATGGGCGTTGACTGAAATCGACTTCATTAATATGGTCAAAAATCATTTCTGTTTCAAAACGTTCTGCATGCTCTTTCATGCGATCCATTAGTGCCGGACCAGTTAAGCCTTCAGCATCACCCGGCCAGTTTTCGACTTCAGTCGTTGTGGTTAGCTGACCACCTTGCTGCATACCCGTTACTAACACTGGTTTCAGGTTTGCACGAGCTGCATAAACGGCTGCGGTGTAACCAGCAGGACCAGAACCAAGAATAAGTAATTTACAATGCTTAACGTTGCTCATGAAAGCTCCAAATTTGAATACGATGAAAGGTGAAAACGTGTGTTCGGATTGTAGGGAAAATGACGCCTTAAAGAAAGTAATAGATGTGAATTCGTTGTTTTTTACGTTAGAAAATAATGGAAAGCGCGTACAGGGTATTTTCTTTAGTGGAAAAGTTTGGTTTAAGCTGATTTCCTGCGTTTACCATGGTGTTTTAAACTGCCTTCGGTTTGAATTGTTGGAGTTATTATCTTTATATTTGTATTTTATCAAATATATCGCTTATAAATTTGAATGAGTGGCAGGATCTTCTAATCTTAATGTGTTACCGACTTTAAGGACAACTATTATGGAACACCTAGTGCTTGATCGAGTTGAACAAGACTTACAGCTTTTTCGCATCGAACCGGAGTTGCTGAAAGCCATGCTACCCAGTTTTGAGTCTCTTCCTAGAACCAATCACGCCGATGGGCATTACAGATTGAGACGCTATTCAGTCGTGCATTTAATGAATGGAAAAATTGTACCCAGTGATAAGCATGAATTTATGCAAACCAGTGATATTAATCATTTTCAAGGGGATGTGGTTCGCCGTTTTGAATCTATCGAAAATGAAGTACTACAAAGTCAGGGCTTATTAACGTTGTGTCAATTATTTACGCAAGCGAATGATTTACCCAATGGGCAAGAGATAGAGATACACCAAATGAGGGTGGTTAGTGTGTTGGATGAAACGCCCGTTGCACCTGAAGGGGTTCACCAAGATGGCTTTGATCACATCGCTTTAATTGGCGTGGCGAGGCACAATATCGTGGGAGGAGAAGTCATGCTTTACAATGATAGCCATCAAGCACCATTTTTTAGGAAAGTGTTAGAAGATGGTGAAATTGCGATTCTTGATGACCATCACTTTTGGCACAACGCTCAACCGATACGGGCGATAGAACACGATAAAAATGGTTATATGGACATTATGGTTTTCACTGCGAAGGAAGGGCGAAATGTTCAGAACTGATTTTCCAATTAATGCAGTTCGCCAGACTTTTCCCGCACTGCAACAAACGCATAACGATAAACCTGTGGTTTTTCTAGATGGGCCAGGAGGCTCTCAAATTCCTGACGTTGTATTACAAAGCATGTTGGCTTATTTGAGTCATTATAATGCCAATCTAGGTGGGGCATTTTTCTCAAGTCAAATAACTACGAATACCATGAACGAAGCCCGTTATTATGGAGCAAGCTTGATAAATGCTGAGCAGCCAGAGAATATTGTTTTTGGCGCTAACATGACGAGCTTGACGTTCCATATGAGCCGAACCATTGCGAGAAGGTGGCAATCAGGAGATGAAATTATCGTCACCAATCTCGATCATTACGCGAATGTATCGAGTTGGCAGCAGGCTGCACAAGATAAAGGTGTTTTGGTGCATCAAATTGATGTTTGCCTACCTGAATGCGATTTAGATTACGAACATTTGGCTAGTGTCGTCAATGAAAAGACCAAACTGATTGCCGTTACTATGGCATCCAATACTACTGGAACCATTGTTGATATAAAGCGAGTAGTGGCATTGGCAAAATCGGTAGGAGCGATGGTGTATGTGGATGCAGTTCATTACGCGCCACATTACCTGATTGATGTTCAAGATCTAGGGTGTGATTTTTTGGTGTGTTCTGCGTATAAGTTTTTTGGGCCTCATATTGGTTTAATGTACATTGCGCCCAAATGGTTAAAAGCACTTAATCCATACAAGGTAGAGCCTGCAACTGATATTGGGCCGGGGCGCTATGAAACTGGAACACAAAGCTTTGAAGCATTGGCTGGTTTGATTGCTTGTGTTGAACACCTTGGGTCACTTGGAGATAAAAAACAGCCATTAAGGCAACGCTTAGAGCGCAGTTATGAGCAATATCAGCGTTATGAGCATCAATTGACGGAATATTTTCTAGAAAAGCTGCAACGATTTCCTCAGGTGAGGTTGTATGGGCATTCTAATTTACAATCTGGGCGAACACCGACCTTCGCATTAAAAGTTTCTGGGAAAAACGCTTTAGAAATCGCTCAAACGCTCGCGACAAACAATATTTGTGTTTGGAGTGGGCACTTCTATGCCAAAGGTTTGGTTGAACAACTTAGGTGTGAAAACGAGGGCGGTTTACTGCGGGTTGGTTTGATGCATTACAATACGGTAGATGAGATTGATGCCTTCTTTGAGCATTTTGAACAATGTTTGAATTCTGCATCTTGAAGTCACTTGTCTATAGATATATTGAAGACAGATTTCATTTTTAAAAGTGAACGGTTTAAAGTGAATGGTTCAAAAGAGAACCATTCAAAATACAGTTCTTTAAAGAGGGTTATTCAAAAGTAACTTCGTACGAGGTAAATTTACGGATATTGATCACGCCAGTATCCAGAATCAGGTATTGACCTTTTATCCCTTTTAATACACCAGAAACCACTGGATTTTTGTCAAAATTATGCGAGGTAATTTTCACTGGATGTTCATTGACCGGGTATACAATAGGGGTAATATCACCGTCCAAAATTTGTACTGAATCTGGGCCATACTGTTGACGAACTGATTCAATCGTAGGTTCAATGAGCGGTAAAAGTTCAGCAAACTTTTCTTCTAATGCAATAGGGCTGCCATCTTCTTTTAGCAAGGTTCGCCAATTGGTTTTATCTGCAATATGTTTGGCTAACTCGACTTCGATAAGCCCAGAGATATGTCGGGTTTTTACTTTGAAGATCGGTAAGCCTTGAGTCGCGCCTTGATCAATCCATCTCGTTGGGATCTGGGTGTGGCGGGTAATTCCGACTTTCAAGCTTGAAGTATTCGATAAGTAGACATAATGATCCACCATGCAGTTGGCTTCGCCCCATTCGGGTTCACGGCATGTGCCTGCTTCATAATGGCAGGTTTCAGGTTTCATAATACACATATCGCAACTAGCCAGTTTTCTCATACAGACAAAGCAATGGCCTTGTGAATAGCTTTTTTTGGTTTTTTTTCCGCAAGAAGAACAAAAGATATTACCAGTATGAGTTAAGGTAATACTTTGTCCAATATATTGGTTTAATTCAACTAACTGTTCACCAATAGGGATGGAATATTGAACTTGGTGATGGGGATCTAGGCTTGAATGTAATTTTGAAAGAATTCCAGTGACGGTAAATGACATGCTTATACTCTATTATTGATTTATGTGCAGTGTATCTAAATTATAGTGATTTTGGTATATGCGGACAGAGTTTATGATACTAGTTATATATTTTTTGTTAGGATTCAGTGAGTATATTCGTGCTATTAATTGTAAATAAAATTATACAAGAAGTGTAAACGTAATGAGCAGTCGATGTTTGTGTATTCTACTTGAATAGCCTGGCATGACTTACTTTTAGTATGGTTTTATAATATGATCGATTCACTGAGAACCTGAATATCAAAATCTATATTAGTAAATACCGAACACTTAAAAGGCAAAAATGTTAAAATTTAAATTAAATCGTAATAAATCCATTGTTATTATTATAGTTATTAATATTATATTGTTTGGTTTATATACGGCATTTGGCCATAATAAAGAGTTGGTTATTTCACCTGATTATTATTCGTATTCAGCAAATAGCGATCAAGTTATTGGAGGTAAGAGTACAGCTAAATTAAAACTCTTAGATGAATCAGCCTTAATGGATTGTGAATTAAAGAAAAGTGATTATTTGTGGCCGTATTGTGAGATGACAATAAAGCTAAGTGATGACATCTCTAAAGGTTTAGATCTATCTGGTTATCGCTCTGTGTACCTTGATATCGACTATAAAGGCCCTAAAACGGGAACACATAGAGTTCGAGTCAATATTCGAAATTATGAACCCAATGTTTTTGATCCTAAAGATGATAATACGTTGAAATACAATGGGGTAGAATATCAAACAGGCTATGGGGAAGGAGGCCGTGACGTAAGTTATAACAAATTCCAAGTGTTAACTTGGTGGATATTTGATTATCACGTTGGGCTGGATGATTCAGGGGTGAACTTTGATAATGTCCCTATGATTCAGATTGCTACCGATTCAGGTTCAACACTTGGGAAGCATGAGATCCGAGTTAATCATATTGTCTTTAAAGGCGATTATATTAAACCAGTTTGGTTTGCGGCTATTCTTCTTTCTATTTGGATATGTTCTGCGATTGTGTATTTAGTCTTGCAAGTGATTGCTTACAGAAAGCGCGTAAATAAGATGGAAAAGCACACTCAGCATCTTGATGAACTCAATGTTACTTTGGCGAATAAATATAGCCAAGCCGCTCAAATGGCATTAAAAGATGAGCTAACAGGTATTAGTAATCGGCACGCTATCCGTGAGTGGTTGGATGCGACTGCAAGAAAAGTACGTTGGGAGCTTTCAAGTTTATCGATTATTTACATGGATATTGACCACTTCAAGACAGTCAATGATCATTTTGGTCACCAAATTGGCGATCAAGTACTTTGTGAGTTTGCTAAAGTGGTGAGTTCTCAATTGAGAGATGGTGATCACTTTGTGCGCTGGGGTGGAGAAGAGTTTGTCATCTTTTGTCCTGAAGTAACATTAGATGTTGCAACGAGTATTGCTGAGAGAGTTAGGGCAACGGTTGCAGCTCATCAATGGCAAGAGGTTGGTAAAATAACATGCAGTCTAGGTGTGGCCGAAATGAAGCCCACAGAACGTATTGCAGAATTTATTGCAAGAGCCGATGAAGCATTATACACCGCTAAAAACAATGGGCGAAATCGTGTAGAAGTGTCTATGAGATTAGATTGATTTCTTGCTATGCTCGATTCATTCTGTTCCCGATGCTTTGTTTTGGCTTATGTTCGAGATTGCGTTTGTATCTATATTCATACTTGATTCTATATCCGTTTCCATAATGGGATTAATCGGACCTAAAAATTTAGGTTGAGCGTTTAATACATAAAGGTCTAAAAAGGCTTTAGTACGAGCAAACACTTCCCTCAAGCGTATTTGGAAACCAGAATCATCTTCCGGTCCAGGAACGGCTAAACACTGGGCGCTAATATGGTGATACTGAGCAATGTATAATGCACGCTCACAGTGGAAATCTTGTGTGATAATCAGGAAGTTATCAGCAAGAAATATTTCTCGTGCACGAATAATGGAATCTAAGGTCCGAAATCCTGCATAATCTAAGTTAATCGAGTCTTCTTTCACACCTGCTTTTAGCAAATCACGTTTCATTGTCCACGGTTCATTGTAAGAACGGTGTGCATTATCACCACTTAATAAAAACGATTTTATTTTACCTCGTTTATGTAGCTCTATTGCGGCGTCAATGCGGTGAGAATAATAAGTGTTAAGCGTTCGGCCAATGTACTTGCTGGTCCCTAATACCATTGCGACCTCGTATTGAGGAACATCGTCGATATTATGGTAGATGGAACTTTGTGTTTTCCAGCTGATTATCCTGTCAATAAAGAAGATAGTAAGCAAACACAATAGTCCCATGATCACTAAAGAGGCCAAACCTCTGGTCAGCCACTTGATCACTTGGTGTTTTCTTTTGTGTGTTACTGCTATCACTTCCATGACTGCCTAGAAACCTTGTGTGTAAGAAAGTTCAGATAAGAAAGAATAGAAGGTTCTTTCTGAAATGAACAATGGTGGTGATATGGTCTTAGTATTGATGCCTTATCCATTGGATCCACCATGAATGCCTACTTGAGTGAAATTTGATGATACCAGTCAACCTGATGGGTTAAAAATAAAAAAGCCCACTTTAATCGAAAAATTAAAATGGGCTAACTTTCTGTTGTCATTACTGTGTGTTTTATGAACTAGAAGGCCGTACGCTTATAACGACGGTACTCTGGCTGCCAAAAACCATTATCAATTGCCGCTTCAATCGCTTCATCGGTAATGGACAATGCCACACCCTGTTCAATCGCTTTTTTAGCAACCGCAAAGGCGATTTTTTTCGATACTAAGTGAATCTCTTCTAAGGGGGGTAATAGTGCGCCCGTTCCTTTTTGATCAAGAGGTGAGCACGTTGCCAATGCACGGCTTGATTCCATAAGCATTTCATCGGTCACTCGAGAGGCACATACAGCAAGCACACCTAAACCAATGCCAGGGAAAATGTAGCTGTTGTTACACTGGGCGATTGGGTAATCTTTGCCTTCGTATTTTACCGGAGCAAATGGGCTACCTGTCGCGATCAGTGCTTGGCCTTTGGTCCATTGGAAAATATCTTGAGGGGTTCCTTCCACACGGCTCGTTGGATTCGAGAGTGGGAAAATAATAGGGCGGTCACAATGTGCATGCATGGTTTCAATGACTTCTTGGCTAAATAAACCAGGAACACCAGAAACTCCAATTAGAACGGTAGGTTTGGCATTACGCATTACATCTAATAATGAGAAGCCTTGCTCATCACCTTCCCAATCGGAAATATTTTTATGTTGTTGAACAAGTTTTTGTTGGAAGTCGAGAAGATTTTTCATACCTTCTTGTAATAAACCCCAACGGTCGACCATATAAACCTGAGAACGCGCTTTCTCTTCGCTTAAACCTTCCGATACCATTTGAGCGATAATAGCTTCTGCAATACCACAACCTGCAGAGCCTGCACCCACAAACGTAATTCGTTGAGCTGATAACTTACTGCCTGCAGCATGACAAGCCGCAATAAGCGAACCAACAGTAACGGCAGCAGTACCTTGAATATCATCATTGAAACAACAGACTTTGTCTTTGTAGCGTTCCAATAATGGCATGGCATTTTTTTGAGCAAAATCTTCAAACTGGATCAAGGCATCAGGCCAGCGACGTTTGATCGCTTGCATGAAATCATCAACAAATTTGTCATATTCAGAGCCAGTAATACGAGGGTGACGCCAGCCCATGTACATTGGATCGGCAAGACGTTGAGGGTTATTAGTACCAACATCTAATACAATTGGAAGAGTATAAGCTGGGCTAATGCCGCCACAAGCAGTGTATAGCGATAGCTTACCAATAGGGATCCCCATACCGCCGATACCTTGGTCGCCTAAACCAAGAATACGTTCGCCATCAGTGACCACGATAACTTTTACATTTTGGCTGGTGGCATTGTTGACTAGATCATCAATGCGATCTCGATTTGGGTAAGAGATAAACAACCCGCGACCACGGCGATAGATGTTAGAGAAGTTTTCACATGCAGCGCCTACGGTTGGCGTATAAATGATAGGCATCATTTCAGTAATGTGATTTTGAACTAATCGATAGAAAAGGGTTTCGTTGGTGTCTTGAATATTACGAAGATAAATATGCTTATCCATGTCACTGTCAAACGCTTGATATTGCAGGTAAGCACGCTCTACTTGCTCTTCAATCGTTTCTGTTGCTTCTGGTAGCAAGCCTTCTAAGTTGAATTCTTTGCGTTCTTCAAAAGTAAAGCCACTGCCTTTATTAAGTAGCGGGGTAGCCATTAAAACAGGGCCTGCATAAGTGATGTATAGGGGACGTTTATCGTTATTCATTATTTGGCTCTTCTCCGGCAAGCGAGATTGTGTTTATTGATAACTAGGACTGAGTATAGGTCTATCATAAAATCATGCTTAACATTGTAAACAATTTTTCTTTGATGTTTGGCTTTGGCGCACATAAAAATGCTTTTTATTAATTCGAGATTAATGTTGAAAATTATTAATTCATTTAAAAACAATAGGTTAAAATTAATTTATGCTTTTTAGATTAATGTAATACGATAT
>NZ_AJYK02000056.1 GCF_000286955.2 Vibrio rumoiensis 1S-45
TAACAAGAATGTTGTTTTTTCATATCGCAAAGGTGTTTCAATAAGGGATGCAGTTGAAAAACATGCGTCTAATAAGTTTTTCTTTCAAACAGATATAAAAAATTTTTACGGTAGTATTAATCGACAAAATATCGTGGATGTATTCGATAATCGATTTAATATGGTTCCTATTTCCGATCTAGAAAACTATCGAGAAAAGCTATTGGAATTGATTGTTATTGATGATAAGTTGCCAGCCGGTTTTTCCACGTCACCTATGTTAAGTAATATCTGCTTGTTTGATTTTGATAATAAACTAGAGAAGTATTGTAGTGATTCGGGATTAACATATACTCGCTATTCTGATGATATAATAATCTCCTCTAATGAAAGGCAAATACTTACTGATTTAACTGATGTTATACAATGCTTGCTTTATAAATGTGTGAATAATAAAA
>NZ_AJYK02000057.1 GCF_000286955.2 Vibrio rumoiensis 1S-45
GAATCCTCCCGCGCGCACCATATTTTGAAGCCCTGCACATTTGTGTAGGGCTTTTTTGCTATTTCGCTACTAGATATAGATTATTGAGTGACTTGATGTAATTCTTAATGGTCAATGAGATAGGGTTAAATTAGACTGGCTACTTATCGTCGCCTTGCCGGATATTTTTAAAGGACAAAAAAATATGTCTTCAAATGCACAAATCGTAATTTCGCAATTTGGTGGTCCAGAACAACTTAATATTCTCACGACAGAGATCCCTCAACCACAAGCTGGCGAAGTGCTAGTCAAAGTTGCTTTTTCAGGCGTGAATCCAATTGATGTGAAAACTCGCGCTGGTATTGGCTGGGCTGCAGAGCACAATAAAAATAATTTACCATGGACGCCTGGCTATGACGTTTCTGGCGTTGTGGTGAAACAAGGCATTGGCAGTGAAAAATTTAATTTAAATGATATGGTGTCGGGCTTTATTGGATTCCCATTACGTGGCGGTGGCTACAGTCAATATTTGTGCGTTTCTGAAACCGAACTGGCTTTAGTGCCAGAAGACATTTCCTTAAAAGCTGCTGCAGCTATCCCATTAGCAGGGCAAACGGCTGCGCAAGCATTGGAAAAAGCGCAAATACAATCAGGTGAAACCGTATTGATTTTAGCTGGCGCAGGTGGCGTTGGTCATATTGCCGTGCAAATTGCGGTTGCCGCGAAAACCAAGGTATATGCAACTTGCTGTGAAGACAATAAATCTTATATTGAAATACTAGGCGGCACCGCAATTGATTATAACAATCCGAGTGAGCTTGAAGCACTTAATCACGTAGATGTGATGATCGACTTGGTTGGTGGTGAAGCTGCAATTAAAGCGATGGCCTGTTTGCACCCTGGGAGCCGAGTGATTACAGTTCCCACTATAACCTCTTCAATGGTGTGTTCACATGCTGCTGAGCTGGGTATTATTGGCATGGGTATGTTAGTTGAACCTGATACGGTTCAACTCGAAGAATTACTTGGATTGATCAGTGCTGGAATGTTAAAAGTTGAAGTTGAACAATGCTTTGCGATGAATGAAGTTGCACAGGCTCACTTGAAAATTGAAAGTGGTCATGCTCGTGGTAAGATCTTACTCGATATGCAAATGTAATCTTCTTCAGTGTCAGATTTATACCAACAATTGCACCTATTGTTTTCCAATGATCCTTTGTTGGTTTTATTTCTATCTGGCTTCTTAAGTGCTACCTTGCTCCCAGGAAGCTCAGAGTTAAGTTTATACGCCGCATTAAATTTAGATCAGCTTTCTACATTAACGGTGGTCGTGGTAGCAACGTTAGGTAATACCTTGGGGGGAATGACAAATTATTTTCTCGGAGCATTTTTACCAAATCGAACATTGAAGCAAAAAAAAGGTCTACAACTAGAAGCTTGGATTCAACGCTATGGTTATTGGGCTTTATTGATGAGTTGGGTGCCTATTTTCGGTGACCCATTATGTGTGGCTGCAGGCTGGCTACGAATGAATGGTTGGTTGTGTTTGTTAGCGATTGGGGTCGGTAAAGGACTTCGTTATGCTTTCCTTGTCATGATATTTAAAGGATTAATGTAGATGAAAAAGCTCGTTATGGGTTTATGCTTTTCAGTACTTGCAGGGTGTTCATTATTCACCGATCAAGAAAACTCGAATAAGCCATCAGAGCCGCTTCCAAAAGGTGTGCATTTTGTTGAATCTAAGCCTTCTGAGTTAGGAAAGGTCTCGATACCTTATTCAAAATATCAATTGGATAACGGGCTAACCGTGATTCTCTCACCAGATGATTCCGATCCTTTAGTGCACGTTGATGTGACTTATCATGTTGGTTCGGCTCGTGAACAAATCGGCCGCTCAGGTTTTGCTCACTTTTTTGAGCATATGATGTTCCAAGGTTCTGAACATGTTGGCGATCAACAGCATTTTAAAATTGTCACTGAAGCAGGTGGAACCTTAAATGGAACAACCAATCGTGACCGGACCAATTATTTTGAAACAGTACCCTCAAATCAATTAGAAAAAATGCTGTGGTTAGAATCAGATCGTATGGGCTTTTTAGTGAACGCGGTTTCTCAACGTAAATTTGAAATTCAGCGTGATACCGTAAAAAATGAACGTGGACAGAATTATGATAACCGTCCTTATGGGCTTGTTTACGAAAAAATAGGCGAAGCCTTATACCCTAAAAATCATCCTTATTCATGGCAAACTATTGGCTATGTACAAGATCTGGATCGCGTCGATGTTAATGACTTAAAAGCTTTCTTCTTACGTTGGTATGGCCCTAATAATGCGGTGCTTACTATTGGTGGCGATATCGATGAAGCGAAGACACTTGAATGGGTCAATAAATATTTTGGAACGATACCAAAAGGTCCAGCCGTGGTTAATGCACCAAAGCAACCGGTGGATTTACCAGAAGACCGATTTATTACATTAGAAGATAGAATTCAACAGCCTATGGTGATGATGGCTTTCCCAACCAAATACCGTGGAGACCAATCACAAGTCTCGGTGAATGCCCTAGCCTCTATTCTAGGGGATGGTAAAAACAGTATCCTCTATCAAAAATTGGTGAAAACACAAAAAGCGATCGATGCGGGTGCCTTCCAAGATTGTGCTGAGCTTTCATGTACTTTATACGTGTATGCGATGGGTGATTCTGGTGAAAAGGGAGATTTGACACCGATATATCAAGATCTACTGCAAGCATTGAACGATGTTAAAGCCAATGGTGTGAAGCAAGAACAACTTGATGCGATTATGGGACAAGCAGAAGCTAGTACTATTTACGCATTGCAAAGTGTGAGCGGCAAAGTATCTCAACTTGCGGCCAATCAAACGTTCTATGGTCAACCTGATCGTCTGCAAACTGAACTTGATGATTTACGTACAGTAACGCCGCAATCTGTCGTTGATGCCTATAATCAGTTTGTGGATGGTAAACATAAAGTTGTGTTAAGTGTTGTACCTAAAAAACAAACACAGTTAGCGGTTAAACCATCCAACTTTACGCCTTCTGCTAGAGATTTGCCAAACTATCCTAAAATTACCGATGATCAATTAGAGATTAGGGAACCTAAAGATAGCTTTGATCGTTCTGTGATCCCGCCAGTCTCTCAACCTGTATCTGGAACGATGCCACCGTTGTATCGCTTTGAATTGGATAATGGAATTAAGGTGTTAGGAACACAAACAAACGAAACACCAACGGTAGCAATTGAAGTCTCTTTCCCAGCCGGTAATCGTTATGTACCTAAAGGAAAAGAAGGATTAGCGGGTTTAACCGCACAAATGCTCAATGAAGGCACAAAGCAACGCTCTAGCGAAGTGCTACAACAACAGCTAGATCAACTTGGTAGTAGCATTAGTTTCTCATCGGGCGGATATCAATCGAGTTTAGTGATCACATCACTAACCAAGAACCTAGAGAAAACATTAACCATTGCCAATGAAATGCTCTTTCAGCCGGCATTCAATACCAGTGACTTTTCTAGAATAAAAAATCAAAGTATTCAAGGCTTGGTTTATGAGCATCAAAAACCGTCTTGGTTAGCTTCCCAAGCGACGAAGCAAGTCTTATATCAAGGTACGCTGTTTGACCGAGATGGTAATGGTTCTCTGGCTTCAGTTAAGAGCTTGACCTTACAAGATGTGCAAGACTTTTATAAAAAGTATTACATTCCGGATGGTTCAAATGTTGTCGTAGTGGGGGATGTTGATGAGGCAACGGCGAAACAAAGTCTTGGCTTTTTAAATAGTTGGCAAGCGAAGGGCGCGAAACCTCTAATGGCCGCGATTGGTAATATCGATCCACCCCAAGGGCAAAGTATTTACTTGGTCGATCAACCTAATGCTCCTCAAAGTATAGTGCGTATTGCTCGTATAGGCATGCCATATGATCCAACTGGTGAGATGTATCTAACGCAACTGGCTAATTACAACTTAGGTGGTAATTTTAATAGCCGAATAAACCAAAATTTGCGTGAGGATAAAGGTTATACCTATGGCGCGAGTGGTGGGGTTTACGGCACTAAAGAAACTGGACTTGTGTTATTTAATGCGCAAGTAAGAGCCGATGCCACTGCAGCCTCGATTCATGAGTTTATCCAAGAGATGAAAAACTACAGCGATAAAGGAATGACCGATGAAGAGTTGAGCTTTATGCGACTTGCTGTTGGCCAACAAGACGCGTTGAAGTATGAAACGCCTTCTCAAAAGGCAGGCTTATTATCCTCGATTTTAGACTATTCTTTACCTGATGATTACATTGCGAAGAAAGCGGAAATATTGCAGACCGTAGATAAGTTTGTTTTAGATAGTGAAGCAAAGAAATGGTTTCAACCTCAAGATTTTCAGATCATCGTGGTGGGTGATGCAAAACGTTTAACTCCAGAGCTTAAAAAGTTAGGAATTCCTATCAAACCCCTTGAAGTTAAGCGCTAACGCCCATAAATAAAGTGTAGGGTACATCCGATTATGATAGGTGTACCTTATGCTTTTATATTGCTATCAGATTTTGCTGATAGTATTTATCTTCAAGAATGACTATCCTACTCGGATCTCAAACCACATAAGTGAGTGCTATTTTGACCGACTTTTCTGCACGACTTCAACAAGTTGCAAAGAACCCTAAAACTTTTAAGCAATTTGGCCGCGGAATTGAGCGTGAAGCTTTACGATATGACCTTGATGATCATCTTGCCTTAACGCCTCATCCTAAAGATTTAGGTTCAGCTTTAACCAACCAATGGATTACGACTGATTTCTCGGAGTCTCTACTCGAATTCATTACTCCAGTGTCTAATGACGTTGACGTATTACTGAACCAGTTGAAAGATGTGCACCATTTTACGATGACTAAAATGGGTGATGAAAAATTATGGCCAATGTCGATGCCATGTTTTGTTAGTGATGAAGAAAAAATCCCACTAGCTGAATACGGAACGTCTAATGCTGGGCGTATGAAGAATTTATATCGCCAAGGGTTAAAGCATCGTTACGGCAGTTTGATGCAAATTATTTCAGGTGTGCATTTTAACTTCTCATTCCCAGAAAGTTATTGGGATAGCCTTCATGGCGAGCAAACTGAACAAGAAAGGGCTGATAGCAAGTCGGAAGGTTACTTTGGGTTAATTCGTAACTATTACCGTTATGGCTGGATCATTCCGTACCTATTTGGTGCATCTCCTGCATTATGCCCTTCGTTTATCCAAGGGCGTGAAACTGGGCTTAATTTTGATAATATCGGGAAGACCTTGTACTTACCGTACGCTACTGCCTTGCGTTTAAGTGACTTGGGGTATACCAATAGCGCCCAAAGTGATTTGAAAATTGGCTTTAATAGCCTTGATGAGTATCTTGCTGGCCTACAGCAAGCCATGCATAAACCATCTTTTCGTTTTGCTGAATTAGGTGTAAAAGTCGATGGTGAGCATCGCCAGTTAAATAGCAATGTTTTACAGATCGAAAATGAATTGTATGCACCAATTCGCCCAAAGCGTGTTGCTAAAAATGGTGAAAAACCATCAGAAGCCCTAAAGCGTGGCGGTGTTGAATATATCGAAGTACGTTCATTAGATGTTAATCCATACAGCCCAATTGGGGTTTCGAAACAACAAGTTCAATTTCTAGATTTGTTTGTTGCATGGTGTGGTATGAAAGACTCTGCACCAATGAAAGATGGTGATTTAGAATGCTGGCGTGGTAATTGGAATAGTATCATTTTAGAAGGTCGCAAGCCGGGACTTGAATTTAAGTTATGCTGTGATCAACAACCTAGCTCATTGGAATATTGGGGTAAGCAGATGTTTGAACAGCTAAACCAAATTGCCATTGAGATGGATAAAGCTCATGGTGGAACAGAATACCAAGATACGTGTGCCACGTTAGTGGGTTGGATTGATAACCCAGAACTGACCATATCAGGACGTCTTTTAAATGACATCAAACAAGCCGGTGGTATTGGCAAAGTAGGTTGTGATTTAGGCACTCAATATCGTGACGAGCTATTAGCGCATCCATATCAAGTCTACAATCAAGCGATGATGGAAGATGAAGTTGTCCGCTCTCGTCAAGAGCAAAACGAGATTGAAGCATCGGATAAACAAGGCTTTGATGAGTTTTTAGAACAATACTTTTCTTATTTAGTGAAAATGTAAAAGATGAAGAATCGATTGTTGTGGCAAGTGCTATTCAGTGTTCTCAGCTTGGTTGTATTATCAGGTTGTGCAACGTCACCGCCCAAGAATCAAGAAAACTTATGTGATATTTTTCGTGAATATCCAGATTGGTATGATGACGCCTTAGATATGCAAGACGCCTTTGGTGTCCCTATTCAAATATCGATGGCCTTTATGAAACAAGAAAGCGCTTATGTTGGTGATGCAAAACCCCCTCGTTATTACGCTTTAGGTTTCATTCCTTGGGGGCGTGTCAGCAGTGCGTATGGTTACGCTCAAGCCCAAGATCCTGTCTGGTCTGAATATCAAGATCAAGTCAGTTCCTGGTCTTCAAGAAGCGATTTTGGTGATGCCATTATGTTTATTGGTTGGTATATCGACGGTAGCCAAAAAACCTTAGGCATTTCAAAGTGGGATGCCTATAGCCAATATTTAGCCTACCATGAAGGCCGTGGTGGCTTTAAACGAAAATCCTATACACGTAAACCTAACTTACTTAAAGTGGCAAGACGTGTTGACCAAACCGCAAAAAATTATGGCTGGCAGCTAAAACAATGCAAAGCCGAATTAGACAGTAACCGTAGCTGGTTTTTTTAAAGCGCAGCCGGAAGCAATAAATAATATTAGGAGAAAACAGCAATGCCTCTATTAGATAGTTTTACCGTTGACCATACACGTATGCAAGCACCTGCAGTACGTGTTGCGAAGACTATGCAAACGCCAAAAGGGGATACCATTACTGTATTCGATTTACGTTTTTGCATACCAAACCAAGATATCTTGTCTGAAAAAGGTATCCATACTTTAGAACATCTTTACGCTGGTTTTATGCGAGCACATTTGAATGGATCAAATGTTGAGATTATTGATATTTCACCAATGGGCTGTCGTACTGGTTTCTATATGAGTTTGATTGGCACGCCAAGCGAACAATTGGTCGCTGATTCTTGGTTGGCAGCAATGGAAGATGTGCTTAAAGTTGAAGATCAAAATAAGATCCCAGAGTTGAATGAATATCAATGTGGTACATATTCAATGCATTCATTAACGGAAGCACAAGAGATTGCAAAAAACATTATTGCTGCAGGCATTAGTGTGAATAAAAATGATGAATTAGCGTTGCCTGATTCAATGCTACAAGAACTAAAAGTAGATTAATGTTGTTCGGAGCTAAAAAGCTCAACTTCTTTTAACTCTATTCTAGAACCGTTATAAAAATAGCCCTTAGCTTTTTAGAGTTAAGGGCTATTTCTATTTATACTGCTTTATCTTTCAGCACGATAAACGTGCAGTGCAGAGCCCGAACAACGAGGCTCAGTTGATTAATGCTTCTTCTTCACTTTCTTCTTCGAAGGGTACACTTTTACTAACTTGATTTTATTTTCGGCAATCTCAATTAATTCCATTTTATGATTGGCAATTTCAATGCTGAGATAACTTTCAGGAATATCTTCCAAGTGCTCTAAAATCAAACCATTAAGAGTCCGTGGGCCATCGGTCGGTAACTTCCAGTTTAACCCTTTATTAATATCTCGAACATTAGCACTGCCTTCCATTAAGTAACTACCATCACTTTGTGGCGTGATCTCATCGGTAAGGCTAGGGGACATGGAAGTCGTAAACTCCCCCACAATCTCTTCTAAAATATCTTCAAGAGTAATCAAACCAATGATGTCGCCATATTCATCGACAATCATGCCAATACGCTCTTTATTGCGCTGGAATTTAAGCAACTGAACATTCAACGGTGTGGCTTCTGGGATGAAATACACTTCATCCGCTGCTCGTAATAAGGTCTCTTTATTAAACTCATTCTTTTCAAGCATTAAACGATAAGCTTTACGCAAACGTAGCATACCCACAACTTCATCAATATGGTCGCGATATAAAACCACACGGCCATGAGCGGAGTGGGTTAACTGGCGCACAATTGATTTCCAATCGTCGTTGATATCAATACCCGTGATTTCATTACGAGGAACCATAATGTCATTTACTGTGACATGCTCCAGATCCAAAATGGAGATCAGCATATCTTGGTGACGACGAGGGATCAGGCTGCCAGCTTCATTTACCACAGTACGAAGCTCTTCAGAACTTAAATGATCACCTGCAACTTCATCGGCTTTAATACCGAGTAAGCGAAGTAAACCGTTAGTAATGATATTTACCATGACAACCAATGGGGCCATCACTTTCATTAATAAGCGTAATAATATACTGCTGGTGTATGACACTTTTTCAGGGTAAAGCGCCGCTAATGTTTTTGGGGTGATTTCCGCAAAAACTAAAATAACTAAAGTTAAAACACCGGTTGCGATCGCCACACCATAATCGCCATATAAACGCATACCGATAATGGTGGCAATGGCTGAAGCTAATATATTGACTAAGTTGTTGCCAATTAGAATTAAGCCAATTAAGCGATCCGGTCTTTCAAGAAGTTTTTCTACTCGCTTAGCGCCTTTGTGGCCTTGGTTGGCTAAATGACGTAAACGATAGCGGTTTAGCGACATCATGCCGGTTTCTGAACTAGAGAAATAGGCAGAGATAAGGATTAAAATTGCAAGCAGGCTAAACAGCAGCCCTGTTGATATATCACCCAAACTTAGGTTTTCCTTTGATTATTAGACATAGCAGTTATGACGAAATCTGATTACCCTGTCAATAGTTAGGGGTAATTAAGCTCGACTAATTAGTGTAAAATTATTTCTCGAACGAAACGACTGCCAAAATAGGCCAGTGTTAATAAAGTGGCTCCAGAGATAGAAAGCCATAAAACTTTTCTACCACGCCAACCTTGTTGGTAATGTCCCCATAATAAAATGCAATACAAGGCCCAAGCAACAAACGACAATACAGCCTTATGTGCATTCGGGGGAGCAAACATCCCATCAACATAAATTGCACCAGTCACTAATGTTGCAGTGAGCAGTAGCGTTCCAATTAAAATGATTTTGAATAAGTGGCGTTCAACCATCATTAAAGGCGGTAAATTAGGGTTAATGATAATGGATTTTTTGCTTTTTAACTGGTGATCAAGCCAAGCCAGTTGTAGTGCATATAACGCACCAATCATTAAGGTTGAGTAAGCAAATAACGCGATACTAATATGGATCAGTAACTCTATTCTCCCCTCAAAGTGAGTCATGAAAGTACTGGGTAAGAAATTTGCTGCCGCTAAGTTAATGGCTGAAAAGCTATACACGACAGGCAGTAAGAACCACAGCCTTGTTTTCCACATAGAGATACTTAATACCAAACAGATGATAAAGCCAATCAATGAAGCAACATTGAGAATGCTTAAATTTTGTCCATTTGGATTGATGATAAGATCGCTGATTAACCATCCATGAGTACTAATCGCGAGAATCGCCAGCGTAAAGACCAGCTTTATACGAATGCCAGAACTGTGTACGAGCCCAGGAACGATCATACAAGTAGCTGCAAAGTAAAAAACAACAGCGATAATTGAAAGCAGGTTTTCCATATTACTCATTTAATAAATCCATTGAATGAAAGATTATAACTCGCTCTTTCGGTAGGGGCTATGTATGGTTTCGTATCTGAGTCTAAAAAACTCATACTAGCATTTCATAACAGAATATTCGCAGCATAAAAGCAGAAAAAATAGACAATATAGTGAAAGTCAGTGAAACATAGCTACAGCCTCGTTATACTGTCAGCAATTGTATATAGTGAAAATACCAATTTAAGTAAGAAAATAGCAAGAAAAGGCATAACATCAGTTGCATTGTTAGACTTCGCAACCCATTTATTAGCTATTCTCAACGACATTAGAATGTTTATTTAGGCCCAATCATGTTTGATAATTTAACGGAAAGACTATCCAGTACGCTGAAAAACATCAGCGGTAAAGGTCGATTAACAGAAGACAATATTAAAGACACGCTGCGTGAAGTTCGCATGGCATTGCTTGAAGCTGACGTTGCATTACCTGTTGTTCGTGATTTCGTAAAGCAAGTGAAAGAGCGTGCCGTTGGTATTGAAGTTTCTAAATCACTGACGCCAGGTCAAGAGTTCATCAAAATCGTTCAAGCTGAGCTTGAAGCTGTGATGGGCGAGTCAAATGAAGCGTTAAATTTAGCGGCTCAACCGCCAGCTGTCATCTTAATGGCGGGTCTACAAGGTGCCGGTAAAACCACCAGTGTCGGTAAACTGTCTAAGTTATTAACTGAACGTGATAAGAAAAAAGTACTGGTCGTTTCTGCCGATGTTTACCGTCCTGCGGCGATCAAGCAACTTGAAACGTTAGCCAACGAAGTCGGTACCGATTTCTTCCCATCGAGCGCGGATCAAAAGCCGATAGATATTGCCAATGCAGCTATCGATCACGCGAAGAAAAAATTCTACGATGTTGTGATTCTCGATACTGCGGGTCGTCTTGCTATCGATGAAGACATGATGACAGAAATCAAAGATCTGCATCAGGCAATCAACCCAGTAGAAACCTTATTTGTTGTTGATGCCATGACAGGCCAAGATGCGGCGAATACAGCGAAAGCTTTTGGTGATGCACTGCCGTTAACGGGGGTGATCTTAACCAAGGTTGATGGTGATGCTCGTGGTGGTGCTGCACTTTCTGTTCGTCATATCACGGGTAAACCAATTAAGTTCTTAGGTGTCGGTGAGAAAACCGATGCTTTAGAAGCTTTCCACCCTGATCGTGTGGCTTCACGCATTTTAGGAATGGGTGATGTTCTTTCTTTAATCGAAGATCTTGAGCGTAATGTCGATAAAGAAAAAGCAGAAAAAATGGCGAAAAAGTTCAAGCAGAAGAAAGGCTTCGATCTAGAAGATTTCCGTGAACAGCTTGGACAAATGAAAAACATGGGTGGTATGGCAGGCATGATGAATAAATTGCCTGGCATGGGAAATTTACCTGCCAATGTGAAAGATCAAGTTGATGACAAAATGTTCAGCCAGATGGAAGCGATGATCAATTCGATGACCATGAAAGAGCGTGAACATCCTGAGTTAATTAAAGGCTCTCGTAAAAAACGGATTGCAGCCGGTTCTGGTACACAAGTACAAGATGTAAACCGTATGCTGAAACAATTCACCCAAATGCAAAAAATGATGAAGAAAATGCAAAAAGGTGGAATGAAAGGCATGATGCGCAACATGCAAGGCATGATGGGCGGCGGCGGTGGTATGGGCGGAATGGGTGGTTTCGGCCGTTAATCACTATTTAATTTAATCGTTTGAAATTACCTGTGAAGCGTGTCACATAACGCATTCTAGAAACAAGCGGTAGAAAGATAACTAAAGCCCTTGCATTGACTCTGAATAAGAGTAAAATTCGGGGGCTTTATTTTGGCACGAGGCCCCAGTATGTTTTTTGTATTACGAAAGACACGTTATTGGGGCTAATTTATTTATTGAGAAAGCAAAAGAGGACGACATGGTTACCATTCGTTTGGCACGTCACGGCGCTAAAAAGCGTCCATTTTATCAAATCGTTGTAGCAGACAGCCGTTGTGCATCAACTGGTCGCTACATTGAAAACGTAGGTTTCTTTAACCCTACTGCTCAAGGTCAAGAAGAAGGTCTACGTTTAGACCTAGATCGCGTTAACCATTGGGTTGGTCAAGGCGCATCTGTATCTGACCGCGTTGCTAAATTAGTTAAAGATGCACAAAAAGCAGCGTAATGCTGACTTTTGTACACAATCTAATTAGTACGCAATTGAGTTGTATAGGTTAAAGGTAAAAACAATGAGTTCACAACAAAACGAAAAAATTGTAGTAGGTAAGCTTGGTTCTTCTTACGGCATTCGTGGTTGGCTTAAAGTTTTTTCCTATACCGACAACGGCGAAAGTATTTTTGATTATTCCCCTTGGTTTATAAAACAAAAGGGTGAGTTGGTTGAATGTAAAGTCGAAAGCTGGAAACGTCATAACAATGGTTATGTGTGTAAGCTTGAAGGCATTGATGTTCGTGAAGAAGCTCAGCTTTATGCGAATATTGAAATTTTAATCGACCCTGTTTCATTACCTAAACTGTCAGAAGAAGAATTCTACTGGCGCGAATTGTTTGGTATGCAAGTTTACTCAACAAATGGCTATCACCTTGGTGAAGTTACGGACTTGATGGAAACTGGCTCAAATGATGTTTTGGTGGTGAAAGCGAATTTAAAAGATGCTTTTGGCCAAAAGGAACGCTTAATCCCGTTTCTTGAAGAGCAAGTGATCAAAAACGTTGATCGTGAAGCTCAACGGATCGAAGTTGACTGGGATCCTGGATTCTAGACACCTAACAAGATAAGCGAGTAACGCAATGTGGATTGGCATAATTAGCCTGTTTCCCGAAATGTTCCGAGCCGTTTCTGAGTTTGGTGTTACTGGTCAAGCGGTAAAAAAAGGTCTTTTATCATTGGAAACATGGAATCCTCGTGATTTCACCCATGATAAACATCGCACTGTTGATGATAGACCTTACGGTGGTGGTCCTGGCATGTTAATGATGGTTCAGCCTTTGAGCGATGCCATTGATGCAGCCAAACAAGCCGCACCGGAAAAGGCGAAAGTCATTTACTTATCACCTCAAGGTCGAAAGCTCGATCAGCAAGGTGTTGAAGAGTTGGCAACCAATGAGAATTTAATTCTTATTTGTGGCCGCTATGAAGGAGTAGATGAGCGCATTATAAAAACTTACGTTGATGAAGAATGGTCAATTGGAGATTTTGTAATGACGGGTGGGGAAATCCCAGCCATGACGTTAATTGATTCCGTTTCTCGGTTTGTTCCGGGAGTGCTGGGGGATTTTGCGTCAGCAGAAGAAGATTCTTTTGCAAATGGTTTGTTGGATTGTCCGCACTACACACGTCCAGAAATGTTAAACGATGAGAAAGTGCCATCGGTACTGACTTCCGGAAATCATGAGGACATTCGTCGCTGGCGATTAAAGCAATCGCTGGGCCGTACTTGGCTTAGAAGACCAGAGCTTCTGGAAAACCTAGCTCTGACTGACGAACAGGAATTATTGCTGGCGCAGTTCATTAAAGAGCAGCCATCTTCTTAGGAAGATAAAAGCAAAGCCTAATAAATTTAGTATCAGTTTAATCTAGGAAATAGACACATGAGTAATATCATCAAGGCTCTTGAAGAAGAGCAAATGAAACAAAATATCCCTGCATTTGCACCAGGTGACACTGTTGTAGTTCAGGTTAAAGTTAAAGAAGGCGACCGTGAGCGTCTACAGGCATTCGAAGGCGTTGTTATCGCTAAGCGTAACCGTGGTCTTCACTCAGCATTTACAGTTCGTAAAATCTCGAACGGTGAAGGTGTTGAGCGTGCTTTCCAAACTCACTCTCCAATGGTTGATAGCATTGAAGTTAAGCGTCGTGGTGCAGTACGTCGTGCCAAGTTGTACTACCTACGTGAGCGTTCTGGTAAGTCAGCTCGTATCAAAGAGAAGTTGGCTAAAAAGTAACGCACGCTGCGTTCTCAAAGATAAACGGGTCCCATTTGGGGCCCGTTTTTTTATGCGTGGCTCAGTGACTGGAAGCTAGGATGTGCATGAACCCCTTTCCATTCACGCTCAAAAACGCTACATTCCCATAAATGATTTTATCAAAGGAGAGAGACGCAATGGTTCGTATTGCGATTGCAGGCGCAGCAGGTCGAATGGGCCGTAATTTAGTGAAAGCTACCCACTTAAATCCTAATGCTCAAGTTGGAGCAGGTTCAGAAAGACCGGAGTCATCACTTGTTGGTGTTGATATTGGGGAGTTATGTGGTGAAGGTAAGTTTGAAATCGCACTGGTTGATGATCTATCTTCAGTCATTTCTGAGTTTGATGTGATTGTGGATTTCACCGCTCCCGTGAGTACGCTTGCGAATATTGAATTATGTAAGCAGCATGGCAAGAAAATTGTTATTGGTACAACTGGCTTCTCTGAAGAAGAAAAAATTCTGATTGATCAAGCCGCGCAGGATATTGCTATCGTCATGGCGCCCAACTACAGCGTAGGGGTTAACCTTATGTTTAAGTTGTTAGAAAAAGCAGCCAAGGTTATGGGGGACTACTGTGATATTGAAGTGATTGAAGCTCACCATCGTCATAAAGTAGATGCGCCATCAGGCACTGCTTTAGGGATGGGCGAAGCGATAGCTGATGCTATGGGAAATAAATTAAGCGATGTCGCCGTGTATGCTAGAGAAGGCATTACCGGTGAGCGTACAAAAGATGAAATTGGTTTTGCGACGATTCGTGCCGGTGATATCATTGGTGAGCATACTGCCATGTTTGCCTGATATTGGCGAGCGAGTCGAAATCACTCATAAAGCAACAGATAGAATGACTTTTGCTAACGGTGCGATTAAAGCCGCAGTTTGGTTGAATGGCAAGTCGACTGGATTTTATAGCATGCAAGATGTGCTAGGTTTGAATGAACTATAAACATAGCAAACGATTGGGTGAATACTTTATGTATTGCCATCATTCGCACTAATATGCATTATGTTGAAATTTTATTTTTAGCTAAATCAGTTGAAATTGATGGAAACCACAGCAATTTTTTGTTGTGGTTTTTTTATTTTAGTGGCATGAAAGAATCGATTGCGTAATTTTTATTTGTGTTTTTATTGGTGTTTCATGTTGTTTTCTTTGCGAGGTGGGTAAAAATTACAGTTAAGTTCGATTTATTAGTCTATTTTTGCTTGGTTTGCATTTTCTTTGATGAAAATAACGTCAGCGAAGTTCAAAAATAATAGATCATGATTAAATGAAAGGAAATAGGTAGTTAAAGATCTGTTTTTGTCGCTTTGAAAAAAAAGCTTCATGAAGTCGTGCTAAATATACAATTTCTTTTTCAGTGTTTGTTGACACAAATCTCAGTCATCTTTAGAATAGCGCCAATTTATCTAAAATCCATAATTTTGGTCATTTGGTAAGATGAAGGCGAAAGCTTATACATTTTTTTTGCATATTTATTCTGGAGGTTATCTTGAGTAATTCCGCACTGTTAGTCCTAGAAGATGGGACAGTGTTCCGCGGTCAATCCATTGGAGCAGATGGTTCAGCCGTCGGAGAAGTTGTTTTTAATACCTCGATGACGGGGTACCAAGAAATCCTCACTGATCCTTCTTATTCGCAACAAATCGTTACTCTTACTTATCCTCATATTGGCAATACCGGAACTAACTCAGAAGATGAAGAATCTTCAGCAATCCATGCTCAAGGCTTAGTTATCCGTGATCTTCCGCTTATCGCTTCTAATTTCCGCAGTGAACAAACCCTTTCTGAATACTTAAAGTCACAAAATATTGTTGGCATAGCCGATATCGATACGCGCAAGCTAACTCGTATATTACGTGAAAAAGGTGCTCAAAACGGATGTATTGTTGCTGGTAGTAACTTAGATGAAGCGCTGGCGCTTGCGAAAGCAAAAGAATTTCCAGGTCTTAAAGGTATGGATTTAGCCAAAGTGGTATCAACCAAAGAAGCGTATTCTTGGAAACAAGGTTCTTGGACCTTAACGGGTGGTTTGCCAGAAGCGAAAACTGATGCAGAATTACCGTACCATGTTGTTGCTTATGATTTTGGTGCAAAGCGTAACATCTTACGTATGTTAGTTGACCGTGGTTGTCGTTTAACGGTAGTACCGGCGGAAACTTCTGCAGAAGACGTATTAGCATTAAATCCAGATGGCGTATTCTTATCCAATGGCCCTGGTGATCCAGAACCATGTACTTACGCGATTGAAGCGACCAAGACATTCTTAGAACAGAACCTTCCTGTGTTCGGTATTTGTTTAGGGCATCAAATTCTTGCTCTTGCCTCAGGTGCTAAAACCATCAAAATGAAGTTTGGTCACCACGGTGCCAACCATCCGGTAAAAGATTTAGATCGTAATGTCGTTATGATCACTTCTCAAAACCATGGTTTTGCTGCTGATGAAGCGACACTGCCAGAAACATTACGTGCCACGCACAAGTCATTGTTTGATGGTTCTCTACAAGGGATTCATCGTACAGACAAGCCTGCTTTCAGTTTCCAAGGACACCCAGAAGCAAGTCCTGGCCCACATGATGCAGCGCCACTGTTTGACCATTTCATCGAATTAATCAAAACTCATAAAGCGTAATCGGAGTCAGAGAATGCCAAAACGTAATGACATAAAAAGTGTTCTGATTTTAGGCGCTGGCCCAATTGTTATCGGCCAAGCCTGTGAATTTGACTACTCTGGCGCACAAGCTTGTAAAGCGCTGCGTGAAGAAGGGTATCGCGTTATTCTTGTAAACTCGAACCCTGCGACGATCATGACCGATCCTGAAATGGCCGATGCAACTTACATTGAGCCGATTCACTGGGAAGTGGTTCGCAACATTATTGCTAAAGAGCGTCCAGATGCGGTTTTACCGACAATGGGTGGCCAAACCGCATTGAACTGTGCATTAGACCTTGAAAAGCACGGCGTACTTGCTGAGTTCGGTGTGGAAATGATTGGTGCAACAGCCGATGCGATTGATAAAGCAGAAGACCGTTCTCGTTTTGATAAAGCGATGAAATCCATTGGTCTTGAATGTCCGCGTGCTGATACTGCGAAAACCATGGAAGAAGCTTACAAAGTTCTCGATATGGTTGGTTTTCCTTGTATTATCCGTCCATCTTTCACCATGGGTGGTAGTGGCGGTGGTATCGCGTACAACAAAGAAGAATTTGAAGAAATTTGTCACCGTGGCTTTGATCTTTCGCCAACACACGAACTGCTTATTGATGAATCATTGATCGGTTGGAAAGAGTACGAGATGGAAGTAGTTCGCGACAAAGCGGATAACTGTATTATCGTTTGTGCTATTGAAAACTTCGATGCAATGGGCATTCACACAGGTGATTCTATCACTGTTGCACCAGCGCAAACATTAACTGATAAAGAATACCAATTAATGCGTAATGCTTCTCTAGCGGTTTTACGTGAGATTGGTGTTGAGACGGGTGGTTCAAACGTACAGTTTGGTATCAACCCGAAAGATGGCCGTATGGTTATCATCGAGATGAACCCACGTGTATCGCGCTCATCTGCGCTAGCCTCAAAAGCAACTGGTTTCCCTATTGCTAAAATTGCAGCAAAACTGGCAATTGGTTACACGCTTGATGAATTGATGAATGATATTACCGGTGGTGCAACTCCAGCATCATTTGAACCAACTATCGATTACGTTGTGACTAAGATCCCTCGTTTCAACTTTGAAAAATTTGCGGGCGCGAACGATCGCTTAACCACGCAAATGAAGTCAGTTGGCGAAGTAATGGCGATTGGTCGTAACCAGCAAGAATCCTTGCAAAAAGCATTACGTGGCCTAGAAGTAGGACGCGATGGCTTTGATGAAATGGTGGATTTAGATGCACCAGATGCACTCACTAAAATTCGCCAAGAGCTAAAAGAAGCTGGCTGTGACCGTATTTGGTACATCGCCGATGCATTCCGTGCGGGCATGTCGGTTGACGGCGTATTCAACTTAACCAATGTTGATCGTTGGTTCCTAGTTCAAATCGAAGAGCTAGTAAAACTTGAAGAAGACGTGAAAGCGGGCGGTTACGCAGGTCTAAACGAAGAAGTGCTTCGCAAGATGAAGCGTAAAGGCTTTGGTGATGCGCGTTTAGCGAAACTACTAGGCGTGGCAGAAGGTGAAATTCGTCGTGCTCGTGAGCAATACAACATTCACCCTGTCTACAAACGCGTTGATACCTGTGCGGCTGAATTTTCATCCGATACTGCTTACATGTATTCATCATACGATGAAGAGTGTGAAGCAAACCCAACTGACCGCGATAAGATCATGGTATTGGGCGGTGGTCCAAACCGTATCGGTCAAGGTATCGAGTTCGATTACTGCTGTGTACATGCCTCATTAGCATTACGCGAAGATGGCTACGAAACCATCATGGTGAACTGTAACCCTGAAACCGTATCAACAGATTATGATACGTCTGACCGTTTGTACTTTGAACCAGTTACACTGGAAGATGTACTTGAAATCGTGCGTATCGAGAAGCCAAAAGGCGTTATCGTACAATACGGTGGTCAAACACCACTGAAACTGGCGCGTGCATTAGAAGCTGCTGGTGTGCCGATTATTGGTACCAGTCCAGATGCAATTGACCGTGCAGAAGACCGTGAGCGTTTCCAAACTGCAGTTGACCGCTTAGGTCTGCTACAACCACAAAATGCGACCGTAACGACAATGGAACAAGCGATCGAAAAATCTCGTGAAATTGGTTATCCGTTAGTGGTTCGTCCTTCTTATGTTCTTGGTGGTCGTGCGATGGAAATCGTATACGACGAACAAGATCTACGTCGCTACTTCAATGAAGCGGTAAGCGTATCGAATGAATCTCCAGTGCTTCTGGATTTATTCCTTGATGATGCAGTAGAAGTGGATGTTGATGCGATTTGTGATGGTGAGCAAGTCGTCATTGGTGGCATCATGGAACACATCGAACAAGCCGGTGTTCACTCTGGTGATTCAGCATGTTCATTACCTGCTTATACACTAAGCAAAGAAATTCAAGATGTGATGCGTGAGCAAGTTGAAAAACTGGCTTTCGAGCTGGGCGTTCGTGGTCTAATGAATACTCAATTTGCGGTAAAAGATAATAAAGTTTACCTGATTGAAGTAAACCCTCGTGCTGCACGTACTGTTCCTTTTGTATCGAAAGCAACTGGTGCACCGCTCGCTAAAATTGCTGCCCGTGTTATGGCTGGTCAATCTTTAGCATCACAAGGCTTTACTAAAGAAATCATTCCACCGTATTACTCTGTAAAAGAAGTTGTATTACCATTTAACAAGTTCTTAGGCGTGGATCCACTGTTAGGCCCAGAAATGCGCTCAACAGGTGAAGTGATGGGTGTCGGCAAAACTTTTGCTCAAGCGTTTGCAAAAGCAGAGCTTGGTATTGGTAATGTGTACCCAGAAGGTGGACGTGCGCTGCTTTCTGTTCGTGAAGAAGATAAGAAACGTGTGGTTGAATTGGCTTCTCAGTTAATTAAACTAGGTTATCAATTGGATGCTACCCACGGTACAGCGGTTATTCTTGGCGAAGCAGGGATTAATCCTCGCTTGGTGAATAAAGTACACGAAGGTCGTCCTCATATTCTTGACCGTATTAAGAATAATGAATACACCTACATTGTAAATACAGCAGCGGGTCGTCAAGCAATTGAAGATTCAAAAGTGTTACGTCGTGGCGCACTCCAAGAAAAAGTGAATTACACCACAACACTTAATGCAGCGTTTGCAACTTGTATGGCACATTCAGAAGATAACCGCAATACGGTCACTTCTGTTCAAGAACTGCATGAACAAGTAAAAGCATCATTAGCGTAAAATAAAACGTTTAATAAGTAATAATAAAAACCGGTATCAAGTTGATTGATACCGGTTTTTTATTGCTGCTAATTCAAAGTGGAAGCTAGGTAGTGTGAGTGTTTACTATCGATTAGTCTTCCGTTTTCTCTTGGTGTGTAATTTTTTATTCTTGAGTTGCTTTGATTAGATTCTGGTAAAAACTTTGTTCAAACTGAGCCAGTGGTGGCACTAGATTGGTGTTTTTCTGTGGGTGATAGTCGGTGACATATTGAACAAACATAGTGCTTGGTTTGCCTGATTTATCTAATACGAAACCGGCCATGTTATAAGTGGCAAAAAGAGAACCACTTTTAGCAACAATTTGCCCTTTAATGGGGGCTTTTCTCATGCTCGAGCGGTATTTTAATGTACCGGTTTCACCTGAGGTTGGCATTAATCGAATAAAGTCGAGTTTATGATCTTGGGCTTTTATGTATTTCAGTACGGAATACATTTGTTCTGGGGTGATTCGATTATTACGAGAAAGGCCGGAACCATCTTCAATAATGGCATCATCTAAATTGATTTTCGCTTTCTTCTTTAAAATTTGCTTAATGGCTTCTGCGCCATTAGTAAATGATCCTGCTTGCTTAAAATAATGCGCTCCTAACGTCTTTGAGAGGTTATTGGCATATAAATTATCAGAATCTTTTAACATATGTTCAAGCAAGCTTGGCAGTGGTTCTGAACTATGAGAGGCGATAGGTTTGCCAAAAATTGAGGGCTGCTTTGCAAGTTTGATGGTACCTGCGAGCTTTATGCCTTTTTTCTTTAAGATTTGCTGCAAAATACCAGAAGAATATAAAAAGGAATTTTGCACCGCAAAGTTAAGGGGCAAAGGTTTATCTTGTTTGACTAAACAACCTGAAAGTTGGTAATGGTTAGCAGGTGTTGTCGCTAGTTCTAATTCGCAATATTGATCTTTTTGTTGCTGGCGAGTAACTGCCTTCGCTTGAGTGCTCACAACAACGGGTTGATGAGCTGGTGCGAAGACGCGCGTGGTACCATCAGCATTGGTGTAAATCGATGCCATCACACAATTGCCGTCTAAAGTGATGGCGCTAGAAGGGGTGCTATAACAAACCCCGAGAATATCCCATGGCCAACCTACACCTTTTTCGTAACCGGTAAAGGCATTCTGATCGATGATTAAATCACCTTTAATAAGCTTGTTATTCGCTTTATCGAGTAAGTTTTCGATATCGGACGAGGTTAAGCTAGGATCGCCACTAAAGCGTAATATAAGGTTGTTACCGTCTTTTTCTAATTGAGTTTGATAGCGAAAGCTATCCCCTAATTCTAGCTTTGCAGCAAGGGCAGTGATCAGCTTAAGCGTACTTGCTGGTGGAAACATCATGTCTTTATTTTGATAAAGAAGCGTTGAGCTTGGAGATTTGGCAATTAATCCCACACGTGTACCAGAAGGTAAAATATCATTACTGGGAAAATGTGGTTTAATTGGGGCTGCAAGGCTGGAAGATACAGTAAGAAAAAAAGAGTAGGTTAAGCCAGTAGCAATGAGCAGCAAGCGCATGAGTTCATTCCATGAAAAGAAATTAGAGGGTGAGTATAAACAAAAACGCCTACTTAAATAAGTAGGCGTTTTAAACATTTATACTAATTTAACGAGATGGTTAGATTAGAATGCGTAACGGAAACCAACTTGGAATTCATCTTCAGTTTGAGCTTTATCAGCAGCATCATTTTCTGAAAGAAGGTTAAATGCGTAGGCACCATAAACAGTAGCATTACCGAAATAACGAGCATATTCAAGTGCAACGTTGTTAACATTGTACTCATTGAAAGACGTTTCGTCAGCATTGTAGTAGTTGTACGTCATGTTTACGTTGTTGTCACCAAAGGTGTAACCTGCGTAAGCATCGGCAGCATCGAAATCTGATTCATCGGCAGAAGAACGAGCAATTTTACCGCCTTCGTATGTTGCTGCTAATAAGATACCATTGTTAGTATAACGAACTGCTGCAGTGTAAGTGTTGTTATCGCCAGTACTGTCAGCATCAGAGCCAGAGTCATTTGCATCCGTTTGAGCATAACCTAAACCAACTTCTAAAGTCTCAGTCAGTTTGTATGCACCGATAACGCCAAAACCGTCTGCGTTTTGAGTTAATGCGCTGCCATCTGAATCCGAATCACCTTGTACACTTGCTTGGATAGTCAGTTTTTCAGTGTTGAAAGCGTAGCGTAAAACGTTGTTTGCACGGTCAGAGGTTGCTACGTTATTTTCATTGATGTAGCCACTGAATACTTCAGCCATATCGGTGAAGTTAGTCAGGTATGTAAAGGCGTTATCTTGATGACCGTAAGTTAAGCCACCGTATGTTTTAGAGTTCACACCAGCGTATAGGTAACGAGTGTTAAATAATGCGTCGTCAGAATTAGTTGCATCTGACTGATCTTCTGTAATTTCAAACTCAGTAAAACCGATGAAAGAGATATCATCATTTAGCTTTTGCT
This sequence comes from Vibrio rumoiensis 1S-45, assembly GCF_000286955.2. GTDB lineage: Bacteria > Pseudomonadota > Gammaproteobacteria > Enterobacterales > Vibrionaceae > Vibrio > Vibrio rumoiensis_A. The sequence continues at coordinate 22,053 of NZ_AJYK02000057.1, forward strand.
CACCGCCAATGTTTAGGCGAACACGAGAAGCGTCTTTGTATTGGTTATCATCAGCATCAGTTTTGTTTGCATCAGAAAAGTTAGCACGAACTTCAACACGACCACCCATGTTTAGGGTAGAAGTGTCGTCTTGATAGATAGTTGCTGCTGATGCTGCGGTTGAAACTGAAGCAGCGGCCACTGCAAGAGCAAGTAATTTTTTATTCATTGTATTAATCCTAACTGATTAGCTTTTCCATTAATGAAGGAACGGTTTTACCATTCTTTGTATGGTTATGCATAAGCTTGCATACCATTCACTATAATTTAGCCAAAATACAGAAGCTTGCATATAGTTTGTCTGCTAAACGTTGTACTCCGAAAGTTCCCTTTCTCGATAGTGAAATGATATAAAAATAACTAAAATCGTGACTTTTGTTTACTTTGAGATTGGATTTGTTTTGTTTTTATTGTTTTGTATCAGTGGTTTGGGTGGGTATTTCGCTTTTTTCATTAGTGCTCTGTTTTTTTATTTTTTTATGTTTTTATTCGTGTAATTCATCGGTTAAATAATTTTTATTTTTTTAAGTACTCGCTAAAAAGATAAACAATTTCAACAAAGCGTGACGAGAATCCAACTTTTAAGGTGACTGAATTCAGAACTTTATTTACACTGTGACCACAAGTTATTTCAACGTAACCTACTCAGCCTTTGTTGAGTGGGTATTTATTGTCCAAAGTCCGCTCTTATTGAGTAGGGTTGGAGTGAGGTTTAAATGGATAAAGTTCCAATGACAATTCGTGGTGAGCAAGAACTACGAACAGAATTAGAAGTGTTATTAAAGCGACGTCCGCTGATTTCTCAAGCAATTGCAGAAGCACGTGAGCTTGGTGATTTAAAAGAAAATGCGGAATACCATGCAGCTCGTGAAGAGCAAGGTATTTGTGAGGCACAAATTCGAGATATCGAATATAAATTATCTGTTGCACAGGTAATTGATGTTTCGAAAATGGATAACACTGGTAAGGTTATTTTTGGTACAACAGTAACGCTTTTAGATATTGATACCGATAAAGAAGTTACTTATCAAATTGTTGGTGATGATGAAGCAAATATCAAATCAGGAAAAATTTCAGTGAGCTCACCTATTGCTCGTGGGCTTATTGGGAAATTTGACGGTGATGAAGTTGTTATCTCGACACCTGGTGGCGAAAAAGACTTCGAAATTATTAAAGTTGATTACATTTAATTGTGTAAACATCTGTTAATCAAATAAAAATGAAAAGGCCGCAAATCAAGCGGCCTTTTTCTATTATTGGTAAATAAAAGAATTATTTACGAGGGATTTCGATTTTACGTTGTTCGCTTTGGCGGTATAAAACAAGCACCTTACCAATGGTTTGTACTTTTTCTGCTTTCGTTTCACGAACAATCGCGTCTATAATCAATTGCTTAGTTTCTCTGTCTTCAGAGGCAACTTTGATTTTAATCAGTTCATGGTGGTCGAGGGCAAGCTCAATTTCTGCAAGAACGGCTTCGGTTAATCCATTTGCGCCCATTAGCACTACAGGTTTTAAACTGTGAGCTAGTCCTTTTAAGTGCTGCTTTTGTTTGGTGCTTAGGTTCATTATGCGGCCATTATTTTATATTATTAGGGTTGAAAACATCTATTTTAACGCCATCTATAGTGGAAGACTATAATTTCCGTAATAGTTTCTGTTAGAACTTCTGCATTTGTGCCTAATAACAGGGGCGTAAATACAATCATTAGGTATTAAATGAGTAAGAAAAAACATTCGGCCAGTTCTGGTCGTTGGCTGCAAGAGCACTTTGATGATAAGTACGTAGCCGAGGCTCAAAAGAAGGGTTACCGTTCTAGAGCTATTTTTAAAATTGAAGAAATTCAAGATAAAGATAAATTATTGAAACCAGGGATGACGGTTGTCGACTTAGGTGCCGCCCCTGGTGGTTGGTCTCAATATGCAGCTGGAATTGTGGGTGACAATGGCCAAGTAATAGCTTGTGACATTTTATCTATGGATTCGATTGCTGGCGTAAGCTTTCTTCAAGGGGATTTCCGTGAAGAAACGGTTTTAGAAGCCTTACTAGAACGCATACAACCTGATATGGTAGATGTAGTGATGTCTGATATGGCTCCTAATATGAGTGGAAACCTTGCTGTAGATCAGCCTAGAGGGATGTATTTAGTTGAATTGGCATTGGATATGTGTCGACAAGTTCTAGCTCCTAATGGTAGTTTTGTGGTTAAAGTGTTTCAAGGCGAAGGTTTTGATCAGTACGTTAAAGATGTACGGGATATGTTCAAAGCAGTCAAAATTCGTAAACCAGACTCTTCACGCGCACGTTCACGTGAGGTTTATATCGTAGCTACAGGTTATAAACTGTAGTAATCTACTTTTAATTATAATAGTGACCGAGAGGCTGACACCTTGAGTGACATGGCAAAAAATTTAATTTTGTGGCTAGTAATCGCCGTAGTTTTGATGTCAGTTTTCCAGAGCTTTGGGCCTGGGGACAGTAGCGGAAAAGCAATAGATTACACATCCTTTGTAAAAGACGTTGGTCAAGGCCAAGTTCGTGAGGCAAAGTTCAAGGATAGAGAAATTACCTTTGTTCGTTCTGATAATTCTCGCAATGTAACTTACATGCCAGTTTACGACAGTAAGCTTCTCGACGATCTTATTAACCAAAATGTGAAAGTGACAGGGACACCACCTGAGCAACAAAGTTTGCTAAGCACCATTTTCATTTCTTGGTTCCCAATGATTTTACTCATCGGGGTTTGGATTTTCTTCATGCGTCAAATGCAAGGTGGCGGTGGCGGTAAAGGCGCTATGTCATTTGGTAAAAGCAAAGCTCGCATGATGGGTGAAGACCAAATCAAAACAACCTTTGCTGATGTGGCCGGTTGTGATGAAGCGAAAGAAGACGTGAAAGAACTGGTTGATTACTTACGAGATCCAAGCCGATTCCAAAAGCTTGGTGGTAAAATACCAACGGGTGTTTTATTGGTTGGTCCTCCGGGCACAGGTAAAACCTTACTAGCTAAAGCGATTGCTGGTGAAGCGAAAGTACCGTTCTTTAGTATTTCAGGCTCTGACTTCGTAGAAATGTTTGTTGGTGTTGGTGCATCTCGTGTGCGTGACATGTTTGAACAAGCGAAAAAAGCCTCGCCTTGCATTATCTTTATCGATGAGATTGATGCAGTAGGCCGTCAACGTGGTGCTGGTGTTGGTGGTGGACACGATGAACGTGAACAAACGCTAAATCAAATGCTAGTTGAAATGGATGGTTTCGAAGGTAATGAAGGTATCATTGTTATTGCGGCAACGAACCGTCCTGACGTGCTTGACCCAGCATTACTTCGTCCAGGTCGTTTTGACCGCCAAGTGGTTGTTGGCTTACCAGATGTCCGTGGTCGTGAACAAATTTTGAAAGTACACATGCGCAAAGTGCCTTTAGCTGAAAATGTTGAACCATCTTTGATTGCTCGTGGTACTCCAGGATTCTCTGGTGCAGATCTTGCTAACTTAGTTAACGAAGCGGCTCTATTTGCTGCTCGTGGTAACAAGCGTAATGTTTCAATGGTTGAGTTTGAATTAGCCAAAGACAAGATTATGATGGGTGCAGAGCGCCGCTCTATGGTATTAACGGAAGATACGAAAGCATCAACCGCTTACCATGAAGCAGGTCATGCGATTGTTGGTCGCTTAGTTCCTGAGCACGATCCTGTTTATAAAGTGTCGATCATTCCTCGCGGCCGTGCATTGGGTGTTACCATGTATTTACCTGAGCAAGATCGTGTGAGTATGAATCGTCAACACCTTGAGTCTATGATTTCGAGTTTGTACGGTGGCCGTTTAGCTGAAGAGCTTATTTATGGCGTAGATAAAGTATCAACTGGTGCATCAAATGATATCGAACGTGCTACAGATATTGCACGCAAGATGGTGACTCAATGGGGCTTCTCTGAAAAACTTGGCCCACTTCTGTACGCAGAAGAAGAAGGCGAAGTGTTCATGGGGCGTGGTATGTCTCAAGCGAAGCATATGTCGGATGAAACGGCTCGCCTTATCGACCAAGAAGTTCGCATTATCATTGATCGTAACTACGCTCGAGCGAAGCAAATTCTGGAAGACAATATGGATATCATGCACTCAATGAAAGATGCATTGATGAAATATGAAACCATTGATGCTGGTCAGATCGAAGACTTGATGAATCGCAGTGATACGATTCGTGCGCCACAAGGTTGGACGGATGATGCGACCAGTAAAGCGGATGAAACTGTTGCTAAAGCTGAAGCATCGGAACCTGAGATCAAAGCCGACACTCAGTCTGAAACAACGTCAGATCAAGAACAAACAGCGGATGATAAAGAAACTAAAAATAAAGATTCTTAATCCTGTGTAAGTAATACTAAGCCCTGATTCTGTCAGGGCTTTTTCTATTCTGAAGACAAGGGTTTCTGACATACCCAATTCCACACCTTATTGATGAGATGATTCAATATGTTTTTGAACGCAAATGGTAAAACCCTCGATCTTACTGAGCCTAAAATTATGGGCATCTTGAATATGACGCCAGATTCATTTTCTGACGGTGGCAAATTTAATCACTTAGATAAAGCAATGAAACAGGTAGAGTCTATGATTCTAGCTGGTGCGACGATCATTGATGTTGGTGGAGAGTCTACTCGTCCTGGTGCCCAAGAAGTATCCGTTGAAGATGAGTTAAATAGAGTGATTCCTTTAGTTCGAGGCATTAAAGAAAATTTTGATGTGTGGATTTCACTGGATACCAGTAAAGCGGATGTCATGAGTGAAGGGATTACTCATGGAGTTGATCTGATTAATGATATTCGAGCATTAAGAGAGCCAGGAAGTTTAGAGGTTGCGGCTAAGGCAAACATTCCTGTGTGTATTATGCATATGCAAGGTCAGCCAAGAACAATGCAGCATAATCCCGTTTATGACGATGTATTGAAAGATGTGTGTGATTTTCTTGAACAGCGAATCAAAGCATGCGAAGAAGCCGGTATAGTGAGAGAAAACATTATATTGGATCCAGGATTTGGATTTGGAAAAAGCTTAGCACACAACTATCATCTATTAGCGAATCTAGAGCAAATTCATCAATTTGGGTTACCGATTCTTGCGGGAATGTCACGAAAATCAATGATCTCAAAATTACTCGATAAAGTGCCAGCTGAGAGTGTTGTCGGTAGTGTAATTTGTGCGACAATTGCGGCACAAAAAGGCGCTCAAATAATTCGAGTTCATGATGTGGCTGAGACTCAAGATGCTATGCGTGTACTTAACATGGTGCAAATTAATAAAAATTAATAATTATACTTCAGCATGTCTTCTAACCTATAAAGCATGTTAAGTATTTCACTTGCTGAAAAAGGACAAGTTATGTCAACGAGAAAATATTTTGGAACCGACGGTGTGCGCGGCAAAGTCGGCCAGTTTCCTATCACGCCTGATTTTATGTTAAAGCTCGGTTGGGCAGCTGGGCGCGTATTAGCCCAACAAGGAACCAAGCAAGTTATTATTGGTAAAGATACTCGAATTTCAGGCTATATGCTTGAATCAGCATTAGAAGCAGGTTTAGCTGCGGCGGGTTTGAAGGCGATTTTTACTGGGCCAATGCCAACACCAGCTGTCGCATACTTGACGCAAACTTTCCGAGCGGAAGCCGGTATCGTTATTTCTGCATCGCATAACCCGTATTATGATAACGGGATTAAGTTTTTTTCTTCTGAAGGGACTAAGCTGCCAGATTCTGTAGAGTTAGCAATTGAAGCGGAACTTGAAAAAGACATTGAATGTGTCGAATCAGCATTATTGGGTAAAGCAAAAAGAATGGTCGACGCTGCAGGCCGCTATATTGAATTTTGTAAGAGCACCTTCCCGAATGAATTAAGCTTAAAAGACTTAAAGATTGTTGTGGATTGCGCTCATGGTGCAACCTACCACATTGCGCCTAGTGTCTTTACTGAGCTTGGAGCGGAAGTCATTGCTATCGGTTGTGAGCCAAACGGCTTAAATATCAATGATGAAGTTGGTGCAACCGATGTTCGCGCATTACAAGCTCGAGTGTTGGAAGAAAAAGCCGACCTTGGCTTAGCGTTTGATGGTGATGGCGACCGTATCATCATGGTTGATGAGCTAGGTAATAAAGTCGATGGTGATCAAATTGCTTATATAATTGCCCGTGATGCACTACGTCGTGGCGATTTAAAAGGTGGCGTTGTTGGTACACTGATGACCAATTTAGGCATGGAAAATGGCTTAAAACAATTAGGTATTCCATTTGTACGTTCAAAAGTTGGCGATCGTTATGTAATGGAGCAATTGCTTGAAAATAATTGGAAAATTGGTGCTGAAAATTCAGGGCACGTTATTCTGTTAGATAAAGTAACCACTGGTGATGCTATCGTTGCTGCGTTACAGGTATTAGCGTCGGTAGTCGGAAGCAAGTTATCATTAAACGTACTGGCGTCGGGCATGACACTTTACCCGCAAGTTTTGGTAAACGTACGTTTTTCTGGTAATGCAGATCCACTACAAAATCCATCTGTACTTGAAGCGGTTTCTAGTGTGGAAAAGCAACTTGGTGATAAAGGTCGAGTATTGCTGCGTAAATCAGGAACCGAGCCATTAATTCGAGTTATGGTGGAAGGGGAAGATGCACAATTAGTTGAATCTTCAGCTAATGCCATTGCTGATAAAGTAAAAGAAAGTTGCTAAAAGCAATAATCATTGGTCAGTAAAAGTAGATGAGTAGCATCATTTTCTGACCAAATTGCTGCTTTTGTGCCTTTTTTAATCGTTTAAGCATCAACATGCACTTTTTTGATAATTTTTTCTTGTCAGCTAGTGCCGCTTTCGTTAGTATCACCTCGCCTCATTAGGGAGGTGCGTTGTTGTTGGCTTTAGTCACTCAACTCAAAAATTCAGAACATAGGTGGAAAAATGTTAACAGTTCTACTTGTGATTTATCTTCTGGCTGCGCTTGGTGTAATTGGCCTAGTGTTGATTCAGCAGGGTAAAGGCGCAGACATGGGAGCCTCTTTCGGGGCTGGAGCATCAAATACAGTATTTGGCTCTGGTGGCTCAGGAAATTTCCTAACCCGATCTACAGCAATTTTTGCGACAATATTTTTCATTATTAGTTTAGTGCTTGGCCATATGTCAACGGCTAAAGATGAATCTCAGTTTGCTGCACCAGGCCTTGGTCTAGAACAGAAAGCTGATCTAAAAGATAAAGTCGCTACTGATGAAATTCCTGCTCCAAAGAGCAATGATGAGATTCCTCAGTAAGTAAAAGATAGTATTGCCGAGATGGTGAAATTGGTAGACACGCTAGCATGAGGTGCTAGTGCCTTATGGTGTGGGGGTTCAAGTCCCCCTCTCGGCACCATTGTTTGTTAAAGCTTGTAAAGTCTAAGCTAGCGCGTATAATGCCGCTCAGATTAGAAAGCAATATCGGACGCGGGGTGGAGCAGTTTGGTAGCTCGTCGGGCTCATAACCCGAAGGTCATCGGTTCAAATCCGGTCCCCGCAACCAATCCTTTTTAAGGAAATGCTTTTGCAAGTTTTTGTGTTTAAAGTCTGACTTTTTACACAGCTAAGCTAAACTATAGCTTGGTAATATCAGGGTCCAGCAATAAAAAACCCCGAATTCGGGGTTTTTTATTATCTGCGCACTTAGATTGGCTCTTTTTTAGCAAATTTAACGTGTTTTGTGGATAATGCATGGTGTTTGAATTGGGCTTTATGCCCTTTTTTTGTTTCTGGACACTCGGCTTTAAGCTTTTTATTCCATTAAGTTTGCAACAAACATGAGCAAACCTTGGAAAGCTTCATTTCCGGAGAATTTAATGACTGGTTTAGAAAAACAATTAACCGAACTTTTAGATGCCCCTGTCGCGGCTTCAGGTTATGAATTAGTTGGCTTGGAATTTATCCGTGCTGGCGAACATTCGACATTACGTATTTTTATTGATCATGAAAATGGCATTAACGTTGATGATTGCGCTGAAGTTAGCCGTCAAGTTAGTGCTGTTATGGATGTTGAAGATCCAATTACAGTGGCATACAACTTAGAAGTCTCCTCTCCAGGTTTGGAGCGTCCACTATTCAAACCTGCACATTACCGACAGTTTATCGGACACGAAGTGAACTTGGTTTTGAAAATGGCGATGAATAATCGTCGCAAATGGAAAGGCGTAATTTCGACTATTGACGGAGAAATCGTAACTCTAGATGTCGATGGTCAAGAAGAACAATTTGCTTTAAGTAATATTTCTAAAGCTAACTTGATACCAAAATTTTAAGTCTGAAGAGGCATAAACATGAATAAAGAAATTTTAGCGGTAGTTGAAGCTGTTTCGAATGAGAAAGGGGTTCCCCGTGAGCGTATTTTTGAAGCATTAGAAATTGCTTTAGCTACGGCAACTAAGAAAAAAAGCGCACATGAAATTGAAGTTCGCGTTGAGATCGATCGTAAGACCGGCGATTTTGATACTTTCCGTCGTTGGTTAGTGGTGGCAGAAGTTGAGTTTCCAACAAAGGAAATGTCAATTGAAGCAGCGCAATACGATGATGAATCGCTTGAACTTGGTGACTACGTTGAAGACGATATTGAATCGGTAACCTTCGACCGTATTACCACGCAAACAGCGAAACAAGTTATCGTACAAAAAGTACGTGAAGCTGAACGTGCACAAATCGTTGAGCAATTTATCGATAATGAAGGTGAGTTGGTTACGGGTGTTGTTAAAAAAGCAACTCGTGATGCTGTTATCGTCGATCTTGGTAATAATGCAGAATCAGTCATTTTACGCGAAGATCAATTGCCGCGTGAAAACTTACGTCCTGGCGATCGTATCCGTGGTTTACTTTATGCAGTTAAACCTGAAGCGCGTGGTTTCCAGCTTTTCTTAACTCGTTCAAAATCTGAAATGCTTATCGAGCTTTTCCGTATTGAAGTGCCAGAAATTGGCGAAGAGCTAATTGAATTGAAAGCGGCGGCTCGTGATCCAGGTTCTCGTGCCAAAATCGCAGTAAAAACCAACGACCGTCGTATTGACCCTGTTGGTGCTTGTGTTGGTATGCGTGGAGCACGTGTACAAGCTGTTTCTGGTGAGCTTGGTGGTGAGCGTATTGATATCGTGCTTTGGGATGATAACCCAGCGCAATTTGTTATCAACGCAATGGCTCCTGCGGATGTAGCTTCAATCATTGTTGATGAAGATACTCACTCAATGGATATTGCAGTTGAAGCAGATAATTTAGCACAAGCTATAGGCCGTAGTGGCCAAAACGTACGTTTAGCCTCTCAACTAACGGGTTGGGAATTGAACGTAATGACAGTTGCAGACCTTAAAAATAAGCATCAAGAAGAATCAGTAGCCGCTATTGAAAACTTCATGAAGCATCTTGATATTGAACAAGACTTTGCTGAAATGCTTGTTGAAGAAGGTTTCTCAACATTAGAAGAAATCGCTTACGTACCAGTAAATGAATTACTTGAAATTGACGGCCTTGAAGAAGAAATGGTTGAAGAGCTACGTGCTCGAGCTAAAAATGCATTGACCACTTTAGCGCTTGTTCAAGAAGAGTCACTGGATGGTTTAGAGCCTGCTGAAGATCTACTTGCTTTAGACGGTTTAGAGCGCGAATTAGCGTTTAAACTAGCAGCTAAAGGTGTAGTGACTTTAGAAGATTTAGCTGACCAAGGCATTGATGACCTAGAAGGCATCGAAGGCTTAACAGATGAACGTGCAGGCGAATTAATTATGGCCGCTCGTAATATTTGCTGGTTTGGCGACGAAGAATAATTTCAGCAAGGAGAAAGCAGTATGACAGAACTGACAGTGAAAGCACTGAGTGAAGAAATTGGTACACCAGTTGAACGCTTGGTAGAACAACTTGCTGATGCTGGTATGAAAAAAGCCAGTACAGACAACGTTACAGATGCAGAGAAGCAACAACTTCTTACGTATCTTAAAAAAGAACATGGCAGTGCATCTGGTGATTCAGAGCCGACTCGTTTGACTTTACAACGTAAAACCAAAAGCACATTAAGTGTGGCTGCTGGTGGCGGTAAAAGTAAAGAAGTTCAAGTAGAAGTGCGTAAGAAACGCACCTACGTGAAGCGTTCAGCTGTTGAAGATGAAGCCAACCGTGAAGCTGAAGAACAAGCCGCACGTGAAGCAGAAATTGCAGCGCAACATGCCGCCGAAGAAAAAGCGAAACAAGAAGCAGAAGCTAAAATGAAAGCAGAAGCCGCCGCGAAAGCAAAACGTGAAGCTGATGAAAAGGCAAAACGTGAAGCTGCCGAAAAAGCGAAAGTTGAAGAAAAATCAGCTCCAAAACGTTCTCCTGAAGAAAAAGCAAAACATGACGCTGCGAAAAAAGAAGCAGAATCATTAAAGCGCCGTCAGGAAGAAGAAGCTCAACGTAAAGCAGAACAAGAAGCTCAAAAATTGGTTGAAGAAGCACGTAAACTAGCAGAAGAAAATGAAGTTCGTTGGTCAGAAGAAGAGAAGAAGAAGAAAGAATCTGAAAACTCTGATTACCATGTAACGACGAACGTACACGCTCGTGCTGCAGAAGATGAAGCTGATCGTCGCAGTGAAGCAAGTCGTCGTAAAAAGAAAAAGCCAGCGAAGAAAGAAGAAGAACGTAACACTGGCGGACGTAACGCTCGTGGTGGACGTAATAACCGTAAAGGTAAACTTGCGAAACCAACATCTATGCAACATGGCTTCGATAAGTCAGCAACCGTTGCTAAATCTGATGTTGTGATTGGTGAGACAATTGTTGTATCTGAATTGGCAAGCAAAATGTCAGTGAAAGGTACGGAAGTCATCAAAACTATGATGAAAATGGGCGCAATGGCGACCATCAACCAAGTGATTGACCAAGAAACTGCACAGCTTGTGGCAGAGGAAATGGGTCACAAGGTTATTCTTCGTAAAGAAAATGAATTAGAAGAAGCGATTCTATCTGATCGTGACGACAGTTCAGAAGCGGTATCTCGTGCGCCTGTTGTGACTATCATGGGTCACGTTGACCACGGTAAGACATCGACACTGGATTATATCCGTCGTAGCCGTGTTGCTTCTGGTGAAGCGGGTGGTATTACTCAGCACATCGGTGCATACCACGTTGAAACTGACAATGGCATGATCACCTTCCTAGATACTCCAGGACACGCCGCGTTTACTTCAATGCGTGCTCGTGGTGCTCAAGCGACAGATATCGTTGTACTTGTTGTTGCTGCCGATGATGGTGTAATGCCACAAACCATTGAAGCGATTCAGCATGCTAAAGCGGCTGGCGTTCCTTTGATTATTGCAGTAAACAAAATTGATAAAGAAGGCGCGAACCCTGATAACGTTAAGAATGAGCTTGCTCAGTATGACGTTATTCCTGAAGAATGGGGCGGCGAAAACATGTTCGTTCACATTTCTGCAAAAGTGGGAACCAATATTGAAGGTTTACTTGAAGCTATCTTACTTCAGTCTGAAGTTCTTGAGCTTAAAGCAGTAACCGACGGCATGGCTTCTGGTGTGGTTGTTGAATCTCGCCTTGATAAAGGTCGTGGTCCAGTTGCAACTGTACTTGTACAAGCGGGTACTCTACGCAAGGGCGACATCGTACTGTGTGGACAAGAATACGGCCGTGTTCGTGCTATGCGTGATGAAAATGGTCAAGACATTGAAACTGCGGGTCCATCGATTCCAGTGGAAATTCTTGGTCTATCTGGTGTTCCTGCGTCAGGTGATGAAGCGACAGTAGTACGTGATGAGCGTAAAGCACGTGAAGTTGCGAACTACCGTCAAGGTAAATTCCGTGATGTGAAGCTGGCTCGTCAGCAAAAATCGAAACTTGAAAACATGTTCTCTAACATGGAAGCAGGTGAAGTTGCTGAACTGAACGTGGTACTTAAAGCGGACGTTCAAGGTTCGGTAGAAGCGATTGCCGACTCACTACGTAAACTTTCAACTGAAGAAGTGAAAGTGAACATAGTAGGTTCTGGTGTGGGTGGTATTACTGAAACGGATGCAGTACTTGCAGCCGCTTCTAACGCCATCTTACTTGGTTTTAACGTCCGTGCTGATGCTTCAGCTCGCCGCACTGTTGAAAACGAAAGCTTAGATCTTCGTTACTACTCAATCATTTACCAATTGATTGACGAAGTGAAACAAGCGATGGGCGGTATGCTTGCTCCTGAATTTAGACAAGAAATCATTGGTCTTGCTGAAGTTCGTGACGTGTTCAAGTCACCTAAACTGGGTGCTATCGCAGGTTGTATGGTAACTGAAGGCTTAATTAAGCGTAGTAACCCAATCCGCGTACTTCGCGATAACATCGTTATCTACGAAGGTGAGCTAGAATCGCTACGTCGCTTTAAAGATGACGTACAAGAAGTTCGTAACGGTTACGAATGTGGTATCGGTGTTAAGAACTACAATGACGTTCGCGCTGGTGACCAAATCGAAGTATTCGAAATCGTTGAAATTAAGCGTACTCTTGATTAATTTAAAATCTGACTTAACCTCCTAGGTTAGCAAGATTTCTTAATACACTATGGGGGGCATTATGCTCCCCATTTTTTCTGTTATATGTGATATTAAATCGCAGCAGAGGTAACAATATGTCCAAAGAATTTAGCCGTGCACAACGTGTTGCACAACAATTACAAAAAGAGCTAGCCTCGATTTTACAACGTGATGTACGTGATTCTCGTATCGGAATGGTGACGATTTCTGACGTTGAAGTTTCACGTGATTTAGCTTATGCCAAAGTATTCGTGACTTTCTTATGTGTGGGTGAACAAACTCCAGAGTCAAGCTTAGCGGCACTAAAAGAGCATGAAGTTGCGGTTCGTATGACGCTAGGTAAGCGTATTCGTTTACGTCTAACACCAGAAGTTCGCTTTACTTACGACAACACCTTAACCGAAGGCATGCGCATGTCTAACTTGGTAAGTGAAGTCGTAAGCAAAGATAACCAACGCAAAAAAGAAGCTGGTCGTGAGGACGAAGGAGAAGAGTAATGGCTCGTAGACGTCGTGGTCGTCCTATTGACGGCGTTTTGTTATTGGATAAACCAACCAGTATTAGCTCTAATGATGCGCTGCAAAAAGTAAAACGTCTCTATTTCGCTGAGAAAGCAGGGCATACTGGTGCATTGGATCCTTTAGCAACGGGTATGCTGCCAATTTGTCTTGGTGAAGCAACTAAGTTCTCTCAATTCCTATTAGATTCGGATAAGCGTTACCGTGTGGTTGCAAAATTAGGCGAGCGTACGGATACCTCCGATTCTGATGGTGAAGTGGTTCAAACTCGAGATGTGAACGTTGAAAGAGAATTTCTAGAAGCTTGCATTGATAAGTTTCGCGGTACTACCGATCAAATTCCTTCGATGTTCTCTGCATTAAAATATCAAGGGAAACCTTTGTATGAATATGCACGTCAAGGCATCGAGGTTCCTCGTGAGTCACGTAAGATCACAGTGTTTGAACTTAAACTGATCCGCTTTGAAGGTGATGAAGTTGAAATGGAAGTGCATTGTTCAAAAGGCACTTACATTCGCACCATTACGGATGATTTAGGTGAAATGTTAGGTTGTGGCGCGCATGTGACGTACTTACGTCGTATTGGTGTATCGCATTATCCAGCCGAGCGTATGGTGACATTGGAGCAGCTTGAAGCTTTGATTGAACAAGCCAAAGAACAAGAGATTGAACCACGCGAGTTGTTGGATCCTCTACTATTGCCAATGGATACTGCAGTACAAGATTTACCGGAAGTGAATATGCTACCAAGCCTTGTTGGTTATGTTCAGCAGGGGCAAGCGGTACAAGTACCTGGTGCGCCTAGCGAAGGTATTGTTCGCATGACGGCAGGTGAAGAGCGCTTATTCTTAGGCATTGCGCATATTGATGATGATGGGAAAGTTGCACCAAAGAGATTGGTGGTGTTTAGAGAAGAATAGGAAGCGCATTTCTATTCTTTAGGCGTCAGAATATCTCTTGCTCTTATGTTTTCGTTCCCCTATAATCCGCACCTCGCGTGATGGCTGAATCAGAGATTGGCTGTCACATTTTATAGATTAACTCTTATTAGGAGAGCATTATGTCTCTGAATGCAGAAACTAAAGCAGCAATCGTTGCAGAATACGCACAAGTTGAAGGCGATACAGGTTCACCAGAAGTACAAGTAGCACTACTTACTGCTTCTATCAACCACCTACAAGGTCACTTTGCTGATCACAAACACGATCACCACAGCCGTCGCGGTCTACTACGTATGGTTTCTCGTCGTCGTAAACTTCTAGATTACCTTAAAGGTAAAAACCTAGATCGTTACCACGCACTAATCAAGCGTCTTGGCCTACGTCGTTAATTCGTCGTTTGGTTTAATACCAAGATTAGAAAGCATTTGTTTTATTGATTTGCTGCTTGCTTGAATTTCAACAAGCGAAGAAAAATAGACAGATACTTGATAAAAAGGAGCTTAGGCTCCTTTTTTGCGTTTGCCGTTTGGTGGATTAAACATTATCTAGCCCAAAATAAGACATTTACGTCCAAGTGGTTTATACTACGTCTCGTTTGTTTTAGTTAACGAATGCTCTATTAGCTAAATTAAAATAAACCTCTGTTGATTAACTTTACAGTCACCGATGTCGACCATGAAGGTCGCGACTAATAACAGCCTTTTCCGTATCTCTCTTTAATCTTTTAGTGAGTTACAAATTAGAAAAAACTGCTATTAGTCGCGATTGGTAAAGAAATCACAGGGTATTGAAATACTTTGAAATTATTAAATTTAAGGATCTTTACGTGAAAGCAATCGTAAAAAAATTCCAGTACGGTAATCATACCGTTACTCTAGAAACTGGCGTCATGGCTCGTCAAGCAACTGCTGCTGTAATGGCAAGCATGGATGACACTTCAGTATTCGTATCTGTAGTCGCAAAGAAAGAAGCAGTCGCAGGGCAAGATTTCTTCCCTCTTACTGTGAACTACCAAGAGCGTACATACGCTGCCGGTAAAATCCCTGGCGGTTTCTTTAAGCGCGAAGGTCGTCCTTCTGAAGGCGAAACATTAACGGCTCGTCTAATCGACCGTCCAATTCGTCCGCTATTCCCATCTGAATTCAAAAACGAAGTTCAAGTGATTGCCACTGTGGTTTCTGTAAACCCAGACATTCAACCTGACATGATCACAATGATCGCCACTTCTGCTGCTTTAGCTATCTCTGGTGTTCCATTTAATGGTCCTATCGGTGCAGCGCGCGTTGGTCACATCAATGGTGAACTAGTACTTAACCCAAGCCAAACTGAACTTGAGTCTTCTAAACTAGACCTAGTGGTTGCGGGTACTGCTGGCGCGGTATTAATGGTTGAATCAGAAGCTGACAACCTAACTGAAGAAGAAATGTTAGCTGCAGTTGTTTATGGTCACGACCAACAACAAACGGTTATTTCTGCTATCAACGAATTCGCAGCTGAAGTCGCTACGCCGTCTTGGAACTGGGAAGCACCTGCTGAAAACACAGAATTGAAAGCAAAAATTGCTGAGTTAGCAGAAAGCCAACTGGTTGAAGCATACCAAATCACTGAGAAAATGGCGCGTTACGATCGTATCCACCAACTTAGCGATGAAGTAAAAGAAAAATTATTAGCTGAAAACGAAGATCTGAATCCAAAAGAAATTCACGCTATTTTCCATGACTTAGAGAAAAACGTAGTACGTAGCCGCATTATTGCAGGCAACCCACGTATCGATGGCCGTGAAAAAGACATGGTTCGTGCACTTGATGTACGTACTGGCGTTCTTCCACGTACCCATGGTTCTTCTTTGTTTACTCGTGGTGAAACTCAAGCATTGGTTACGGCTACGCTTGGTACACAACGTGATGCACAAATCATCGATAGCCTATTGGGTGAGAAGAAAGACAACTTCCTTCTACACTACAACTTCCCTCCATACTGTGTAGGTGAAACTGGTTTTGTTGGTTCTCCTAAGCGTCGTGAAATCGGCCACGGTAAATTAGCAAAACGTGGTATTCAAGCGGTAATGCCATCAGTAGAAGAGTTCCCATACACAGTACGTGTTGTGTCTGAAATTACTGAATCAAACGGTTCATCTTCAATGGCTTCTGTTTGTGGTACTTCTCTAGCGCTTATGGATGCTGGTGTACCAATTAAAGCTTCAGTTGCAGGTATCGCGATGGGTCTTGTTAAAGAAGGCGACGATTTCGTTGTTCTTTCTGACATCCTTGGCGACGAAGATCACCTAGGTGACATGGACTTTAAAGTCGCGGGTACTAACGAAGGTATCACTGCACTGCAAATGGATATCAAAATCGAAGGTATCACTAAAGAAATCATGCAAATTGCGCTTAACCAAGCACAAGGCGCACGTAAGCACATCCTAAAAGTAATGGATGAAGCGATTTCTGGTGCACGTGAAGAGATTTCTGAATTTGCTCCACGTATCTACACCATGAAGATCAGCTCTGAGAAAATCAAAGACGTGATCGGTAAAGGTGGCGCTGTGATCCGTGCTCTTACTGAAGAAACTGGCACAACGATTGAAATCGATGACGATGGCACAATCAAAATTGCTGCGACTGAAGGTAAAGCTGCGAAAGAAGCTATCCGTCGTATCGAAGAGATCACTGCTGAAGTTGAAGTGGGTCGTATCTACTCAGGTAAAGTGGCACGTTTGGCTGATTTCGGTGCATTCGTAACGATTCTTCCTGGTAAAGATGGTCTAGTACACATTTCTCAAATTGCTGATAAGCGTATCGAGAAAGTGGCTGACTACCTAACTGAAGGTCAAGAAGTTCAAGTTAAAGTGCTTGAAATCGACCGTCAAGGCCGTGTTCGTCTAAGCATGAAAGAAGCGGTTGAAACCACTGAAGCTCCAGCAGAACCTGCTGCAGAGTAATTTCATCTAGAATGAATCAAGAAAGGGGAGCTTAGGCTCCTCTTTTTTTATGTCTATTATTCTTGTATTAGGATTGATATTGCAGTGGTGAGAGGGTGAGACAACGTGTATATTAGTTTGGGTTAATGAATACAGTTACGGTTTTCTTTAATTCTAAATTTATATACGTACTGTAAAGGAGTTTGACGTTCGTGAAATATTATAAATGGATAAGCCTGATTACCGCTTTTTTCTTAATGGGTTGTGCAAACCAAGGTGGTTCAAATTGGGCTTACCCACCATTAGCCATTCCTCTTCAGCCTTCTCTTCAACAAGAATTGCAAATCGCAAGGCTTAACCAGTTATTGCAACGTAAAGAGGTGAGCCAAAATGTTCGTGCTCAAATATTTGCAGAACGTGGCCGTTATCTCGACAGTGTGGGTTTAGCAGATTTAGCCCGCTTGGATTACGAGCGTTCATTAAAATTAAATCCTGCTCAATCTGAAGTATTCAATGTTCTAGGTGTCTATTTTACCCAAGTGAGTGACTATGATTCAGCATTTGATGCATTTGATTCTAGTTTAGAGCTTGATCCGAATAACGACTATGCGGAACGTAATCGAGCCATTGCTTTATATTATGCTGAAAGGTATGTGCTTGCCTCGCAAGATATGGCCAGCAATTACAATAAAGATCCTTCCGATCCGTATCGTGCATTGTGGTTGTATTATATTGATCGAGAAAATGGTGATGAAAAGCAAGCAACAGCGGATTTAGAGCAACGTTACCAAGATCGTGATGAGCAATGGGGTTGGGTATTAGTCGGTATAACTCTGGGTAAAGTCAATGAAAACGATGCACTACAATCCGTTGCAGTAGGTACGAACAATAATGTCGAATTGGCGCAAAAGTTAACCGAGCTTTATTTCTATTTGGCGAAGAAGTATCAATATCAAGGTCAATATTCAGATGCGATTGCTCTTTATAAGTTATCGATTTCACTTAATGTGTATGAATTCTCTGAACATAGGTATGCATTTTTAGAATTAGGGCGTATTTTTAAAGCGATTCAAGCAAAGAGAGATAAAGCGCAAGCGGAATCAACAGAGCCTGCTATCGATCAAGAATCGAGCAATCAGCCTGATGAGAAAAATAACCAACAACCGACTTATCAAGCACCCAAGCTGAGTGTTTAACTTAAGTTGAGTGCCTAATTAGTGACTTTTTGACTATCCATCTGATCTAGGTGGATAGTATTATGCCTACATTTCTAATGTGATTGCTCTTGTTATTCAATCAGCAACCTGGTTTTGGTAATAAAAAAGTTTAAGCAAAATTGACCTAATATATCAACCACCCATTGTGTAAAAGGTTTATCTGGCTCTCGTTCTTCAAGCCAGAACTCGGGTTAAATAAGAAAACTGACAAATAATGATGGTTTCAGTATAGAATCCATTTCTTGTTGCTTTCTATTGACCACTCACAAGGATAATCATGCTAATTCGTACCGAAGCTCCCGCTGATATTCTCACCATTGATTCATTATTACGCCAAACGTTTCCTACTTCATCAGAAGCTAAATTAGTACGTTCTTTACGTGAAAATAGCCGCTTTACTTTATCTCTGGTGGCTTGTAGCGATGAGGGTGAAGTGATTGGGCACGTGCTGTTTACGCCAGTTACGATTGATGGTGATGACTTGGGTTGGCAAGGGCTAGCACCGGTTGCGGTTAAAGAAGAATATCGTGGGCAAGGTATTGCAGAGGCTCTGATCAGATCCGGTTTGGATTCATTATATGAATTTGGTTATTCGGCTTGCTTTGTTTTAGGTTCACCACATTACTATTCTCGATTAGGCTTTCAAGATGGCGCACCAATGGGATTGGTGTCTATTTATAATGTTATGCCTGAATATCAAGTGGGTGCTTTCCAAGCTCTTGCGCTTGCGGATGGTGCTTTTGACGGACAAGCGGGTTTGGTAGAATACAGCCCAGAATTTAACGCTATTTGAGTTATTATGCTAAACCTTCGTGAACAACAGTATTTACAAGAAATGGCAATTCCTGTTTGGGAGCTTGCACATCCGGAACGGTTGCAAGGCTACCAAGCTCCAGGTCTTGTCCTTCCATCTTCTTGCGTTTTGTTATTGGTTTCTGAAAGCTTACCTCAAGGCGAAGATGCGACCTTGTTTATTAAAGTGCTTGGCAGCATGACATTAAAACCGGAGCAGGCTCTGCAGATTACTCCTGCTCAGTTGGTCACTCTGGAAAAGCATCAGCTCAGTTGGATATGGTTTGCTGGTTGTGAGGTTAGCCTAACCCTTGATGGGGTGAATCAGTTATCTTCGCCACTGTTGCAAGACATTCATGGTAATACTCAAAATCGCCGAGACCTTTGGCAGCAGATTTGCTCTTATGACACAAAATAATCTTCAAACATTGCCTCTAATTACTGAGCATCTCGATGCAGTATGGGCGATTGAACAACAAGCGCATAGCCATCCGTGGGCGCAAAGTATGATCCGCGATCTCAGCCATCAAAACACGCCAAACTCCAGTAAGCATCAATTTGGCTTGTGGCTTGATCAAACATTAGTCGGTTACTACTACAGCCAGAATGTAGTTGGGGAAGTCACGTTACTGACGATTGCTGTGGATCCTAGTCAGCAAGGCAAAGGCTATGGACGAATGTTAATGCAGCATTTAATCGAACACAGTGAAGCCTGCGAAGCGGAAAGTATTTGGTTGGAAGTGAGAGCCAGTAATACAGGGGCTTATCATCTTTATGAGTCGCTTGGCTTTAACGAGATGGATCGTCGTGTGAATTATTATCCATCTCAAACCTCAAAGAGTGGCAAAGAAGATGCCATCATCATGAACCTATTGCTGGATAGTGGTTTTAATCCTTTCAGCTAGAGTTATCTTGATTTTTGCGTATAATTCGCCCATCTCACTTAAGTGATCCCATTATTTTTTGTTGCTGCGATAATTGCGGCAACTATCAAACTGTTTATAAGGTTTCAAGCTCTTATGTCTTTCCTTTCTGAAGTTGGCAAGCGTCGTACGTTTGCGATCATTTCTCACCCCGATGCGGGTAAAACCACCATCACTGAAAAAGTACTTTTATTCGGAAACGCTTTACAAAAAGCAGGTACCGTAAAAGGGCGTGGTTCAAATCAACATGCAAAATCCGACTGGATGGAAATGGAAAAAGAACGTGGTATTTCGGTAACCACGTCTGTGATGCAATTTCCTTATAACAACTGCTTGGTCAATCTTCTTGATACTCCGGGACACGAAGACTTCTCGGAAGATACTTACCGAACGCTTACCGCAGTAGATTCTTGCTTGATGGTCATCGATGCTGCAAAAGGTGTCGAAGATCGTACTCGCAAGCTAATGGAAGTTACTCGCTTGCGTGATACTCCTATTGTCACCTTTATGAACAAATGTGACCGTGATACGCGTGATCCTATGGATTTGCTGGATGAAGTGGAAACTGAGCTGAAAATGGCTTGTGCTCCAGTTTCTTGGCCTATCGGAAGTGGTAAAGAGTTTAAAGGTGTTTATCACATTCATCGTGACGAAACGATTTTATATGCCACTGGTCAAGGCTCTACAATCCAAGAAGTGCGCAGCATTAAAGGATTAGATAATCCAGAGCTTGATGCCGAATTAGGTAGTGATATTGTTGATCAACTACGTGAAGACTTGGAACTTGTTATTGGTGCGGCGCATGAGTTTGACCAAGAACTGTTTTTAAAAGGTGAATTAACACCGGTATTTTTCGGTACTGCTTTAGGTAACTTCGGTGTTGACCACATGCTTACGGGCTTAACGGAATGGGCTCCAGCACCACTTGCTCGTGAAGCCAATGAACGCCCAGTTGAAGCCACAGAAGAAAAGTTCTCGGGTTTTGTATTTAAAATTCAGGCAAATATGGATCCAAAACACCGTGACCGTATTGCTTTCATGCGAATTGTCTCTGGGACTTATACCCAAGGTATGAAGATGAATCATGTTCGCTCTGGGAAAATGGTCAATATTTCTGATGCCGTTACCTTTATGGCGGGCGATCGTTCTCGCGCGGAACATGCTTATGCGGGTGATATTATCGGTTTACATAACCATGGCACGATTCAAATTGGTGATACTTTCACCCAAGGTGAGTCCTTGAAGTTTGCCGGTATTCCAAACTTTGCGCCAGAATTGTTCCGTCGTATTCGCCTGCGCGATCCATTAAAACAAAAGCAATTATTGAAAGGTTTGGTCCAGCTTTCTGAAGAAGGGGCTGTACAGGTCTTCCGTCCATTACAAAACAACGATCTGATTGTTGGTGCGGTTGGTGTACTTCAGTTTGATGTGGTTGTCGCTCGTTTAAAATCGGAATATAACGTGGAAGCGATATATGAAGGTGTTAATGTGGCGACCGCTCGTTGGGTTGAATGCAGTGATGAGAAAAAACTCGATGAATTTAAACGTAAGAACCAGACTAACCTTGCATTAGATGGTGGTGATAACCTGTCTTACGTTGCACCGACTATGGTGAATTTAAATTTAGCCAAAGAGCGTTTCCCAGATATTGAATTCCACGCGACTCGCGAGCATTAATCATTATTTTGAAACGGAGTCGTAAAGGCTCCGTTTTTTTATGTGTGAAAAATGCCTTAGAGGGTTATAGTTATTTTAATGATAGATAACGCAAAGAGGGTTTTATGTTGCTTACTAAGATAAAGCGTTGGATAGCACGTTATGATGCTTGGTGTGAAGAGCTTGGGCTCACCTCTGAATATAAGCGCAGTTGCTGTGTGTATAAAGTGGATCCTGCGCATGATAAAAATGCAGTTGAAAAGAAATGCATTAAAAATATTCAAGCCTGATGAAAAGTGATCCATTTCAATTTATTGATACTCATTGCCACTTCGATTTTTCGCCTTTTTCGAACACGCAGAAAGAGCTGGATATTGCTTTTCGTGCAGGTGTGCAAAAAATTATTATTCCTGCAATTGGTGACAGTAATTGGCAACAAGTTCAACAGCTTTCCGAGCAATATCCATCGTTATATTATTCACTCGGTTTGCACCCTTATTTTATCGAACAGCATCATGATAATGCTTTAGAACAATTAGAAGCTTGCCTGCAATTACGCTCATCTAAATGTGTTGCGATTGGTGAGTGCGGTCTTGATTTTATGCTCGATGATGCACTATTAACGCCCAAGCTTGTGGAGAGGCAGTACCACTTACTTGATGCGCAAATACAGCTATCAGTCCACTATTCCCTGCCTCTTATTCTTCATGCTCGCCGATCTCACGATAAAATCTTGCAACGTTTGCGACAAGTTAAGCCGAAAAAAGGTGGTGTCATTCACGCTTTTTCAGGAAGTTATCAGCAAGCAATGGAATATGTGAAATTGGGCTTCTATATTGGAGTAGGAGGGATCATTACCTACCCAAGAGCGCAAAAGACACGCAATACTATGGCACAGTTACCTTTATCCTCTTTGGTTCTTGAAACGGATGCACCAGACATGCCTTTATCGGGGTACCAAGGTGAACCTAATCATCCCGCTCAAATTTTAGGTATTTTTAAGACGTTATGTACACTGCGAGAAGAGTCTGAATTGGAGGTTAAAGATCAAATATTGAAAAATACTATTCAATTGTTTGAGCTTGTTTGATAGTTTTTATGAATGAAAAGCAATCGTTTGCTATCTTGTCAATATAGAAAGGGTGATGATTTGGTGATACTGGTCACGTTGATTTATGTTTTTCATTAATCTTTCATTGGCTAATGTGACATTGGTATTACTTTGTTGAGAATTGTCAGAGTATAATCCACTCCGCTTTTTGATGAGCCACATTTTATTTTTATAACGCAACACAACAAATAAGGAAGCCATATACCATGAGCCTGGTTATGAGCATCGTTGGCATGATCGTTTTACTGCTTATTGCAGTTCTTCTTTCTGACAACCGCAAAGCAATTAATTTAAGAACCGTTGGTGGCGCATTTGCTATCCAATTCCTTTTAGGTGCATTTGTACTGTATGTTCCTTGGGGTAAAGATGTATTGAATGCAATGACAAATGGCGTTCAATATGTCATCGACTTCGGTAATGAAGGTATTGGGTTCCTATTTGGTAACCTAGTTAACTTCTCTGTTGATGGCATCGGTTTCATCTTTGCTTTTAAAGTGCTACCTACTATCATTTTCTTCTCTGCACTGATTTCGGTTCTTTACTACTTAGGCATTATGCAAATAGTAATTAAAGTTCTTGGTGGTGCATTGCATAAAGCGCTAGGTACTTCTCGTGCGGAATCTATGTCTGCGACAGCGAATATTTTCGTTGGTCAAACAGAAGCACCGTTAGTGGTTCGTCCATTTGTACCAAAGATGACTCAATCTGAATTATTTGCTGTGATGTGTGGTGGTTTGGCTTCTGTTGCAGGTGGTGTAATGGCGGGTTATGCGGCAATGGGTGTTCCTCTTGAATACTTAATCGCAGCATCGTTCATGGCAGCTCCTGGTGGTCTATTATTCGCTAAGATCATGAAACCAGAAACTGATGAGCCTATTGATCAAATCGAAGACATTGACCAATCTGGTGATGATAAACCTGCTAACGTGATTGATGCGGCAGCAAGCGGTGCTTCTTCGGGTTTACAACTTGCTCTTAATGTTGGTGCAATGTTATTAGCATTCGTTGGTCTTATCGCATTAATTAACGGTATTTTAGGTGGTGTTGGCGGTTGGTTTGATATGCCGAACCTAACGCTACAATTAATCCTAGGCTGGGTATTCGCACCATTAGCATTCTTAATTGGTGTTCCTTGGTCTGAAGCAACGCTTGCAGGTTCTTTCATTGGCCAAAAAGTGATTGTGAACGAATTTGTTGCTTACTTGAACTTCACGCCTTATCTACAAGATACTGCGACAGTTGTATTGTCTGAGAAAACTAAAGCCATTATTTCATTCGCATTATGCGGCTTTGCTAACCTTTCTTCGATTGCGATTTTACTTGGTGGTTTAGGTAGCCTTGCTCCTAACCGTCGTAGTGACATTGCACGTATGGGTATGAAAGCCGTTGCTGCTGGTACATTATCTAACTTAATGGCTGCAACAATTGCAGGTTTCTTCCTTACATTACAAGCAATGTAGGGTAAGGTTTCTATTTATAGACGCCATTAGAATCTAAATGAAAGCCGTAGCATTTTTTTGCTGCGGCTTTTTGTTTTTCATTCTCGCTGAACATCGCATCGTGACGCTACTTAGGTATCGTTGGTAACTCAAAAGGTATGGGCTGATAAATGATTCCCGTTCTTTTTGAGATACAAACCGTTTGCGTTCAGGATAATGGCTGACCTTAGAGGGTTTAAGAGTATAATCATCAGTGAATTCCTACTAATGATAGAGAGCTTAAAGGAATTGATTAAGCTTGTTAGTTGGAAATGTTCACAACACATGATGTGTTAGCGGCCAAGTATCCGGCTATTCTGGTGATGTGGTTGGCGGTGACAGGGATTGCAATTAACTCTTTAATTTGAGTTAAGTCTTCAAGGAACCAAGTCCGTTCATTTCAGACAACTTGGTGTCGGTTCTCACAAATAATGGGAATCGCACTACACTTGTTTATGGTGTTTAAAATAACACACTCAAGTGTTTACCGAGTCGTCACAATAATTTTTTATATCGGAGATAGAAATGAGCGATTTACAAGCAGCAGCTTTACGTGCACTAAAACTAATGGATCTCACCACGTTAAATGACGACGATACGGATGAGAAGGTGATTGCACTTTGTAAAGATGCAAAATCACCGGCTGGCAACACTGCCGCCATTTGTATTTATCCACGTTTTATACCTATTGCGAAGAAAACACTACGTGAACAAGGTACACCTGAAATCCGTATTGCGACAGTGACTAACTTCCCTCACGGTAATGACGATATTGATATCGCGGTTGCTGAAACCAAGGCTGCTATTGCTTATGGCGCTGATGAAGTGGATGTGGTTTTCCCATATCGTACTTTGATTGCTGGCGATGAGAAAACTGGTTTTGAACTGGTTAAGCAATGCAAAGCCGCTTGTGGTGACATTTTATTGAAAGTGATTATCGAAACCGGTGAACTCAAAGAAGAAGCGTTGATCAAACGTGCTTCTGAAATCTCAATTGAAGCGGGCGCAAACTTTATTAAAACCTCAACGGGTAAAGTGCCAGTGAATGCGACGCCTGAATCAGCAGAGATCATGCTGAATGTGATTAAAGATATGGGTGTAGCTAAAACAGTTGGTTTTAAACCCGCTGGTGGCGTTCGCACAGCAGAAGATGCACAAGCTTACCTAGCAATGGCTGATCGTATTTTAGGCGCTGAATGGGCCGACAACATGCACTATCGTTTTGGCGCATCAAGTCTACTTGCTAATTTGCTTAATACACTTGGCAAAGGCGAGAAAGCAGCGGAAGGCGGCTACTAATCCTATTTGAATTTCAAGGCATTGCCTATTTATATACGCTAGTGCTTTGAGGCATTGTTTAAAAAAACACTGTTTTTAGCTGTATTGCTATTTCAATAGGTGATTCATATTTCCATAAGGTAGTGCTATGTATCTTCCTCAAGAAATTATTCGAAAAAAGCGTGATGGTGAAGTGCTCACGGCTGAAGAAATTAACTTCTTTATCCAAGGCGTTGCCAAAGACACGATCTCCGAAGGTCAAATTGCCGCTTTTGCCATGACCATCTTCTTCAATGAAATGACCATGCAAGAACGGATCGCATTAACTTGTGCGATGCGTGATTCAGGCATGGTGATTGATTGGTCGCACATGAACTTCACTGGCCCCATTGTTGATAAGCATTCAACGGGTGGTGTGGGCGATGTGACCTCCTTGATGTTGGGCGCAATGGTGGCCGCTTGTGGTGGTTTTGTTCCGATGATCTCAGGCCGAGGTTTAGGCCATACGGGTGGAACTTTAGATAAACTCGAGTCAATTCCTGGCTACAACATCATGCCTTCTAATGAGGTGTTTGGTGGGGTTACTAAAGAGGCGGGTGTTGCGATCATCGGTCAAACCGGTAACTTGGCACCAGCCGATAAGCGAGTGTATGCCACGCGAGATATTACCGCAACCGTCGATAATATCTCTTTGATTACGGCGTCTATTTTATCTAAAAAACTGGCGGCAGGTCTGGATTCATTGGTGATGGACGTCAAAGTTGGTTCTGGCGCTTTCATGCCAACCTATGAAGCCTCTGAAGAACTGGCACAGTCGATTGTTGCCGTCGCCAATGGCGCAGGCACAACCACGACTGCTATCCTTACTGATATGAACCAAGTATTGGCATCATCGGCAGGTAATGCGGTTGAAGTGCGTGAAGCCGTGCAATTCTTAACTGGTGAGAAAAATTCTCGCGGTGAAGTGCGTAACCCTCGTTTACTTGATGTCACCATTACGTTGTGTGCGGAAATGTTGGTGTTAGGAAAATTAGCCGACAATACCGAGCAAGCACATCAACAACTTCAAGCTGTTTTAGATGATGGCAGTGCAGCGCAATGCTTTGGTAAAATGGTGGCAGGCTTAGGCGGCCCACAAGATTTTATCCAAAACTACGATGCCTACCTACCAAAAGCTGACATTATTAAACCAGTATTTGCCAAATTTGATGGTGATAAAAAAGTTGCCACAGTGACCGCGATGGATACTCGCGCCATTGGCATGGCAGTGGTTTCGATGGGCGGTGGACGTAAAGTAGCATCAGATCCTATTGATTACGCCGTCGGGTTTGACCAATTTATACGCTTAGGTGAAACGGTGGATGAGCAAACGCCTTTGGCGATGATCCATGCTCGTACCGAAGAACAATGGCAACAAGCCGCTGATGAATTACAACAAGCGATAACCGTATCGGATGAGGTTTATGTACCGACTCCGAATATTTATCGCCAAATCCGAGCTCAAGATCTGTCATAAGATCGAAACGGTTTGGAAGGAGAATTAACCATGAAACGTGCAATTATTTTAGTACTCGACTCTTTTGGGGTTGGGGCAACTCAAGATGCCGTTAAATTCGGTGATGTAGGCGCTGATACCCTTGGTCATATTGCCGAGCAGTGTCATAAAGGCTTAGCGGATAACGATCAGCGCAGCGGCCCTTTAACGCTACCAAACTTATCTAAATTAGGTTTAGGTAAAGCTGGCGAAGAATCAACGGGGAATTTCCCAATTGGTTTGGATAAAAATGCAGAAATTACTGGTGCTTATGGCCATGCGGCTGAACTGTCGTCTGGTAAAGATACGCCATCGGGTCACTGGGAAATAGCCGGTGTCCCTGTATTGTTTGACTGGGGTTACTTTTCAGATGTAGAAAACAGCTTCCCACAAGAACTGTTAGACAAAATTGTGAAACGTGCCAATTTGAAAGGTTACTTAGGTAACTGTCATTCCTCAGGTACCGTGATTCTTGACGAGCTTGGTGAAGAGCACATGAAAACCGGAATGCCTATTTTCTATACCTCGGCAGATTCCGTTTTCCAAATCGCGTGCCATGAAGAAACCTACGGTTTAGATAACTTACTTGAGTTGTGTGAAATCGTGCGTGAAGAACTTGAGCCTTACAATATTGGTCGCGTTATTGCTCGTCCATTTATTGGCGCGAAAGCGGGTGAGTTTGCACGTACTGGTAATCGCCATGATTTATCGCTTGAGCCGCCAGCGCCGACCGTTTTACAAAAATTGGTCGATGAAAAAAGTGGTGAAGTGGTATCGATTGGTAAAATTTCTGATATCTATGCAGGTTGCGGAATAACTCAAAAATTCAAAGCTACGGGTCTTGAAGCGTTATTCGATGCCACGTTAGAGCAAGTGAAAGTCGCGGGTGATAATACGATTGTATTCACTAACTTCGTTGATTTCGATTCTTCTTACGGTCACCGTCGTGATGTGGCTGGTTATGCGGCGGCGTTAGAATATTTCGATGCTCGTTTACCTGAAATTCAAGCGATTTTAAAAGAAGATGACGTACTGATCTTAACTGCAGACCATGGTTGTGACCCAACTTGGCCGGGCAGTGATCATACTCGTGAACACATTCCAGTATTGGTTTCTGGTCCGAAAATTCCAGCAGGTTCATTAGGTCGTCGCGATACCTTCGCCGACATTGGCCAAAGCCTGGCAGAATACTTTGGTACTTCAGATATGGAATATGGTAAGTCGTTTTTATAAACGCATAACAAACTGGTAGAAATACAATAATTTATTTTAATTGCTGCACGAAAAGAAGCAGCGAATGAAACTTATAAAGGAAATAAACATGGCAACTCCACATATTAATGCTGAAATGGGTGATTTTGCAGACGTTGTTATCATGCCGGGTGATCCACTTCGCGCACAATACATCGCAGAAAACTTTTTAGACGATGCGGTTCAAGTGTGTAATGTTCGTAATATGTTTGGTTACACAGGTACTTATCAAGGTCGTAAAATCTCAGTAATGGGACACGGTATGGGTATCGCTTCTTGTTCTATCTACGTGACGGAACTGATTAAAGATTTCGGCGTGAAGAAAATCATTCGTGTAGGTAGCTGTGGCGCAGTCAGCGATAGCATCAAATTACGTGATGTTGTGATTGGTATGGGCGCTTGTACCGATTCAAAAGTAAACCGCATGCGTTTTAAAGATCACGATTTTGCTGCCATTGCCGATTATGAAATGGTACGTAACGCTGAAGAAGCGGCGAAGGCACGTAGTATTGATGTGAAAGTGGGTAACTTATTCTCAGCTGATCTTTTCTACACGCCAGATCCAGACATGTTCACAGTAATGGATAAATACGGCATTTTAGGCGTTGAAATGGAAGCAGCAGGTATCTACGGTGTTGCGGCAGAATATGGGGCTAAATCGGTGGCGATTTGTACGGTTTCTGATCACATCAAATCAGGTGAGCAAACTACATCTGATGAGCGTGCTACTACCTTCAACGATATGATTCATATTGCGCTTGATTCAGTGTTACTTGGCGATAAGTAATCCATCAATCGTAGAATCAAATCTATAAAAAAACCTCTTGCTGATTATTATTTAGCAAGAGGTTTTTGTTTATTCGCCATGAGAAATACGTGTTTTATAAATCTTTCAGTAAAATATTCTCAACTTGATCTTTCGGTTTAAACAGCAGTAATAAGCATAATAAAACGCCACTAATAAAGCTTAACATCAACATCATGTACATCAGGTGGTCGCTGCTGCGGTAGCGATGATCGGAAATAGCAGTCACTTTGCCTCTTTCAAATGTAATTCGAATAAAACCGATCATGGAACCATCATTGAACACAGGTTTGACTAACTGCTCACGTCCAATCGATGCTGTTTTTAACGGTGTATCTAGCCCTAATGTTTCTCGGACACTTTGCGCATTATCGCTGGCGACCAATCGAACGCCTTCAGCATTATAAATGGTGGTGTCCAAAACAAGTGGGTCAGAGGAAATTTGATTGGTTAGTTTCAATAGAGCATCTTGGTCATCATTAATAATCATGTCGCTGGCAGATAACGCAGACTGAGATATCAATAAATTGGTTAATGTTTCTAATTGTTGGTTTTGAATGTGTTCATTATCGCGGCTGATCACGAAGCTGTTAATAATGGTGTAAGCAAACATGCCACCTAATAAGATGATTGCGGCAAAGCGTAAAAAAACGCGCCAAGAAAACAATGAGGTCTGCATGTAAAGTTACCTTCAAATGTTGTGGATAATTTAACCAAAAGTCGGTTTTTTATGTATTTACTAGTTTGGGACTTGCGTTACTAAATTGCAATAGGGTAAGTTGCTTAGCATTAATGTGTTTACTTTGAGTAAATACCGACGATTCAATCGTAGAAAATTTTGAACTTATTAAGGCGAAAAACATGGACGTAACAAAAACATTAAAGATTCAAAAAAATATGTCGCTGATAAAGCGTTTACCTGAGTCCCATTTGTATTCAAGCTTGGATAAACAAAAAGCCCAGTGGATCGTTTTTGGTGACTATTTATCGATTGATGATTTTAACCGTATTGATTTATTTACGGGTCGGTTCAACCCGGTGTTGGATTCTTGGAAAGTCGGTTCGTATGAAGTGGCCTTGATGGGCGGTGAGTTGATCCCTGAGATGATAGAGTTTATTCATAATCTTGGTTTAGATTGTGCTTCAATTAGTGTGTTACCTGAGTTAGCAAAGCCGGGTTTGATTGTGATGGATATGGATTCCACTGCCATTCAAATTGAATGTATTGATGAAATTGCCAAGTTAGCCGGTGTAGGCGAACTGGTTTCAGGCATTACAGAGCGTGCTATGCAAGGTGAATTAGATTTTGAAGCAAGCTTACGTGAACGTGTAGCTGCGTTAAAAGGTGCCGACGAATCGATACTGGCTCAGGTTCGTGAAAGCTTACCTCTTATGCCGGATTTACCAGAATTAGTGAATACGTTAAAAGCGCTTGGTTGGAAAACAGCGATTGCGTCTGGCGGATTTACGTACTTTTCAGATCACTTAAAAGAAACATTAGGTCTTGATTTTGCACAGTCAAATACGCTTGAAATTGTTGACGGTAAGCTCACCGGTAAAGTGTTAGGCGATATTGTGTCGGCAGAAACCAAGGCAGATATTCTGGTGACCTTAGCGGATGAGTATGATGTTGAGCAGCATAATACCGTTGCGGTTGGTGATGGCGCAAATGATCTCGTAATGATGGAGACAGCAGGTCTTGGCGTGGCGTATCATGCGAAACCAAAAGTAGAACAACAAGCTAAAACGGCAATTCGCTTTTCAGGTTTAGGTGGAGTGCTATGTATTTTGTCTGCCGCCTTAGTGCAGCAAAAACGCATAAGCTGGAAAGCTATCCCGTAGGCAGAGAAGAGCAGGAAGAGCCGTTCTTCGTTTCGGTGGTAAGCGCTGGAAATGCACCGCAAAAGATTGATGATTTAACGGTTGACGGTACTTTAAGCAATGGCTTTTCTTTTTCTAGGAACCATAACCTTTACGCAGAGCCTCAATCGTTCTGCTTTTTATTTTGATAACACTTTGAGAGATCGTGATGGCAACCAAAGCAAAACGTGCGTATGTCTGTAATGACTGTGGAGCAGACTTTCCTCGATGGCAAGGGCAATGTAATGCTTGTGGTGCTTGGAATACCATTACAGAAGTGCGTCTTGCTGCCTCTCCTCAAGTCGCTCGTAATGAACGTCTATCAGGGTATGCAGGCTCGGTTAACGATGCAAAGGTACAAAACCTAGCTGATATTGACTTACAAGAAGTACCGCGTTTTTCAACAGGGTTTAAAGAATTCGACCGAGTGCTCGGTGGTGGAATCGTTCCCGGTTCCGCAGTATTAATTGGGGGTAACCCGGGAGCAGGGAAAAGTACCCTATTGCTTCAAACGGTCTGCCGTTTAGCCTCCCAAATGCCAACCTTATATGTCACCGGCGAGGAGTCGCTGCAGCAAGTGGCAATGCGTGCTTCACGTTTAGGCTTGCCAAAAGAAAACTTGAAAATGTTATCGGAAACTAATGTTGATACTATTTGCCAAATTGCCGAATCTGAAAAACCGAAAATTATGGTGATTGATTCAATTCAAGTGATGCATGTGGCTGATGTGCAGTCTTCCCCAGGTAGTGTGTCTCAAGTTCGTGAATCGGCAACCACGCTCACTCGCTACGCAAAACAAAATAATGTTGCGGTATTTTTAGTTGGACATGTAACTAAAGATGGTACTTTGGCAGGCCCTAAAGTACTTGAGCATATTATTGACTGCTCCGTGTTACTCGATGGCAGCGCCGATAGCCGTTTCCGCACTTTACGCAGCCATAAAAACCGCTTTGGTGCAGTCAATGAATTAGGCGTTTTTGCCATGACAGGGCAGGGCTTAAAAGAAGTCAGTAATCCTTCGGCTATCTTCTTATCTCGTGGTGAGGAAGAAACCTCTGGCAGTTCTGTGATGGTGGTCTGGGAAGGTACACGTCCACTACTCGTTGAGATTCAAGCGCTGGTGGATTATTCACAGCTTTCCAATCCTCGTCGTGTTGCGGTTGGTCTTGATCAAAACCGTTTATCGATGCTGCTTGCGGTATTGCATAAACATGGCGGCCTACAAATGGCCGATCAAGATGTGTTTGTGAATGTTGTTGGTGGGGTGAAAGTAGCTGAAACCAGCGCCGACTTAGCATTATTAATGGCATTGTTGTCGAGCTTTAAAGATCGCCCATTACCAAAAGATGTGGTGGTGTTTGGTGAAGTCGGACTCGCCGGTGAAATCCGCCCAGTGCCGAGTGGTCAAGAGCGATTAATGGAAGCGTATAAACATGGTTTTAAGAAGGCCATCGTCCCTGCTGCTAATATGCCTAAAGGCGGTATTGCAGGTATGCAAATTCATGGCGTTAAAAAGTTATCAGAAGCGATTGATGCGTTTGATGAGTTGTAACTAGGGATATCTCTTGCTCTAATTCAATTCTTTTAAGTAGCCTAACCCCAATTGCTTCATCTGAGTTTCGATCCAAGCTACGCGTTTCCAGATGTAAGGGGTTGGGTTTTGTACTTTAAATAGATAAGGGTTGGGAAGTACCGCGGCAAGGCGAGCAGCTTGTGACGCTGATAATTGGCTAGGGCGAACACCAAAGTAGTGTTTACTGGCCGCTTCCACACCAAAAATACCAGGGCCAAACTCAACGATATTCAAATACATTTCCAGTATCCTTTCTTTGCCCCATTCAAATTCAACCAAAATACTCAAATAAGCTTCAACTGCCTTTCGGATGAGATCTTTACCCGACCATAAATATAAGTTTTTGACGGTTTGCTGCGTCAGTGTACTAGCACCTCGAAAGCGATCGCCCGATATCATATCTGAAATGGCTTTTTGGGTTGAATCGAAATCGACACCGTGGTGAAAAGGGAAGCGTTGATCTTCAGAGGCAATCACAGCAAGTTGCATGTGAGGCGATATGTTTTCAAGTGATACCCATTCTGAAGGTGGGTATTGTTTATAGCCTTTCGGCGGGAAGAAATCTCGTTGCAATTGCCAACTCCAGAGCGCTGGATTGATAAACTTTAAAGGTAAAGTGATCAAAATAGAAAAGGCGAAGAAAAACACTATCGCTCGAAGTACCCATTTTTTGATCCATTTGCCCATGCCTTATCCTTTTGTGACAATTCGTAATATTCTTGCTAAAGATAAGACAGAATAGAGCGAAGTGAAATGAAATGCGAGAAAGACTCGAAAAGATGACGTTTAATTTACCTAATAGTCTGATTTTATTTGATACTCTATCGCGGTTTCACGTATGAATATAAACTGTAGTGACTGGTGGGAATCAATTGGGATCCGCCAGTGTTAACTGCGCTTTATCCGAGACAAAAAAGATTTTTTATCCAAATGCACACAGGGGATATCAGTCTTGACAGATTGTGTTATACTCTGCGCGAACTTTATATCCTATTAATAGAGTAAGACAATGACTGACTTATCAAAATACAGAAACATTGGTATTTTTGCGCACGTTGATGCGGGTAAAACTACCACGACTGAGCGTATTCTAAAGCTTACAGGTACTATCCACAAAACTGGTGAAGTACATGACGGCGAATCAACGACTGACTTCATGGAGCAGGAAGCTGAGCGCGGTATTACTATCCAATCGGCTGCAGTAAGTTGTTTCTGGAAAGACCACCGTTTTAACGTGATCGACACCCCTGGACACGTTGACTTTACAGTAGAAGTATATCGTTCTCTTAAAGTTCTTGACGGCGGTATCGGTGTATTCTGTGGTTCTGGTGGTGTTGAACCACAATCAGAAACTAACTGGCGTTATGCTAACGAATCAGAAGTTGCACGTATCATTTTTGTAAACAAACTGGACCGCATGGGTGCAGATTTTTACCGTGTTACTGAGCAAGTACGTAAAGTACTTGGCGCAACTCCGCTTATCATGACTCTACCAATCGGTATTGAAGATGACTTTAAAGGCGTTGTTGACGTTCTAACTCGTAAAGCGTACATCTGGGACGAAACTGGTCTTCCTGAGAACTACACAGTTGAAGACGTTCCTGCTGACATGGTTGACGATGTTGAGCAATACCGTGAAGAGATGATTGAAACAGCTGTTGAGCAAGATGATGAACTAATGATGGCTTACATGGAAGGTGAAGAACCTTCTGAAGAAGAAATCAAACGTTGTATCCGTAAAGGTACTCGTGACCTAGCGTTCTTCCCAACATACTGTGGTTCAGCATTTAAAAACAAAGGTATGCAACTAGTACTAGATGCGGTTGTTGATTACCTACCTTCTCCAACAGAAGTTGATCCTCAACCTCTTATGGATGAAGAAGGCAACGAAAACGGCGAATTCGCTATCGTTTCTGCAGATGAAACATTTAAAGCGCTAGCATTCAAAATCATGGATGACCGTTTTGGTGCGTTAACTTTCGTTCGTATTTACTCTGGTAAATTGAATAAAGGTGACACCATCATGAACTCGTTCACAGGTAAAACTGAGCGTGTTGGCCGTATGGTTGAGATGCAAGCGGATGAGCGTAAAGAGCTATCTTTCGCACAAGCGGGCGATATCATCGCTATCGTTGGTATGAAGAACGTGCAAACTGGTCACACTCTATGTGATCCTAAGCACCAAGTAACTCTAGAGCCAATGGTATTCCCAACTCCAGTAATCTCGATTGCTGTACAGCCTAAAGATAAAGGCGGTTCTGAGAAAATGGGTATCGCTATCGGTAAAATGGTTGCAGAAGATCCATCTTTCCAAGTTGAAACTGATGAAGATTCAGGCGAAACCATCCTTAAAGGTATGGGTGAGCTTCACTTAGACATCAAAGTAGACATCTTGAAGCGTACTTACGGCGTAGACCTAATTGTTGGTCAACCACAAGTTGCTTACCGTGAAACTATCACTAAAGAAATTGAAGATAGCTACACGCACAAGAAACAATCTGGTGGTTCTGGTCAATTTGGTAAAATTGATTACCGTATCAAGCCTGGTGAGCAAAACTCTGGCTTTACGTTCAAATCATCTGTTGTGGGTGGTAACGTACCGAAAGAATTCTGGCCTGCAATCGAAAAAGGTTTTGCTGGCATGATGGACAACGGTGTTCTAGCTGGCTTCCCAACGTTAGACGTTGAAGTTGAACTATTTGACGGTGGCTTCCACGCAGTCGATTCATCTGCAGTAGCATTTGAAATCGCAGCGAAAGGTGCATTCCGTCAATCTATGCCTAAAGCTGGCGCTCAACTTCTTGAGCCTATCATGGCAGTAGACGTGTTCACTCCAGAAGATCACGTTGGTGATGTTATCGGTGACCTTAACCGTCGTCGTGGCATGATCAAAGACCAAGAAGCAGGCGTTACAGGCGTTCGCATCAAGGCAGACGTACCGCTTTCTGAAATGTTCGGTTACATCGGTTCTCTACGTACAATGACTTCAGGTCGTGGTCAGTTCTCTATGGAGTTCGCACACTACTCACCTTGTCCTTCTAATGTAGCTGAGCAAGTAATTGCTGACGTTAAAGCACGTAAAGAAGCAGAGAAGAAGTAATTCTTTTCTAAGCTGATTTAAGCTTAAATAAAAACCCGCTAGTGATAGCGGGTTTTTTTATATCCTTAGTAAATGAAGCTTCAGTATTATTTAGCCGACGTATTCGCATTATTGTTTATATAAACAATGGTACAGGCATTTATATCAAAGGGCCTCACTCGTTTATCACATCACGGTAATTTTAAATTGCTGTGGGGATAATATTAATTTGACGCTGTCATTATCCTTTTAGATTGATATACAGTTGTTCAACTTTTACCCTTGCCCACTCAGTTTTGCGCAAAAACTTTAAGCTGGATTTAATGCTTGGATCGGAAGTAAAGCAGCGGATGTTGATCATCTGGCCGAGCTGTTCCCAGCCATAATGTTCAACTAATTCAGTTAAGAGTTTCTCAAGAGTAATGCCGTGTAGTGGGTTGTTGGTCTGAGACATAAGAAGCCTAAAATATTTGGAATAAGGGTCAGTATATCGCAATCTGACCCTAGACCCTTCTGATTATTCTTCCCACACCACCAATTTATCTTTTGGCCACGCTGCGCCAACTTCATTGTATTTCTTTTCTAGAATATGACGCTTAATTTTTAGCGTCGGTGTTAAAACGCCATTTTCAATCGACCAAGGTTCTTTCACCATAAGTACACCTTTGATCTTGGCGTGTGATTCAAGACCTGCATTAATTTGTTCTATGATCTTCGCCGTTTTACGTTCATATCGTGAGCGATCAAAGTTTTTGAAGGCATGGGGTATTACCAGTAGGATAGGTGCAGGTAATCCAAGGCCAATCAAACACATCATTTCTACCCTTGAGTGCTCAAAGATTTTCTTCTCAATCGGAACGGGTGAAACAAATTTTCCTTTAGCGGTTTTAAAGGTATCTTTTTTACGGCCTTCAATCGACAAGAAGCCTTCATTATCAATACTGCCTATATCACCAGTATGCAGCCAACCATCGCTATCAAACGATTCCGCTGTTGCTTCTGCATTTTTATAATAACCGGCAAACAAACCAATTCCTTTAACCATGATTTCTTGATCGTCGGCAATTTTGATATCAACCCCTGGGCCTGCCGCGCCAACTGTGCCAATTTTATCGGCGCGGAAAGGGTAATTTAATGTGCTGTAAGCGAAGGTTTCAGTCATTCCCCACGCTTCAGTAATATTCATACCCACGGTGCGATACCATTCAAGTAACGAAGGCGATATAGGTGCCGAGCCACAACCTAATACTCTGGCTTGATCAAGCCCTAATCCTGCAATGATTTTCTTTTTCACAATGCCATTGAGGAAAGGGATAGAGAGTAGAATGTTCAGTTTACGCTGCGGCATCTTATCTAAAATACGTTGTTGGAAAACCGTCCATAAACGTGGCACAGAAATAAATAATGTTGGTCTGTGTGCTTTCACATCATCAATGAAAGTATCAAGACTTTCTGCAAAGCCGGTGGGTACGCCACCGAGCACAGAGCTACCGAAAACATACACACGTTCAGTAATGTGAGCGAGAGGCAGATACGAGAAAAGCCTATCATTGCCTTGAAGGCCAATGTGTTCAACGATCTTAGAAGAACTCCAAGCAAATCCACCATAAGTCAGCATGGCACCTTTAGGTAGGCCGGATGTTCCCGAGGTATAAACAATCGACATTAATGTGTCGTGGTGATGTTCAGGGCGTTCTTCACTTGCAGGGTGGCTATCGACGAGCTCATCGAAGCGATGCTGACAGGTTGGGACGCCAGCATAAGGTAAGCTAATTGAAATCAATTCTGGGTGTTTATTTAAAACTTCAATGGTGGCTTTATCATCATCAAGTTTACCAACAATAACGGCTTTTGCTTCACTGTGTACGAGGCAATGTTCAATAGTTTCACTGCCTGCAGTTGGGAAAATAGGTACGCTAATATAGTCGCCAAGCATTAATGCTAAGTCAGTAATAAACCATTCTGCACAGTTTTTAGATAGCAGAGCAATTTTGTCTCTTGGCTGTAATCCAAGGCCTCGTAGGGCAGAAACCAAACGTAATGCTTGATCCGCAACTTCAGAGAAGGTGAATTCTTTAATTTCACGGTTAATCGGTTGCGTCAGATAAACGGCATTAGGTGTCTCTTGCGCCCATTTTAAAATCATTTCATGAGGTAAAGTTAACGGCTGCATTGGCTGTTGATTTGTTTTATTCATAATTCACGCCCTGGTTACATTTCATTAACATATTTAGCCTGTTCCTATAAAAAGCACAATAGATTGAGGTACAACCAGTTTAATAGTGTGAACTGGAACCACTCTGAGTTTGTAAACAATTATGTCAATAAGGAATTGGAATAATGAAAATTTTTGGATGTAATGAAATGGACGCGCTTCCAATGCCTTATTGTTTCAGTATAGCCGTATTTCATTATTTCACCTTTAAGTGATTGTTAATAAAGCACCTAATAACATAAAGCCGATGACAAGCAATAAAATGGGACATTTGAATCTTCTTAAAATAAATAACCCCAGAATTATCGAAACTATATCAATCGTTTGCTCGACCGCTGTGACAAATACCGGTTGATATAGCGCGGCGAGTAGTAAGCCCACAACAGAAGCATTGATGCCGCCAATCGCACTCGATAATACTGGTTTGTTTGCAAGGGTTTTCCAGTGACCAAGAAAAACAATTACCAGCAAAAAACCGGGTAAGAAGATAGCTAAGGTTGCGATTAAAGCGCCTAATATTGGGGTGTTTGGTAGCAAGAAATAGCCAAGGTATGTTGCTAGGGTAAACATAGGGCCGGGGACGGCTTGAGCGGTAGCATAACCGGTTAAAAATTGCTCGGAGGATATCTGCCCTTGCAAGCTATTTACCGAATCTAATCCGCTTTGTAATTCTAGATTACTTTGTAATAAAGGCAGAACCACATGCCCGCCACCAAATACTAAGCTGCCAGTTTGGAAAAATTCAGAAAATACCTTAAGAGTGACATTCAGATCGCCAAACCAAGGGAGAATGAAGAAGAAAGATAAGAATAAACCTCCCGCTACCCACTCTTTATATGAGGTGTTTGAGTGGCTTGGTAGTGAGCTTGGCGTTGTCGGTGATTGTTTATCCGGTATCCACCGCGCGCCAACAATGGCTGCAATGGTTAAACTGATCAGCTGGCTTGCGACACTCGGGAGCAATAAGATAAAGCAAGCCGTCATAACACACAAAGTTGTGGTGAGTTTGGTTTGGCAGAAGTTGCGATACATACTGAACGTGGCATCGGCAACCACCACCACTGCCAGCAGTTTTAACCCATGAATTATGCCTTCAAAAATATCATTATTTAAGAATGCAGAGCTTAAACTGGCCGCCATGACCATGAGAAGAATCGACGGTAAGGTAAACCCTAAAAAAGCGCAGATACCACCTAAAACGCCTGCTCTTTGATAGCCGATGGCAAATCCAATTTGGCTTGAACCGGGGCCAGGAAGAAACTGGCTTAACGCAATTAATTGTGCGTAATCTTCTGAGCTAAGCCATTGACGTTTTTCAACGAACGCAGAACGAAAATAGCCAATGTGAGCCGCAGGACCACCAAAACTGATGCAACCGAGAAAGAAAAAGGTTTTGAATATGAGGAGCATGAGTTAGCAGTAACCTAAAAAGCAAAAGAGAGTATTTCACCAAGTTTAGGTTACATTTTAATTAACGATCCTAATGTTTATGAGCGTTGGCTACATTGCCAAACTCTTGCAACATTCTCGGCTAAGTTCGCCATGTTCACACCGGCTTCTTCAAATGCGGTGGAAAGATCGAATGGGCGAGGGGTAGCGGCAAAAACGGCATCAATACCATGTTCATAAACCGCTTGGTAGTTATCGCCTAAACCACCGGCTAATGCAATAACCGGTAAATTGAATGCTTTGGCAGCTTGAGCAACCCCGACAGGCGTTTTACCGTGTGCGCTTTGCCAGTCGATTCTCCCTTCCCCAGTAAACACCAGATCCGCGCCTTCTAAATGCCTATCAATAGCTAATGTTTCCAATACAATTTGAATGCCCGGTTTTAAGGTGGCGTTGGTAAAACCTAAAAAGGCAGCGCCTGATCCGCCGGCTGCTCCTGCGCCTGCAATGTTTTTGATGGATTTTCCCATTAATGCTTCAACTAAATCCGCATAATGATTTAAAGCGTCATCTAGCAGTTTTGTATCTTCTTCTGTTGCGCCTTTTTGTTTACCAAAAGTGGCGGTCGCGCCGTGCTCTCCACATAATGGATTATCAACATCGCAAGCGATCACAATGTCACAATTTGCCAAGCGTGGATCAAGTTGGTGAGCGGATAGGCTTTCGATCTTGGTTAATCCGATCCCATTGCCTGAAATAGCGTTTTCTTGCTTATCTAAAAATTGAACACCTAACGCTTCTAGCATCCCCATGCCTCCATCATTGGTGGCGCTGCCGCCTAAACCAATAATGAGCTTGGTTGCCCCTTGATTTAAGGCATGTGAAATAAGCTCACCAGTCCCAAAGCTGCTGGTGGCTTTAGGATCACGTTTGGCGGGAGGGACATGATGTAAACCGCTGGCGGCTGCCATTTCAATCACCGCAGTATGTGCATGTTCGCCGCCCAATCGCCCATAGAAAGCCTCAACGGTGTCACCCAATGGTCCTTTCACTTGGCATTCAATGATCGCTCCATTGGTCGCATCGACCAGTGATTGCACCGTACCTTCACCTCCATCGGCAACTGGAATATGAACAAATTCGGCATCTTGCCATACTCTAACCAAACCGTTTTCAATGGCTTGGCAAACTTGTTTGGCGGTTAAGCTTTCTTTAAATGAATCGGGAGCGATGATGATTTTCATAAGGTCACCTAATGATTGCGATAGCGAGAAAGTACTTTACTGAGTATGGCGAAATTTACGCAATACTGCCTCGGGCAACTGACTCAATATGGGGGTTGAATAATGGTTTTTTTTTGTTCGAATGAACAATTTCTAATAGATGGTTAACCCAATGTATAATTCGACTAACCCGGTAAAGGTGTGTGGCGATATATGGGTTATTTGTTCAATTTTGTCTAGGCGATAACGCAGTGTGTTACGGTGAATATAAAGGCTGTCAGAGCACGATTTTAAATTGCCTTGATGCTCAAATAAGCACTGTAAGGTTTTCATCAGTTGCCCTGATTTATCTTGTTGCTTGAGTTTGTTAACGGATTGGCTTAATTGTGCGCTTTGCCAATTATCAGCAAGAGGCGATAAAAGAACTGGAATGCGAAAGTCTGAAAACACATAGCTAGTTTGATTTGGCCGTTGTCGCTTACCAAGTAGCATGACTTGTTTGGCACTTTGATATGAAAGCGGGATATCTTTTGGGTGAGGGAAGCTCTGCCCTAAAGAAATACGTATATCGTTTATATTGTGATGAGATAAATGCTGACTAAAACGTTGAATGAGTTTATTTAGCGTAGGTTTTAACTGTGTTTCATGATCGACATTTTTTGTATTAACCATGCTTAACACGACTATCTGATCCATTGAAATAACGGCGATCAGATCATCGTGTTGTTGGCGTTCTAGCGTATCAACGATTTTTCGAACATGTGCGAATTGATTTTCGGTGTGAGATTCAATCTCAACAATGATTGCCACTCTGGGCATGGATAAATCAATCGAAAGGCGATGCGCCCATTCCTGCAGCGCAGGCTCGGCAAGTTCATCGTTAACCCAAGCGGAAATAAACTCCTCAACATGGCGTTTATCCCATTGTAATTGTTCGATAAGCAATGAGCGTTCAATGAGCATCTCAGAGGTCATTTTTACCAGCTCAGCGTAGCTACGAATGATGTCCGGATCGCCTGTTATGCCGACCACACCAATAATAGTATGATTGTGCTGTAGCAGTAGATTAATACCGGGCTTCACGCCTTTTAGCGATTGGTTGCTTTGTTGGCTGATCTCAACCGTATCGCCATGCTGCAGAGCGAGTATAGCACCATCATGCATTTGCCCAATTCGCTCAGGCTCTCCACTGCCAATAATGACACCACTTTTATCCATCACGTTAATGTTCGTACCGATGATCGCCATTGTGCGATTTACGATTTCTTGTGCGAGAGCAGCGTCTATATACATGGTTCTACCTTATAAACATAAAGTGACATTGAGAGTGGCCTTCCAATATCAGATTAACTTATGTCCATAAAGGTTGTTAGCAAGTTGGCTTTAAATTGTGAGTTTGCACAATTTATGCGAGTTGTATTAAGAAACCAGTTGAAAAGCTTGTTTTAAGCGTAATAGATAAGATTCATCTCGGCAGATGCTTTTTCCCGGTTCGTCAGAAATTTTTGCTACCGGCTTTCCTTGGCACGAAGTGAGTTTAAGCACAATATTCAAACTTTCCACTTCAGGAAGATCGCAAGTCAATTTAGTACCAATCCCAAAGCTGGTTTTAATACGACCTAGAAAGTGTTGGTAGATCTCAACGGCCTTAGGCAAAGACAAACCATCGGAAAAAACCAGAACTTTGGACTTTGGGTCAATACCAAGTTTTTGATAATGGGCGATGGCTTTTTTCCCCCAAGCGATGGGATCACCACTGTCATGGCGTAAGCCAACAAAAGTATTGGCAAGGGCAGGAGTAAAGTCTCGTAAAAAGGAATCCATGTTAATGCAGTCGGTTAACGCGATACCCAATGAATCAGGGTATTCTTTGAGCCAAGTTTGTAAGGCAAGGTGTTGAGAATCGGCTAATTCACCAGAGAGTTGTTGGTGCGCTTGAAACCATTCATGGGCCTGAGTACCCACTGGATTAAGCCCTTTTTTGTAGGCTAAATAGTAGTTAGAGGTACCATCAAATTGTGGGAAATACTCAATCAATTGTTCAATGATATTATGCTGTACTTGCTTAGAAAAACGGCGACGAGTGCCAAAATCAATTAACGAAAACTGGCTCATGTCCAAGGTGGGGTAAGCGGCATGTAATTGATTTAATTTACGGTGTAATACTTGGCAAGCTTGCTCTGCGGTGGCCGTTGGGTAAATAGTGCGCCCACGAATCTCACTGATCATTGCCAATAATGGTACTTCCCACAAAATGACATCTAGCCATTTCCCTGAAAGAGTAATGGTCAGTTGATCGCCATTATTACTTAGTTCTATATTATTTTTATTGAAACGAAAGGTGGCTAAGTAGCTAAGGTAGTCTGGTTTAAAAAAAGGCAAACTGGCGAGGTAATCCAATTCACTTTGCTTAAAGGACAGATGACATAAATGCTCAATTTGAATAATGAGATCATCTAAGTACGGACGTAAATCTTCTTGGCTACGGCAATGAAATTCGGCCACAACATCAACATCTGGATATTGATGAAAGACCGCTTGCTGCATGTGCAGTTTGTACGCGTCGGTATCAAGTAAAGAGTTAATGATTGGTGTGTGGTTGGTTGGATTCAACTGAGTCATAGCAAGCTTCAAATAACAATAATTTGAGTATTTTACCTGACATCCTTATAAATAGGAAAAATCGAACGATTGATCGCAGGCGTTAGATTAATGAGTATTTGGCCTATCATGATCTAAAAGCTA
This sequence comes from Vibrio rumoiensis 1S-45, assembly GCF_000286955.2. Classification (GTDB taxonomy): domain Bacteria; phylum Pseudomonadota; class Gammaproteobacteria; order Enterobacterales; family Vibrionaceae; genus Vibrio; species Vibrio rumoiensis_A. The sequence goes on from NZ_AJYK02000057.1 coordinate 65,142, forward strand.
TTGGCCTATGGTGATCCTTCCTTGCTTTAGATATAAAAAATCCCGCCAGAATTGACGGGATTTCAAATGGTTAGAATGTTCAGCTTATTTTAATCTTAGCTTTTGAGTTATTGTAATCCCAAAGCCTATTCCCTGTACCAAGCCCAAAAATGAGCAAGTAAATTGCACAAAGGGATCACGGTTCTAGTTGTTTGAGTGCAACTCGCTGTTTAACTCAACCGCTGATTTATTGGTTAAGCATTCAATCTTGCCTGTCACTGAATTGCGACGGAACAATAGGTCTGATTTACCAGAAAGGTCGCGTGCTTTTGCAACTTCGACTTCATTGCCAGAGGCATCTAGCATAGTCACTTTTGTGCCTGCGGTAATGTATAAGCCAGATTCAATCGTACAGCGATCGCCCAGTGGGAAACCAAGGCCAGCGTTGGCGCCTAGTAAGCTGTTTTCACCAATCTTGATGACCACTTTACCACCACCTGAAAGGGTACCCATGATAGAAGCGCCACCACCGATATCAGAACCTTCACCGACTAAAACGCCAGCAGAAATACGACCTTCCACCATGCTCACACCTTCAGTGCCTGCATTGAAGTTGATGAAGCCTTCATGCATAACTGTTGTGCCTTCGCCCACATGTGCGCCAAGACGAACACGAGAAGTGTCGGCGATGCGTACGCCAGTAGGGACAATGTAATCCACCATTTTAGGGAATTTATCCACACAATCGACCGTTAAAATTTCGCCATTTAAGCGAGCTTGAATTTGACGAGAAGCTAGCTCAGGTAAATCGATAGGGCCTTGGTTAGTCCATGCAATGTTGTGCAATAAGCCAAAGATGCCATCTAGTACGATGCCGTGTGGCTTGGCTAAACGGTGTGAAATTAATTGCAGTTTAAGGAAACCTTCAGCGACTGATGTTGGTTGCTCATCGCTAGCAAGCACAACTAATACCAACGGCTGAGAAGATTGCGCTGCTTTTTCAGCAAAATCTGCATTGGCTACATCTGCATTAGCAGCGAAAGCGGTAGAAAGTTCACCTGCGATTTCAGGGCTTATTTCAATCGCTTGGTTGCCTTCAGAGTAGCCCGATACTTGAGCAACAGCAGCCACTAAAGCGTCTGATGGATTAATGATTGGGCTTGGGAAAAAGGCTTCGATGATTTTACCGTCGCGGTTTTTGGTTGCGGTGCCGAAGGCAAGTGCGAAATTGGCCATTTAAAAGATATCTCCATATAAAAATAGTGGGTAAAGGTCAATAAAACTTACCCATTGAATGTCAAACTGTTATCCCAATCATAATGATTGCGTGCCTGAGTGAAAAGGCTTGAAGTGAAAATAATCGAAATTGAGAGAATTTATCCCAAATGTTTAGCTATGGCTCGATAAGTCTCTCGGGTGCCATGAGGCCAATGGGAAGAATCGTACGTCCTAATTCTTGATAAAGGATTTTCGCCACCGCTAAATAAAATGCACAACCACCACACACTAACCCCATTAAACTGGCTACAATTCCAATGCTTTCTATTGGAATAAATTGATGGAGTGCCAGTAAAAAGTACACCATGGCTAATGAGCTAAAAATAATAAAATCTAATCGGCTTAGTTGACGAGCAATCAGAGTCATACAACCAGTAAATAAACCCCATAAGATGAAATAGCATCCAACTAACCCAGTTGGCGCCGATTCCCACCCCAACTGTGGAAAAATAAGCAGGCTCACAAACGAAAGCCAATAGATCCCATAAGCACAAAATGTTACTCCAGAAAAGCTGCGCCCATTTTTGTACTCAAGTAAACCTACAAACAGTTGTGTTAGCCCACCACACAATAGTGCCATCGAAATAATTAAAGCGTTTAATGGTAACAAACTCAGACCATGCAGGTTAACGACAATACTGGTCATGCTAAAGCCCAATAATCCAAGTGGGCTGTAATCGATCTGAGGAGAAGCGGTCGGTAGTGTCATTATAAAGTGGTCAATGATTGAACAATGCTATTAGTAATACCACTGAAATCAAGAACTGTAAACATTGTATTCTTTATTGTGTACAATATTTCGATGCAGTGATAAAAAGGCTAGTAATGATGTATGGTCAAGTACTAGCCTAGAGTGTTGATATTTATAGATCGTTTTTCAACGCTAGAGAGCAATAGAAGGTGAAAACCTGTGACTTTAGGTGCGAATAGACAAAGCGAATTAAACTGCGTCTGCTTCGTCTTTAGGTTCTTCAGCCACGTCGGTTTTTTTCGCCTTCTTAGGCGTTGGTTTTCGTTTGGCGCCTAACGCGTATAGCACTTCTTCTTTATTCTGTGCAAGGTAAAGAGACAATTCTTCTTTCTTGTCATCTTCTTCAATGAGCTTGCTGTTTTCTAACAATGTGAAAAGCTCATCCGCCATATCTAACATCTTGTCATAAGCGTCAGCTTCAGCTTTGGAAGTGAAAGTCATCTTTTCTTCTCCGTTGCGTTCCACCACGTACTTGACGATTACAGCCATAGTTATCCTCGTGTGTGTTCTTGATATATTAATTTATTTTTATACAGGTATTTTCTTTGATTTCAATAACAACTAGTTATGTCTACGTTACTTTCAATGACCAATACTACCACATGTAATCTATTATCTTTTTATAATGGCAATGTTGATCTCACTTTAGATTGGCATTGCCTTTTGTTATCAACCTTACAATCGCCTTATTTTCTATTACCGATGAAGTTACTTGGGTATAGATATTTCCCAATCCGTACAAAACCTCATAAAGCTTTTTAATAAAGGGCTTTGATACTTTTCTTTGTGAACTAACAACCAGAAACGGCGCGACATATTCAATGGTAGTGATAACACCATGACACGGTTATCTTGAATGGCGGACTGGGCAGCTAATTGTGATAAACAGGCAAGCCCAAGATTGGCTGCGGTGGCATTTAAAATTGCTTCGGTGGTGTTGAGCTGAAAGGATTCCGTCCAAATTTCAATTCTTGGTGCGATAGTACGCAGGAAGAACTCACGAGAACCAGAACCAGCTTCCCTTAGAAGCCATTGGCTATTTTCTAAATCGGTGATGTGAATGTCTTTTTTGTTGGCTAAAGGATGATCCGTAGAGCAAACCACGCACATTTCATCTTGATTCCAAGGTTGCATGAATAGTTGATCAGATTGTATTTTCCCTTCGATTAATCCGATATCTAACTCGTAATCCATTAGCTTTTGGCAGATTAACGAGGTATTTGAAATAAATAAGCTTTGCTGTGTATGTTGCGATTCTTGGCGAAAATCGCGTAATAAATAAGGCACGACTTGGTTGCCTATGGTGTCGCTAGCCCCTATTTTTAATAGTCCATGTAACGCTTGTTCAGCTTGAAACATGTGGTGTAAATCGTCACTGCGGTGGAGTAATTCATCGGCAAGTGGCAATAAACGTTTGCCTTCTTGATTGAGTATTAAGCGGTTGTTTACGCGATCAAACAATACATGCCCAAGCTGCTTTTCCAGTTCACCTAAAGACAAACTTACAGCGGCTTTGGATAGAAACAGTTTTTCAGCCGAAGCGGTTAAGGTTTTATGTTGAGTAATGCTGGTGAAAACTTTGAGCTGTTTTAAGGTGATATTGGTCGCCATCAATAATTTCCCCAGGATGTTTTGCAATGAATGGAAAGTTGTTTAATTAAACTTGACGCTTGTTTTGTATAATTAGATATATCAAAACAATATGCAAGAATATAATAGCCTCATTAAGAAATGGTTGTTGTGAGGCAATGATGAAAAGAACAGTGAAAAGTATTGTCAGTGATATTCCTACGCCAATTGCTGGATTAGCGTTAGGTATCGCTAGCCTAGGGTGGAGTTGGGAAAATGCGGCTCCACTGCACGGTTATGGTCAATGGTTTGCCGCTGCCATTGCTTCGGTTGTTTTAGTGCTTTTGGCGGTTAAATTTCTTTTTCATCGTCAATTACTCGCACAAGATTTAGCGCACCCTGTCGTGGGAAGCGTTGTGCCTACTTTTGCTATGGCCACTATGGTGGTATCAAGTTCACTCGGTCATTTTTACCCGCAGATAGGAGACGCTTTGTGGCTGTTCGCTGTGGCTTTGCATATTGGTTTTTTGGTGACTTTTATTTATCACCGCGCCAAAGCATTTGAAGTACACCATATGGTGCCAAGTTGGTTTGTACCACCCATTGGTATCATCGTGGCGGATGTTTCTTTTTCAGGTAACCCGAGTTTAGTTTTGGTCGCGCAAGCGGTATTGATGTTTGGTATTGCCGCTTATGCCATTATGCTGCCTGTTATGATTTACCGTTTTATCTTCTGCCAACAAGTTCCAGATGCAGCTAAACCGACATTAGCGATTATGGCTGCGCCAGCAAGTCTTTCATTAGCGGGTTACTTAACCGTGGCTTCGGAACCTTCTATTTTATTGGTGATGGTGTTAATGACGATTGCGGTTTTGATGACAAGCTTGATCTACCTTTCATTTTTAACCTTATTGAAACTACCATTTAGCCCAGGCTACGCTGCATTTACCTTCCCAATGGTGATTGGAGCCACCGCTTTATTTAAAACCGCGCATTGGATGGCGAGTATTGATTTGTTAGCCGTGTATGCAAGCTCTATTTATGCACTTGCAGTGGTTGAGCTGGTGGTTGCAAGTATTGTTGTGGTTTATGTAGCTTACCGTTATTGGCTGTTTTTCAAGCCAAGCGGTGAGCTAAATCAAGCGGTGGTTGCGTAACAATCACAAGTAACCCGATAAAGTATTCAATCTAACTAAGCACTTATGCTAATCTGAATTTTACCTAAGCCCAGCAGCGTGAGTGCCTTGTGTTTACCCTCTACCATTCAAATCAAGTTGATGTATTAAAGTCTTTATTAGTCGAGCTGATTCGACTAAACCCACTTGAAAATCCTTTTGAAGCCGAGCAGATCTTGGTGCAAAGCCCGGGTATGTCTCAATGGTTAAAAATGGAAATGGCCAATGAATTTGGCGTGGCGGCTAATCTTGAGTTTCCTCTTCCTGCGACTTTTATTTGGAATGTATTTACCGATGTTTTAAGTGATGTTCCAAAACGCAGTGCATTTAATAAAGAAGCCATGACGTGGAAGTTAATGCACTTATTACCTCCTTTATTGGATACGCCAGAATTTTTGCCGCTTAAACGTTACTTGGAGGACGATGATGATCAATCCAAGCGTTATCAGCTTTCAGAGAAAATTGCGGATATTTTCGATGGTTACTTAGTGTATCGCCCTGAATGGATAGCCGCTTGGGAAGCCGGTGAAACGGTTGAGGAACTTAAAGGTGAACACCCTTGGCAGCCGATTTTATGGCAAGCATTGTATGATCAAACGGTGAGCTTAGGGCAATCGCCTTATCATCGCGCCAATTTATATGAACATTTTATTGATACGCTCGACAGCTTTGTCGGTAATTTGGTTGAAACGACTCATTTACCGAAACGTTTATTTGTATTTGGTATTACGGCTCTCCCTCCTCGTTATATGGATGCTTTGCATGCGCTAGGCGATCATATTGATGTGCATCTAATGTTCACTAACCCATGCCGTTATTATTGGGGAGATGTGCGTGACCGTAAATATTTATCTAAATTAGCGGCTCAAACTCGTCAGCACATGAGTTGGGTGGAAGATCATTCTGAATATACGGGTGATACAGCCTTACTTAAAGGGACGATTGAACAAAACGAAGTGCCTGAATATCTACAGCTTCACACTAAGGATGCCATCGGTAATAGCTTATTGGCCTCGATGGGGAAATTGGGGCGCGATAACCTGTATTTACTTTCGCAACTTGAAGCGAATGAGATTGATGCCTTTGTCGATATTGATAGCCAAGGATTATTACAACAAATTCAGGCAGATATTCTGGAATTGCGTGAGCATCAAGATGATCAACAATCATTGCATACCAGTGAATATAAGCCGGTTATTGAAGAAAATGACACTACTCTACAATTGCATATTTGCCATAGTCCAATGCGCGAAGTGGAAGTGTTGCATGATCGCTTGCTGGCCATGTTTGATGCCGATCCAACGCTCAAACCACGCGATATCATCGTCATGGTGGCAGATATCAATGCTTATAGTCATGCCATTCAAGCCGTCTTTGGGAATGCGCCGGGCGAGCGTTTTATTCCGTTCTCTATTTCCGATCGCAGTGTTGACCAAGAAAACCCCATTCTGCAAGCCTTTATGCGCTTGCTTTCTTTGCCTCGTCGTCGTTGCCAAGCTTCAGAGATCTTAGAATTATTAGAAGTACCCGCAGTGATGTCGCGTTTTGGTATGGATGATAAAGAATTTGAACGAGTATCGCTGTGGGTGCAGCAAGTTGGCATTCGCTGGGGGTTAGATGAAAATACGTCGCTCGATTTATCTTTACCACGCCAGCAACAAAATACGTGGTTATTTGGTATTGAACGGATGTTGCTTGGTTATGCCATGCCGGAAGAGCTAGGCTTATTTGAATGTGGTGATGAGATCATCGCCGCTTTTGATGAAGTTCAAGGAATGGACGCTGAACTGGCCGGTAAATTGGCTGAGTTTGTTCGTGCCTTGCAAGTTTACCGCGATCGTTTATCCCACACCCATACCTTTAATACTTGGCAGAACTATCTATTGGAATTGCTAGAGGACTTCTTCGTTGTTGATTTAGAAGGGGAGGTGGTCCTGGGTTCAATTCGTCAATGCTTGCATCAATTAAGTGAGCAATTGAAAGATGCGGCAATCGGTACTAATGAAGAATTCTCTCCTAAAGTGCTTGAGCAGTATTTGCAAAATCATCTATCGAATGCCCGAGTTAGTCAGCGCTTTTTAGCCGGACAAGTGAATTTTTGTACCTTAATGCCGATGCGTTCAATACCTTTCAAAGCGGTATGTTTACTCGGTATGAATGATGGTTTATATCCAAGAACGGTTGCCCCTGAAGGGTTTGATTTAATTAATGGCCGAACTCGAGCCGGTGACCGTTCACGCCGAGATGATGATCGTTACCTCTTTCTTGAAGCTTTATTATCTGCTCAGCAATATTTGTACATCAGTTATGTCGGGCGTTCTATTCAAGATAACAGCGAGCAAGAACCCTCGGTGTTAGTGGCAGAATTATTAGAATACTGCCAGCAAAACTATGCGCTAAAAGGGTATGAAAATCAGCCGAGTGATCAATCCGGACTCGCCTTGATTAACACTTTTACCCATGCGCATCCATTAGTGCCATTTAGTACTCGAGCATTTGATGGTCGTGATCATGCGCTTTCAAGTTATGCCAAAGAATGGCTTCCAGCCGCGAAGCAATCAGACTTAGAGGTAAACCCGAGTGATGCACCTGATGATGCTATCCAAGCCTTCTTTCATCAACCATTAGAGCCATATCTAGCTCAATTGGAATTAGACAGTTCAGGCTATTACCCGCTCGAATTACACGATCTGCAACGTTTTTGGCGTTTACCTGTGAAATATTTCTTTAACCGTCGATTAAAAACGTATTTCGACAGTCATCAGGTGATGTCGGCTCAGATTGATGATGAACCGTTTTTGGTTGCAGGATTAGAGAAGTATCAATTTGGTGAACAGCTTTTATCTCATTGGCTCAATATTTCAACCCAGCCTTGTTTAGCAGAATTTGACCAAACGGCACAAGCGTTTATAAAACAGCAGCACGCGCAAGGACAATTGCCGATCGCCAGTTTTGGTGACTTAGCGGCGGATAGTTTATTAACCAGTGTGAAGCCATTGGCAGAAGCTTTGTTACCTTGGGTAGAGAACCCAAATTCAGACTTAGAAGTCATTCTAGATTTTGAATTGAATATAAGCGGGAAAACTCAAGCTCATCGTTTATCTGGATGGCTCACTGGCCACTACCAAAATGGGTTGGTGCGTTACCGAAATGGTGGTGTGCATAGTGTCAATTTACTGAGTAACTGGATTGAGCACTTGTGTTTTAACGCAATGGGGCACCACAAATCGACTCAGCTTTTTGGTACGAGTAAAGGGCAAGTTCAGCATATCCAACTGCAAGCACTGGATCAGCTACAAGCAAAGCAACACTTACAAACCTTAATTGAATTGTATTATCAAGGAATGGATTCACCGCTCTGGTTTGCACCTAAAACGGCCTTTGCAGGTATAGAGCAAGGTTATGATAAATATGGTGCGTGGGTTGGGTTTGAAGAAAACGAAGAAGGCCGAGAGGCGAAAGATAGCGCGCTGAATGCTATGTCGAAATGTTTTCATGATAGTTTCGGAAGCCCTGTATTGGGCGAAGGTCGAGAGACTTATATTCAACGAGTATGGAAAAAGTGGACGGACAATGCCGGGTTAGCACTATTGGATTGCGCACAGCAGATTCTAAAGCCATTGCTTGATCACTGTAAAGATGCCAATTCGTCAGAAGAGAGTAATGAACAGTAAAGAATTCGAAGAATAAAAAGAAAAGGCCGCCAGCAAATCGTTATCGTGTAGGGTGTTCGCTGGTCGGCCGAGGGTCGAGGAGACCGTTGTTTCTCATTATTATTTTGATTTGGTAATGTTGGTTTGCATCGAATGATTGAGTGAACTCTAATTAGTCTTGATGCGGCACGGATAGTAAGACGAAGTGAATTAAAAAAATGTGAGTTGATTCTCACATTGTGTTTCAAACTCAGTCAAAGCCAAATATCTGGCTGAAAGTGAGAATCGACTCACGAAAAAATCGGCTAAGCTCACGTTTAAACAGGATAAAAATCGATGGCGCAAACACTGAACAGTATGACTTTTCCACTGCATGGGGCGAGATTAATTGAAGCATCGGCCGGTACCGGAAAAACGTTTACCATTGCGGCATTGTATCTACGTTTATTACTTGGGCATGGTCGAGATGGCGCAGCACATCAACAACCTTTAACGGTCGACCAAATTTTAGTGGTGACCTTCACCGAAGCGGCAACTGCTGAACTACGGGGTCGAATTCGACGCCGTATCCATGAAGCTCGAATTGCATTTGCGCAAGGTGAAACCAACGATCCGGTTTTAGCGCCGTTATTAGCCAATGTTATAGCCAAAAGTGGCCAAAGAGAACTTGCGATTGAGACATTATTGCAAGCCGAACGGCAAATGGATGAAGCAGCGATATTTACCATTCACGGTTTTTGCCAACGTATGCTCACCCAAAATGCATTTGAATCAGGCAGTCGTTTTCAAAATGAATTTATTACCGATGAAAGCCAAATAAAACTGCAAGTTGTCAGTGATTATTGGCGTCGTCATTTTTATCCATTACCCAAAAGTTTAGCTGCCCAAATTCAAACGATCTGGAGCAGCCCTCACAGCTTGTTGTCTGAAATCGGCAATTATTTATCTGGGCCAGAATTATCGTTTCCAGCGATGAAATTGGATGTGGATTTAGTTGAGCTTCAACAGCAACACTTACAACGTCTTGAGAAGGTCAAAACATTATGGAATGAAAGCCGTCATGATATGTTTAGTTTGATTGATGGTTCAGGTATTAAACGCAATCCATACAATAAAACCCGTCTTCCTGCTTGGTTGGATGAAGTGCATCAATGGGCGCAAATGCCAACAACCGATGGTCAGATATCGGATAAATTAATCCGCTTTGCGCAAAGTACTTTAAATACCGCCACGGATACTAAAAAAGGCGATGTTGCTCAACATAAAGCTTTTGTTGCGATTGATGAGTTACTTGATAACCAGCCGAATTTTGAATTGATTTTTAAATACCAAGCGATTCGTGGCTGTCGGCAGCTGCTTGCACTAGCCAAAGAACAGCAAGGACAGTTGTCATTCGATGATTTATTAAGTCAATTAGAACGTGCGATAAATAGCGATAAAGATGGCCTGCTTACCGAGCGAATTCGCCAGCTTTATCCGGTGGCGATGATCGATGAATTTCAAGATACCGATCCTCAGCAATATCAAATTTTCCGTAATATTTATCTCAATCATGCTGACAATGGATGGTTCATGATCGGCGATCCCAAACAAGCTATTTATGGCTTTCGTGGTGCGGATATCTTTACGTATATTCAAGCGCGTAATGAAGTAAACGATCATTACACATTGGGAACTAACTGGCGATCCAGCTCTGCTATGATCGACGGTGTGAACCAGATTTTTAGCTTTGCAGAACGCCCATTTCTTTATGATGAGGATATTCCCTTTTTGCCCGTTAATGCCAGTGATAACGCGGACAACATGCATTGGTTATTAGAAGGGGAAGCGCAGAGCGCCATTCAGTTTTGGCTACATGAAGATGACACTCATTTGCCGGTTTCTAGTGGCGATTATAACCAAGCGATGGCAAGCCACACCGCGCATCAAATCCATCGTATTTTATCGGCATCTCAAAGCAATCAAGCGGTATTTATTGATAAAAAAGGTAGAGAAAAAGCCATTCAAGCCAGTGACATTGCGGTGTTGGTTCGAACTGGCCGAGAAGGCAAGCAAATCAAACAAGCACTAGCGAAACAAGGGATTGCCAGTGTGTATTTGTCGAACCGTGACAGTGTGTTTGGTAGTGACGTTGCAAGTGATGTGCTCCGTTTGCTAGTAGCTGCATCTAACCCGAGTGATGAAGGCGCTTTACGAGCAATTCTTGCCAGTGATGTATTTGCTCTTAATGCTCAAGAACTTGACCGGTTTAATACTGATGAAAATGCATGGGAAAACGTGGTCAACGAATTTGAAAGTTATCATGCATTGTGGTTACAACGTGGTGTACTGCCGATGATCCGCGCGGTTATCAGTCAGCGTCATATTGCCGAACGTTGGTTGATGGAAATCAATGGAGAGCGCAAGCTTACTGATCTATTGCATTTATCCGAATTGATTCAGCAAGCGAGTTTAACGTTAGAGGGTGAAAATGCACTGATCCGTTGGTTAGGCGAAAACATCGAGCAACCTGATGGTGAGATAGGCGATCAAACTCAACGTTTGGAATCTGAGCGTAATTTGGTGCAAATCATCACTATTCATAAATCAAAAGGTTTGGAATACGATTTAGTCTTCTTGCCATTTACGAGTAATTTTAGAGCCGCGAAAGTGGCGAAGTATTATCAAGAAGACAAAAAACAAACAGTGTTGGATCTCTCTAAGCCAGATGAAGGCTTATCTCTGGCTGAAAAAGAGCGTTTAGCTGAAGATCTCCGTTTGTTGTATGTAGCGTTAACTCGGGCGGTATACGGCTGTTTTATTGGTATAGCGCCATTGAAAAAAGGCAATTCGAAAAAAGATGAATCGACTGCTCATCTAAGTGCATTAGGCTGTTTGTTGCAAAATCATCAAGCGTCGCCAGCCTCAGGTTTAAAGGCAGGGTGTGAGTCGTTGTTAAAGAAAGCATCAAGCATGTTAATTGCAGCTGAGCCTGCAATCCCGTCGCAACCTTATGTCCCGAGTGTAGAACAAAAGTTGAGTTTGAAAGCACTTGAATTGAAGGCAGCCATTGATCGCTCATGGCGCATGACCAGCTATTCGAGCTTGATAAAACAATCACATCAACCTCATGGGCATCAAGTTTTTGATGTTGCAGTTGATGTTGAATCTAACATCGACAGTGATGCTCAAGATGACAACGCTGTCAGCTCGGCATCTTCTATTGCGATGGAGGTTGGTAGTGACGTATTGGGCGATGAAATGACCGGTAGCGAAATGCTAGAGGCGAAAAACGTAGATCCATGGAACATGTTTGAATTTCCAAGAGGCGCGAGACCCGGTACATTCTTACATACTATTTTTGAAGAAATTGAATTTACCCAAGCTGCTACGAGCTCTAGTAATACTGAAGTGATTACTCAGCTTTTGGAGAAAGAAAAATACGATTTACAGTGGTTACCTGCTATTCAAAATATGGTCGATCAGGTTTTAAAGACCCCATTAGATAGCCATGATTTACGGCTTGGAACGAAAGGGCCAAAGCAGCGTTTAGTGGAGATGGAGTTTTTATTGCCAGTAACATCATTAATGGCCAGTTCGTTAAATAAGCTGATAAAAACGCATGATGAGCTATCCAGCGTTGCGGGCGATCTGGATTTTTATTCGGTAAAAGGCATGCTGAAAGGCTTTATTGATCTCGTGTTTGAGCACCAAGGTAAATATTATGTTTTAGATTGGAAATCGAATCATTTAGGCTCGAATGTCGAGGATTACCATCTTGATAATATAAAACAAGCGATGGTGGATCATCGTTATGATTTTCAGTATCAAATTTATGCGCTCGCACTGCATCGATTTTTACAAAGCCGAATTGCCGATTATGATTATCAGAAGCATTTTGGAGGGGTGTATTATCTGTTCTTGCGTGGGTTTTCTTCACAAGAAGCTCAAGGGTTTGAAAGTGATGAACCAGAAAATAGCCATGCTCAGTATGGAATTTTTTCGGCTAAACCAAGCCAAAGTTTCTTGCAAGACTTTGACCGTTTACTTGATGGGGAGCGTGTGTAATGTCAAAAATTAACACCTCTGAAAGCCTCATGGAATCATCGCTCGCTACCGCTCAATCGTCGCGCTCAATCCCCGCTTCTTTTGGATTATTAAAAGAGTTGCAATCTGCAGGTGGGTTACGCGCAATTGATGTGCAATTTGGATTGTTTATTTACCAACAGCAATGCCGAGCTAGTCGTGATCAAGATAATTCAGTTCACGAACTCGCCGAGCATATCGGGGTTTTGGCTTGTTTGCTGAGCTATGAATTTGGGTTGGGGCATATTTGCATTGATGTGAATAAGGTTTCTATCCATGAGATGTTATCGCTTAAATATTGGTTAAAAATACATTCAAAATGGTCTGATAAATACGCCACTACCTTGATGCAATGGCAACAACTTGATTGGAAAGCCATCTGTTTAAAGTCTGATCTCGTTGCAAATGCAAATGGCTCGACCGCACAACCTTTGGTTTTAGACGGTGACCGAGTTTATATGACTCGCTATTGGCATTATGAAATGAAAGTTGCTGCAGGATTTTTGCAAAGAGCGAAGCCGGTGTTGTATTCATCTGATAAAAAACAAGCAATGAGAAATACGTTAGACCGTCTTTTTGCTCGTGAATATTCCTACCTTTGGATGGCATTATCCCAAATCGACTTGGATAATATTCAAGATCGTCGACGTGCAATGTGCGAATCGCTGGATGTTGAAATAACCGATAACTTAAATTGGACAGAAATAGATAACGCTTTAGCTTCTGCCCGTTGCGTGAATGATCTCGCTCTTTTGGATTCATTGGTACCCATGTCTGCCTGTTTAAACTGGCAAAAAGTCGCTGCAGCAGTAGCATTAACTCGTCAATTCTCAGTGATTTCAGGTGGTCCGGGGACGGGGAAAACAACCACAGTAGCCAAGTTACTTGCCGCGCTAGTCACTCAATCTCAAGATGAAGCGACCACGCCGATCATTAAGCTGGTGGCACCGACGGGTAAAGCTGCGGCCCGGCTAACGGAGTCGATAGGCTTAGCGATTGACCAATTGCCAGTTGACCCTAATATCAAAGCTAAAATGCCAAGACAATCAAGTACGATCCATAAGCTGCTTGGTGCTCGAGCTAATACTGTTCAATTGAAACACAATAGGCTAAACCCGTTACACGTTGATATCTTAGTGGTCGATGAGGCTTCTATGGTCGATTTGCCTATGATGCACCGATTACTCGATGCGTTACCAAAGCATGCTCGTCTTATCTTGTTAGGAGATAAAGATCAGTTAGCTTCGGTTGAAGCTGGTGCGATATTGGGTGATATTTGCTCTTTAAGTCAAACCGAATACCAAGCTGAATACGCAAAGCAGTTAATAGATATTACTGGATTTCAATCGTTCCAATCATCAACGAAAAGCAATGATATTGCCGACAGCTTATGCATGCTAAGAAAGAGTTATCGTTTCCATGCTCGTTCGGGGATCGGCAAGTTAGCCAAAGCGATTAATGAGGGTGATGTCGCACAAGTCTCCGCAACTTGGCTGCAAGGTTTTAATGATATTCACCTTCATCCATTAATCGCACCAAACCTGCAAACGCCTCAAGAACTAGAAACCGCTCAAGCTGAATTACTCGGCTTAATGGTTGAAGGGTATCGCCCTTATTGCGAGACCATACGTTTGATAAAATCAGCATTATCTCAATTTCATGCAGAGCAGGCTCAAGCCGATTTATTTGCTGATATTGATGTTGAACCGTTAAGCAAAGCGCAGATGGAAGAAAAAGCTAAACAGGTGCTAAAGGCATTTTCTCAAACTCGTTTACTTTGCGCTGTACGTGAAGGTGAGCATGGCGTTGAAGGCATGAATCGTGCGATCGAGCATGCTTTAACGCAGAAGAAACATATTTCGCCTAAGCCAGGTGAGCTTTGGTATGAAGGGAGGCCGATAATGATCAGTCATAACGATTCGGCTCTAGGGCTACACAATGGTGATATCGGTATTTGTTTGTCAGACTTAAGCGAGGAAGACCCTCGATCGCGCGTGTATTTTGAAATGCCAGATGGACGTATCAAAGGTGTTTTACCAAGCCGAGTACCGCAGCATGAAACTGCTTTTGCGATGACAATTCATAAGTCTCAAGGCAGTGAGTTTGCTCATACCGTTTTATTGTTACCACCAAAAATGAATCGTATCCTCACGCGAGAGCTGATTTATACCGGTGTGACACGGGCAAAATCTCGCTTGGATTTATTTGCAAACCCTCACGTTTTGGCGCAAGGTGTTTCGATAAAAACCCTAAGAACGAGTGGGTTAAGTGAAAAGTTAAACCAAATCGTCAGGGACTAGAACGTAATATTGGAGAGGCAAAATGTTTTTTGGCAATGTTGAACGCTTAGAGTGGAGCTCAATCCTTCCTAAGCATTTTATTGAGTATATTAAGCAAGCTCAACACATAGCAGAAAGTAATGAAAATGGTCGATATGACATCGATGGCGATAAGGTTTTCTGCGTGATCATGACGCCAGAAACAGAGCCAAGAGAAGAGCGGAAAACTGAAATTCACCGTGACTATTTAGATATCCAACTCATTTTAGAAGGGGAAGAAACGTTCGGTTATTCAATCGAAACCCCTCAAGCATTATTGGATAAGCCTGAGTATACAAACGATGTATTACTGTTTAACGAAGTGGGAAATGAAAGCTTTATTTCGTTAAGAAGAGGCGATTTTATTATCTTTTATCCTGGCGAATCACACCGTCCACAATGCGCAACCAAAGAGCCGATGATGGTAAGAAAATTAGTGGTGAAAGTGCACCGCGATCTTATTTAGTAGATTGATTATGGTGACAGAAATATAAAGCACTCTTTACTTAATAGTAAGGAGTGCTTTTTCATTTAAGTAAGTGGAACGAATTAAAAACGTTCTTGAACTGAGGTTATTGAGTAATAAATACTTCTACACGACGGTTTTTAGAACGACCAGCTTCCGTTGTATTGATCGCGACAGGATTAGACTCACCTAAACCTTGAGTTGTGATACGTGAAGCATCAATACCTTGATATTCCAAATAATCTGCCACTGCTTCAGCACGCTTTTTAGATAACGTTACATTATAAGCCGCAGAACCTGTTGAATCAGTATGACCAACAATACGAGCTTTTAAGGTAGAATCGGCTTTGAGTGCTTCAAGAATACCTTTAGTTTGCACTTTTGCCGTTGAACTCATGGTTGCTGAGTTGGTTGCAAAGCTATTGGAATCATAAACAATCTGCGGTTTATCTGCGGCTAAAGCCAGTTCGGCAGCTTTGGCACGAGCTAAGGCAGCATCACGATCAGCTTGAGCTGTTTCTAATGCATCATCACAAGCATTATCAATGCAACTGTTGAATTCAGCCCAACCTGTTTTTGCACCTAGGTACAAACCAGAACGATCAATCGTCGTATCACTTGCTGTTGCTGATAGAGACAGCCCTAACAATGACATGGCAATAGTGGTATGTCAGATTGTTTTTTTCATATAAGACTCATTATTATTTTGTTAGTTAACCAACCTCTAGGACTGGCGCGATCTATAGTTAAAATAATGATTCTGAAGAAA
>NZ_AJYK02000058.1 GCF_000286955.2 Vibrio rumoiensis 1S-45
CTCGTGCCTCGTTTCTGGGATGACGAGCTGAGAGTAGCTAAAATGTTGGGTCACTAAGTCATTTAGTGCAAACAAGCTTTAAGCCTCATTCGCCAACTTTTCAGAACCAATACAATGACAGCCTCGTTTGGATTCTATAGCCGAATCAAGCAAGGCTTTTGCAATATTTTCCGCAGGGCTAATGCGCCAGCGCTTCGGTAATATTGGTTGAAACAGAGTTAAACCCAGCGCCAGCGCGCGCTCACCCAATCGAAATTCATCACGCGTTCCACCAATCAAACCGGGCTGTACAAAGGTTAATGAATGGAAGCCAATACGTTGTAAATCTTGTTCCAATTCATCTTTCACTTGGTTATAGAAAACCTTTGATTGCGCATTAGCACCCATTGCAGAATTAAGCACATAAGTGGGTGTTTGGTGTTGATACGCTAAACGTGCCACCATGAGTGGGTAATCATGATCCACACGTTTAAACGCGTCTTTAGAACCTGCGGTTTTAATGGTGGTGCCTAAGGTGCAGATCACGGCATCCGCTTGCCACCATATTTGGCTTTCTGGTAGGTCATCAAAATCTACAATAGGCGATATTAGTTTCGAATGAACCGGTAATGTGCGACGAATCGGCGCCACCACCGAAGTAATGCGAGGATCCTTGAGTGCCAGTTCCAAAACATGGCGACCGACTAATCCGGTTGCGCCTACAAGCAATAATTTCATTTATTTTCCGCTCCGCAATGTTGTTTCGTTTTGGCTATTTATCTTAAGTGCGAGTGTTTAAGGTGATGACTCTAGTGCAATGTTTAGTGCTGATGAGTGTATCGAGCTATGGTTTGATTAACAAATCGTTGTGCTGAAATTTCACATCGATTATTATTCATTCATCACTTCTTTAGGAGACTACGCCACGATGAATAACTAATGCCTGTAACGAATTTTTCTTTTTAATTTCGAACTACAGGGTTAGTAGGCGTAGTGTTTGCCAAATTACCTTTAATAACCAATCATTTCTCTGAATCGATTGGTTTATTTAAAATCCGCTTTATCTTTCTGATTTATATTTATTTTCATATAAGAAAGTAAGCACCATCCGGCCATTATTACGTCTTATGTCCCTGAACTAGGAGGCATAATGCCAGCAATAATCATCTCAAATTTATCTTATCAACTGGATAACGGTACGACCTTATTCAACAACTTATCCGTGAGTTTAACGGAGCATCGCACCGGTTTAGTCGGGCGCAATGGTTCGGGGAAATCGATATTAGCAAGCTTGTTCACCAAGGATCTTGTGCTCACCCAAGGTGAGGTGGTGTTGAATGGGAAGGTTGCTATTTATCGTCAAATTCCGTCTAACCTCTTGCATGAAAGCACCACTATTGCCGAGTTTTTGCAAGTTGATGGGATCCTAAGTGCGCTTGATCATATTGAGCAAGGCAGCTGCGATCTTAAATGGTTCGAATTGGTTGGCGAGCGCTGGCGATTAAGGCGTGAGCTAGAAGCACAACTCATTCAATTAGGGTTACCAAGCGATCCGAATATGGCTTGCGCTTTACTCAGTGGTGGGCAACTGGCGAGGTTGCAGCTATGGCAGTTATTTCAATCCAATGCTGATGTGTTGATTTTAGATGAACCATCGAATCATTTGGATAGACAAGCAAAGCAATGGTTAATGGATGAACCCGATAATCACTTGGATTTATCGTCTAAAGCCTTACTGGCTAATGCGTTGTATCACTATCAAGGTGCGTTCATTTTGGTGAGTCACGATGAAGAATTTGTCCACGAATCCGGTATTAACCGTGTTCTTTCATTAGATTAATATAAAGAAAACGTTATGAATCAATCTCAATTATATGTATTTACAGGCGGGCCGGGTTCTGGCAAAACCTCTGTGCTTAACGCGTTGGAAAAGTTAGGTTATCACTGTGCGCCAGAGGTGGGGCGCGCGATTATTCAATCACAAGTGGAATCGGGGGGTAATGCACTGCCTTGGCGCGATAAAGTAGCCTTTCGTGATGCGATGTTTGCTCAAGATAAGCAGTTGCATCAGCAATATAGCAAGTTGGGTGAAATCGTGTTTTTTGATCGCAGTATTGTGGATACTCTTGGTTATTCGGCGTTAGAACACTTAACGGTAAGCACTGAATTTCTTGCAACGTGTAGGGCGTATCAATACGCAAAAAGTGTCTTTCTCTTTCCACCTTGGGAAGCTATTTTCACCAATGATAGAGAGCGAAAACAAGACTTTAAAGAAGCCGTTGCCACCTATGAGATCATGAAAAAGACTTATCATAGTCTTGGGTATCACTTAATAGAAGTGCCACTGTTACCGGTTGAAGAGAGAGTTGAGTTTATATTGTCGAAGTTATCGTTTCAGTGTAATTAATTCGTTTTTTCTAGGCTCAACAAATAATTTTTTAGGTTAACACTTCGATTGGTAATCCCCAGTTTGTTTCTTAAGCTGTTCCTATGGTTTTCTACGGTTTTTTTAGCGATATTCAATGTGTTAGCAATTTCTTGACTCGACATACCACCACGGATAAATTCAGCTACTTGCAATTCAGAAGGGGTTAATACTTGCAGTAAAGCACTGTTCATTGTGGAGTTATCGTGCAGTAGGTTTTCCATGTTGGATTTGACGATTTCTAAACACATTTTGAGCATAGGATCTTGGATCTGCTGTAAGCGTTTTTCAACTTCTGGCAGATGAGTCTGCTTGATTTCTCGTTGTAAATGCTCTGGAAAATGATTTTCTGAAGCCGTGGATAAAATCGTGAGTGAGTCTGCTAACTCATTGATGATTTTATAATCTTGATCGATAGAAGAAAGTTTGGTTTCCGGTTGAGCGGTATCAAGAGATTGAATTGCTAAGCAATAGGTGGTTTGACCTGCATCACTAGGCAGAGAAATCATTTCAAATCTTAGGTTGGCAACGGAAAAATGGGTTGCAGTCGATGGATGAAGAATAAAACCACGAACCAGTTCGAGATTGTGCTGACCAATTAAGAAAATTAAATCATCTAATTTATTTAAACTGAGATTGGCTACTGGATAGTTACTGTCGATGACACTTTCACTTTGGTCAAAGGCAATAAAGTAAATGGCATGATGTGACAGTAACTGACGATAAGTTGCTGATGATAGCTGTGACAATATCCCCACCTTTATCCCTGTTGGAGCCATACCTTAGAGTTTGGCGCATAAATGACGCACCTATAATATCGTTATTTTACCTATTTAACACCTATAAATACCTATGAACTCAAATCAGGATGATGAGAGCGACTCAATACCGATCTTTTAGTGCCTCATTAAAAGAAAGTGGCGGCTTATTTATGTGTTTTCATTATGTTTTAGCCCAAAAAATAAACAGGTCTTATTGATAATGCGAGTTAGATCAAAAAAAGACATTCGCTAAATACCTATGTAATGCCTATATTAATACTCACATAATACCTAATGAGGACATGAGTATGAGTGTTACCAAGATATTACATAAAAGCCGAGTATGGACTTTTGCGCTACTGGCGATGGGGTGTTCATCATTAGTACAAGCGAGTAATGAAACAAAAGGGCCTAATGGAGAGCAAGCGATCCCTTATACGCAAGTGTCATTGACTCAAGAGCAGCAAGATCAAGTGAAGTCGAAAAATTATACTGCAGCCATTTTGATGCACAGTACTTCGGATTGGTCGAACGCTTTAGTGGCTGGCGCGAAAGATCTTTTCAGCAGTTTGAATGTAGAGGTTGTGGCCGTCACTGATGCTGAGTTTGACGCAAATAAACAAAAAACCGATGTTGAAACCATTATGGCGATGAAGCCCGACATTTTAATCGCTTTGGTGGTGGATCCGGTTTCTGGCGCTGCCGCATTTAGGCCAGCGGTAGAGCAAGGGAGTAAATTAGTGTTGATCAGCAACTTACCAACAGGGTTTGTTCACGGTAAAGATTACGCTGGCATTGTCACCGATGACCTTTTCGAAATGGGAAAAATTGCGGCAGATTTGATTGCAGATGCAGTGGGACCAAAAGGAAAAATTGGCTTTATTTATCATGATGCTAGCTACTATGTGACCAATCAACGTGATCAAGCGGTGCTTACCAATCTTAAAAACAATTATCCAGAGATTGAAATTGTGGCACAGCGTGGCATCGCCAATGCCAATGATGGTGAAGCGATTTCCTCTGCCTTAATTACTCAATATCCAGATATTAATGCGATTTATGCCCCGTGGGACAGCATTGCAGAAGGTGTGGTATCCGCCACTCGAGCGGCTGGGCGTAAAGATATTAAAGTGGTAACGATGGATTTAGGAGCAGCGAATGCGCTGGATATGGCAAAAGGGCGTAACGTTGCTGGCATTGTGACTGATTTACCTTATGACCTTGGGCAAACCTTGGCTCGAATGGGGGCATTATCAAAATTAGGGGTTGATATCCCGGCGTTTGTCACCGTGAGCGCAAGTGGAGTGACTAGAGATAACTTGGCGAGCGCGTGGCAAAAAGCATTACGCCGTGAAGCACCTAGCTCAGTGGTAAAAGCATTAGCTAAGTAAACAATGGGCTAAGTCGCTCATAAACTAACCGTGATAAACAGAATAAAACGGTTAGTGATTAAGGGCAATGCGGCTTTTCATTATGGAAGGCAGCATTGACCCAAACAGATTCAATAGGGATTGAGGTATGGATACTCTAGCAATCGAAGTCAGAAAAATTAAGAAAGGATTTGATGGTAACCCGGTATTAAAAGATGTGAACTTTACGCTTAAAGCTGGCGAAGTACATGCCTTAGTCGGACAAAATGGTGCGGGAAAATCAACCTTGGTGAAACTGATCAATGGTTATCATCAACGTGATGGTGGTGATATTAAAGTATTCGGCAAGGCCAGTCGGTTTGCTAGCCCTAAACAAGCTCAGTTGGAAGGAATATCGATGGTTTATCAAGATTTAAGCCTGATCCCGAGCTTAAGCGTTGCAGATAATATTTTTCTAACCGAACAATCGAAAAAATCGGCGCTGATTTCTAATCGAGAAAGAGTTAAACGGGCTAAGCCATTCCTCGATATGTTAGATGTGGATATTTCTCCAAGCCAAAAAGTAGAGACATTAAGTGTCGGTGAGCAGCAATTTATTGAGATTGCTAAAGCGCTGGCAATGAACGCTAAAGTTTTAGTGTTAGATGAACCGACCGCATCGCTTTCAAATAATGAAATCAATGATTTGTTTAAAGTGATCACAACCTTAAAAGAGAAAGGCATCTCGATTATTTATATCACGCATTACCTCAGTGACATTATGAGGATTTGTGATGCTGTGACGGTGTTGAGAGATGGCTACACCGTGTTAGAAACTCAAACCAAAAATACGACCATAGATGAATTGGTTGAAGCCATGTTGGGCAATAAAACCAGCACCAATTTAACGTGGGAAAGGCAAGCATTAGCTAATGAGCAAGTGCCTTTGCTAGAACTTCAAAATGTCAGTACAGCTGAACTGGATAATGTGTCTTTAACGGTCATGCCAGGCCAGGTGGTAGGTTTAGCGGGGTTGTTAGGGAGTGGTCGGACAGAAATTTTGGAAGCCATTTATGGACTAACGCCATTAACCAAAGGAAAACTCTTGGTAAATGGCAAAGAAGTGAAAATATCGTCTCCTCGGCACGCCATCGAAACCGGTATCAATATGGTTCCGGAGGATCGTCGTTCTCAAGGTTTGGTATTGGATTTTTCAGTGGAAGATAATGTGTTAATGGCCTCTTTTGACCGTATATCCCGCTCGATGGTTTTGGACAAATCTAAGGGGCAATTGATCGTTGAAAATGCCATTAAAAAGTTGGGCGTGAAAACCACTGGTGCTTCTCAGTCGGTACGCTTTTTATCGGGGGGGAATCAGCAAAAAGTGGTCATAGGTAAGTGTTTATCTACCGATGCCAAAATTTTGTTGTTAGACGACCCAACCTTCGGCATTGATATTAATGCGAAATACGAAATTATGAAAATTGTGAATCAATATGTCGCTCAAGGTAATGGTGTCATTTTTGTTTCCAGTGAATATGCGGAAGTGGGCAGTTTCTGCGATGTCATTTATGTCGTCAATAAAGGCAGAATTGTTAACCACTATAGTGGACAGAGAATGACAGAAGACCAATTACTAGCCGCGGTGCAATAAAAAGGAATTTATGATGAATGAGAAAACGCTGGCGACACCAAAAGCCCCTAAATCAAATGCACCAAAAATACAGTGGCGAGATTATATTATCTACTTTGTTTTTATTGGTATTTTTGTCTTTTTTTCCATCATGCTGCACGACAAAGGATTCTTATCCTCGGTCAATTTGATGAACATTGCTCGTCAAACCGCAACTATCGCCATTATGGCTGTGGGAATGACGTTTGTGCTCAGCGCCGCTGAAATTGATTTGTCGTTCGGCGCAACCGTAGCACTTGCCGCGATTGTGTCAGCATTAACGTTACAAGAAACCGATAGCATCTTACTCGCGGTATCTGCGGCGTTGGCAGTAGGCACCATGATTGGTTTCATTAATGGTATCTTCGTAACTCAGGTTGGTATTCCATCCTTCTTAGTAACACTTGGCACTACGGGGATCATCACCGGTATTGCTCGTTGGTCAACCTCACTTCAATCCATTCCAATTGATAATGATACTTATGCTTTTATCTTCGGTTCGGGGGATATTGGTCCTTTTTCTATCCTATTTGTTTGGGCGTTAGTGGTGACGGTGATTGGTGCCTTTATTTTGCGTAATACTACCTTCGGTAAACACGTATTAGCTACAGGAGGCAATAAAGTTTCAGCGATGTATTCCGGCATTAATATCAATCGAATTAAATTGTATGTGTTGATGCTGAATGGTTTTTTAGCTGCTCTTGCAGGGATCTTGTATTCCGGTCGTTTATACAGCGCTCGTTATACCTTAGGTGAAAATGATCTGATGTTGGTCATTGCAGCGGTGATCATCGGTGGTACGAATTTATTTGGTGGTCGTGGCACGGTCGTTGGTTCAGTGATTGGTGCGTTGATCATGGGAATGGTGAATAACGGATTATTACTGATGGGACTAAATGTGGATCAACAATTGATTCTACGCGGCATCATCGTGATTGTTGCGGTGACCTTTACCATGGGACAAATCCGTCAGTTACGCAAAAAGTAATGTATCTAAATAGTGATGGGAAATAGGACGAAAGTTATGATGGAACAACAAGCACGAGAGCTGATCTCAACGTGGTCGTTAAAAGAAAAAATAGGCCAGTTATTTATTTTAGCCTTCCCTGGTAAATCGGCTGAAACTGCTCGCCAGATGATTGAAGAATACAATTTAGGCGGGTGTTACTTAAGCCAAGATAACGCAGAAACTTTTAGTGAAGCCCAGAAACTCAATAAAGAATTAACAAATATTCTAGATGCTAATCAACGATTACCGTTATTGTTAGGGGTTGACCAAGAAGGTGCGTGGGGCGTGTTAGTTGGAGAGTCGACCACTGGGCCGGGAAACCTTGCGCTTGGTGTCAGCGACACGGCAGAGAATACTGAAAACATGTACCAAGTGATGGCTGATGAGATGCGCTTTGCCGGTTTTAATTGCATTTTAGGTCCATGTTGTGATGTGAACTTTAATCCACAATCGCCCATTATCGATACTCGCTCGTTTGGTGATCAACCCGATAAAGTGAGCCTACATTCAGCTGCGGCGGTGCGTGGGTTACATCAAGGCGAAATCATTGCTTGTGCGAAGCATTTTCCGGGGCATGGTGATACCCACGCAGATACTCATCGAGAAATTCCACAAGTTGATAAATCGTATGCGCAGCTAAAAGCTAATGATTTAATGCCATTTCAAGCAGCGATCAATGCTGGAGTGGATCTTATTATGACCAGCCACATACTTTACCCACAACTGGATTCGGTTCATCCTGCGACGTTATCTTCCACCATTTTGCAGCAAGTCTTGCGTCAAGACATGGGATTTGAAGGCATCATTATTTCAGATAGCATGAACATGGGCGCGATAATGAATCACTATCAACCGGTAGATGCGGCAATAAAAGCGATGAAAGCGGGGATCACGATGTTGATGCTTTCAGAAGAGCATTATGATCATAGTGATGCCTATATTGATAAGCAGTTGGCGATGATCCATGGGCTGATTGATGCGGTGCAATCTGGTGAGTTGCCAGAATATGTGATTGATCAAGCGCTATTAAAAGTGGTGGTGTTTAAGTTAGAAAAATTATTGCCTATTTCTTTGTATCAACATATCGATATTCAAAATAATCAACAGGTTGCATTGAAATCAGCAGAGTGTGGTGTGAGCTGGGTGCGCGGAGACATTGATCTACAGAATCAGAGGCTTTATGTTATGAATGCGACTCCACCAGAAAGCTACCACAATTTGATTAATCCAAGAGGGATTGGTCCAAATCAGTCCCAACCAGCTTATGACGTATTCATTAACGCGTTATCAAACACTTCGCTAAATTGGCAAGCCGTCACCTTAGATACTCTTCCTAGCGATATTAAGGATCATTATTTGGTCGTCGTAACGGAAAATCATCCATTACCGGGTGAAGATTTTGACCAAACCCAAGCCCAGAAACTGGTGCAGCAACTCAGTCAAGATTTCGAACAGCTGGTGGTGGTTGGTCTGCGTAGTCCATATGATCTTCTACATTACCCTAATATTCATCACTATTTATGTGCTCACTCATCAAGACCAGAATCTGCCATTGCGGCGGCGAAGTTACTTGCAAGGCAAGTGGCTGGAGCACAAAGTCGCGCAGTGAGTTTGGTGGGTTAAGCTTATAAATAAAGTTAAGTCTGCCTTCTTTATTCAAGCGGGTAGCCTTTTTTCTATTTCACCGATTGACGGTGATTCGCCTTACCTTGCCGCCTCATTCACCAAATACAAAATCGATTGGTAAGGAACACCGCTATGGTGAGATAAACCAATTTCACAAGTTAAGCTATTACTAAAGCCACGTGTACAGTGAGTGGGTACTTGCTGTTTTAAAGGGTGCAAGGCCGCTTCATTTAATTCCGGGGTATTAAAGCCTTTATCGCCGGCCCAACCACAACATTGAATATGCTCCGGCACAATCACCTTTTTCGCGCACTGTTTCGCAAGTTCCAACATGGTGTTTTCTAAACCCATGGTGCGTGAACTGCAAGTGATGTGCAGCATAACTGTTTCATTGATGGGTGATAATTCAAGATGATCTAACGCATGTTTCATCACGAATTCTGAAGGCTCAAACAAGGACAAAGGCTTAGTAAATTGGGCTACGCTTTGTTTTACACATGGACTCGTGTCGATCAAAATCGGATACAACCCTTGCTGGCTCGCTTGCCATAAGGTTTGCTCTAGCTGTTGCGATTTTTTATCGCCTAACTCATCAAGGCCTTTGCTTTTATATGGCATTCCGCAGCATTGCTCGCTGAGATCTTTAGGCAAGATAATGTCGAAACCGGCTTTGGTTAGCAGTGACATGGTGGTTTCAGTTAGCGATGGTGAATCGGTATTAGAGCCCATGGTACGGCTGACACAAGATGGGAAATACACCACTTTTTTATGCTGAACGTCGGCGATTTTTCCTCGATCTTGCTCTGCTTGCTTGAGCGTATTCATCGGTAAGGCATGATGGTTTGCTTTAGGGATTTCGGCTAACCACATGGGTGTGCAGTTTTGACTCAGGTTTCGAGCACCGTTAACCATAGTGGACATGGCTTTACGGCCGATCAACTTCGTCATTATGTTATTAATGGTGAGGCCTGTTTTCATCACTTTCGCACTGGTAGAAAAGTGTTCACTTGTCCATCGTGCAATCAACGGTAAATGCTTAGGATCGTGTTGTTGTGCGCGCAGTTTTTTAACCAAATCGCCAGTGTTGATCCCAACAGGGCAGCGCTGCTCACATAAGCCTGTAGCAGCGCAGGTTTCAATGCCTTGGTAGTTAAACAGTTTTTCAAGCTCGGGTGCAGTGGCTTTGCCTTCTCGTTTTTGTTGCTGTAATTCACGATACAAAACAATACGTTGGCGAGGAGATAAGCTCAGAGTACGAGAAGGACAGACTGGCTCACAGAAACCACATTCAATACAACGATCGACTAAGTCATCGGCTTTTGGCATGGGTTTTAAGTGACTAAGATGCGCATGTGGGTTGTCGTTAATAATCACTCCAGGGTTGAGCAAGCATTGTGGATCAAATAGTTGCTTGATCTGCTGCATTAAGCGATAGCCTTCTTTCCCCCACTCCAGTTCAACATACGGCGCCATATTGCGGCCAGTACCGTGTTCTGCTTTAAGTGAACCTTGATATTTCACCGCCACCAATTGAGTGACTTCATCCATAAACTGACCGTAGCGATCAATTTCAGTTTGCGCTTCAAAGCCTTGAGTGAACACGAAGTGAAGGTTGCCATCGAGTGCATGGCCAAAAATAATGCCTTCGGAGTAATCGTATTTTTCAAAAAGCTGCTGTAATTCGCGCACGCCTTGAGCTAAATGCTCGATAGGAAAAGCCACATCTTCAATAATAACTGTTGTGCCGGCTTCTCTTACTGCGCCCACTGCTGGGAATAAGCCTTTACGAATATCCCAAAGGCTAGCAACCGTTTTAGGCTCTGAAGTAAAGGGAACAGACTCCATAATATCGAAGCCTTCCAAGCGGTTTAAAATCAGTTCGCATTGAGTGACAAGTTGTTCTTGGTCGGTGGCGTGTGATTCAATCAATAATGCTGCGGCTTCTAAATCCAATTGCTTAATAAAGCTTGGCATGCCCGGCTTATTGGCAACCGATCGTAATGATCGACCATCCATCATTTCTACCGCTGCAACAGGGGTGTTGGATAATATTGTCACCGCTTGGCTGGCTTGTTCAATATCGGAAAACACCAATAAAGCAGAGGCTTTATGTTTATGTTCAATCACGGTGTGGTAGGTGATTTCGGCAATGAAACCGAGTGTGCCTTCTGAGCCAATCATTAAGTGTTGGATGATTTGGATCGGGTCGGTGAAATCAACCAAGGCATTAATCGAGTAACCTGTAGTGTTTTTTAAGCGATATTTATGCTGAATAAGATGTGCTAACTCGTGATTATTTTTAGTTTGCTGGCTGAGTAAAGCAATGTGTTTAATAAATTCAGCATGCGTATCTTTGAATCTTTCGACACTTTGTGGATTGCCGGTATCTAAAATAGCGCCATCAGCAAACACAATTTTCATGCTGTCTAACGTTTGATAGGAGTTTTGCGCGGTCCCACAACACATTCCGCTGGAGTTATTTGCGGCAATACCACCTATTTTACATGCATTAATAGAAGCCGGATCTGGGCCGATTTTACGCTCAAAGGGGGCGAGATATTTATTGGCATCGGCACCAATTACACCGGGTTGCAGCGTGATTTTTTGACCATTTTCATGGATCTGATGAGTGCGCCAATCGTCAGTTAAGGTGATTAATACGGAATCGGATACCGCTTGCCCTGAAAGGCTAGTTCCGGCTGCGCGAAAAGTAAAAGGAAGCTGGTGTTCTCGGCAACAACGGATGGCATATAAAACTTCTTCAAGATCTTTAAGCCGCAAAACGATTTTCGGCACCAATCGATAAAAGCTGGCGTCAGTGCCATAAGCGAGGCGTTTGTCTTGCTGAGTAATGATACGTTCAGTTGGAATACGTTGTGAAAAAGCTTGCTCGAGCTGAGAATAATTGTCCATGCTTCCTGCTTTATATTTATTATCAGTGAATTAGGAAAGGGTGTTAGTTTGAAAGTATATACTCTTCTATCCGAAACAGCAGCAATGTTAGGTATAACTTTAGTTTATTGTGAACACAAAAATGCCAGCAAAATTTGCTGGCGAGATTTGATATTGATTTTAAAGTATCGGGTTGTTTTTTCATCACTGCTTCCTTTTAGATGATTTATTTTTGGGTAAATACCCTTATTTAAGGCTAAGTCTATCCATTTAGTTTATAAAAGGGAGGAATGAGTTCGGATCTGCTTTAAAATAAGCCTATTCCTACGTGGTTGCATGGTAATACCTTAGTTTGTGGCTATGCGTGCTGTTCGTTTTGTAAGCACTTAAACGGTAATACAACCTAAATCACTCAATTAGATACAAAAATCAACTATTCTCAAACGACTAACCTTAAAGTAGGGATTGCTTATGACGATGTATTCTTCCTCCCTCAGCTTAACCAGTGACAAGCTTTATCATGCTGCTGAGCTTGATCAATTGCCTTGTAAATCAACCAAAGATATTCCGCCAATTGATGAAATTGTTGGGCAAGAACGGGCGCAGAAAGCGGTCGAATTTGCCATGTCGATTAAAGACAAAGGGTATAATATTTATGCCACTGGCCAGAATGGGCTTGGTAAGCGCACCATGATATTGCGTTATTTAAACCGTCATAAACCGGACGATATGCAACTGTTTGACTGGTGCTATGTTGCGAATTTTGAAGATATTCGACAACCTAAGGTATTAAAACTGCCTGTTGGAGTGGGCAAAACGTTTCGCCAAGATATAGAAAAGCTATTAGCTAAATTAGTAAAAGCGCTGCCATTAGCCTTTGATAATGAAGTGTATTTTACTCGAGCGGATAAACTGAAAAACCAACTGAGCCAGAAGCAACAAAGTGCATTAGAAGATATCAGCAAAGTTGCTAAAGAGAAAAAAGTAAGCCTAACGGTGACCTTGCAAGGTGATTATGAATTTATCGCCATGCAAAATGATGAAGATATGCATACCGAAGAAACTTACGATGCATTGAGCCGTAAAGAACAAGATTATTTTCAACGTACTATTGATGAGCTAGAAATAGGCTTGCGCGGTATGGTACGTCAGTTGACTGAATGGGAAGAAGCGTTCAGTGAGAAAATGAAAAAGTTGAATGATGAAACTGCATTGGAAGTATTTCGTCATTTAATTAAAGATTTAAAGAAAACCTACCAACAATTCCCAGAAATTAAGCAACACTTAACTGATCTTCAAAAAGATGTTGTTGAAAATGTTGACCAGTTTTTGCAAGAACCCACGGAACAAAATGAAATTGCCTCTGCTTCGTTAGATAGCAAATTGCCTCGCCGTTACAGTATTAATGTCTTAGTGAGCCAAGCTCAAGATACGTTTCCTATTGTAGTCGAAGAAACCCCCAATTATCACAGCCTATTTGGGTGTGTGGAAACCGCCACTTATAAAGGCACAGTATTCACAGATTTCTCGTTAATACGTTCAGGGAGCATGCACCGAGCCAATGGCGGCGTGTTGCTGATGGATGCAATTAAAGTACTGGAACAGCCTTATGTTTGGGATGGCATTAAACGCGCATTACGTGCTAGGCAGTTAAGCCTAACGTCATTAGAAAAAGAGGTGACGTTAACTGGTGCGGTGTCTTTGGATCCAGAGCCTATTCCATTAGATGTGAAAATCATCTTGTTTGGCGATTACCGAACATACCAGTTATTGCAGCATTACGATCCAGAGTTTAGCGAGCTATTTCGAGTAACCGCCGATTTTGAAGATGAAATGAAGCGAACCGCTGATGCTGAAATGCATTATGCGCGTTTTATTTCGAGTATTATTCACGATAACGGCATGTTGCATTGTGATAAGAAAGCCATTGCCAAGATCATTGAACACAGCTCAAGAATGGCGGGTGATCAGAAGAAACTATCCCTTCATTCAGCGCATATTGCTAATCTATTGAGGGAATCGAACTATGTGGCTAGAAGCGCTAAATCGAGCTTGATTCGTGCTTCCCATGTAGAGCAAGCCCTAGATAATCAAACCATGCGAGTCAGCCGTCTGCAAGATAGCGTGATGGAGACGTTCTCTAATGGCACTACGCTCATTAAAACGGAAGGAAGCGCAGTTGGTGTGGTTAATGCCTTGTCGGTTTTATCCACCACGGATCATATGTTTGGCGCACCAAATCGTATTACGGCAACCACAGCCTTTGGTGATGGTCATATTTTAGATATTGAACGTAATGTTGATTTAGGGGGCAGCATTCACTCGAAAGGCGTGATGATCTTATCGGCTTATTTAGCGTCTATTTTAGGTCGAAATGCCAAAATACCGCTTACAACGCACATTACTTTTGAACAATCATACGGTGGGGTTGATGGCGATAGCGCATCGATGGCTGAAGTGTGCGCCATTGTTTCGGCATATTCAAAGCTACCAATCAGGCAAGATATTGCAATTACAGGTTCAATGAATCAATTTGGCGAATCTCAACCTATCGGTGGGGTAAATGAGAAAATAGAGGGTTTCTTTGATGTCTGTAAAATTAAAGGCCGTCAATCAACACAAGGCGTTATCATCCCTCAATCCAATGTTCATAATTTAATGTTGCGTAAAGACATTGTTGATGCAGTGAATAAAGGGGAGTTTCATATTTGGGCGATTGAGCATGTTACTCAAGCTATTGAAATTTTCACTGGTATTCATGCCGGTGAGCTAGAGGATGATTTTACTTACCCAGTTGGCAGTGTGTTTGGCATTACTCAAGCTAAGCTGAATGCATTGCGAAAATAACATGACTTAATAGCTAATAGTCAATCAGGCCCTAAAAGTTAGGGCCTGAATTTTATCTGCGGTTTTGTATTGTCTAAGCCTGTTATTGCATGTCACTGATATCTGTTCTTTACCTTCCACTAGCTGTAAGGTTTATAGTAATCGTCTAATAGCCATAAAATATGAAAGTTATAAAATTGAGGGCTAATAATGGGTTGTTGTAATCAAGCACCAAAAGGCGGGGGAGACTTAAAACTCGCTATGAAAGTATTTGGTATTATTATTGTTGTTGTGCTGCTCATTGTCGTGTTATTTGGATAGGCGATATGGGAATTTACCTGAAAAAAAACCACAAAATCCAATAATAATGAACTTTGTGGCTATTTATTTTATGGTGTTCAGAGTCTTTCAGTATGGCTATTAAAATGAATATATTGCCAGTGTCTACTGAGATATATTGATAGCGCGTGGTTAATTAGCATCTAAAGTCAGTTCAGCGGCGCTGGCTTCGGTTTTTAATTTGGTGGTGCTATCCAAAATGAAAACACGCGCAGGGTCGACTTGCTGCTCATCTACTAGGTAAGCCTTAATGGTTCTGGCTCGTGCTTCTGCAAGGCTGCCTAGCTCATCAGGAATAACGTTTTGCGCATCTACTAGTTGATTATACATACTGATATGCAGCGCAGTGGTAAGTTGAGTGTCATCCACGTCTTTCTTACCTGTTTCTGTTTGAATTTGTTTTTCTATTTTATCTTGCTCGTCATCCACATCTTTCTTTAGTTGGTCTTCAAATAAATCTTCTAATGCATCCACTAGATCGCCGTCTTGAGGGAAGCGACTGGCGGTTAAGTTCTCAGGTAATGCCGCATCGCCACTTTCTTTTAGGAGAAGGTTTTGTAACTTCTCTTCTGCGATAGCGCGGCTATCTTCAGCTTCTGAAACGGAACCGACAATGCTAAGTTTTAACATTGGACGATCATCTAAGGCTTTTGCCAACATAGCGAGTTTATCTTTTTCAGTATCGCTAAGTGTGGATTTTCCTACTTCATAATCAATGCGGTTTAGCTCTTGGTCGCTGCCCGCTAAACTCGCCAACATTGAGAATGGTGAAGTGACGGCTTTGGTGAGCACATTGACAAACGCGCCCCAAATGACACTCCCAAAACTGAAGTCTGGTTTATTGACATCGCCAGAAACTTGAACCCCAAGGTCAATAACACCATGGCGATCTTGAAGGATGGCAATCGCGAGTGACAGCGGCAAGCTGGTGGCTAAATCTGACTTACTAGGCTCGCCTAATTTTAACTGGTCAATCACTACATGGTTTTCACCTACCAATTGGTTATTTTCCAGTTGGTATTTTAGCGTTAATGAAAGCTGACCTTTGTCGATGTAATACCCAGCATAAGTACCGGAATAAGGGTTTACTGAAGTCAGCTCAACACTTTTAATGATGAGGTCTAAGTCTAAGTACGGATTTTTTATTAATGGGTTCACTGCGCCTTTTAATGTCACTGGAGCGTATTTGTCGATTTTACCGTTCAGGTTTACCGTGGCTTTTGTGCCAGGTGTAGACGATAAATTTTTGATGGAACCGTTTAACAGTTCAATACCAGATGCAAAGCTTGGCGTCAGAGAATAATCGGCAAAGTAAGTTGAACCATTTTTAATCGTGATCTGACCGATATCCACTGCAAATGGTTTGCTCGCTGTTTTCGAGCTTGCGTTAGCTTTCTTTGCATTGTTTCCCTTGGCGGTGTTTGGTTGGGCTTTAACAAGGCTACCAATGTTGGTTTGGCGGTTTCTATCAATCAACACTTTGCTGTATGGCGCATTAAAAGCAATGGTGCCGATTTTGAGATGCTGTTTAGCTAAGTCAAATTGAAGGCTGCTGATACCCATGTCGGCCCATTTAACTAAAGGTTGGTTCTCTAAGCGGTCGCGTACTAACAAATTACTGATATTGGCTTGCCCGCTATACGTAGCATTCCCTTTAGTGTCTGCAGCGTAATTACCCTTGGTGGAGAGCAAACCTGATTGCAGTTTCACATTCAAATAAGGGTCGAGATAAGTCTGAAACTGGCTTAAATCCAGCTTAGATAAGTTTACATCACCATTGAACGTTAACTTTTTCGCATCAATACTGCCCGAACTTGAAAAGCTACCTCTCGGTTGTTCTGGTTGAGCTTTTATCCATGAATTGACGGATAAATCGACGTTATACTTTATCGGTTTACTAAGATCGCTGAGTACTTCATCAGTTGAAATAGACAAAGGGTACACGCGCCAATGAACGCCATTACTGACCATCTTTTCATTGACATTGATGTCCGTGTCTTTCATTGAAAACGTATGTAAACGCACCAACCAAGAAGGGGCTTGATTGTTTTGAGCTGAGTTTGTATCGGTAGTTTTACTTGTTTCGATACTGGCTTCATCCGATTCAGTTGATTTTTTGGGGCTATTCGCATTACTTGCCGTTGCGTCTTCTTTTGGCGTAAATAAAGATTGTAGATCAATCCCATCTTTATTCAGTAGTGCATCCACCCATAACCCTTCAATATTCAACGCATCGATATCGACAACTTGCTTTTGGCTGTTTAAGGCGATGTTATCCAACGCTAAACGGGGCAGTTTTATCTTTGGTTGGTTGTCAGCATCAAACGCTAAATTGAGTAATTCAAAGCTTCCTTTATCCGTGGAGTAATCAAATTGATTAGGTTCTTCTGATGCCTTGAAATGAGTGGCAAAATTGATCTTACCACTGACTAATTTTGCTTGGAGCTGCTTTTCTGCAAATGGCCAGAAATTAGCAAGCGTGATGTTGTTCATTGCCAGTTTGCCATTGATAGCAAATGGTTGTAATTGAAATTGACCTTCTAAGCTTAACTTGCCGTTATCAGCCCCGGTAACATTGATAGCAAAATGGTTTTGATTGCTGGTCGTTTTATGGTTATCCGATGTGCTTTTCTGAAGATTTGACGCGCTCGCAGACACCACTTTATCAGCCTGTGCTGAAACGGGAGCCATTTGAGTGACTAGCGCTTGAGAATCCAGCTTTGGTAGATTGATGTTTAAGCCTTGATACTTTAAATGCGCGCCTGTGGGTTCATCACGAAAATCGAATAAGCCTTGGCTTAATTGGATGTCGTTGGCACGAAAAGCGGGAAGGCCAGAGCTTTCGGTTTGAGGCTCATCTTGTGGGGCTGGTGTGCTGTTTTTAGCCAGGGTGTTCAAGATATCGGTGAAGTTAAACCCAGCTGAATGGTTTAAACGAGAGATGTTGACTTGAGGCTTCACCAAGTAAAGATGATCCACGGTCGGTGTTAAGTTCAATAGGCTTTGCCAAAACCCAACTTGTACGTCTAGTTGATCGAATCGAACAAAAGAATGCTTAATATTTGACTCACGAATATCAAACCCATCGATACGAACGCGTAATAGGAATGGATTGATGCTGACTTTTTCAACATTAACATTTCTGCCTAGCAACTCACTTAACATTTTAGGGGCTTGAGATTGAGCCACTGCAGGAATGATTAAACCTAAAATCAGCGCGTAACCAGCATAAGTACAACCTAGGTAAGTTAGTACACGAACGGTTGTGGGTGCTTGCTTAAAGCGTTGGTAAGTTTTTTTTAAAGCAGACAGCATATTAACGTTACACCTCTATGGGGATGTCATAATAGGGGGTGGACATTGGTGGAAAAATAAAAGGTTTATTTCGACACTAGGGAAGAAATAGATGCTTTTATTATATCCCTTGAATGACAACAACACAGTGCTATTTGTTCCTTTTTATATTAATAGTTTCTAATGGACGTTTTTTTATATTTAATTTGTTGCAACTTTGATCATTAATGTTATCGAAATGTCAGGTGGAATGCAGGGTTGCGCCAATTCTGTGGGGATATTCTGAATGTATGTTCTATTCTTGTAAAAATACAAGCTTCTGTATTGCCGTAATGTACATATTTGTTAATCTTTACCGATTGAAAATGGTATTGAAATTAAATCAAAAGGAAGTTAACCATTTATGTCTAATAAAATGAAATTAAAAGCTTTAGTGCTTGTTGGTGTGGTTCTTTCTGTTACAGCTTGTGAATCGACTAATCCATACACTGGCGAAAGCAAAACATCGAATACTACGACTGGCGCACTTATTGGTGCTGCAGCAGGCGCAGCAATTGGTGTGGCGTCTTCAAGCAAAAGTGATCGCGGTAAAGGCGCACTGATTGGCGCGGCGTCGGGTGCAACGTTAGGTGGTGGCATTGGTTATTACATGGATGCACAAGCGAAGAAGTTAGAACAAGAATTACGTTCGACCGGTATTAGTGTGACTCGTAGTGGTGACAATATTATTTTGAATATGCCCAATTCCATTACGTTTGATGTTGACCAAACTGAACTGAATAACACGGCAAAACGAGCATTATTTAATGTTGCGACCGTTGTTAATGAATATGACGAAACCAATATCAATGTTTTAGGTTATACCGACAGCTCAGGTTCAGACTCATATAACTTACGTTTATCTGAAGTTCGCGCAGGTGTGGTAGGTCAGTTCTTAGTGGATAACAAAGTGAAATCCACACGAGTGAAAACCATAGGTAAAGGTGAAGCTAGCCCGATTGCTTCAAATTCAACCGCTGCAGGCCGAGCTCAAAATCGACGTGTAGAAATCGTTCTTAGCCCAATGAGCAAATAATTTAAGATCTCATTCAAATATTTTATGTTGAATGGATTTTGGATAACAAAACGCCAATCTTGCCCTATCAAGATTGGTGTTTTTTTGTTTATTTATTGGTTGGCTAAAGGTGTATTACACCATGTAAATGGCACCAATAAAGCAATCAGGCTTGCAAGCTCCACACCCGGTGCATTGGTCGACCCTAATTCTAGGGCTTGCATTATCTTTCCATTCAATGGCTTGAGTTGAGCAAGACTGGCGGAAAGCATCACAATAGCCGTATAAATTAATACAGGTATCTGCAACATTAGCGCGTAAACCTGTGTCTTGCTGTGTACCAGAAAGAGCAATGGTTGGGCAGGCTGATTGACACTCACCGCATAGAGTGCAGTGGGAATACTCCACATCCAAAGTTGGGTAACCATTCTCCATGCGAATAATTGATTCTGGGCAGGCCAAGGCACACTCACCGCATTGATTGCATAATCGTTGAAATATATCTTCATCGACCGCTGTCGGTGGTCTAGGTTGTGTTCTTAATACCTTTTCATCGTGATGAACGGTAATCGAATTGGCTCGTTTGGCAAAACCAGTGAATAGGCCACGACGATTGGGCTCTGGCTCATCGATTTGCTTAGTGCGGCTGGACATTAAAATATACCTTCCTCACTTCAACTTGCACATTCAATTCATTTTGAAGCTGGCTGAGTAATGATTGCGTTAATCCTATTAACGATGAATAAGCTCCGGATGGAATTCTAGGGGTTAGTTGTGCCAAATAATGAGTTGACCAAGGCAGTAAGTGAAAACCTAATAAGCGATGCAGTTCATTTTTAGTGTCTTGCTCTAATTGCATTTCTAACACTTCACCTAACACCATTAACATTAAGCCAATATGATCTAACGGATCATTGTTGTGTGTGTTGAATTCAAACCCAAGCTCGGTTAAATATTGCTTGTATTGTGTCGTCGACTCGCCAAATAAAACACATTCACGATCAAGATAAACGGAGCCCCAAGGCGGCACGGGCATGTCTGATATACCTGCGAAAAACTCATCATGCACCATGCTTAATGATTCAATATCACTTTGTTTAAATTGTGCCAGAGTCTTGCCGAATTGAACGAGTAATTCTGAGCAATTTTTTGCGCCTGATTGGTAATTTAGAACGTGCTCAATGCCGTGTTCTGCATAATCAGTCGGGCGATAATAAAACAAAGCACCAAGGACTTTGCTAACAAGGGCTGATTCTGCATAAAGGTTTGTCATAAGGTTCAGTTTCTCTAGCTTGAGTGCGTTAACTAGCACGTAATATACGGTGAATTGATTCACTCGACTTTGATTTAAAACAAAGTACCTCTAACGAGGTAGGCACATAATCCTCCCCATAATTAAAAGCAATATAATGAGGATATGTCGTGTCAGTTAATTCTAAACAGACAAACAATAACGACGCATTTGCGGTAACACGCCGTGGCTTTGTAAAAGGCAGTGCGGCATTAGGTGCGTTAGCTACCGTCACTAGCGGCTTAACACTACCATTTAGTAAAAAAGCGCTTGCCAAAGAAACGCCAGCGAAACTTGATGAAAAGATCGTTTGGTCGGCCTGTACCGTCAACTGTGGTAGTCGTTGTCCATTGCGCATGCATGTGGTGGATGGTGAAATCACATGGATAGAAACTGACAATACGGGCTTAGATGAATTTAATGATCACCACCAAGTTCGTGCGTGTCTTCGTGGCCGTTCAATGCGTCGTCGTGTTTATAACCCTGATCGACTCAAATATCCTCTTAAACGTGTTGGTAAACGTGGTGAAGGTAAATTCAAACGTATTAGCTGGGATGAAGCCTTAGATACCATTGCAGCAAGCTTGAATGACACCATTAAAAACTATGGTAATGATGCGGTTTATCTTAACTATGGCACGGGTACGCTTGGCGGAACAGTGACCAAAAGCTGGGATCCAAGCTCGACATTGATTGCACGATTAATGAATCTTAAAGGTGGTTATTTAAATCACTATGGTGACTATTCTGCAGCTGCCATCGAATGCATGACCGATTTCTTTTATGGTGGTTGGGTTGCCAACAACAGCATGGACGATATTCAAAATGCGGATTTGGCGATCTTCTTTGGCAACAACCCTGCCGAGACTCGCATGTCTGGTGGTGGCCAAACCCATAACTATGTAGAAGGCCAACAAAAGAACCGTACTCGCACGATCATTATTGATCCTCGTTATACCGATACCGCTGGTGGCCGTGAAGATCAATGGGTTCCATTACGTCATGGAACCGATGCTGCGTTATGTGCGGCCCTTGCTCATGTGATCATCACAGAAGGTAAAGCAGATGAAGCATTCTTAAACACTTACTGCGTGGGTTATGATGCGACAACGCTTCCCGCATCTGCACCGAAAAACGGCAGCTACAAAGATTACATTCTAGGAAGTGGTGATGATAAAACGCCTAAAACGCCAGAATGGGCGGCACCTATTACCGGCATTCCAGCAGAAGATATTATCAAGCTAGGCCGTGAAATTGGTAATGCTAACCGTATCTACATTACACAAGGTTGGGGGTTACAACGTTCCGCCAGTGGTGAGCAGGCGTGTAAAGCGATTGGTATGTTGTCTCTACTTCGTGGCCAAGTGGGCTTACAAGGCGGTGGTACTGGCTTGCGTGAAGGCGATCATAGTTACCCATTCCAACGTTTCCCTAAAGTAGCAAACCCAATTAAAGCGTCTATACCTATGTTCTTATGGACGGATGCCATTTACCGCGCCCATGAAATGACCGATAAAACCGATGGTATTCGTGGGGTTGAGCGCTTACAAAATCCAA
Source organism: Vibrio rumoiensis 1S-45 (assembly GCF_000286955.2). Taxonomy (GTDB): domain Bacteria; phylum Pseudomonadota; class Gammaproteobacteria; order Enterobacterales; family Vibrionaceae; genus Vibrio; species Vibrio rumoiensis_A. Next base: position 22,075 of record NZ_AJYK02000058.1, read on the forward strand.
TTAAGTTTATTTGGAACTATGCAGGCAACTGTATTATTAACCAACATTCTGACATCAACCGCACCCATAAAATTCTGCAAGATGAACAAGCCTGTGAAATGATTGTGGTGATCGATAATCACATGACCTCTTCTGCTAAATACGCCGATATCGTCCTACCAGACTGTACAACGTCTGAACAGTCAGATTTCTGTATGGATGGTGCTGCAGGCTCAATGCCTTACTTTATTTTTGCTAGCCAAGCGATCAAACCGCGTTTTGAATGTCGTCCTATTTACGACATGATGTCTGATTTGGCTAAGCGTTTAGGCGTAGAAAAAGAATTTACAGAAGGTCGCACTCAAGAAGAATGGCTACAGTGGATGTACGCTCAAACGGTTAAGCAAAACAACGATCCAGATTTACCGGATTACGACACTATGCGTAAAAAAGGTATCTACAAGAAACAGTTTGATCGTCCTTATGTGGAGTTAGAAGATTTCCGTAAAGATCCGATTGCCAATCCATTACCGTCACCATCAGGTAAGATTGAAATCTATTCTGAACAGTTAGCCAACATCGCGGCAACGTGGGAGTTAGATAAAGACGAACACATCACGCCAATCCCAGAATATCACCCAACGTTTGATGGTTGGGATTCGCCAAAGCGTAAGCAATTCCCATTGCAAATGACCGGCTTCCATTACAAAGCTCGTGCGCATTCGACTTACGGTAATGTTGAGTTACTAAAAGCGGCTGCCCCACAAGAAATCTGGATCAATCCAATGGATGCAGGGCCTCGTGGCATCAAAAATGGCGATTTAGTCTTGGTGGAAAGTGAGTTTGGTAAACTGCAAGTTTGTGCAAAAGTGACGCCTCGGATTATTCCTCAAACCACAGCGTTAGGTGAAGGGGCATGGTATGCACCCAACCGTGAAGGTACCGACATGAACGGTTCAATCAACGTATTGACTACCGCACGTCCCACGCCTTTGGCGAAAGCGAATCCATCACACACAAACTTAGTTGAAATTACGCTACTGAAAAGCATGGGAGTTAAGGCATGAGTACCCAGCAAGTAAAAGTGAAAAAACAATACGGCTTCTACATTGATTCGAGTAAATGTACAGGATGTAAAACATGCCAACTGTCGTGCAAAGATAATAAAGACTTAGACATTAAGCGTAACTTCCGTCGTATTTACGAATACGTAGGGGGTAACTGGTCTGAGAATAATGGCGTATACCGTCAAGACGTGTACTCATACTACTTGTCGATTGCGTGTAACCATTGTTCAAACCCTGCGTGTACTAAGGTTTGTCCGTCTGGCGCGATGCATAAGCGTGAAGAAGATGGTTTGGTGGTTGTAAACGAAGAAGTGTGTATTGGCTGTAAATATTGCCACATGGCATGCCCATACGGCGCACCTCAATACAGCGAAGAAAAAGGTCACATGACGAAATGTGATGGTTGCCATGAGCGCGTTGCGGAAGGCTTAATGCCAGTGTGCGTGGATTCATGCCCATTACGTGCGATTGAATTTGGTGACATCAATGAGCTACGTGCTAAATACGGCACCAATGCCGATTGTGCACCATTACCAGACTCTCGTTTAACTAGCCCGAACTTAATTGTGAAATTGAACCCGAATGCTCGCCCATTGGGTGATACATCAGGCTTCTTACAAAATCCGAAGGAGGTAATCTAATGCACTTTTTAGAATTTCCATTAGTTATCTTCACGGTTCTCGCACAGTGTGCGGTAGGGGCTTATTTGTTGATCACCACCCGTTTGGCGTGCGTGAAAGATGAATTGGCACTGAACGATCTGGCGATTAAAAGTTTATTCTTTGTTCTAGGTTTCATGGCGATTGGCTTTGGCGCATCGACCATGCACTTAGGCAGTCCATTACGTGCATTTAATTCGTTAAACCGTGTTGGTGCATCGGGCCTATCCAATGAAATCTTAACCGGTTCGGTGTTCTTTGCGTTTGCCGGTTTTTATTGGCTTAGTGAAGTACTGACTTCTTTAGGTAAAGAATGGATTGGTAAAGGTTTACGCACCGCATTACGCTACCTTGGCGCAATTTCAGGTGTGATCTTCATGGCAGCAATGGTGAAGGTTTACTTAATCAATACTGTGCCACTTTGGGATACGATCTTTACACCAATTGAGTTTACGTTCACTGTGATCACCGCCGGTTTATTGTTCGGCTATGTGCTATTGAATGCGTTCAACGGCAGTTCAATCAAAGCGAACAAAATGATTGCGGTTACAGGTATCTTGCTGATTGCGATTCACTTTATTGTGATGATCGCTCGCGTGTTGGATTTCTCTGGTGTAGTCACGTCGATTCACCAAGGCATTACAGCGTTAGATGAATACTCAGCAATGATCATGACACAGTGTGTGTTAATGCTGATTGCTGCAGTATTGTGGGCAGTCTCTGCGCATCAAACCAACAATAAAGTACGCTTTTATAGCATCCTTGCGTTATTTGCCTTAATCGCTGCTGAAATCTTCGGTCGTGGCGTGTTCTACGGCATGCACTTTACTTTTGGTTTGATTTAATTGTATTAGCTTAAATCAAAATCTAACGCCAAAGCTCGAGCTGAAAAGTTCGGGCTTTTTTGTTTTTATGAATACCAGCTAAAAATAGAACACTCTTAATCGCTATACTGTTCGTATGCAGTTTAAGTAAAGAGAGTGTTTGAATGAATCAACTATCAGAAAAATCCATTGGCTGTCCATATTGTGGTGAGCGACTTGACGTGCTTATCGACCCCAGCGATTGCGATCAGCAATATATCGAAGATTGCCAAGTTTGCTGTAAACCTATCAATTTTTTGGTTTCTGAAGGGATGGATGGGGAATTGATGGTGACGGTTTATAGTGACGATGACAGTTTCTAAGGTACAGATATTAACTTCTGCCCTTTTTATTTTTTAATCAGCGTATAATCCGTGCCAATTAAACAAAGTTTAGGTTTGTATGAACGATAATCGAGAAGTCATTGCGTATTTACGCGAACGTATCCCAACCTTTGAATGTAAGCCCGGTTGCCACGATTGTTGTGGGCCGGTTACGACTTCTTCTGAAGAAATGTCACGCTTGCCGGTGAAATCCGATGCCGCGCATGATGCCGCATTAGAAAATTTCGATTGCGTACACTTAGGCCCTAAAGGGTGTACGGTTTATGATGAAAGGCCGTTAATTTGCCGATTGTTTGGCACCACGCCAAATATGCCTTGCCCAAATGGTTGTAAGCCAAATGAGATGATTGAGCCAAAAGTCGAGAAACAAATCCATCATTACATCAAGAATACTCGTCAGGTGTTGGTGTAAAGAGAAGGAAGATTACTTCTTTTGATTATTGTTCGTTTTCTTTATTCTCCATGAATAATCTTTCCTTAATGTAGGCTCTCCTTATGCGCCTTGATAAATTTGTTTGTAAAAGCACATCGTTAACCCGAAGCGAAGCCATTTCGAAGATACAGCAAGGTGAGTTTCAGGTTAATAGCGATGTTGTTAATGATGAATCGTCCCAAGTGCATGCAAACAACACGGTGTTGTGGAACGGCACCTTGCTTCAAGCGCGACCATTTCGCTATATCCTTATGCATAAACCTACGGGTACCATTTGTTCGAATGTGGACGAGGTTTATCCGTCACTCTTCAAGCATCTTGATGTTGATCATGTCTCTGAGTTACATATTGCCGGGCGTTTAGATGCAGATACGACTGGCATGGTGTTGATTACCGATGACGGACATTGGTCTTATAACATTACTACCCCAACTAAGCTATGCGCCAAAGTATACCGAGTGGGCTTGTCTCGCCCGATTTCTGATGATGTGGTTGATAAGTTTTTACAAGGCATTCAATTGCAAGGAGAGTCGGAATTAACGGCACCAGCAACCCTAGACGTGATTACGGCTCATGAAGTGTTGCTCATTATTACGGAAGGCAAGTTTCATCAAGTAAAAAGAATGTTCTCAGCCATTGGTAATAAAGTGGTATCACTGCATCGTGAAGCTATTGGTGAGGTTTATTTGGATGTCGACGTTGGGCAGTGGCGTTATTTGACGGCAGAAGAAGTATTGCGATTAGCTCATTAGATTAAGTAGACGTTTATTATTTACAGAAATGCCGCTGTGTATACAGCGGCATTTTGAGCTTTATGAAAAAAAAACTTAAGCGGATTGTTGTGTTAACTCAGCCTGCTGTTCTTCTTGTGTGTTGTGTTGGATAGGTTCGCATTTATCCACAAACCAACCCATATAAGATGTGACTATCGTGACGATAATACACACAAAACTTAACCACATGAACGGAGCGTAAGATAACGTCGCTACACCTAAAATACTGGCCATATAAATGCCATTATCACTCCACGGCACCATACCTGAAGTGAGAGTTCCACCAAATTCTGCATTTCGCGATAAATTCTTACGTTTGTAGCCTAAACGGTCGTAGTTTTTTGCGCAGATTTTAGGCGTTAGTATCAAAGAAACATACATTGCAGAGCCAAACACGTTACCCATAAAGGCGGTTGCAATGGTGCTGGTTGCGAGAGAACCTGAACTTTGAATACGTTTTTCGAATAATTTAGCAACGGTTTCCAATAAACCAACTTTATCTAAAAGGCCACCAAAACCCAAGCCAAACACGATCACAGCTACCGAGCCAAGCATGGATGACATACCGCCACGATTGAGTATTGAATCAATAAATTCTACACCAGAGTGGATGCTGTATGGCGCCCACGCTGTATTAAAAGCTTGCAAAAAATCGATGTCTTGAATGGTAACCGCCCAAATAATACCCAATAAAGAGCCAAAACTGATCACAGGAAAAGAAGGCATACGCATTGCCAGTAGACCTAATACAATGATCACAGGTACAAAGGATAATGGCGTAATATTGAATTGCACTTCCATGGAGCTAATCACACCTTGTACTTGCGACATATCGACTTGTCCGGCGTAATGGAGTCCAAATGCAGTAAACATAATGCCTGTAATAATGTAACTAATAAGCGCAATTGGAAGCATGCCTTTGATGTGTTCCATGACTTCAACATTAGACATGGAAGAAGCCAAGATAACGGAATCTGATAATGGTGACATTTTATCGCCAAAGTAACAGCCAGAAAGAACGGCACCAGCTGTTACAGGTGGTGGAACGCCTAGACCATGGCCAATACCCATCATGGCGATACCAGCGGTACCAGCAGCACCCCAAGAAGTGCCAGTTGCTAGCGCCGTAAGAGAACAAATAATCATGGTCGCAAGTAGGAAAATAGAAGGGTGAATTGCTTTAAGGCCATAATAGATAATGGTTGGCACAATACCGCCAGAGATCCACGTTCCGACTAAAGCGCCAACCGCAAGTAGAATTAAAACGGCACCTAATCCATTTGAAATGCCATTTAAAGCTGCTTTTTCGAGATCTTTGTATTGGTGACCTAGGTAGATACCAAGGCCAATGATGATGAACCAACCAATGTACAAAGCCAGTTGTATTGGTAAATCCAGCTTTGCAGTAAAAGAAAATGCTAATAATAAAAACAGACCTAAAGATATCATGACCTGCGTTAAGCTGGGTAGTCTTGGTGTATTATGCTTCATTTGAGCCTCATGTTAGTTTATTGGGCTAAGGAGCTTTTTATCCTTATAAATAACCGAGGCGCACTTTACATTATGAATAGGTATATATCGAAACCTTATGTTTATATTGTGATTATTATCTTTAATTTATGATTTTATCGATATATTGTGTTGCTTAGGTGTGTATTTTTTGAAAATACTTTGTTTTAACTTGTTACTTTTCTCCAAATAATATTCTGATTAATAATGGATTTTTAACACTTTCTGCGATAAGTGCCATCTTGCTAGTCCAACGATCATATTCAATGCTAAAGTAAACATAGTTTTTTATTTTGGTAAGGCAAAACATGGCAGGTTTGAGTTTATTAACATTATTAGATGATATTGCATCTGTTTTAGATGATGTGGCATTGATGTCTAAAGTGGCAGCAAAGAAAACGGCAGGGGTATTAGGGGATGATTTAGCGTTAAACGCTCAACAAGTAAGTGGTGTTCGTGCCGAGCGTGAAATTCCCGTTGTTTGGTCTGTGGCTAAAGGTTCATTTAGAAATAAACTTATTCTTGTCCCTTCTGCTTTGCTTGTGAGTGCGCTCGCGCCTTGGCTTATTATGCCTGTATTGCTGATTGGTGGATTGTACTTGTGCTATGAAGGTGCCGAAAAAGTACTGGAAAAGTATTTACCTCATAACGGTCATGAGCAAAATGACGCGCAATTAGATGCCGACACGAAAGAGAAAACACCAGAAGATCTCTTGGAATACGAGCAGAAGAAAGTGAAAGGTGCCATTCGTACCGACTTTATTTTGTCACTTGAAATCATCGTTATTGCGCTTGGTATTGTTCAGGGGCACCCGCAGGTAACGCAAATTGTGGTGGTGAGTTTAATCGCCTTCATTATGACTTGTGGTGTTTATGGATTGGTTGCCGGAATTGTTAAGTTGGATGATTTAGGCTTTTACTTACAACGTAAAAGTGAAGGAAAAGGCATACTGAATGTGATGGGTGACGGCTTGGTTGCGACGGCGCCTAGATTGATGAAGTTATTAACCATTGTGGGTACAGTTGCCATGTTTTTAGTTGGTGGTGGCATTATTGAGCATACCATTCCTGCCGTGCATCATTTTACCCAAGGCTTGCTGTCACCGCTCGAAGGACAACCTATATTAGGAACGGTGGTACCTTATCTGTTAACGGGTGTACTAGGTTTAGTCGCCGGTACTTTATTAGTTGGCCTCTTTACGACACTAAGCTCAGTGAAGCAAAAGCTGAAGCATTGATACGATTCGCATAATAAAAGGCTACCTTTTCAAGCTTTAAAACGGCAAACATCGAAACAAGGGCTATGCTTTAAGTATTGCTCTTCATCTGGGTGGGAGGCCGTTATGAAGCAGACTTCCTCGTTTTTCCTCATGAAAAGCTGGTATTTATTGTGGTTTCTCTGGCTGTTGCCTATTGCAGGTTGCAGCCAGGCGTCTTCTCAGCATACTTCACAATCTGCATCAGATATGGTGATCTCTTCCTCTGACAGTGATCTTGCGACGACCCAACCGATATCTACCTATCAAAAAAACACCATTCCACGTTCCCCTGAACTTGCTGCAATGCAAATGATTGAGCGGCACTGCCAATTGATTGATGGTGAGACTTCATTACCAGTGAATTGTCAACTGAGTTATCGAGAGAAACACTCTGAATTGGTTTTATATTTTGGACACTTTGATAGTTCTCACCATTACATAACGGTCTTTTCTCAAAGCTTGATCGTGCCTTATTGCTATGTTGCCAATCAATATCAACAGAATGGTGAAGTGACCGTGGTTATTTATGATACCCAGATCCAGCGTCATTACTCTTGCCATGAGAATAATTGGAGCGCATGGGAAAGTGTTGATAGCGAGCAATTATCGCCGTTTGCTCAGTTTGCGTTATCTTGCCAGAGTGACCAAGCCATACCGCCAATGGGGTTTTCTTGTATAGTGGATTGGTTTGAGGATGTGCCCGTGTTGGTGCTCAGTTTTGCTAGCATGAATGATGTAGACCAGAGTGCTAACACACCGATGAGTAAAGCGATTAAGCAGTTTTGCCGTGCGGGATTAAAGCAGTATGGTGATGCACTGTATTTAATGGAAGTGCCGAGTTTTAATTTAGCAAAAGTGACTCACTGTGGTGGTTTTAGTGAAACGGAATGGTTTCCTATTGATGACAAGAAAGACGTTGAATTAGAGGCAAAGCAAGAAAAAATAATATGAAGCAGTTTATTTGGGTTGGTTCATTGCCTTACCGTTATACATTTCCTACTTGAATGAGGACGCTCATTTATTCCAATCACATAAGAAAACTATGCTCATGGGCAGCCTTTACTTGCCGCTTCACTACCACTTCAATTATTTTGGGTATCTATTGAATATTTTAGTGAAGCGGGAAAGAAATATGACCGAGTGATACGTTGATCACAATGTTGATTTACAGAATTACGCACCAACAATATCTTGTTCTAAATATTGAATGATATCGTTTGATTCATACATCCAAGTGACTTCCCCTTGCTTTTCAATGCGTAAGCAAGGGACTTTAATCGCGCCACCACCTTCTAATAATTGCTGACGATGTTCAGGATTATTTTTGGCATCTCTTAATTCAATCTTGAGGCTGTTACGCTTGATAGCACGGCGAACTTTGACGCAAAAAGGGCAAGCTTCAAATTGGTATAAAGTGAAACCTTGTGTTTGCTCATCGAGTTTTTGTTGTTCTTCAAGAGAACGCTTCGTGCCTGATGGTGAAAAAATGAAATTTAGAAGCAAAATGATACGGCCTAAGACCCAGCGTATGATAGCCATGTTAATCCTTGTATTAATGTACGAAAACGTAAATGAGTTGAACGAATGTGAATGATAAAGGAATGTTGCTAGTAGGTGTAGTGCAGATAGTGAAGAATGTTAGGCGTATTAAGTATTGGTATTATTTGATGGGCTCAGAAAAACAAAAAAGGCTGAACAATCAGCCTTTAGGGAATATTTTAAGCAAGACTTATAATGCTTTTAAATAATCAATGATGGCATCAGATTCATACATCCAAGTCACAGTGCCATTTTTCTCGATACGAAGACAAGGAACTTGACCTTTACCACCGCCAGCTAGTTGCTCTTCACGAAACGCTGGATTTTGGCGCGTTTCACGTAGTTCAATGTCCAAACCAAGCTCAGACATAGTACGTCGTACTTTTTGGCAATATGGGCATGTTTCGAAATGATAAAGAGCAAGTCCTTCAGTTTTAGCGTTTGCCATGGGTATCTCCTTTGAGTGTGAATTGTTTAAATTTTGATGTTCTTTAAACCAATGAGCTCGATATAAGCACTGTTGCATTGGTATTTGTTTGATAACTCGTCTTCGGCTTTAAATTTTGAAACGTTTTGCTCGCGAGCAATTTCAGATAATTTATCACTGACCAATGCCTTGAACGTATCTGAGTAGGTGTACCATTGGATCTCATAATTTTGAATGAGATATGATCCAATTTTATAACTGTCTTCGGTATGTAAGTAGCTACATACAAAGTAACGAGCGACATCTTGATCAGATAACGTTTTTGGCTCAGCACTTGCAGAAACTGCAAAAAAAAGAGCTGATAAAAGTGTGATTAAGCGAAGCATCCGTCTTCCTTACATTCAGTGTGAATTTGAACAGTGTTATATCCAAATGAGTAAATTCATCATAACAAACAAATAGGGATAAACACTATATTCACAGTACACAACTGGTGAATGAACAACCCTATCGCAATAAATCGCTAAAACGGTATCAGTTTATTCCTCTATTCTTGTAGGATTTCCCAGCTAACTTCACATTGACTGTCATCGGCTGAAATATAAGCACTGTTACCTGAAAGCATGACACCAATATCTAACGTACGAGCTATCATTTTACTGAAATCTTGAATGCCAGCATTATCAAAACGAACCACTTCTGCTTTTAATTGGACAAATTTAGCTTGATTTTGTTTCCACCAAACATCTGACTTAGTGTTGAAGGTATACACTTTGACTTGCTTTGCTAAACGAGTCGCTTTTTTGATGCGCTCTGGATCCGGTTCACCAGCCTCAATCCAAAGTTGGATTTGATCATCTAACGACTTTAGCCAAATGTCAGGCTCTTCAATGCTAGAAAGCCCTTTGGTAAATTGTAGATCAGGTTGCGCATTAAGACAGAAAGCCAGCACTCGCGCCATCATACGATCGTCACTTTCGGAAGGATGCTGGGCAATGGTGAGATTTAATGAGTCGTAATAATCTTGATTCATATCGGTGAGTGCGATACGAAATTTATAGATGGTTGGTTTTAGTGCCATGAGAATTCTATTGTGATGAAAGTTGCCGTCATTGTACGTGATTCCTTACTGTGGAGGGGATCTTTTTATTTTCATTCGGCTTGATCGGTAACTCGGTGTTTGTCAGTGGAAAAGAGTAAGATAGCCTATTTCTGTTCATTCATTTTTAATCAGGTGTCGTTATGGTTTGTCACATGGAACATTCAGACATGGATTGTGCTCACACTCGCACTGACACTCTCGATTGCCCTAAAGGTTTTGATTATGCCTTTATGTTGGCTTTCATTGCTCCGCGCATGATCAAAGGTGTGGAAGTGGTAGCGGATAATATTTATTCAAGAAGCTTTCGATTTTTTGACCCTAAAGATTCAGCAACGGTTTATTTAGGGTACTTTAAAGTGGCTTATTTACCGCATACCAACCAACTAACCTTGACGACAGTCTCGAATCAAGCCTCGGCTGCTGCTTATGTATTGCAGCGAGTGATATTTATGTTCGATCTGCAAACGGATCTATCGCAGGTAGAAGAGGTTTTGAAAGCCGATCTTATTTTACAACGTGGGTTTGAGAATGGCCGAGTGCCAAGAATGCCGAAGGCGTTTGATCCCTTCGAATTTTGTATTCGCGCGGTGCTTGGACAGCAAGTGTCGGTCAAAGCTGCCACGACATTAGCATCAAGAGTGGCTTATGCCGCGAACTTACCTGTCCCCCATGATTTTCCCGATGGGATCGATTGCTTTTTTCCTCAGTTTGAAGACTTGCTTGAAGCATCGTTTGAAGGGTTGGGGCTCACTCAATCGAGAATGGCAACATTGAGAACCGTCATTCAAGCGTTAGAGGTAAAAGAAGTTAGCTTGGAAAAAGACCAGATATTTGAAGATTACTTAACCGAATGGACATCGTTAACAGGTGTGGGGCCTTGGACGGCGAACTATCTGGCTATGCGAGGGCTGGGCATTCAAGATAGCTTCCCAGATAAAGATTTAGGGGTATTAAAAGCGTTAGCGGTCGATGGTGTTTATCCATCACGCAAAGTGGTGTTAGAGCAAGCCAAAGCATGGCAACCTTACCGAGCTTACGCTACATTGTGTTTATGGAATGGATTAGGACATTAGCCAAATGAAAAAGCAAAATAATCAACCTTGGTATTTTAATACTTTCGCAACACAAGCTTGTGATGTGACTTTAGTTGGCAGTGATGAAGGGCTGCATATTCTTCATTTAGAAACCGGAGAAGGGAAAAAAGACGGCTTTATCATTGAGCAAGATTGGATTGAAGACAATGCTCGTTTTTCTGATGTTAAACAGCAATTGATAGAGTACTTTTCTGGAAGCCGGCAAGATTTTGACCTTTCCACACCGCTCGCGCCAATCGGGACACCCTTTCAGCAAAGTGTGTGGCATGCCTTAAATCAAATCCAGACAGGTTCGACGTGTCGTTATATGGACATAGCGAACCAAATACATAACCCAAAAGCGGTTCGCGCAGTCGGCGCAGCCATCGGCAAAAACCCGATTCCGGTGATCATTCCATGTCATCGAGTGGTTGGTGCAAACGGCAGCTTAACCGGATTTGCTCATGGTATACCGATGAAACAAACCTTGTTGAATTTGGAAGGGGTGAGCTTTTAAGTGCTTTGAAGAGTAAGTGAACATTCAAAGCACGTTAAGTCGGTTAATTTAGGGCATCTGAATCAAAAGATTGATCCACAAACCTATTACACAAAGAAATGATGCCCAGAAAGAAAGCATGCGGTACATAAGGTGGTTGCTGCTTAAATGAATGAAGGTGTGTAAATAACGAAGTGCCACAAACAACCACGCCAATGTGATACCGATTTGGCTATCAATGTGCAAACTGACATACAGTGTTGCTACCACATAAAATAACACAGGAACTTCAAATAAATTCGTGAGGTGTCGATTGGTTTTCATCACTATTTCAGGCAAGTTTTCGCCTTGCATTAGTTGAAAGTAACGCAAATTCACTTGTTTACTTTTTATGCTTGCCACACGCACTTTAAAGGTAAAACAAGCAACAAGAAAAACCAGTAATATCATTGCTGCCATTGCATAAATCATGTTGCATCCTTATTGAGTTTGAATCGATTTGTTGAGAACGTTGTTAATTTTGTAACTTCCGCCATTGGAGCGGTGTACATCCTGTCCATTTTTTAAAGTTTCGACTAAAAATCGCGACTTCTGCATAACCCAAATTTAACGCCAGATCGGTGATGCTAATATTACTGTCTTTTAAATGCTGCTCTGCGATTTCTAGCCTCACTGTTTGCAATAGTTCAGAGAAACGGATCCCTTCTGCTTTTAAACGTTTTTGAAAGGTTCTTGGGTGAAAGTTTAAAGCGGCACTGACCGCATGAATACTGCACTCTCCACTGGCAAGTAGATGGCTAATGATGTGGCGAGTCTGCTCTTGTAAGTTATTTGGGTATAAAGCTTCGAGCAACCGAATACGATGTTGGAAATACTCTTGGATTAAGCTTTGATCGTTACTTGGCTTGTCATTTAACCATTGGATCGGAAACGCTAAACCATCGAAATGGCTGCCGAAAATAATATTCTGTTTTAATAATCCAAATTGCTGGTGGTTTAAAGCCTGAATTTTATTAGGGAGTGAATGCTTGAAGTGTATTTGAATATCAGTGTTGTCTTTACCTGTCAAAAACTTTAAAACATTGAAGCCTTGCATCACACTGAGCTGCTTAAGTTGCCAGATATGATCGGAGTTGGTGAAATCATGGGTGAAGTGTACTTCGGCTTTTTGACTCAGGCGTGAGGATTTGGCTTGCAAGCTGACATGCGCCCCATGAGCATGGATATGAACATGTTGATCAGCAAATAAAATGGCATCTAATACTGTTGGCTGCTGAGGTATGGAGAGCACCCATTCACCTACCGCCATAACGCCCTGCTCAATACCTAGTTGCAGCGAAAAGGTTGGGTGCTGACATGCTTCAGCCGTGTAATCGAGTAGGTTGGCTAATTTCAAATAGGAAATGTAAGTATTGGGTTGTTTTAGTTGCGCTGAAGTTAACCCTACCTGATTTAAGAGTTGGTTGGGTTTTAAATCAAACTGGCGAACCAATTTTTCGTAGCCTTCAATTGCGCCACTTCTGACCAAGTACATTGTCATGCTTCCTTCACATATTTTAATAAAGATGACGCCACTTTCGTAAAAAGTCAAAAAAAGTTCGTAAAAAATCAAGTTTGTAATCAGTGACCGTCTACAATCTGTTAACAAATAAAGTGGTGCTCGATAGCATCACAAGACATTAAGAAAGGACGAATATCATGAGTGAACTTAAATCAGCCTTTGTTACTGGGGCAGGTGGCTTTATTGGACGACACTTAGTGCGCCAACTGTTGAAAGAAAATGTTCAAGTAACGGCATTAATGATGAAAGGTGAACCAATTCCGGAAGGTTGGGGCGATAATGTCAAAACCGTAACGGGTGATGTTCGTCGTTTGGTTGAATTAGAACCAGAAATTGGTGCGGTTGATGCCATTTTTCATCTTGCTGCAGTAGTGGGTGATTGGGGTGCAAGACAAGAGCACATTGATATTACTGTGAAGGGTACTGAGCAAGCGATAGAACTTGCTTTAGCATGGGATGCACACTTTGTGGTCACAACCAGTGTGTGTGCTTATGCCAGCGTATTAGCAAAAGGTAAATTGGATGAAACTGATGCGGTTGGTATTCCAAGTTCACCTTATGAGTTCTGCAAGCAAGAACAAGAGCGTGTCACAAAAGAAGCAGTTGCTCGTGGGCTGAAAGCTTCGATCATTCGCCCTGGTAATGTATTCGGAGTCGAAAGTGGCCCTTGGGTAAACACCTTATTGGGTATGATGCGTGAAGAAAAACCATGCATGGTAGGCAATGGTGACTGGGACGCGGGGTTAGTCAATGTACACAACTTGGTGGCGATGCTGATTGCAGCTGCACGTTCTAAAAGCACTGGCGCAGAAATCTATAATGCTGCTGATGGGTTTGGTATTACGTGGAAAGAATACATGCCACGCTTGGCTAAAGCGGCAAATGTACCAGCACCGAAGAGTGTACCATTATGGTTGGCTAAAATATTAGCCCCTACATTAGAATGGCTTGGGCATGTGACTAAGCGTAAAGAGCGCCCATTAATGACTCGCCAATCATTTCGATTAGTGGGTGGGCCGAATGAATTTTCAATAGCGAAAGCAGAACGTGAATTGGGGTATCGCCCAGTTATGAGTTTTGATGATTCAATGAAAGAGCTAGAGGCTTATTTCGCAAAAAATCCAAATAATGATACTTAGCATGTCATCTCAATAATTTGATGTTTATTGTTAATATTAAAGAGAGGCTACTTGATGAGATCTCTTCATTTTTCTGCTTATTTTAACAGGTTTATTCTTAGATAAGAATGTATAGCTTGTTTGGGGTAGTTTGTTGAAAAAAGTAGTTCTTTTCTTACCGTGAAAAGCCTGATTCAGGTGCTATATTAAATTAGCGTTGTAAAAAGGTTCATGGTTTATGTCTTTCAACGGACACCATGAACCTTTTTTGATCAAGTGATTAGCTTAACTTCATGGTTGTGATACAAGTTGGAGCATTGTCGACGGTACTCAACACTTGGGTGCTGGTTTTATCATTATAAGTAAAGGTGACTTGTAACCTTTGGCGATCTTTTGGCATCCAAAGATCAATAAACCCATCTTTTTGAGTAGTGACTTGGCCATATTTCAAGACTTGATTGGTTTCTAAATCAACAATCTTAACCTGCATGGTTTTTTCAACCATTTCACCTTGGCAACCTGTTGGAACATGGTAAGTGCAACCGTGGGTTTGATACTCGTACGGCGCAATAGACAACAAATGTTGATCGTTGGTAGGTATTTTGATTTGGCTGCCATCATCAAACTTTGCAACCAGTTCATTCGGTAAAACCTGAATAGAAGCCGTGCCTTTACCATGATAGCTGTGTGCTTTTTCTAAGGCTTGGGGAGCCGTTAAGTTTTTAAATGAGTCTGCTTCATTTGCAAATGCAGAAACAGAAATAACAGCGCTCAATAGAGCGAATAATGAAAGTACTTTCATGGCTTTTTCCTAAATAATCTAAATTGATGACCAGTAAACGTTTCAATTAACGTTTGTGGTGCTTGTTTTCACGCGGTTTTCTTTCAACCACAAAATGATTTAATAATTTGATTTAAAATGAAAAAGATTGAATGGGAGGTCTTGAAAGTGGTGGCGATGTAATGGAGTGAGAGCTTGGCTCTGACGTAGGGTTCAAAATTGGCTTATTTAATTCAAGTGAAAGCGCATCAAGCGAAGATACTGCGATAACACTGGTACTGCAAGATGGGCAATGGTTGCCTTTTATCGATTGTGTATTGTGACAATCTATAGCGTTCGCATCCAAGCTAGAGGCCTGTTCTGGCTTTGAACTCGACTTTTCTACTTTTTTGAGCGGTGGGCTCTGCATGTTTTGACAACCTGATTGAGCATTTGCACCGAGACCATTCACGATATTTTGCGTGTAACCGACCCCTGACCACATCAGTGTCAGAATGGTTACTAGCGAAATGAATATTTGTTGAAATGGTTTGTGCATACTCAATCTAAGTTTATGAAGTAAGACGATAAAAGTTGCTCAAGTATAAAGGTTGCCACTAGGGTAAGGTCAATGTTTTTTTGAATATTAATTGATGGGGGCTATCTTTTAAGCATCACACTTGAAACTTACTTTTATCACCAATATCAAAGTGAAAGGGTTGGCGGAACTTGGCAATGCCAATGGTAAAAAGCAAAAGTGCTGACAATCCTGAACTTAAGTAGAGCAAAGGTATCCAGATAGGCAGTGCGAAACATACCCAGAAAAGGACTAAGACAAAAGGGGTGATACGAATTAATCGAATACGGAAGCAATAATATTCTTTAATCGACAATCCACACCAAGACACCAAACTTGCTCCGATGGCAATTTCAGGAAAGAGGTTTGCCATGAATAAGCACACCGCGAAGATCGCGCAGCCTTGAATAAACCAGCGTATGGTTTTGTCATAAAGGTGAACGCAGGCACTGGCAATCAGCGCGCTAGTGATTAAAAGTGGAATACCAAATTGAAGTAAGCCAAAGCCTAAACATGCAACGGCGAAGGCTGAAACTAAAAAGCTAAAGCGGTACAACGCCACCGTGGTGTAGTCGATGCGATCTAACTTTTCTTCAATATGAATATCAGCCATGCGAGTTCTCGATTAGGTGTGAATTAGGAATATTGATGAGCCGATATTCAGTATAAACATCGGCTCTTGTTAGCGACCTTCACTTAGGTTAATTATAGACGTTGAATGAAATCCAATGCGCCTGTAATCGCCGCCACTTGAGCGCGGTTACACTCATCATCGGTCACTTTAGGGCTGTCTGGATACACTTCTGTGGTGGTGCAATACGTGCAATCTGTAAAGCCTGCACACAAGCCTAATTGAACCAGTGGATAATTAATCACGCCTTCTTGAGTCACATCAGAACCAATAATTTGATTGTTTTCATCGGCAGGCGCAATGTGGGTGACTTGACGCACCGAATCAATGATCGCTTTTTGCAATTCATCATCTTCTTTCTCGGTATCGCCAACGGTGTAAAAACCATCTGGAATTGAGCCTTTTACATACTCGATGCCATCACGAGCGGCCAGTGCTGGGCGAAACTCAAGCTCATCAGTATCGGTGGTTTCGTGTAGATCAATATGCGCCAGAATAGACATGCCTAAATCTGCAACCATTTGCATGACAGCTGCCGATTCTTGGGCGGGACTATTGGCAATAAAGTTGCGGTTAGGATCAAGCGCTTCCGGGTTCCAACGGTTGATGGTTTCATATCCCCAAGGGCTAACACAAGGCGCGATGACGATATTGAATGCATCTTGGTAGTGCGCTGCTTCACTTTGAGCAAACAGCAATGCGCCATGAACACCACTGGTTTCATAACCATGCACGCCACCGGTGACTAAAACGGTCGGTTTATCGGCACTCCATGAACGAGTTTTTAATGCGAATAATGGGTAACGGTCTTCACCCACAGGGTTGTTGTCGTAATGCAATTGCCCATATTGGAAAACATCAAAATTGGCTTTCAATGCTTCAATTTTTGGCACCACTTCTTCAAAGTAAGAGCGTTTAACCGTGGTTTGCTCAAGCCATTGACGCTTTTCTGTTGCGCCCCACTTTTGCCCCGGAATACCAATTGGAAATGCATTTTCGACGTTCATGGAGTATCCTTTTTAGAGTGATGATATTTCTATTAGTATCAGCCAATCTTAGCACTTTGAAGTCACTTGGGTATATAAGGGAAATCATGTTTAGACGATGGATATTAGTCGTGGTTTTAATGAGCTTGAGTGCTTGTTCTTCAACACAGTTTTTTTATGACCGTTTAGATTGGATGGTGGCACAATATGTTGATCGATACGTGACTTTAAATGATGATCAAGAGAGCCAGTTAAAGCAGTCGGTTAATGATGTAAAACAGTGGCATCGTGAACATCAATTACCTCAATATATCGACAATATTGATCACTTACTTACCCTTAAGCCATCCGAGGCCAATGCTGAAAAAGTGCAACAGTAGTATCAAACCATCAAGGACTTTTCAACACAGATCGCCACTCAATCGATGCCACACTTATACCAACTCTTTCTCACGTTAGATCAAGACCAAGCCGATGAGTTGTTCACCTCTCTTCAAGAAAAATATCAAGAAGATTACGAGGATGATAAAGACCTTTCAGAGGCGGATAGCCGCAAAAAGTCCCAAAAAAGAATGACAGAAAGAGTCGAAGACTGGATAGGGGATTTAACACCGGAACAAATGGAATTGGTTAAACAATGGAGCTTATCTCGCCCATTAATGAGGCAAGACTGGTATCAACAGCAACTGATCAATAAATCCGAATTGCAGGTATTGTATCTACAGCGCAATGATTCCAAGGCGTTTCAGCAGAAATTCACGAGTACATTACTCCACCCAGAACAGTTTTATCCCGAGGCTTTGAACCGCAAATTACAAAAAAATCGAGCATTAACTTATGCAATGTTTGCTCAGGTGATTCAAGGTATGACAGATAAACAACTTAAGCACTATCACGAAAAACTACGAGAGTGGCGTGAGACGTTTGAAGCGTTACAAGAAAATAGCAAATGAATACCCAAGTAACACCATGAACATTTGGGTTACTTGGGTAATGGTATTTAATATTAAGCCCTTTTATTTCTTTGGTGTTAATAGAGCTTCAAGCGACAAACTACCTTCACCAAATTGCTGTTCAAATGCTTGAGATAAATCACTCGCGCTTATGGTTTGAATAAACGAGTTGGGATCTTGTAAGACATGAAAATCATAACCATGAATTAAATAACGTTGAATAAAGGCGGTATATTGCTTTTGATCGGCAACCAATGGCGCTAAATCGGCAGCCAATTGCTTACCCACGCTGCTCGTTTCCTGTGTGGTAATGCCTTGATGTAATTGTTCAATAACATCTTTAAATGCTTGTTGAATGTTTGTGACTTGTTTAGGAGCAGCCCAAACGAGAAATGCCCAGTCTTGATATTGTTCCTCATCAGCAAAGAAGGCGAGCACATTCGGTGAATAATCTAAACTTAGATCTTCTCTTAAGCTTTGGGTTAAACGCTGCTTAATAATACGGCTCAGCATGTCATTTATGAAAATATCTTTGGTGCTTCTTGCTAAAGGCTGATTACTGAGTGTTCTTAGCAGTACCAGCGAGCTATTCTCATTGTTATAAGGGGCGATCGTTAAAAGCCTAGAGTGTTGGTTATAATTTGGGTTATAGCTAACGTCTTTGGATGGTTCTAAAGGAAAATTAGCCGCATATTGGCGCAATAAAGGCGCTAATTGTTTCTTATCAAGATCGGCAATAATCACCAGCTTGTTATTGCGATTTTGGGTGAATAGTATCTGGTGTGTCTGTTTGATTTGTTCTGCTGTTATAGTAGATATATCCTCGAATGAGACGAGATGTCGGTAACTTTCCTTGGGAAAAACATGGTTTTCAAACTCTATATCAAATAGACCGGCCGGAGATTGAAACATTATTTTTTTTGCTTGAATGCTTTGTTGCTTCACTGCTTTTAGTTGAACGTCAGACACTCGAATATCGGTTAGCGCAGTGTATAAAGTAGCAAAACTATCGGCGAGAGAATCTTGAGGTGTTGAGATGGTTATACCTTGACAGGTATAGGTCGAATAAGGGCTGACGGCAATATTACGGCTACGTAGTTTGTATTGTAATTGGGAACCATTTAACTGCCCAATACCACTTCGGATGATCGTTGGAATAAATACTTCAAAGGTTGGGAATAATTCAGGTGGCAATGCCGCTTTTCCGCCTAAACCTGAGTACGCGATATTCACCTCTTTACCAGCATTTCTATCGCGTAAATACCACACTTCTAAGCCATTGCTTAAGGTCCAAATTGTCATATTAGGGTTTTGAGGGTCGATACGCTCGTGAGTGATAGTCCCAATGGTTTTAGGCTGATTGAAATCCTTATCACTCTCAGTAAATAACGGCTTTTCACCTGCTTGGGCTAATTGTGATGTTAGGGTAGGTAATGTGGCGTTAAGCGCGGTGACGTTTTCGGTTTTACTTGCGCCAATCGTTAATATTTTTGGTTGTGCTAACAACTGATCTAAATGCGTATTGATCACAGAGACATCAGTATTGGCAATAAATAAAGTAAGGTTATTTTTATAATCGGCTTTTGATTGTGGCATTTGATTCATTCTAATGGAATGAGCCATACCATTCGCATGCTCGGTTGCGGTTTGTTTTTCCCAATTTTGGTCTGCAGTATCTAATGTTTGTTGATAGCCACTCATAATATTATTCAGTTCGGTTTGGCTGACACCGTGATCTCGCAGTGAGGTGATAACAGAAATTAATTGAGCTTGTATTTCTTGGCGATCTTGCTCTGCAAAACTGACTTGGATCTGCGAATAGCGTTGACCTTCCAGCCAGTAATCACCGGTGTAGGTTTGTTGGATAGCCAAACCATGATCAATGAATGTGCTGTTAAGGCGCTGATAGATCAATTGGTAAGCAACATCATCTCTCCAATAGAAGGTTTGATCGCCTAATGTTACCCAGCGGCTCTTTCCGCGTGGAATTAACAAGCCGAAGCTCGCGGAATCATAAGGCCCAATTGGAGCCACAAAGTTTTGGTTATTATAATGAAGGTCATCGATATTAACGATGGCTTCTGCCTTGGCATCTGATTCGGTAGTAGTTGATGCCCAATTTGAAAAATGTTTGCTAATTAAGGCATCGGCATCTGATGTTGAAAGATTGCCACTGATGATAATTTCGGTCCGTTGTGGTTGATACCAGGTTCGATAAAATTGTTTTAAGCCTTGCGCTGTGGTTGCCTGAATCGACGCTTTGGTTCCTAGAGGATCATGCTGAGCCAATGCAGTGTCGGTGATTAAATGATTATAAAGACTAAAATAGAATGGCTTATGTTCCGGTCGACGGAGTCGATACTCACCTAAAATGACACCTTTTTCTTTTTCCACTTCTGTTTCTGAGATCGTTAAACCATCTGCAATATCTCTAAACCACAACATGCCTTGATCGAGCGTATCCTGATTGGGTAAATCCAATTTATACGTGGTTTGCACATAATCGGTGCTGGCATTGATGTCCGCCCCAAATGAGGCACCCGCTTTTTCAAAATCTTTAATGATTTGGTTTTCTTTAAAATGTTGACTACCGTTAAATGCCATATGTTCTAAAAAATGGGCATAACCTTGTTGATTTATGGTTTCATTAATACTTCCAGTATGAACAATAAAACGAATGGATACGGGGGATTTACCATCATGGTAGATGTGGTATTTCAAACCATTGGGAAGTTGATTGGAAATCCAATCGGGATCATTTTTTATGGGTTGGGGTGACATCTGAGAAGTGGAGGCGCACGCCACCATTAACAGAAGTGAAATAATTGATGTGAACGCAATCTTGATCCTTTGCATATAAAAACCACTTAAAAGTTAAACGTGGCCTTAACTTACGTGATGGTGTCTTTTTTCAAATGGTTACAGATGATGTTTTTTATTTTTGAGAAGAAAATAAACAAAGTATGTAATTCATAAATGTGTAAATTAACATGATTCGACAATTGCAAAATGGTGCATCAGGCATTCGAGGTATTATTCATTAATTGAATAAGCTGTTGTATATCACATAAATTTAATGAAAGTGATCATAGAATTACCACCACTTGATACATACCTCTCATTCTTTTTCCCCCATTTTGGAGAGCTTAATGAAAATCGTTCGTCACCCTCTTTCTCTTTCGGTTCTGGTCGGGATGATCAGCATCGCCAATCCAGCGTTTGCCGACACCATTAACCTGCGTGTCGTTGAAACGACTGATATTCACGCAAACGTGATGGATTATGATTATTACAAAGATAAACCGTCTGAAAAAATTGGCTTAGTACGTGCCGCGACGATAGTAAAACAAGCGCGCGATGAAGTGAAAAACAGCGTACTAGTCGATAATGGCGATTTAATTCAAGGCAGCCCAATGGGCGATTATGTGGCATCGAAAGGGTTAAAGCCGGGTGAAGTCCATCCTGTTTATAAAGCGATGAACCTGCTTGACTATGACGTGGGTAATATTGGAAACCATGAGTTTAATTATGGGTTGGATTTTTTAGCAGAATCGACCAATGATGCCAAGTTTCCTTATGTAAATGCTAATGTGATGGATGCCAAAACGGGTAAAAACTATTTTAATCCATACGTGATCAAGAAGTATCAATTTAAAGATACCGATGGACAATCGCATGAAATCAAGGTGGGTTATATTGGTTTTGTACCACCACAAATCATGGTGTGGGATAAGAAAAATTTAACCGGGAAAGTGCAAGTTAACGACATCAAACAAACTGCTGAAACCTTTATTCCGAAAATGCGAGCTGAAGGGGCGGATGTGATCGTAGCCATTCCTCATTCCGGTATTTCAACCGATGAGTATCAACAAGGCGCGGAAAACTCGGTTTATTACCTCACGCAAGTAAAAGGTATTGATGCGATTACTTTTGGGCATTCCCATGCGGTTTTCCCAAGTAAAGAGTTTGCGAAAGTGCCAGGAGCCGATATTGCAAAAGGGACTATCAATGGTGTGCCTTCGGTGATGCCTGGTCGTTGGGGCAGCCATGTTGGTGTGATTGATTTAGTGCTTGAGCAAAAAGAAAGTAAGTGGGGAGTCACTAACGGTAAAGCGGTTGCACGCCCTATTTATGATGTTAACAATAAGAAATCTCTTGCGGCTGAAGATAACGATTTAAAAAGTGCGCTTGAGCATGATCATCAAGGCACTCGTGATTTTGTTAATCAGCCAATCGGTAAAGCTAATGATGTGATGTACAGTTTCTTATCCTTGGTGCAAGACGACCCAACGGTGCAGATTGTTAACTTGGCTCAACAAGATTACGTTGAACGTTTTATTCAAGGCGATCCTAATTTAGACGGCTTGCCTGTATTGTCTGCGGCAGCGCCGTTTAAAGCTGGTGGTCGCAAAAACGATCCGGGTAACTTTACCGAAGTGGAATCGGGCAAGTTAACCTTCCGTAATGCAGCGGATTTGTATTTGTATCCAAATACCCTTGTCGCCATGAAAGTGAGTGGCGCAGAAGTAAAAGAATGGCTTGAATGTTCAGCTGGTCAATTTAACCAAATTGATCCTAACAGCAATAAACCACAAACCTTGATCAACTGGGATGGTTTCCGCACTTATAATTTTGATGTGATGGATGGGGTTAATTATCAAATTGATGTTACTCAGCCTGCAAAATACGATGGTGATTGCAAACTGATTAATAAAGATGCCCAGCGTATTGTCGGGTTAACCTACCAAGGTCAACCGATTGATCCAAAGCAAACCTTTATTGTTGCCACTAATAACTACCGAGCGTACAGCGGTAAATTTTCAGGAACAGGATCAGAGCACGTTGCGTTTGATTCACCCGATGAAAACCGCACAGTGGTAGCGGATTACATTTCTCGCGTCAGTAAAGAAAAGGGCGAAGTCACACCAAGTGCGGATAACAACTGGTCATTTGCTCCAATCAAAACTAAAGCGGATTTGAAAGTGCAATTTGAAACCTCACCAAGCGATACCGCAGCTAAGTTCATTAAAGATAAAGCTCAATACCCAATGACTAAAGTGGGAATGGATGATGTTGGTTTTGCGGTTTATCAAATCGATTTGAAGCAGTAGATTGATTCGTTTTTTTAAAAGAAAAAGAAAAAGAAAAAGTAAAACTTAAAAATAGAAGCACTGGCAGCCGTCAGTGCTTTTTGTTTTTTGTGATGGAAATAATTTAGTGTTAACGTTTACACTGCATGAATAAGATCACAGAAAGAGATCGGATAGACGGCTATTATCTTCAAATAAAGTAAAGGCGACATGGCTTTTTACTGGTACTCATTGAAGGAAATACAATGTCAGACGTTAAATTTAATCCGATTGATCACCCACATCGTCGTTATAATCCTTTAACCGGACAGTGGGTTTTGGTTTCGCCGCATCGTGCTAAACGTCCGTGGAGTGGTCAAGATGAAAAGCCAGTGATCGACAGTATTAAGCCGTACGATGAAGGCTGCTTTCTATGCCCAACCAACACCCGTATTTCTGGGGATGTCAATTCTGATTATAAAGGCACTTACGTCTTTCAAAATGATTTTGCCGCATTAATGTCTGATTCTCCAGATGCGCCGCAGTCGGATAATCCATTATTTAAAACTCAAGGCGTACGCGGGTTGAGTCGTGTGATTTGTTTCTCACCAGATCACAGCAAAACCTTGCCAGAACTACCGGTATCGCAAATCCGTCATGTGGTTGATACATGGAATGAGCAAATAGAAGAATTGGGTCAAGAGTATTTATGGGTTCAGGCATTTGAGAACAAAGGGGAAGCGATGGGGTGTTCTCAGCCTCATCCGCATGGGCAAATTTGGGCTAACAGCTTTCTTCCAAATGAAATAGAGCGCAAAGATAAACACCTACGCGATTATTACCAGCAACATGGTTCGAATTTGCTGGTGGATTATGTGCAATCTGAAGTGAAAGATGGCGCTCGTACTGTGGTGGAAACGCAGCATTGGATCGCAGTCGTGCCGTATTGGGCTGCTTGGCCCTTTGAAACCATGTTATTGCCGAAAACTCATATTCGACGCATGAGTGAACTAACCGATGCTCAGAGAGATGATTTGGCGTTGGCGATTAAAAAACTCACCTGCCGTTACGATAATTTATTTCAATGTTCGTTCCCATATTCAATGGGTTGGCACTATGCGCCATTCTTTGAAAATAATGCACAGCAACAAGATAACAGTACCGAGCATTGGCAACTGCACGCCTTGTTCTACCCACCACTGTTGCGTTCTTCCACGGTGAAAAAATTCATGGTGGGCTATGAAATGCTGGCGGAAAACCAACGAGATCTTACCGCAGAACAAGCGGCAGAGCGCTTAAGAGCGGTGAGTGACAAGCATTATAAAGATTAGAGATTTCTAAGTACTAGGAACAGATTTTAGGAAGTAATTATGACAGAGCGTTCACAGCAACTTATTCAAACGGTATCTAATGCCTTTCAAACCGTGTTTCAGCAAGCGGCGGAACATATTATTCAAGCGCCGGGTCGTGTCAATCTGATTGGTGAGCACACCGATTACAACGACGGTTTTGTATTGCCTTGTGCGATTGATTATCAAACGGTGGTTGCTGCGACAGCGCGTACAGACAAGCTCGTGCGCGTGATTGCGGTGGATTATGATAATCAGATCAATGAATTCGATATATCTAAGCCTCTTGAATTTAATCAAGACATCATGTGGGTTAACTACATTCGTGGCGTGATTGATTGCTTGCAAAAGCGTGGTTTTGAATTTAATGGCGCGGATATTGCGGTTAGCGGTAATGTGCCACAAGGCGCAGGGTTAAGTTCGTCTGCTGCATTAGAAGTGGTGATTGGGCAGACTTTTAAGGAGTTGTATAACTTAGATATTTCGCAACAAGATATCGCGCTAAATGGCCAACAAGCGGAAAATCAATTTGTTGGCTGTAATTGCGGCATTATGGATCAACTTATTTCCGCTAAGGGTAAACGTAACCAATCGTTATTAATTGATTGCCGCTCTCTGAACACTCAGGCGGTACCGATGCCAGAAGATATGGTGATTGTCATCATCAATTCGAATAAAAAGCGTGGATTAGTCGGAAGCGAATACAACACCCGCCGTCTACAATGTGAAGCAGCCGCAGATTTTTTTGAAGTAAAAGCGCTGCGTGATGTGACAATTGAACAATTTGAACTGCGCCAATCAGAACTTGATCCGGTTGTTGCTAAACGTGCTCGCCATATTATTACTGAAAATGAACGCACTGTTAAAGCGGCAGAAGCACTGAAAAATGACGATATGGCTTGTTTAGCGATATTGATGGAGCAATCACATGTTTCGATGCGTGATGATTTTGAGATCACTTGCCCAGAGGTGGATATGGTAGTGGATATTGTAAAATCAGTGATTGGTACTCAAGGTGGTGTTCGTATGACCGGCGGGGGCTTTGGTGGTTGTATCGTTGCTTTAGTTCCCCCTGTTTTAGTCAGCGCCGTTAAGTTTGCGGTTGAAGCCCAATATCAAGCGAAAAGCGGATTAAAAGAAACAATTTATGTGTGCCGAGCGATGGATGGTGCAGGAAAAGTAGAATGATAAACCAATACTTACAAAAACTAGAAAATGACATGACGTCATCTGCTTGGTTAGATGGCAAAAAGGCCAACATTATCCACTTAACCAATAGTTATGGTATGTCGGTGTCATTCATGGATATTGGCGCAACGTGGCTAAGTTGCATGTTGCCGATTGATGAACAAGGCCGTGAAGTCTTATTGCGGTCTAAAAATATGGCAGAGCATATTAAGCAAACGGCGTTCTTTGGTTCCACTGTAGGGCGTTATGCCAATCGAATTGGCAACAGCCAGTTCCATATTGGTACAGATACGTTTGATATTGTTGCCAATGAAGGTGTCAATTCTTTGCATGGCGGGAAGATTGGCTTCGACAAAAAGCGTTGGAAAATTAATGAACAGACTGACAACTCGGTGATATTTGAGTTGTTCTCTGAAGATGGCGATCAAGGTTACCCTGGAAACCTCAACGTTGAGGTGTGTTATGAATTAACGGATGACAACGAGTTGAGCATCTCTTACCGGGCGAACGTTGATAAAGCATGTCCTGTCAATCTAACCAACCACGCTTACTTTAACCTTGCGGGTGAAGGTTCGGATAAAAAAAGCACCGACCATTTACTACAGATGGTGGCGAAATCCTATTTACCGACTAAACCCGATATGCTCCCGACAGGTAAAACGCTTTCAGTGTTACAAACCGGTTTTGATTTTAATCATGAAAAGCAAGTCGGACTAGATTTCTTGAAAGATAGCGATCAAGTGATTGCTGGTGGCTATGATCATGCTTTTCTCTTTGATGCTCACTTATGTGATGGAAAACAAACGGTGGCAACATTATGTTCGCCAAATCAAGATGTCATCATGCAATTAGCCACAACCAAACCTTCGGTACAATTTTACTCGGGTAACTTTTTAGACGGTGCTGTCGGTGCCAATAAGGTGTATCAAAAATACGATGGTTTGGCGCTAGAAACACAGTATTTACCAGACGGCCCGAATCACCTTGAGTGGGGTAAAAGTGCTGGTTTGTTGGAAACTAAGGAAGACTACCACCATAAAACGGTGTATGGGTTTATTTTCAATACTTAAATGTTGGATGTTAACGTTTTCATTTTGAGCTGGTAATCACGGAAATAGTTAAGATGACTTATTAACATATAAGTAATAATTATGTTTTGTGAGATCTTATGCGTTCCTTTAATGACGTTATTTAGAGCCAAGATTGGCAAAATGAAAAAGTGGTGAAGCTCAATACGTTAGCACCGCATTCTCCGTTACACAGTTATCGTCATCAAACGGATGCCTCAAATGGAACACAAGGCAGTCGAGTTTCATTAAATGGTGACTGGCAATTCCAGCTATTTTCTTCCCCTGAATCGGTTCCAGAAAGCGTGCTGGATATGGTTTTTTCTACTAAGATCAATGCCGTTGTCGAGGGCAATGGGGAGATATCTTGGTTAGCCATGCCAGTACCAAGCAATTGGCAGTTACATGATCAAGTCAACGATAATCCCATTTACACTAATATTAAATATCCCTTTCCTGATACTCCTCCTTTTGTACCTATAGATAATCCCACAGGTTGTTATCGTCATTGTTTTGAGTGGCAGCCGACAGATATGAATGAATCGATGCGTATTGTATTTGAAGGGGGCAATTCTGCATGTCATGTCTGGTGCAATGGTCAATGGATCGGTTATTCACAAGACTGACTGTTTTCTGCATATTTTGGGCATTATCAATTACCAATATCTTACATGCATACACCTTATATTTTTCCATCTGAAAATGGGCTGCGCTGTGATGCTCATTATTTACAAGCCAATTCAATTGAGATCAGAGGATGGTTTCATTTTTCTGTATGCGAGTATTCTCAAATACAACTTATCCAGCCTCTCACACCGATGAACTCATCAGAGGGGAAACCTTTATATTCATATTGATGCACAGCACATGGGTATTGGTGGTGATGACTCATGGAGCCCGAGTGTCCATCCAGAGTATTTATTAAGTCAGAATGAATATTTTTATCAGTTAATACTAAAACAAATACTTTAGCCATTGGATTTCACGGATAGAAATAATGCATCGAACCTTCAGGTTTGGTGCAGTATTGATACTAAAACCTACATTTCTATTGCGGATAATGACAAGCAGATCACAATTCCATTCACCAAACTCATGAAAGTAACAAAACGTTAACTTGCTCATTTTTTTATTTATAAATAGCGTCTACTCTTTCTGGGTAAACGTTTTCACAAGATGTTTTTTTAAAGATGTACAGAATCAAGTGAAATGGACTTATACCCCAAAATAAGAAGGGTATATTCACAATAAAAATAACGAGAAATAGGGTACCCACATGAAAAAAATCGTACTTGCTGCTGCAATCACCTCAAGTTTAGCGTTTGCTACTAACGTATTCGCTGCCACTTCCATTGGTATTACCGTCTATAAATATGATGATAATTTTATGTCGGTGGTCAGACAGGCGCTGGAAGTCAATGCAGCGAAGGATCCTGATGTGAAAGTGTTAATGAACGATTCACAAAATAACCAATCAATGCAAAATGATCAGGTAGATGTGATGCTAGCGCGTGGTGTTCAAGCCCTCGCGATTAACCTTGTCGATCCGGCAGCTGCACCGGCGATCATTAATAAAGCAAAACTCGATGATGTGCCGATTGTGTTTTACAACAAAGAACCATCAGCAAAAGCGATGGCAAGTTACGATAAAGCTTATTATGTCGGTACCGATTCAAAAGAATCTGGTGTGATCCAAGGGCAAATGATTGCCAAGCAATGGAAAGCTAATCCTGCTTGGGATTTAAACAAAGATGGTGTTATCCAATATGTTTTACTCAAAGGTGAACCCGGTCACCCTGATGCTGAAGCACGTACTACTTATGTTGTGAAAACTTTAAACGATGCCGGCTATAAAACCGAAGAACTGCAACTGGATACGGCTATGTGGGACGCGGCAATGGCAAAAGATAAAATGGATGCGTGGCTTGCTGGCCCTAACGGCAAGAATATTGAAGTTGTGATTGCCAATAATGACGGCATGGCAATGGGGGCAATTGAAGCTCTAAAATCATCAGGGATTAAATTACCGGTATTTGGTGTCGATGCATTAGCGGAAGCGATTGCACTGGTCAAATCGGGCGATATGGCCGGTACCGTGCTAAATGATGCAGATTCACAAGCACAAGCGACTTTCGAGCTTTCTCGTAATCTTGCTGAAGGCAAGCCTGCTACAGAAGGCACAAAATGGAAGCTAGACGGTAAAGTGATCCGAGTTCCTTATGTGGCTGTAGATAAAAGCACCCTTAAATAGAGAGTAAAAAACCAAGGTGGTTAAATGCTAATGATTCGCTAGCACTAGCAACCACCTTGGCCCTCTCATTCAACAATGCGCTAAAAATAAAGTGAAGGTAAACAAAAGCTGACTGTTAATACCTTTACTTTGCCTTATCGATTAGCAGAATTAATTTGAGTGTGTTTATGGACAGACAACAAGACACCTACCTATTGGAAATGACTGGCATTAGTAAGCAGTTTCCAGGTGTTAAAGCATTAGATAAAGTGAGTTTGAAAGTGAGACCTCACTCTATTCATGCTTTGATGGGAGAAAATGGGGCAGGTAAATCAACCTTATTAAAATGCCTATTTGGTATTTATGATCAAGATGAAGGTGACATTGTTTTTCTTGGTGAAAAAGTCAATTTCCATTCTTCAAAAGAAGCCTTAGAAGCCGGTGTTTCTATGGTGCATCAAGAGTTAAACCAAGTGTTACAAAGAACCGTTATGGATAATATCTGGCTTGGGCGTTACCCAACCAAAGGCTTCTTTGTCGATCATGACAAGATGTACCAAGATACCCAAGCGGTATTTGATGAGTTAGACATCGATATTGATCCAAAAGAAAAAGCTGGCAACTTATCGGTTTCTCAAATGCAAATGGTGGAAATTGCTAAGGCGTTTTCATACAACGCTAAAATCGTGATCATGGATGAACCCACGTCTTCTTTAAGTGAAAAAGAAGTCAGTCACCTTTTTAAAATCATTAAGAAATTAAAAGAGAAAGGCTGTGGAATTGTTTACATCTCTCACAAAATGGAAGAGATCTTCGCCATTTGTGATGACATTACCGTGTTACGAGATGGGCAATGGGTGGAAACCCGACCTTTAGCTGGTCTTGATATGGATAAAATCATCGGCATGATGGTGGGGCGTGAATTAACTAATCGCTTTCCTGAAAAAACCAACACGCCGAAAGAAAGCATTCTTCATGTCCGTAACTTAACTGCGTTAAATCAACCGTCTATTCAAGATGTTAGCTTTGAATTACGTAAAGGAGAAATTCTTGGCGTGGCAGGGCTGGTGGGGTCGCGTCGTACCGATATTGTCGAAACTATTTTTGGGGTGCGTGAAAAATCGTCTGGTGAAATCTTATTGCACGATAAAGTCATGCGCAATAAAGATGCCCATGAAGCGATTCAAAATGGCTTTGCTTTAGTTACCGAAGAAAGACGTTCCACCGGTATTTATGGTGAATTAGATATTACGTTTAACTCTTTGGTCGCGAATGTGGAGCAGTACAAAACCAAATCAGGCTTGCTGAGTAATTCGAAAATGAAATCAGACACTCAATGGGTGATTGATGCGATGAGGGTGAAAACGCCTTCGCATGCCACAACTATTGGCTCATTGTCAGGTGGTAATCAACAGAAAGTGATTATCGGGCGTTGGTTACTAACAGGTCCTGAAATATTAATGTTGGATGAGCCTACACGCGGTATTGATGTTGGCGCAAAATTTGAAATCTATCAGTTGATATTAAATCTGGCGAACAAAGATAAAGGTATCATTATTATTTCATCTGAAATGCCAGAACTTTTGGGAATAACCGATCGTATTTTAGTGATGAGTAATGGCCGTGCGGCGGGCATTGTTGAAACTAAAAATACCACCCAAAAAGAAATTTTAGAATTAGCGGCACTTTATCTGTAAGGGATTACCCATGGAAAATTTAAAAACATACAGTTTAAAATATCTCAAAGCAGGTGGCATTTATGGTGTGCTTCTTATTCTGCTTGCGATAATTGTGATTCAAGAACCTTCATTTTTAAGCTTACGTAACTTGAGCAATATTTTAACGCAATCTTCAGTGCGGATTATTATCGCACTTGGGGTAGCGGGTTTAATCATTACTCAAGGCACCGATTTATCCGCAGGACGACAAGTCGGCTTAGCTGCCGTGTTGTCTGCGAGTTTGTTGCAAGCGACCGATAATGCTAACAAAGTCTTCCCACAATTAGGGGAAATCCCAATTGTTGCGGTGATTTTAATGGTGTGTTTGGTGGGTGCGTTAATTGGTTTAGTGAATGGCATTATCGTGGCGTACATGAAAGTGACCCCGTTTATTGCCACACTAGGTTCAATGATCATCGTTTACGGAATTAACTCGTTATACTTTGACTCTATTGGCGCTTCTCCAATTGCGGGTTTTGATGAACGTTTCTCCACCTTTGCGCAAGGCTTTATACGAATAGGGGACTTCCGACTTTCCTATATTACTTTCTATGCGATAGCTGCAATGATCATCGTATGGATCATGTGGAATAAAACCGTATTCGGCAAAAATATCTACGCCATTGGCGGTAATCCAGATGCCGCGAAAGTGTCTGGTGTGAATGTGCCAATCACTTTACTTAAAATCTACGCTATTTCAGGTGTGTTCTACGCATTTGGCGGCATGTTAGAAGCCGGGCGAATTGGGAGTGCTACCAACAACGTTGGCTTTATGTACGAACTTGACGCCATCGCTGCTTGTGTGGTTGGTGGGGTCTCTTTTGCTGGTGGCGTGGGGACGGTAATGGGCGTTGTGACGGGGGTGCTTATCTTCACCGTCATCAACTACGGCATGACCTATATTGGGGTCAGTCCATATTGGCAATACATTATCAAGGGTGGGATTATCATCTTTGCTGTTGCATTAGATTCCATGAAACACGGCAATAAAAAATAATCGTTAATGTAAGAAAATAAGGAAGCGACCTGGTTGGTCGCTTTTTTGCTACATGTTTTTATTCGTTCGCTTCAGAATTCCAAGTTTCATACCAAGATTTCATGATGTCGGCATGTTGTTTGGCCTTTTTTATATCATAACCTGTATGATCCATGCGAATATAAATAGGATTCTCTATCATTTTTATAGGTTCAAAAAACCAATAATTCATAGTGAAATTAGGTTCCTTTACATAAATAATAAGAGATTTTAATAACGAGTTTGATGGGGAAATTTGGTAATTAATTGATTCAATATTACTCCAAGCAATTAATCCTGTTTTCGGGCTATATATACCGGCGTATCCAATGGCTAGTAATGTTGGCCTATATACCATTCTATGTATTTCATGAATAAGAAAAATTAATGGTACAGTTAATATAATCAGAATACCTTCAAGAGTATTATTTTCATAAGCAGCATCTATATTTAATAATATAAATGAGACTACTGAAATAAGTCCGGCAAGATACCAGTGCTTAGTTGTGTAGACTTTATTCCCTATTTCAATGTCGATACCATCTATATTGACTCTTTTCATGTTTATTATAAATTCATAGTATATTTTTCTAGTTTTTATTTTTTCGTGAACAATAATTGCATTAACTATCAATATACTTAAATTTAATGTTCTTAGAAGTGTGTCATCTATTTTTTGCGACGAAGATACGAGAACTTACTTTTTCTAAAATGACATGAGTTACCAGTTCAACGCATCAGAACAATTCTCTTAAGTTAGCATTAACCAAGTTGGATTTTGGCCCAATGGCAAAGGTGGAACAACTCGCACAAGTTGGCAAATCGGTAGTGGATTATGATAAAGACACCATTTTCTATTTATTTTTTACAAACTGCTCAGCAGTGATCCCGTAATAAAGTTTGTCATCAAAACCTTGCTCAGTCTTGTAGTAATCCACTTGGCACCCCTCACGTTGGTACCCACACTTTTCCAGAGTTTTGTATGATCCAAGATTGGCGGCGTAGCAATCGGCGCTGATTTTATGGGCATTCAGTTGATTAAACCCAATGTCAGTCATCAGTTTACAAGCACTCGTGGCAATGCCTTGTTTCCAAGCATGTACTGGCAGTTGGTAACCAACTTCATGGTTTCCTTGTAAGAACATCACCTGAGTAATGGCGGTCATGCCCATGTAACGCCCTTGTTGATCACGAATGACAAAGGTTGGGCTGTCTGGCCAAATGCCTTGTTGAATCGCATCGGCGGTGTTTTCAATAATAGGGTTGAAAAAACCTTGGTAGAGACTGTCATCCGCAGGTGCGAAGAATAGATAAGGGTTAACTTGATCATCGTTGAGCATGTTGATGATGTCGGACAGATCGTCGGGTTGGATCAATTGAATCGTTAATGCGTCATGAAAAGGAACAGACTTGCCTTGTTTTAATTTTGAATAGGTCATGGTTATCTCGTTTTAACTCGCCTTTGGGAGCGTTTGAAGTCACTTAGGTATAAAGGCATGTTAACGCGGCAATCTTTGAAGAAATTGGACTTTTGCGACAGTTCTGGATTAACCAACTATTCATTCAATAGCGCCACAAATGTCAAGAAGCCTCTATTCAAAGTCACCATATACGTCGATAGTTAAATCACGTTTTTGTAAGTAGTTGGAAGGCGTGCATTCAAGTTGTTTTTTGAGTTGTCGAATTAAATGTGATTGGTCACAAAAGCCAAACGTCTGAGAAAAGGTCGCCCAATCAAAATTTTCATCTTGTTTGTAGAGTGCTAGCACCATTTGATCGAGTGTCATCATTTGTAGGTATTTCTTGACTGTTAGCCCTGTCACTTGTTTAAAGCTACGCTCTAACGTACGCCGTGAGCAAGCGCAATGGTTAGCTAAGCTTTCAATATCCATAGAATCTTCAATCACGTTATGGTGAAGTTCCTCTATTGCAAGAGTGGCCTTTTGAGTAATGAAGAAAGCTTTATCTTTATTCTGGTTTAAATCCAACGTATTCAAGTGCTTTAATATGACATCACCTATGTCCTGTTTTGAATGAGCTTGCCATAACGCGTCTTGAAAATGGGCATTAAATAATGGCTTTAACCATTCAAACCATGAACATTGATTGATATGTTGAGGCGATGCTTTATTTAATAGGTAAAGCCCTTCAGGTCGAAATGTGATACCAATACGCTTCAGTGGCGCACTATCTTCCAAAATCAGCATTTGTTCACTGGGCAGCAGTAAATGGCAGCCTTTGCCAATAAAAGGCTGCTTATCATTCAGGTAACAATAATCTTGTTCATTAGGTGTAAATAGCAGATGAGCCCTTGGGTTAGGAATGAGCCGAGGCCGCTTTTCAATGACATCATCTTTCTCAACTTCCAGATACCAAATCTGATGGATGAGCCATTCATACTCTGCTAGTGTTTGTTTCCAAGTGATCATGGCATCTCTGCTGTTATTGGTCGGATAAGATTCGGTAACATCATGCATTAATAATACTTCATTTACGCTGTTTTACCTTAATTTACATGCCTTACCCTATCTCCTTACATTTATCCTCGGTATCATCCCTTTATCACTTCTCAAATGCCTTTTTCCCATGAAAATCAAAAAAAGATGGATCCTTGTTACTGCGCTGCTGCTCATTGGTGGCGGTGCGACCTATTACTACGCACAACCCGAATCTAAACCTGTGTATGCGACAGAGCCAGTTGTGAAAGGCGATATTGAAAATGCCGTTTTAGCCAATGGTATGTTGCAAGCGGCTAAGTTTGTTAA
This sequence comes from Vibrio rumoiensis 1S-45, assembly GCF_000286955.2. Classification (GTDB taxonomy): domain Bacteria; phylum Pseudomonadota; class Gammaproteobacteria; order Enterobacterales; family Vibrionaceae; genus Vibrio; species Vibrio rumoiensis_A. The sequence continues at coordinate 56,585 of NZ_AJYK02000058.1, forward strand.
TGTGGGTGCGCAAGTGTCGGGACAAATTCAAGACCTTGCGGTGTCGTTAGGCGATGAGGTAAAACAAGGGGACTTGATAGCTCAGATTGATAGCCTGACCCAACAAAATAGCTTAAAAGAATCCCAAGCTTCTCTCGATAGTTTGAACGCGCAATATCGCGCCAAGCAAGCCCAAATCAAACAAGCGCAATATGAGTTTACTCGCCAAAAGGGCATGTTGGCGGCCAAAGCCAGTTCGCGCGCCGACTATGAAAATGCTGAAGCTACGCTGGCGGTCTATCAAGCAGAACGCGACCAACTGAAAGCCGAAATTGAGAAAGCCAAAATCAATGTAGATAGCGCAAAGGTGGATTTAGGCTACACCAAAATTAGCGCGCCCATTGATGGTACGGTGGTGTATACCGCAGTGGAAGCTGGGCAAACGGTCAACGCCAATCAAACCACGCCAACCATTATTGAACTGGCGCAACTCGATACCATGACAGTAAAAGCGCAGATTTCAGAAGCCGATGTGATCCATGTGAAAGCGGGGCAAGCGGCCTATTTCACGATTCTTGGTCAGCCGAATAAGCAATATAAAGGCACCTTGCGTGCGATTGAACCGGGCCCGACCATCATGGATGGTGATGACAGCGATCTGGCAATCAGCGACAGTGATGCGATTTATTACAATGCCCTATTTGATGTGCCTAACCCTGATGGAATATTGCGTATTGGCATGACCGCGCAAGTTTCCATTCTTCTTAATCAATCCAAAGATGCTTTATTAGTGCCTGCACAAGTATTGAAGCGCATGACAGGCAAAGGCCATAAAGGTAATAAAGGCAAATTCGAAGTGCCGATTTTGGAAAATGGAAAAGTGGTATATAAACCAGTTACGGTCGGCATTAATAACAAAGTCAATGTTGAAATTACCTCGGGTTTAACCGAAGGCGATCAAGTGGTGGTGGGCATGCCATCGGATAATACATTTTCGGATCGTCGTAGCAAACGAATGAGGTTCTGATCATGACTCAGGCCTTGTTGAAAATAGAAAATTTATCTCGTTCTTTTGCTGCGGGAGATGAATCGCTAACCGTGTTAAATAACGTCAATGTTGAAATTCAACGCGGTGAAATGGTGGCGATAGTCGGCGCGTCGGGTTCGGGTAAATCAACCTTAATGAATATCTTAGGCTGCTTGGATCAACCGAGTTCTGGACGTTATTTCATTAACGGTGAAGATACTTCCAATATGGATTCCGACCAATTAGCAGAATTACGCCGTGAATATTTTGGGTTTATTTTCCAGCGTTACCATCTTCTTAGCGATTTAACCGCAGTTGGTAATGTCGAAGTACCAGCGGTATATGCAGGCGTGCCACATGCTAAACGAGAGGAGCGTGCCAGACAATTGCTGAGTCGTTTGGGCTTGGGCGATCGCTTAACTCATAAACCGAATCAATTAAGCGGTGGGCAGCAGCAGCGTGTCAGTGTCGCGCGCGCATTAATGAACGGTGGCGAGGTGATTTTAGCCGATGAACCTACCGGTGCATTAGACAGCCATAGCGGCAAAGAAATGATGGCGCTACTCAAAGAGCTTCATCAGCTTGGTCATACTATTATTTTGGTGACACACGATATGGATGTTGCCAATTTTGCCGATCGCATTATCGAGATTAAAGATGGTGAGATCTTATCAGATAGACGTTCGGCAAATGTAAACCACAATGATGATGCCAACTTAAATCAGACTGAATCCATTACGGTAAAAACTTCTGCTGCTCATTGGTGGCATTGGGATAGCTTTGTCGATGCGTTTAAAATGGCGTTATTGGCGATGTCGAGCCACCGAATGAGAACCTTCTTAACCATGCTTGGCATCATTATTGGTATTGCTTCTGTGGTATCGGTGGTGGCATTAGGTAACGGGACGCAAAAGCAGATCTTAGCCAATATTTCCTCTATGGGTACCAACACCATTGATATTAGGCCCGGTAAAGGTTTTGGGGATCGCAGAGCTGGGCGAGATAGAACCTTAACCGCCGATGATGCCAAAGCGATCAGCAATTTATCTTATGTTGATAGCTCAACGCCAACCATCAATAACAGCCTAACCATACGTTATGATAACCAAGCCGTTACCGCTTCGGTGCAAGGGGTCGGGACGGATTATTTTCGAGTTAAAGGTTATGAAATTTCACAAGGGCAGTTCTGGGATCAAGACAGTGTGGACTCACTTGCTCAAGATGCCGTGATTGACAACAACACCAAAAAAGAATTATTTGCCGATCAAGACCCGATTGGGCAAGTGGTGTTTTTAGGGACGTTACCGGTGCGGATTGTTGGGGTCACCAAAGCCAAAGAGAGTGCGTTTGGTAACAATGATAGCCTGACCGTTTGGGTGCCTTATACCACCATGTCTGGGCGAATGATGGGGCAACGGTATTTACACAGTATTTCAGTTCGAATTGATGAAGATGCGCCAAGCAGTGCCGCCGAGCAAGGCATCATTAGCTTGCTTAAAATGCGTCATGGGACGGAAGATTTCTACACCGTGAATACCGATACCATTAAGCAAAATATTGAAAAAACCACCTCAACCATGACGCTATTGATTTCGGCAATTGCAGTGATTTCGTTGATTGTCGGTGGCATTGGTGTGATGAACATTATGTTGGTGTCAGTGACCGAGCGCACCAAAGAAATTGGGGTTCGCATGGCGGTGGGCGCAAGGCAAATTGATATATTGCGACAGTTCTTAATTGAAGCAGTATTGGTGTGCTTGTGCGGTGGTATTGCTGGGATTACGTTGGCGTTTGGTTTGGGGTTTGCCATGAGCAGCTTTGGCAGTGGGTTTGAAATGGTGTATTCGATGACCTCGATTGTGTCTGCGTTTATCTGCTCCACTTTAATTGGGATCATCTTTGGATTTTTGCCAGCGCGTAATGCCGCCAAGCTAGATCCGGTTGATGCATTGTCTAGGGATTGATCATGAAAAATAAAAACCGTATGACAAAAATTAGACCCTTAGCATTGATATTAAGCGTAGTCATGCTAGCAGGCTGTGGTGCGTTGACTCGTACCGATTATGAAGCGCCGCCGGTACAAGTGCCGCAACATTGGCAACAAAAGCACTTGGCTGGGGAGGTCAATATTGATCCTTGGTGGTATGCCTTTAATGACAGCAGTCTCAATCAATTCATCGATAAAGCGTTGCAAACCAACAATGATTTAGCCATTGCCACCTTTACGCTGAAAAAAGCGCGCCTGCAAATGGGGTTAACCAATGATGATTTGTACCCGCAGTTGAGTTCAAATACATCGGCAGGTGTGAGTAAACCGATCGATGGTGGGGATTCTACCCAAGCTTATCGCACCGATTTATCCGTGAGTTATGAGTTAGATTTGTGGGGCAAAATTTCCGCGGATGTGGATCAAGCAAAATGGAGCGCGATGGCGAGCCTTGAAGATAGGGAGGCGACCGCGCAAAGTTTGGTTGCTACAACCGCTTCACTGTATTGGCAGATTGGTTATTTGAAGCAAAGAATCGCGTTAGGTGAGCATAACATTAACGATGCTCAAACGACGCTAGAGCTTATTCAAAAGCAATATACATTGGGCGCAGTGGATCAATTGGATGTGTTAGAAGCCAAGCGTACCTTAGCCAGCTTGCAAGCCCAACAAAGTCAATATCAGCAACAGCTGGTGGAAGCCAATAATGCGTTTGCTATTTTGTTTAATCAACCACCGTTGGATATGACCAAGACGGTTCAATCCTTACCCGATATTACTTTGCCAGATGTTAGCTCAGGCGTTCCTGCTGATTTATTGATCCGCAGGCCAGATGTAAAAGCGGCGATTTACGATATTAAATCCGCATTAGCCAGCAAAGATTCTGCCGATTTGGAATACTTACCAACGTTGACACTCACCGGGGCATTGGGTGGTTCATCGCAAGAGTTGAAGAACTTGTTATCAAACCCGATTGGCAGTTTAGGGGCAGATTTAACTCTGCCATTCTTGCAATGGAATGATATGGAAAACAATAAAGCGATTGCGGATGTCGATTACCAATCAGCGATAGTGAGTTACCGACAAGTGCTGTACAGCGCATTTCAAGATGTCGAAAATGCCTTATCGGCGCGTGATCAATTGTTGTATCAAAATGCTCGCCTACAAGAGCAATACGATGCCGCGAAGCATGCCGAAGACATTTATGCCGCGCGCTATAAGTATGGTTCGACAACCATCATGGAATACTTAGATGCGCAAGAAAATACGCGAGATGCCAAAGCGTCATTGCTCGAAAATAGGTTTAATCAATTTATGGCGCAGGTGGCATTGTATCAATCGTTAGGTGGGAATGATGTAGCGCCAAGAATGGAAAATGATGATGCATAATGTGGAATATAAGAAATTATTAAGCTTTTACTACCGATAATCGTCGAACTAAAGTTGGGGTAAACATATTAGTTTCTGCTTTTGCGGCTTCTTTATTAGCAAGTTTTAACGCTAAAATCGCAGCTTTCTCGGCCATCATTTGAATTGGGTAACGAACAGTGGTGAGTTTAGGGTGAAGATATTTGGCAATTAAGCCGTTATCGAACCCGATGATAGACATATTTTTTGGGGTATCAATATCATTTTCTTCTAATACTGAAAGCGTTCCTGCTGCCATGTAATCGTTATAGGTAGCAATGGCAGTTAAAGGGAATCCTTTAGCAAGAAGGTTAGTCATGGCTTTTTCACCGCCTTCTTCATCGGGTGAACCGTATTCAATGTAGCTTTCTGAATGGGATAAACCATTATCTTGTAAAGCTTGTAGGTAGCCAGCTTTACGTTGATGAGTATCTTCTATGTCGTGATTAGAGCAAATATACCCAATATGCTGGTGGCCATGTTTGATTAAATATTCTGTCGCAAGGTAAGAGCCTTTGTGATTGTCTAACGCAATACAACGATCAGCAATTTCAGGGATGAATCGGTTGATAAGCACTAACCCTGGTATTTCTTCTGCAAAGCCAATTAACTCTTGGCTTGATAAACTTTTACTATGAATGACCAATGCATCACAACGGTGGTTGATCAGAAGCTCAATAGCTTCTCGTTCTTTAGTTTCAGAGTGATAGCCATTACCAATGAGTAAGTGCTTTCCTTGCTGGCTTGCCACTGTATCGATGGCTTTAACCATTGAACCAAAAAAAGGATCAGAGACGTCACCAACCAATACACCCATGGTTTGAGTTGATTGGCTAACCAAAGCACGAGCGGCAGCATTAGGGCGATAGCCGAGTTTTGCCATGGCAAGTGTGACGGATTCAATCGATGCTTTGCTTGCTTTAGGTGATTTGTTGATCACTCGTGATACGGTAGCAATTGAAACATTTGCTTCTTTTGCGACATCTTTAATGGTTGCCATAGGTTTCTACTCTTGTAACACCAATGAATTGGCGCAAATTATATCTTGATTAGAAGGTTGTGTTTAACATTAATAAACAAGGCTTGTCACATTTATAAAAAATGGCCACCAGACTATGGTGACCATTTAATGATTTTACTTAAACATTGTTTTTATTTACCGTACTTTTTGCTTATATTCACTCAGTTTTTAGGACGAATAAATGGCATGTGGCGGTTTACGTCTTTGTACAACAAGTAACGGAATGGGCCAGGGCCGCCAGCGTAGCAAGATTGTGGGCAGAATGCGCGTAACCACATAAAGTCACCTGCTTCAACTTCTACCCATTCTTGGTTCAAGTGGTACACCGCTTTACCTTCAAGCACATACAATCCATGTTCCATAACATGAGTTTCATCAAATGGGATTACACCACCCGGTTGAAATGTCACAACATTCACGTGCATGTCATGGCGCATGTCAGAAGAATCAACAAAACGAGTGGTTCCCCATGCATCGTCGGTCTCTGGCATTGGGATTGGTGCAATATCATTTTCATTCGTGACAAACGCTTCAGGTACTTCTAAGCCTTCAACATATTGATATGCTTTACGGATCCAGTGAAAACGGACTGGTTGGTCGTTATTGTTATGAACCGTCCAATTGCATTTTGGTGGTAGAAACGCATAACCACCTTCGGCCATATGGTGCTTTTCACCTTCAATTGTAATATCCATTTCACCGGCAACGACGAATAAAACACCTTCTGCTGCAGGATCAAGTTCAGGTTTGTCAGAACCGCCTTTAGGTTCAATTTCAACGATATATTGTGAAAATGTTTCTGAAAATCCGCTTAATGGGCGTGCGATAACCCACATGCGCATACCTTCCCAAAACGGTAGGAAGCTTGTCACGATATCGGTCATCACGCGTTTTGGAATGATGGCATAAGCGTCGGTTAATACCGCACGATCAGACAATAATTGTGTTTGTGGTGGTAGGCCACCTTGTGGAGAGTAATAGCTGTTTTTCTTAGTCATTTCTTGTGATCCTTCATACAAGAGAGCCATGTAAATTCAAAAGGGAATCAACAGAGCCTCAGATTAGCTTAAAAGACATGTGAATTAGTGTGATTATGCGCTACTAATTAAGGATTGAAAAATTAAATAATGTAATTAGTATCAGTGGTAAACCCACTACCTTAGCTCTGATGCAAAATAAATGTGAAAGAGTGAAGATAGCAGAAAAACAACAAAGTGAGTTTCTGATGAACAAAACCCTTGATCCAATCTTATTACGGAGCTTAATTGCCGTTGTGGATACTGGCAGTTTTACTCGAGCCGCCGAAAGTACACACTTAACTCAATCGACAATTAGCCAACAAATTCGCAAATTAGAGGCTCAGTTAGATTGTGATCTGTTGGTTCGAAAAAACCGATACGCTACCCCCACCTTAGAAGGGGAGAGGGTTGTGACTCACGCACGTCGTATTCTTTCTATGATGGAAGATGCCATTGCTGAAACCGTCAGTAATGCAGAGCAAAGACCCATCAAACTTGGTGTTCCAGAGGATTTCGCGACTCATGAATTAGTGCCCACTTTATCTTTATTTGCACAAGCATTTCCAGAAACTCGTTTGGAAGTGAAAAGCGGTATGTGTAGTGATATATGGACTCAGTTTCAAAATAATGAACTGGATATTGCATTGGTTAAACACCGACCAGACAGCGCTCAAGGTATTGCAAAATGGGCGGAACCTTTGTGTTGGATTGATGGCCATTCATCGAATAACTTAGATAAAGAAACGGTCCCTATGGTTGGTTTACCCAGTACAGGGTTGTATCGAAGCGAAATGGCGCACACTTTCGATACCTTAGGCCGACGATGGCGTATGGCGTACATTACAACGAGCTTGTCTGGGGTGGGTTGCGCAGTTGAAGCAGGCTTAGGTATTTCTTTGTTACCAAAGCGCTTGGTGACGCCTTTACATCGGGTGCTGACGCAACAGGATGGTCTGCCAAATATTGCTCCGCTCGATTTGATTTTACACGCTCAACCGCAACTGACTAGCCAAAGTAAATTGCTAGCAGAGCGGTTGATTGAAGCGTGTAATAATATTTATCAAGCGGTGTAGGTTGGCCGTTAACTAAGTAAAGTATTGTTCAATAAACTCGGTTAATGGGATCGGCTTACTGTAGTAATAGCCTTGAATATAATCCACATTATGAGTTCTTAAATAATCCAATTGTTCTTGAGTTTCAACGCCTTCTGCGACGATGGCAAGTTCTAACCTTTGGGCTAAATCGATAATATTATCGACCAAAGGAGCCGCTATCGCATCTGATCCAATGAGATCAATAAAGCTCTTGTCGATTTTGATAAAATCAAAGTTTAAGTTTTTAATGTCAGATAACGTTGAGTGGCCTGTTCCAAAATCATCGATCGCCATCTTAATATCCATTTCATGCAATGTGTCAAAGACGGATTGAGTTTCATCGTAATCGTGTATGGCTTGCCTTTCTGTTAGTTCTAGTACCAAGTGTGTTTTAGCGTTAAGAGAGCTATCAGTGTATTTTTTACAGCTAGCGATCAACGATTGTTGGTTCGTTTTATCAAAATGTTGTGCGCTGATATTGATACCAATATGAAAGTCATTAGGCACTTTTTTTTCTACAGTTGTAAGTAGATTAAAAGTGTTTTCCATGAGTTGAGTTGTCATTGGAATAATCAAACCAGATGCTTCGGCTAGCGGAATAAAGACATCAGGATAAATCAAACCGTGGTGCTTATTATTCCATCGAATCAGTATTTCAAGCCCGGATAATTTGCCATTGGAATCCATGACGGGCTGTGCATAAGGTGTAAATTCATTATCAGCAATGCTTTCCTTCATGATGAAAAGGCTAGAATTCTTTTGAGCATTTAAAAAGACATAGCGACCGATAATTAGAGAAATAACGGCAAACAATATTATGAGAAACGTATTGTTTTGAATGATTTCATTGACGTAATCTTGAGTGGAAACATTGGTATTGATATTAAAATTATATTTTTCTGAAGCCACCATTAAGTTACTTCTTTGAGTGGAGTAATGGATAATGCCTTCTTTATCGAACCATATTTTAGAAGATTGAATACGAAAGTTATCGCTATCGTCAATGTGCTCTAAGATAGAATAAAAGATTTTTCCATTGAAAGTGACAAGTACGCCATTTTTATTATGTACTTCTTTAATCGCGCCAATAATTTTTCCTGGGGTAACTACGCTGGATTCTAAAATGCTGAGTTCATTGTTTGGTTTGTCTGATGTGACATAGGCAGCATTGACCATACGAGAATTGGTAGAGCAGGCTACGATGTTATTTTTTATAATATTAAGTGTTTGAAATTCGGCATATTCAACAATGATATCAATGAGTTTATGTTCGGCTGTCGAGCAGGGCATGCCTGTTAGTGGCATGATTCGATTTATGATTTCATCGGTAGATTCTAATTTGGTTTCAATAATAGAAACGACAGATCCAAGCCGAGTGAGAACATTAGCATCGTAAGACTTGATTGATTGAGCGATGATGATGCTCGTGCCAACTGAAAATATTCCAATAGAGGCAGCAATTGAGATAAGCCATTGTCTATATTTTAACGTGTTTTTAATTTTATTAATCATTGGCAATAATCATTAGTAAAAGAATATATTAAATGTATGTTTTGTTTTTGTTCTTGTTAATTTAATGTTGATTTTTGATGTTAATTTACAGTCGGTTAATGATAATGGTTATTATTATGTTCGCTATTATTACTTATAGCAATAGCGTTAAATTATTAATGCATAATTTAAGATTATTCTTAATGGTTTCTAGTGATTTTTTGACGTTTTAGCTTTGTTTGTGTAATTCTTACATTTAGATACTGACTACTCCATCACTTAATCATCACTTAATTCAATGAGATCAATAACAGCATCAAATCTATTTCTTTTTTAATGTCATCATTAAGGGGAAATCCAATATTGATTCTAAGGCAGTCTTGGTAACGGTTTGATTCTGTAAACACTGATCCTATTCGAATATCTAAATTGGCTTCTTCGGCTTGCAGAGCGAAGGAGTGGTTATCTAAATTGGGTATTTGTATCCATAGTACCAAGCCACCATCTGGCTGTGTGATTCGATAGCCCGGTGGTAAGTGCTGATTGAGGTATGACAAGTAATGTTGCTTATTATGAAGAAGTTGATAACGAGCACGCTTGAGGTGTTGTTGATAAGCATTTGAAGTTAAAAAGTCAGCCATTGCTAATTGAATGACGGTTGGTACGCCTAAAGATCGTTTAAGATATGCCTTAAAGTAACGATTAGGTTTACACCATCCAATTCGGTAACTTGGTGATAGTGTTTTGGATAACGACCCACACCACACCATATACCCATTTTCATCATAATAGGTTGCTGGTAAAGGGAACGCGTTGTGATGAGGTAATTCTAAATACACGTCATCTTCAATCATTGGCACACAATAAAAATTGGCCAGCTGAGCTAAACGCTTTTTTTGCGCTACCGACATCGTAATCCCTTGCGGGTTCATATGCGTGGTACAAAATAGCCCAGCCTTAATGGTTTTTGCTTGTAAGTGCAGCTCTAGTTGGTCGAGATCGATGCCTGTCTTGATGGATGGAATTTCGATAACCTTCAAATGTAACTGAGAAAGAAGCTCCAGCAATCCATTGTAACAAGGAGAGCTGACCGCTACGGTATCTCCGGCTTGTGTGCATACCAATAGTGCCGTTTTTACTGCGTCCATACAGCCATGTGTAATAATTAATTCATCGGCAGAAAATGAAAAACCCATGTGGCTAAAGTGAGAGGAGAGGGCATTCCGAAAGGTTGATTCACCTTGTAGATCTGGGTAGTTGGATAAACGTGTTGGCATTTGTTTACTGGCTCGTCGAAAGCTGCGTTCAAGGGCAAGTTTAGCTTTATCATCAAGTAATAATCGAGACGTCCCTAGTGGGCCATTTTTGATGGTTTTAGGTAGGTGCTGTTTACGAATATCAACCACATGGCTAGTAAACGGCTGCCATTCTGGTGTTAACGTTTTTTGCTGTGTTGGTGCGATAAAAAAACCAGCTTGAGGACGAGAGATTATTCTTCCTAATGACTCTAATTCTGCATAACAGTTGACCGCAGTCGATAGGCTAATATTGTGTTGTTTCGCAAATTGTCGTAGTGACAAAATGCGTTGTTCTGCGACTAATTTCCCCGCTTCAATATCTTGAATAAATTTATCGACTAACTGTTTGTACTTTGCCATCTTGATTCAACTGTACTGTATAAATGTTAATAAACTGTATCTGTACTGCCTTTGGGTTGCAAGTAACACTGTGCATGTAAATTAACAAACTAAGCATGGAACGATAGCAAACAAAGGAGAGTTACGATGAAGGGACGAGATTTATTGCTTACTATTGGAGTAATGGCCATTTGGGGGATTAACTTTTCAATGATAAAGCTTGGGGTAACACAGTTAGATCCGCTTTTGATTGCAGCAGCTCGTTTTACTTGTGCCACTTTCCCTATCATTTTCTTTGTGCGGAAACCCAATGTGTCGTGGCGTTATCTCATGAGTTATGGCTTGGTCTTTGGGACTGGTATTTGGGGCATGGCATCATGTTCAATCACTTTTGGTTTATCTTCTGGTATGGCGGCAGTGTTATTGCAAATGGATGTATTAACCACCGTTTTAGTGGGAGTCTTGTTGTATAAAGAGGTGATTTCCACTCGCATGGCCATGGGTATCATGGTGGCGTTGGTTGGGCTTATCGTTTCGATTATGTTCACCAATGGTAATGTCACCCTTGTTGGCGTCGCCTTTATTATGATTTCTGCTATTTGTTGGCCGCTCGCGGGTGTGATTGTTCGCAAGTCTGGCACTCAATCTGCTTTTGCATTTAATATTTGGGGAATGCTGTTTGCACCTATTCCATTAATTGCTTTAAGTGTGACGTTAAATGGAGTTGAAGTGTTAAGTCATACTTACCAGCATTGGAATACTGATGTGTGGATATCGGTATTATTTCAAGCCTATCCAACCACAATATTCGGTTACTGGATTTGGAACAAAATGATCCTTAAATACCCAATGAGTCAACTCGCTCCTTTAACCTTATTGGTTTCGGTTTTTGCGTTGATCAGCGGTTACTTTATTTATGATGAACAGCTTTCACTTGCTCAATGGATATCATGCAGTGCTTTCTTGATTGGTATTGCTTTGGTGCTTTATCCAAAGTCTTTAGCTAAGGCTAAGAAAGGATCAATTAATTCAGTTGCTTGAATTAATTGGATCATAAGAAAATAAATAAAACCGAACTCTGGTTGTGCTGTAAACAAAAAGAGTTCGGTTTGATGTTGATTAAGTTGGTGTCTAAACTCGATTGATTTTGAAGTGTTATGAGTTACTTTTTAGCTTCACTTTTTCCGCAAGATCCAATAAATGCACGGTGGCTTCAATGTGTTGAGGGTAGCCATTCAATGCTTGCTGTTTGTCCTCAGTCATCTGAAATAAATCGTCTGAAAGCTTCCAGTATAAGATCGAGGTATAAAGCATTGCCGCCAGTGATTTGTAGACTTCAACTTCATAAACCATCGCAAGATTTTCCAATAACTCTTCGTGAGTTGTTTCATTTTCTAACGGCTTGTCGAGTGCATCAATAACACTGGTGTAAAGCTTGTTTTGCTTCAGGCTTTCCATTAAGGGAACGTTATCTTGAGCCAAAATAGTTAATGAGTTTCGGATTAATTGAATCCAGTTTGCTTGAGTTAAGTCTTGCTCAACGACATTCTCGAAATCGTGTTTAATTTTCTTCTCGATCACTTTTTGAGATTGCTTTAATACTTTACGCACTGATTGAAAAGGTAATTGAAATTCACGAGCAAGATCCACTATCAAGGTATGAAAACCATTGTTTGGAAGGTGTAAATTACTTTTGAAAGTGGCGAGTGCGTGTTCTTGTGGGGTGAGTTCAATCATGGGTCAGTGCTTTTGGGTATGAGTTTATAGCGCACATTATTACACGGTATTAAAAGACTGTTGACCATCTACTGAAGAAAAAATGATTTTATTTTGTTTTGAGCTTTTAGCTATATACATAGCATCATCTGCCATTCTAATTAATGCTTCTGGTGTACTGCCATTTTCAGGTGACATAGCAATGCCAATCGATACACCAATTTGACATTCATCATCAAGGATGTTTATAGGTTGATTTATAGAGTAGAGAATCTGGGTTGCAATCTCTGTAACATATTTCTTTCCTTGAGGATTACTCAGGATAAAAATAAATTCATCGCCACCAACTCGAGCAACAGTATCCGATTTTTGTGTTAAGAGGGATAGTCTTCTCGCCACTTCTTTGAGGAGGTTATCACCTGTGTTATGACCAAACTTATCATTAACGAATTTAAAGCCATCTAGATCAAGAAACATTAGGGCGATATTAGGTTCGTTAATTGTGGTATTGGATAATATTTTCTCTAACCGTTCCATTAATAAGGTTCGGTTGGGTAGGTTTGTTAATGCGTCATGAAAAGCTAAATGCTTAATACGTTCATCTTTACGCCAAAGGGAAGTGATATCACTGAAGACGGCAACGTAATGAATAGGTTTGTTGTTTTCATCTTTCACCATGGTGATGTTCATGCGTTGTAAATAAGTCTGCCCATCTTTGCGTCGATTCCAAATATCCCCATTCCAACGACCTTCAGTGGCAATTTCTTGCCACATTGCATTATAGAAACCTTGGTCATATTGATTGGATTGAAGGATTCGAGGTGTTTGTCCAATTGCTTCATTTTGGGTGTAACCCGTGATATTTGTGAAGCTTGGGTTTACCGATAAGATGGTGCCTGCTACATCGGTAATCATCACACCGTCGAGTGTGTTATCAAAAACACATGCTGCTAATTTGGTTTTTGCTTCCGTTTCTTTTAATACCGTCACTTCGTTTGCTTGAATAGCAAATCCTTTGACCGTTCCATCGATATCAAAGTCGGGGATGTAATGGCCAATAATATGCCCAATACTGCCATCGGTTTTATTTAAAATTCGCTCGAAGCGCTGGGATTCTCCCTGTAAAACGCCATCAATGTAGGGTTTATTTAAGGCAAACAACTGCTCACCTACAAGCTCTAAAAAGTGGATACCAATGATATCTTTAGGTGGTATATCAAACCATTGGCTGAAAGCATGATTGGCATAATGACATCGTAGATTTTTATCCCAATATCCCATCATATTAGGAGAGCTTTCAATGATTGAATGGATGAGTTTATGATCTGTATTACTATTACCAACAGGATAGGGGATTGATTGTGGCGTATTGTTCGAGCAGTAAGTTCTCTCTAAATAGTAGGAGAGAAGGCTACAAATTAGTGCAAAAATTGTAATGTTAACAGAAGATATACTGTTTTCGAGAAAAGCAGTATCAACCAACAAAGGACATAGCAATAACATACCAACACAAATGAGCGATGTAACAATTAAGCCTGCATAGAATCCTGCATAGAGTGCAGAGACCATGACAATAGGAAGAAAGATAAAATAACTAAATTCTGAATTTAAAACGTGTTCAGGCCATATAAGTAGACCCGCAATCAAGTTTATCAATGAGAGTGCGATGAAAAAATACTTAAGATACAGATAGTCTGCGTTGGGGCTTTTTTGGGTTGTATCACTCATTGATCACCTTTATCACTGCTATCTACACCTTCCTGGCATAGGTTTTCTTTTTGTTATTACTATTTAGAGCGATATGCTCGATTAAGGTTATACCCTTCAACTGTTTTTGATATAGGTCGTTCACTTAATTTAAGCATAAAAGAGTTTTATTTATACTTTTATCGATTTGATTTGTGTGTTCGCAATCAGAAAATAGGTTTAACTTTGATTTGTAGGGATCAATGACTACCCTGTCGGTTCTTTCTTATTGGTTGCTAGGGTATCATAAAGCCAGTGAGTCAGACTTTGGTTAATTGTTATTTTTTCGTTTCAACTCCCTTCATTTTTAAATCTTTTGCTCTTAAATAGTGCGAGATTTCATCTGTTGTATGAATTTTACGGTACATATCACTCTTTTGGTGAATTGCATGATGACTATGCACCATAATCAAACATCAATTGTTTTAATTTGAAAGTAAAACTTTATAACCTTTTGTTTTATTAATGGTTTGTATGGGTTGGCACACTCCTTGCTCTTAATTACTTATCTCAAGAATGAGTATTTATGCAATCAAGGAGTGACATCTATTATGCAAAACAAAACCTTAAAAACCCGTTTAAAGCGACTAGCAAGTGCGGCGGTGATCAGTGCTTGCACGTTTAGTGCTCAAGCGGCCGATACGATCAAAGTCGGTGTGCTTCATTCTCTTTCTGGCACCATGGCGATCAGCGAAACCACTTTAAAAGACACTGTTTTAATGTTGATTGAAGAACAGAATAAGAAAGGTGGCGTGTTGGGTAAGCAGTTAGAACCTGTGGTGGTCGACCCTGCTTCAAACTGGCCAATGTACGCTGAAAAAGCGCGTGAGTTGATAGAAAAAGATAAAGTCGCCGTAACTTTCGGTGGCTGGACATCCGCGTCACGCAAAGCGATGTTGCCAGTGTTTGAACAAGACAACAGCATCTTGTTCTATCCGGTGCAATATGAAGGGCAAGAATCCTCGAAAAACATTTTCTACACTGGCGCTGCGCCAAACCAACAAGCCATCCCTGCGGTCGATTACCTCATCAATGAACTGGGCGTGAAGCGCTTTGTCCTTGCCGGTACCGATTATGTTTACCCTCGTACCACCAACAAAATTTTAGCCGCTTATCTGAAAAGTAAAGGTGTAGCGGATGCTGATGTGATGGTGAACTACACCCCATTTGGTCATTCAGATTGGCAGTCGATTGTCTCTAACATCAAAAAGTTTGGTTCAGAAGGTAAGAAAACCGCGGTGGTTTCAACCATCAATGGCGATGCCAACGTACCGTTTTATAAAGAGCTAGCGGCGCAAGGTGTGTCTTCAGAAGACATTCCAGTGATCGCCTTTTCGGTAGGTGAAGAAGAGCTTTCAGGTATGGACACCTCAGCATTGGTCGGCCACTTAGCGGCTTGGAACTACTTCATGAGCGTTGATTCAGATGCAAACGAAACCTTCATCGATACTTGGCATAAATACATCAAAGATGACAAACGTGTGACCAACGATCCAATGGAAGCGACTTACATTGGTTTTAACTTGTGGGTGAAAGCGGTTGAGAAAGTGGGTTCTACGGATACCGATAAAGTGACGCAAGCGATTGTGGGTTTATCTGTGCCTAACTTAACCGGTGGCACGGCAACCATGTTGGCCAATCACCACATAACAAAACCTGTCGTGATTGGTGAAATCCAAGATAACGGTCAGTTTGATGTGGTTTGGGAAACTGAGAAAGAAGTGAAAGGGGATGCATGGTCAGATTTCTTACCAAGCTCTGCGGATCTCATTTCAGATTGGACCAAACCCATTATGTGTGGCAGCTACAACACCAAAACTAAAGCCTGTTTAGGTGGTGAATAAGTTTAACTGGGTGAATAAATATAAGCTGGTGAATAAATAGTACCCCTCACCTTTTATGGCGAGCGTAATGAAAGCCATAGAGGGTGAGATTCACCGAAGTTGTCGTTTATTGTTAAGGCTCAAAGATATGAGCAGGCAATAAAACCATTGATTTATCTTTGTTGAACAACGCATTGATAACCAGATAAATGGATGTATCTTGTGAAAATATCAATATTAAAAAAAACCATATCTTTAGTCGTTTTGTTTCTCGGGCTAACCGTGAGCCAATTCTCTGCGGCGCAAACTGAAACCTTTGAATCTTTTACAGAGGTTCAATCAGGGTTAATTACTGCAAAAAAGGGCAGCACTAAGCAAGCGATGATCGAGTGGCTTGCCAATTCGCTAGATCAAGAAAAAGCCAAATCATTACTACAACCTTGGTTAGACGGTAATTTGTATTTCCGTAAAGATGACCAAGCTTTATTTGTGATCGACAATTTTAAAGAAGGGCAAAATGCCCAAGCGATTGCCGATCAAAGCATCATCACCATCAGCAATAAACGTGACTTTTCAAAAATTCGTACCAATAACTCATTACGTTCTGAAATTCGAGATGTGTTGGCGAGAATGGATATTTCTGCCGATGATCCTGCGGTTCGTTTAGCGGCCGTAAATAGTTTGTTAGGGACGTCATCTCCAAAGATCATGGCGGCTTTGTCTGAGCAATATGATCTAGAAAACGACAGTGAGGTACAAGAAGCCATCAAACTGGCACTGGCGATTAACCAAGTCAAAACCAGTCAAAATGTCGCCGAGCAATTAGATGCGATTGACATTATTTCAGCTTCGACTCAGTCGGAAGTATATGGTGCGTTAAACCAAATTATTCATAGCGATGCCGATGAAAGCGTCATTAAAGCCGCGCAATTGGGGTTAAATAAATTCCAACAAAAACAGAGTCTTTACGGTGGGGTTGAAACGGTATTCTTCGGGTTAAGTCTGGGGTCTGTATTAGTGCTTGCTGGGATTGGTCTTGCGATCACCTTCGGGGTGATGGGTGTGATTAATATGGCGCATGGTGAGCTGATCATGATCGGCGCTTATACCACTTATGTGATGCAGCAATTAATGCCAAATAACATTGGCGCGGCGTTATTACTTTCTATTCCTGCGGCATTTGTGGTGTCGGGGTTAGTGGGGATCTTAATTGAACGTACCGTGATTCGACGTTTATATGGTCGCCCATTAGAAACGTTGCTCGCCACTTTCGGTATCAGCCTTATTCTACAACAAGCGGTTCGCAGTATTTTCTCTCCTTTAAACCGCTCAGTGAGTACGCCTGATTGGATGTCGGGTGCGCTCAATATTAACCCAATGTTATCGCTTACCTATAACCGCCTTTACATCATCTTGTTCTGTTTCATGGTGTTCTTGGGCTTATTGGCGGTACTGAAGAAAACGCCATTAGGCTTACAGGTTCGTGCGGTGTCGCAGAACCGCTCAATGGCTCGCGCCATGGGGGTACGTTCTGAGCGAGTGGATGCTATGACCTTTGGTTTAGGCTCGGGCATTGCAGGGATCGCCGGTGTGGCGCTTTCTCAACTGACTAACGTCGGGCCAAACATGGGGCAAAATTACATCATCGATTCATTCATGGTGGTGGTGTTTGGTGGTGTGGGTAACTTATGGGGCACGCTGGTGGCAGGGTTAAGTTTAGGCTTATTCAATAAAATCCTAGAACCATGGGCTGGCGCGGTTCTCGCAAAAATTCTCGTACTGGTATTCATCATTCTATTCATTCAAAAACGCCCGAAGGGATTATTCCCTCAACGTGGCCGTGCAGCGGAATAAGGAGGCTTTATGACTACGCAAACTCTCGCCTCTGGCGCAAATACATCGGCGACATTTCTGGCTCGTCGTTCTTTTATTGCCAGCGATAAAGGTGGAAAGATCACCATCACATTCTTGCTGTTACTGGCAATTGTGGTGCCGTTTTTAAACCTTGTGGTGCCAGAAGGAAATCCTTTCCATTTAAGCTCGTTTAGCGTAACCCAAATGGGGAAATATTTATCGTATGCCTTGGTGGCGTTAGCGGTGGATTTGATCTGGGGTTACTTAGGAATACTGAGCTTAGGCCACGGTGCGTTCTTTGCTTTGGGTGGTTACGCCATGGGCATGTATTTGACGCGTGAAATTGGCGATCGTGGTGTTTATGGTAACCCGCTTTTACCCGATTTTATGGTGTCACTGAATTGGTCGGAATTACCTTGGTTCTGGCATGGTTTTGACAACTTCGGTGTGGCGATTTTAATGGTGATGCTGGTGCCTGGTGTGTTGGCATTTGTGTTTGGCTATTTAGCGTTCCGTTCACGGGTGTCGGGTGTGTATCTTTCGATCATGACTCAAGCGCTGACGTATGCGTTAATGCTGGCATTTTCTCGCAATGAGATGGGCTTTGGTGGCAGCAGCGGCTTAACGGGTTTTAAAGATGTACTTGGGTTTAGCCTAGAACAAGACAGCACCAAAGTCGGGCTTTTTGTCACGACTGTGATGGCATTAGTGATTGGTTATGTGATTTGCAGAATGGTGATTGCGAGCCGTTTAGGTCGAGTGGCGATGGCGATCCGGGATGCGGAATCTCGCACTCGCTTTACTGGTTACGATGTCGACAGCATTAAGTTGTGGGTGTTTGTACTTTCAGCGGTCTTAGCGGGTATTGCCGGGGCGCTTTATGTCACGCAAGCAGGCAGTACCAGTGCGGCGCAGTTTGCCCCCATCAACTCCATTGAAATCGTGGTGTGGGTTGCCCTAGGCGGCCGAGCAACTTTGTTCGGTGCGATTGTTGGTGCGCTGATTATCAACTACGCCAAAAGCTGGTTTACCGTGGAATTCCCAGAAGTATGGCTGTTCGCGTTGGGGGGTATTTTCGTACTTTCAACCATGTACCTACCAAAAGGGGTTATGGGGGCATTATCCGAGCGTTGGGCTGAAAAGTCTCAACAAGGAAATGATAGCCAAGCATCAAACCACCAAACTAAATCAAGCGAGGTCTCATCATGAGCGCATTAGAATCTATTGTCACTCCAATCAAACGTGTTGGTGAAGGCTTTGAGAAGTTTACTCGTCGTGATGAGGTGTTTGACTTCCTAAAACCCATCAATCATCCGCTTATTGATACTCGTCATAACATCATGTTGTACATGGAAGGGGTGTCGGTTTCATTTGATGGGTTTAAAGCCATTAATGATTTGAACTTGTACATCAAAGAAGGGGAACTTCGATGCATCATCGGGCCAAACGGCGCAGGAAAAACCACCATGATGGACATCATTACGGGCAAGACACGCCCCGATCAAGGTCAAGTGTGGTTAGGCTCAAAAACCAATCTTCTTGAGATGAATGAAGCGGAAATCGCCAATGCGGGTATTGGGCGTAAATTTCAAAAGCCGACCGTATTTGAAAGCCTGAGCGTGTGGCATAACTTAGAACTTGCCATGACAGGTACACGTGGAACATGGAATACGTTCCGCGCCAGATTAACCGGCGAACAAAGCGATGAGATTGATGGCGTATTGTCGCTGATTGGCCTGAGTGATAATCGCCAGTTAATGGCAGGCGCTTTATCTCACGGGCAAAAGCAATGGTTAGAAATTGGCATGCTCTTGATGCAAAAACCTAAGTTGTTGCTGGTGGATGAACCTGTTGCGGGTATGACCCACCAAGAAATGGATCGCACCGCCGAGTTGTTACGATCTCTTGCGGGTAAACATTCAGTCGTGGTGGTTGAGCATGATATGGAATTTGTTCGTTCGATTGCCGATCAAGTCACGGTGTTGCATCAAGGGCATGTATTGGCGGAAGGGAATATGGATCAAATTCAATCCCATCCTCAAGTTAAAAAAGTGTATTTGGGAGAGTAAGGATGCTACAGGTTCAAGGCGTAAATCAATTTTATGGCGAAAGCCACATCCTTTGGGATCTTGATGTTGAAGTCGAAAAAGGAAAATGCACGGTATTAATGGGGCGTAACGGTGTGGGGAAAACCACCTTGTTGCAATGCATTATGGGTTTAAATCCAATTAAAAGCGGTGATATTACCTTTAAAGGTCAAAGTTTGTTGTCGTCATCGACCGAGCAGCGTCCACATTTAGGCATTGGTTATGTGCCTCAAGGTCGACAAATCTTTCCGATGCTGACGGTACAAGAAAACCTAGAGATTGGCTTGCCGATCCGCAAGCGAGGCGATCGCGTTATTCCAGAGTTTATCTTTGAGATTTTCCCCGTGTTGAAGGAAATGCTGCATCGTCGTGGTGGTGATTTATCCGGTGGGCAGCAACAACAACTTGCGATTGGCCGCGCATTGGTGGTTGAGCCGGAATTGTTGATACTGGATGAACCCACCGAAGGCATTCAACCGAATATCGTACAAGAGATTGGCGACATCATTCGTATGCTGAACGAGAAACACGGCCTCACGGTTTTGCTGGTGGAACAAAAGCTCGCCTTCGCTCGAAAAGTGGGGGATAACTTCTGCTTATTAGACCGAGGCAAGCGCGTAGCTAACGGTAAAATGGAAGGGCTAAATGAGCAATTGATTCAGCAGTATTTGACGGTGTAATGGCAGTAAATCAATAACAAGACTGAAAATAAATAGTACTTTAGCCCTGAATCTATTTAGTTTGGGGCTAAGTTATTGTAAAGAAAAAAAGCTCAGCTAAACTTATTTGACGTGTTCTTGACCAAAAGTCTTTTTAGTATCGAAGCGAGTGGTGTTATTGTCATTGTAAGTTATTAGAAATTTACGGAACTCGTATTAGAAATAAGAGTTCGAATAAGGGAGTGTTATGACTAAAAAAACGTTGTTTTTAGTGTTGATTAGCGGTTTGGTTCTAGGTGGTTGTGCAAGTACAGGGTCAAGCTCAACGGACACTTCTAGCTCAGCTGCAAACTCAGCTTCAAAAGCTACGGGTAGTGAAAGTGAATGTACTGCTGCTGGAATGAAAAGCTATGAAATGGCAAACGGTAGCATTGTTTGTTATTAACTAATTTGTAAAAACTGTCTTCCTATCTGTCGAACCTATGGTGGCCATTTTCCTACCTAATATGACAGATAGGTATTTGATCTTCTTTGATAACCCCTCCTTTCCCTCCTTAACTGCTCTTTATTAAAATTTTGTACTCCATCGTCAGATCACTAGTCTTGTTTCCTTATCAAAAAATAGTATTCCCACCCATGGCAAATATCTATATATTGCGCCTGATTTATTTGGCGTTTGTGGTGATATGCAACTTATCTTTAGGTTCGTTCTAGATCAAAGCTGAACAAATTCTGTTTTTTATTCATTACTTTTGATAAGTATTTTTAAGTAGGGAAGTCATGATGGCGGTAGAAGAAAGTCTCGCAAACGTATCATCTGCGCAAGTGGAAACAACGCACCCGGTGGTGACGAACTGGCTAACGGATAATTCAGATTTACTTATCCAATATAGCGTTAACATTATTTCTGCAATACTCATTCTTTTTGTGGGTAGCTTTATAGTTAAGTTAGTGAGTAAAGGCGTCGTTAATTTACTTGAAAGCAAGAGAGTAGATGCGTCAATGGTGCAGTTTATTGGTTCTTTAGTCCGATATGCTTTACTTGTGATGGTCGTTATTGCGGCTTTAGGCTCCCTTGGTGTTGAAATGGCATCTATGATTGCTGTTCTTGCTTCTGCCAGCCTTGCGATTGGTTTAGCGCTTAAAGGTTCGCTTTCAAATTTTGCCTCTGGTGTCTTGATTGTGATTTTCCGTCCCTTTAAAACGAAAGATCATATTGAAGTCAGCGGTGTTGCTGGAAGCGTTCAAGCGATTGATATTTTTCATACGATTTTGACGACCGGTGACAATAAAATGGTTGCGGTTCCAAATAGCAAAATCATGTCCGGCCCTATCGTGAATTTTTCACGCCATGAAGCGCGACGGATTAACTTTGAAATTGGGGTTTCTTACCAATCTGATTTGAAGAAAACTAAAGAAGTGATTGCTCGAGTGCTTAAATCAGAAGAACGCATCTTAGCACTTCCTGCACCGACTATAGGTGTCTTGGCTTTAGCGGATTCATCTGTCAATATTGCGGTTCGACCTTGGGTTAAAACTGCCGATTATTGGAAGGTTTACTACGATACTTTACAAGCAATAAAAGAAGAGCTTGATAGAGAAGGGATTCAAATTCCTTACCCACAAATGAGCGTTCATCTTAATAGAAAAGAGATTTAACTATTTAGTTTAAACCTGTGATTAAAAAGGCGCTCTCAGTGCCTTTTTTGTTCTCAATGGCTTTAATGAATGAAGCTTTAATAAATTAGCGTAAAGGAATAACCAATGCCAAATATCTATCTATTCGACTGGGGTGATACGTTAATGACTGACTTTCCAAATGCCGAAGGAAAAATGTGTGATTGGGATGTCGTGGAAGCGACGGATGGCGCAAAAGAAGTGCTTGGTTACCTATCAAAAAAACACCCTATTTATATTGCCACAAATGCTGATGATTCCACGGAGCAAGACATTAAGAATGCATTTGAAAGGGTGAATTTAGCACAATACATATCAGGCTATTTTTGCAAAGAAAATCTTGGTATATCGAAAGGATCTGCTGAGTTTTATTTGAAAATTTCAGAACAATTACAATGTGCAGCCAATGACATCACAATGGTGGGTGACACGATAGAAAAAGATATTTTCCCCGCGATGCAAGCAGGGTTAAATGTGATTTGGTTTAATCCTGATGGATTAAGTTTGATTCAATTAGTCGAGCCAGTTCCTCAAATCACCAAGCTGAAAGAATTATATTGTTAAGGTAATTTTAAATTTATAGTAAATAAATAATGATAACGTACTAAAAATAGTTTTTCAGTGTAGAAGAAATACTGCCATTTGATATATTTATATGAATATAATTTAAAATAAACCTTTACATCGTTCATGGTTCAGGTATTATCCATCTCGCTCTGTTGTTCAGAGTTATTAATGAAACATAAAGTAAAAGTTAAACCTCAGAATTCCTTCGTCATTGTTGTTATCCTCAGTTTTTCCCTTAGCTTCACGTCACATTCAATAATTCAAGCTCTCAGCACATCGCATTCGGCGATAATACTATGAATTTTAATATATAAGGGACACTACATGTCTAGCAAAACAACTGGTTTAGTAAAATGGTTTAACGAAGAGAAAGGTTTCGGTTTCATTACTCAAGATAATGGCGGTGCTGACGTATTCGTACATTTCCGT